>CANRDU010000001.1 GCA_947629445.1 uncultured Bacilli bacterium
GATTTTCATCATCCTCTATAATTAGACTCATTTATCAAATTTATTGTCTACCAACACTATTTGACAAAGAACCTTTTATTTTGTAGCTCCCATTTCATAATCAAAGGCAACAATATTATTTCTTACACAATAATCTTGTACCTCTAATACAATTTGGTCATAAGGATCTAATCCAGCTTGTGAACCATCTACAAGTGGAATAATAGCGTCTGCAAGTCTACCATAAGCTGGCTTATTGTTCATTACGGAATAAAAAGAATATAGATTTGCTATTTGAGCAGCTCCCTTACTTAGAACACGCTTATCTAATGAATGCGTTTCAACAGTACCATCTTCACGAGTAGTTTGATAATTAACGGTAACATCTCTAGAGAATTGTGAATATCCTTTTACAGTGTTAGCGGTATTAGCAACTACGGAAGCATCGGTAGAAACAATTCCGTGAGCCATATTTGTAAATGCTCTTAAAGAAATTGCATCTTCTTCATCTGCCATAAACAAACGAGCCATATCATACACTTCTGTACTTTGATCATCATGAATTTGAATCTTTCTAACAGCTTCTTCCGCTTGTTTAAACATATCATTAATAGAGAATCCATCCCGATAAATGTCAGCAAATGCATCTTGACTATTAACACTATCCATAAAGAAATCAATATTAGCTAACGTATATAATGCTTTTGCTTCATCAGCAGTTACACCCATTTCTTGTAATTCCCCAGTAATAATAGCAAGACCTTGATTATATGTCTCTACGATAGAATTTCTCTCGTCTACATTTTGTCCTGGGAAAATCGCAGATGCTGCTCCAAGATAAGTATTCATAACCGTTTGCGTAGCTGCCAAAGCATCTTGATCTCTCAATTGATTATCTAACTCAGTTCTCTCTTCTTCAGAAACAATATTTCTAGATAATACAGAAATATCTTGAGCAACATTTTCAGCAGCAAATACAGCTCCACGTGATAAATGAATTTCAGCAACATCAACTTCCTCACCGTCGATTGTTACTTTAATAGTTCCTTTACCAGTAACAAAATCTCTTACAATATTGAAAATCTCTTGAATTCTTGCTTCATTTTCTTCTGTTAAATTTTGTCTTAAAGTAATTACTTCTTTTGCATAGTCATCTAAAGCAGATAAAATAATTTGATCGTTTTCATTTAACATGACATCTGCAAAAGAAACATAATCATCTGCAGAAGTGATTTCAGTATTCCACTCACGAACTTGAGATAATAAAGAATATAATCTATCTAATTCTCTTTCTACATCTTGTCCGTCTTTATAGTGGTTAAGTAAAATACCCTTTCCAGCTTCATCTAATGCATTAATATTTAACAAAATCATCGCACTCTCAAAATCCTTTTTATCCTGATTGTTAATCTTTCCTGAAAACATAGAATAACTATCCTCGATAAATTGAGACCACTCATCTTCCATAAGAGTGTCATCTGCTACATAACTTTGATAAGCTTCCTCATTCCAAGTAACATCTGTTTCTGTAAGATCTCCACCAGTTTCAACAGCAGAAGTGTCTGTTGTTGGTGTATCACTTGTATCCACATTCTGAGTTTGACCACAAGCCGTAAGAACAGTTGCTAAAGCAGTTGCACTTAAAGCAATTCCTGCGGTTTTTTTCAATAATCCTTCCTTATGTAATGTAGCATTTTTCAACTTGTCAAAATAAATTCTTAATTTCATATATTTCCCCCTTCTTTCAAAGACAGCGTATATGTTAACATTTTTTTCCCCTTTTGTCAAATTTTATTTCTATTTTTATATTAATTTATTATCCTACATTAAATTATACCACAACGTATATTTTTTGACAACGTTATTATCGAGTGAAAAAGGAAACTTTACTATGGAATTTGATTGATGATAGATTGATGAGATTTACTATTTAAATAGGAAGAAGAAAGATACTGATTATAATTCTTCTCTATTCTTTCATATTTCAATGTCAAAATTTTACGAACAGACTCATCAATTCTTTTCTCTGAGATTTTTCCGTTCTTAACAGCATTCTTAATTGCCGTTCTAGCCTTCTCAGGAGAAGCAGGCATTAATAATAAATCAACTCCTGCTTCTATCGCTTTAACGGGAATTTGATCAGTAGAATAATACTTCGTTAAAGCTCCCATATTTAATGCATCCGTAACTACTAATCCTTTATAGCCCATCTCATTTTTCAAAAAATCCGTAATTAATGTTTTAGATAGCGATGCTGGTGTATTATCCCCCGTAATAGATGGAACTGCTAAATGCCCAATCATAATGACATCCGCACCATTTTTAATCGCATTTTGAAAAGGAATTAAATCAAGGTCATAAAGTTCTTTTTTTGTCTTATCAACAATAGGAAGAGATACATGAGAATCAACAGAAGTATTACCATGACCTGGAAAATGCTTATAAACGGGAATAATACCATTTTCTTCTAGACCTTCAGCAAGAGCTATTCCCATCTTGCTTACTACATCACTCGTTTTACCAAATGCCCTTTTACCAATTACTTGATTATTAGGATTCGAATAAACATCCAAAACAGGAGCAAAATCCATATTAATACCAAAAACACGCATTTCTTCCGCCATTACCTTTCCAACATTTTTCGCCAATGTTGTATCTTTTGTGTTTCCAAGATCTTGCATATAAGGAATATAAATAGCTTTTTTATCGGTAAGTCCTTGTAAACGCTGAACCCCACCACCTTCTTGATCAACAGAAATAAACATCGGGATATCCGAAGTAGCTTTCACCTTTTTAACAAAATCCACCGTCTTCTGATAAGTCGTGAAATTAGCTTTAAACAATATAAAACCACCTGGTTGAATATCTTTTAATCTCTTTTCTAAAGTACTATCATAAGCCTTTTGATAATCGATAATCATCATTTGCCCTATTTTTTCATCCAATGTCATACTATTTAAAGTACGCTCTACTTTTTCACTAATAGTCTCGTTAGGAGTACTAGAATTACTGTTACTATTCGTATGACTATTTGTATTCGTATGACTGTTGGTATTCGTATTTTGTGTAGAATTAGATGTACTATTCGAATTACTATGAGTATTCGTATTGGTACTAGTATTCGTATTCGTGTTAGAACTTGTATTAGAATTACTTTCTACATTGGTATTGGAATTTTCCAGTGAGTTACTTTCATCATTCGAGTTAGATTCTGAATTCGTATCACGGTTATTAGCCAATGTTGGAAGAGTTGATGGTTGTCCCTTCTTCGCAATGAATTGAATTCCAAAAAATAACAAAACAACAATAATAACAGCAACAATGCCAGTAACAATTTTCTTCTTCATATTTCTCCTCCCAATCCTCTACTTTATAGTATAACACATTATCTTCATTTGTGCATCTATTTTCTACTATCTACATTTGATGAATTCTAGAAATTCAGATATTTCTCTTGCAAACATTTTTTAATTATGGTATATTATAAAAGTACTTAGGATTTTTGGATCTTTAGCTCAGTTGGTTAGAGCATCCGGCTCATAACCGGACGGTCGTAGGTTCGAGTCCTACAAGATCCACCATTATTCTGCGAGTGTGGCGAAATTGGCAGACGCACTAGACTTAGGATCTAGCGCCGCAAGGCATGGGGGTTCAAGTCCCTTCACTCGCACCATTTATTTTGATTATTACATGAAAAATGTGATAATAGATTTAGTAATTTTTTTAAAACCCTTGGTCAGTGTATTAAAAAAATCAAATCCTGTGAAAAGACAACTCGGTTGTCTTTTTTCAGTGTGTAAATAAACATCTACAGTCATTGAAACAGTACTATGTCCTAAATCTTTAGAAACAACATCTATAGGAACTCCTTTATGGATCTTATTAGTCGCATAACTATGCCTAAATTGATGTTGCGTGATTTCAAACAAACCAGCCTTTTCACATGCTATCTTCTTTTTCCTATCAATAGTCGTAGGTGCTAACGGTTTCATACCACCAAAAAGAAAATAATCATATACACGACCATACTTTTTTTCATAATAACATTTTAAACAAAATAGTTTCCATCTCATTAGAAAAGAAAGATTAATATAACGAACCGACGATTGATTCTTAGGGGTATCAAGCTCTCTATTCCCTCTTCTTTGAATATTATTGTGTATATACAAATATCCACCGTATACATCACTAAATTTTAAAGCCATAGCTTCTCCAGGTCTAGTACCAAAATGGAAAATAAAATAAAAATATTGTTTCAAAACATAATCATCTAAATACCGATAAAATATCCTAAATTGTCGAGAATTATAATACTTATACTCTCTTGTAGAAATAGTCCTTTTAAAATTTCCAACTTTCAAAACAATATTAAATTCTAGATAGGAATAATTGACACAAAACTCAATAAAAGCACTGAAAGTATAATATAAATTCCGATCAAAATTATAACTAAAATGCTTATTCAAAATTTCGGTTTGCCAATTAATTATATCAGCGGTGGTTAAAGAAGAAACTATTCTTCCCTTAAAATAAGGTAAAATATGATTTTTAAAATCCTTGGTCAATGTATAAAATCCTTGTTTTTTATGCCGATTTCGAGCATATATTTTGTACTCTTCGTACGCGTCCTCAAATTTCATATATCATCTCCTCAAGCTCCGAGAAGATTATTATATAGAAATTTCTATATTTTTCAAATTCACTTCATGACACCACCTACCTATAAATTTATTTTATCATAAAATTAATAGATTTCATTAAAAAAGAACTAAAAAGAAAAAAGTTGCCAATATAACAACTTTTTTTGCCTATTCTAGGCCATAACCTAAGTGACTGGCCATGGAATCATGATTGCTCCTGGGGTGAATGCTTTCTGCCTTATTGGTAGTCAAACTCCAGTTGGTGCAAAGAAATTTCACTTTAGCTAATCTATGCGTACATGAGATTCAACGCTTCGAAATGTGCGGGAGCACTCGAAGAAGATCCTCATTCGCCTACATATTATCAAGGGTCTAGATAAACGGACTACGTCCGCCCTTGACAATATTTCGGCTCATGATAAGGGGCCGCTAAGTGATGAAAGAACCGATAGGTTCATTCATCACCACGCTCCATTATAAAAAAAATATAAGAATTTATTCCACGGTTAGTTGACTTTATCTCCCATAGGTTTTTGATTAGGACGAATCGTCCAAAAAGGACTAGAAAGGAGAACGTTATGAAAAAAACAAAAAAAGCCTTAACGCTCGAACAGGCTGAAAGGCTTCATAAAAAATACGGATTAATATTCCAGGTAAAAAATGGAATGTTAATCATTCAAAAGGAAGATTGATTCTTCCTTTTTCCTTTTTGTACGAAAGTATTGTATCAAAAACCCATGGGAAAGTCAACTACTTTCGCGGCATAAAGGCTAAAGCAGGAAAATACACTAACCACGCTAAAGTGAAATTAGATCTAATCAATATCGCAATCATGATTTAAATGTATCGTTCTTTTTTATATCTAAAATAACCAACGCACTTTATATTCTTTCACATAATTATCAAACAAAAAATAGGGAATTAAAACAAGTATAGGGGTAAATAACGAGTTTTATCTTATTTTTCAAAGTCAAACACCTCTTTTTATGTATTTATTACCCCCCTATTAGTATGGGGGGTACCGATACAACTTTATGCGCGGCGCTAAAACGCTCGCGCAAAAGTTGCAGATTGAGTTTTTCAATACTTGCCAAATTTTTATAATCTTGATAAATCCGAAATTTATCAATTAAAATTATAACACAAAAAAATGAGAGGTTATACCTCTCAAAAAAATTTATAGACATAATAATAAACGCCACAATAGTTTATTTGAGCTTTATCTCGATTCTTCCAACAATGTTTATGTATTTTTTTTGGAGCTTTAAAATTAAAAAAAGAAATTAATTCATCAAGAGAATCAAGATAAGCGACAATATTGTCATCTTCATCATAAACAACAAAATACATTTGTCCTTTCTAGATTATTTCAAAAAGTGTAAGTTCCCTTCACTCGCACCACTTTGATTAATACTCGTATCATAATTACGAGAGTAATAAACGCTAACAGAAATGTTAGTTTTTTGTTGCAATAAAAAAGCCAAGTCTTTTTAAAACACTTGACTTTAAACATCATTTTTCAAAATAGTAACACACACCGCTATCGGCTAGCCAACTATTAAGAATAGTTTGTAATTTTTCAACAATTGTAATATCTGTTAATTTATATTTTTTTATTCAAAATTATAATAATGTACTCTATCATAATCTTTTAAAATAGCATCTTTTATATATGGAGAATTATCATTAATAATCTCTTCTGTTTTATTATAAGTACCGCTTAAATTATATCCCATTGTATCCGCAGCATTATAATCAGCGATTGATTTAAAATTAATTATAAACATTTTTTCAAACATCGGATAAGATGAAATCAGATTGTTTTTCATATTTTCAAAACGATCATGGTTTACATACTCAAATACCCCTAACAGTTTAACATCCTTGAGTACATCACTTAAATTGTTTCCATCATAATAAGTATTAACGCTAAGATTGATACCATTCGTTATGTTAACATCGTTACCATATTCTCTATAATATAATCGATATATATAAATATTATTTGAGTCTGGTAATAATTTCATTAAACTAGCAACAATTTCTTCACTTTGGTAGTTATCTTTACCTTCGATACTAACCTCATTTCCGATTATATCTACATAAAAAATTTTATTATTATATTCTAATTGAACTGACATATGATTCCCATTGCATGTATTTGTATAAATATCATTACTCATTTTTAGACAATGAGCCGATATAAATTTTGGGGTAAATCCATATTTATTTTCTATATAATTAATAGCATTTTCCTTTGCTTGTTTTTTATAAATTTTTTCAAATTCTTTATCTTCTTTCGTATAGCATCCACATAATCCTAATACCATAATGCTACAAACTATACTTAAAACTATTTTTTTGATAAATATCTCTTACTTCTCTACAGTTATTATAACATATAAGTAACGAACTTTAACGCTTATTGTGAATACTCATTGGAATGTACAATATATTGATTAGTTATTCGGCTTCTTCTTTATACGCACCAGTGCCATTAGGTTATTATGATATGCTTATCAAAATACCTAGAAAATTAATAATTTTGTAGCAATTCTTTTACCGTTACTTTATAAAAATGGTATTAGTGAAAAACAACGTGCAAAAAAATATTATTTATACTATACAAAAGTTGTAGATAACTACATCATCAATTTGATTGATACTCGTGCTATGTTTTAAAATACATAAAATTATGTTAAAATTTATATGTAGATTAAATGAATATTGTTTGCAAGGAGAGAATCGTGATGAGAACTACCATTAGAAAAAGAGAAATAGAAGACTCGGAGGAATTAGCCCATGCTATCGCCCTTGTATGGAATACCACATATCAAGGAATTGTGGATGACGATTTTTTAAAAGGGCTATTAGATGCTGATAATATTAAAAAAAATGCTGAAAAATTAAGAAATAGTGCTAATAATTCAATGGATTATTATGTCTTAACGTTACAAGGCAAAATCATTGGTTGGATTTATTATACTTTAGATAGCGATAAATATGAAAATGCTGCCGAAATACACTCTTTATATATTCTAAAAGAATATCACGGAAATGGTTATGGTAGATTGCTATATGATTATGCTGTTAAAAATATCATGAAAAAAGGAATCAAAAAATTAGTAATTGGTTGTTTAGATGGCAACCCTTCCAATGATTTTTATAAGCATCTTGGTGGAAAGTATATAGGGAATCATTTATTTAGAGAAAAATATTTAGAAAATATATATTTATTTGAATTATAGTGTATCCTCTATAAGTATTACAAAAAAACTACTTCTTATTAAAAAGTAGTTTTCTTTTTATAAAATAATATATTACATGCTCTTAGGAGCATCTACTTTCTCCTGCATAATTTCCTTTACAGGAATCATTAAAGCTGTCGGAATCAATCCACCACAAACAGTAGAAAATTGATCAAGATGTTCTTTATCTAACATGCCTCTTTCCAAAAATTTACTGCGAATCCGTTCTAAATTACAATCGATATGGTCTGTTAAAGACCAGTAAGAAATTCCTTGTAATAAAACACCTGATTCTCTAACAATAGAAGAAATCTGCTCCACCTTTTTTTTCTTCATATTGTAGAGTTCTTCATAAGTAATGGATAGTGAAGGATTATTCATCAAATTTAAAATTTCATTTTCTCCTAGCGATAAATCAAATTCTGTTATTTGAATATTCATACCCTGTGTATCCTGTAAAGTTTTAAAATCTTGAAAGCATTTTTGAATATTTGCTTCTTCTGTTGTAAAAGTTATATGTGTTTGCGAACCTAATGTATCAATCAAACCATTCGATGTAGCATTAATAGATTGTAAAACTTCTAATACTTTTTTTCTTCTTTTAGAATTTTCTAAAAAAGGTTCATTATATAAATAACTAACTCCTTGAGGTTTGTGACTTTTCGCATACTCAAATATTTCACATATGTCAGAGATACTAATACCATAATTTGTCTCCCAAATATTTTCGTATTCTCCCTGTGCATTTTCATCAAAACTAACAAGTTCATTCAATAGATCAATTGCTTGAATAACAGGTGTTCCATCTGGTAAACGATGTGTGCGATTGTATTCATTTACAAAATCAATGGTTGCTTTTACATACTCTTTTAATATTTGACAAATCTCCTCTTTTGATCTTCCTTGGAAGAAATGTTCACAAGACCATTTGGTAAGAAGAGAGTGAAACCTAACGTGCTTATTATTTCGATAAGCAAAATCAAAATCTCTCATTGCGAAATAATAATCAAATTGGTGTTCCTTATCTCCTATCAAAAACTCATTAATAACCATTTCGGGTCTCCCTGATCCTAGTAATAAGGTATTGAATGATGATAATTTTGAATTTACTAAAGAAAGTTCTTCATACAATATATCCATTTTGTTTTGATCACGTTCAATAGAAACAAAGCGCTGAAACTGTCTAAAAATTTCTCGATAACGTTCTGGATAATGACTCCTAATATACTCTTCTGCGTAATCCTTTATAGATGGTATTTGTTTATTTTTAGAAGCATCATGGATAGCATCGATATCTTCTTGCTTAAGAGATAAATGTTCTAAAGTATTATTTAATACTGTTTCTCGAGTGCTATCATGAGGTACAAGGGTCTTTTGATAAGACGCAAAAACCTCTTTCTTTACCTCATCCAAATCCCTCTCATAAAATTCTTTCATTTTGTCTTCTTGGTATACACCCTTTAGTTGAGCACATTCCATGATAAACTGTATTAATTCCTGATGACTACGACATTGGATAATAGATAGTAAATCCAATTGCTCACTACTAAAATATGCCCCAATATTGTCATTGGGAACATCCAAATAATATGAATTCATCATATCACCTATCCCTATTGTCATTATATCATATTAAAGGCATAAAAAAATAGAGTTAAAAACTCTATTTATCTAACATATTTAATAAATTAATTTTAAACATGTCTTTATCAGAATGTTGTTTAGATACCATAACACCTTTATAAGTAACTAATTCACTAGCATGACCTTCACTTAAGATATCCGTTGGTTCAAACTTGTCCAACATGACAATCTTTTCTTTTTCATAAACTAAATAGTATAGTTTAATATCACCATGAACCTTAGAAAATAAGGCATCCGTTGGTAATTTTAATTCATAAGTTTGAGTTCCATTTGTCTTATTTGTCGAAATTAATTTTCCTAAAAAATTTCCTTCCTTTAAGGCTGGGTAATACTCGAAATACAATTTTTTGTATGCAAGCATATTATACTTCTTTAGAGAACGCTCTAACTTTTTAAATTCGTTTTCATTTACGTAATCAAATAGATAAGTCTCTTTCACAGTACACCCCTTCCTATTATAATATTATATTATTCTTATTCTAAATTTATGATAACATATAAGATTTTTGATGTCAAACAAAAAAAGCGTTTTCCAACGCTTTTTTATGCTTCCTTTACATTACCAGTTAAGAAGTAACCTTGATCTGTTAATTTCTTATCAACAGGGTCACATGTGCTCCACTTAATATCAGTAGATCCACCTTTATAAGTTCTTGTTCTAGCACGATAGTATGTTTTCACATCATATACTGGAGTGCTAACAGTATCATATACATCAACTTCTCTAGTTGCATATACTGGTGTTTTCTTTGTCTTATATACTGGAACTTTTTTAGTCGTGTATACTGGAACTTTTTTAGTCGTGTATACTGGAACTTGTCTTGTTTCATATACTGGTTCTGTTCTATAGACTGGTTCATCAACAGTTTCTGTTACCGTCTTATAAACAGTTGTAAGTTTATAAACATCCCAAGTATAAATCGTAGTTGTTGCACATCCTGAACAGCTTTGTGAAGTTGTTGAGCCTGTTTTTACATAGACATATTCTTTTGTATCAGAAGGAATCGTTGTTCCTGATCCTGATGATACCCATTGTCTTGTAGTACCAGCGGCAACCTTCTTGGTAATTGTTTTAGTAGTCGTACCTACTTGTACTTTTTTAGTACCTACTTGTACTTTTTGCGTTGTATAACCTGAAATCTCTTTTTCTGTTGTGTAGCCTGTTTGTTGTTTTTCATATGTATAACCTGAAAGTTCTTTAGAAGTTTGATATTTTTCAAGATAAGTCTCAAGTTTTGTACCAACTTTTACTTTCTTTTCCGTATATCCTACTACTACACGTTCAGATTTTGTTTCAACTTGTGTATTATCGCTTGGAGTGATTTTAGTTTCTGTCCAACTAGACCAACTTCCCCAATCTCCCCAGCTTCCACCGGTTACTTTCTTGTATTCGCAAATATATTTTTTCTTAGCAGTTCCACATGATTTCTCATAAGCTTCCTTAGAAACTGACTTTCCTTTAGCATCGTAATACTTACCACCTACTACTTGACAGTAATATTTTGGTTTCTCACAATCACAATTTTCATAGTAGTTATTAACGGTAACTTCTACTACTTTCTTAACAGTTTCTTTCTTTCCAGAACCTGTTGAAGGTTTTGTAGGAGTTGTTGTAGTAGTTTGTTTTTCACAAACACCACTTGCCTCACAATAATCGTAGCATCCTAAGTAAACAATAATGTAATCTTCCTCAGAACCACAACTTAAATTAACCTTCATTTGATATTCATCTTCATATTTCGTTACTGAAACATAAGATTTTGTAGCATCACATGCGTTATTATTTTTATCTTTTAAAGTTAATACCAAATGCTTATCATACATTTGTTGAAGGGTCATCTTTTCGGTATCTCCGACCTTAGCAGGTAACCTATCAGTTGTATAATAAGATATAGCAGCCTCTTTCATAGTAGCAATATTATTTGCAAAAATCTGATTATATAAAACTGCTAATTGATCTAAGTCATATCCTCCTTGGACAACGGTATTGTTTCCATCGACATTATTATCAATGTAGTTCTTCATATAACTCTTAGTTGGGAATAGCCATATTAATATAAAGACAAATAATACTATGAATAAAACTTGTAAGATTAAATCTCTTACTGAAAAACTTTCTCTTCTTTCTTCGTACATAATATCTCCCCCTTTTCAATGAGATGGCTCATATCCTACCACATTTTTTTCTCATTGTCAAATTTTTTGATGAATTTTTTTAAAATTTTTCATTTTTTCTGGATTTTTGCTATCGTACAGCCTATATTTCCTTTAAAAAGTTGATATTCTACTACATTTTTATTTCTTCGTAATGTCTCTAAAGTTTCCTGTTTTAGTATGCCACTACCTACACCATGGACAATAGTAATAAATTCATTTCCCATCGTCACATTATCTTGGATAAACTCATTAATCTTCACTCTTGCTGAATCTCGATCAAAGCCATGTAAATCTAAGGTTGGAAATTGATCGATAAAAATGACATCACTGAGCTTCATTATATACTTCCATCATTTCCTCTAATTCGAAAATAGAATTTCTACCTCCAACACGAGTAACGGACATCGCTCCCGCTAAATTCGCAAACCGCAATATCTTTCGCATCGGCCAGTTTTGAGAAATGCCATAAGTAAATGCACCATGGAAAATATCTCCTGCTCCTGTCGAGTCCACTGCTTTGACTTTGAGGGAAGGAACAATTTCCACTTTTCCCTCTTCGTTACGGTAAGCACAACCCGTAGCTTCCAACGTAACAATAATACATGTGTGAAATTCTTCTTCCAATTTGTGGAAAGCATATTCCAAACTCTCTTGGTCAAAAATACTAACTCCACTCGTTGCTTCCGCAAAGTCCTTAGAACAAACAATATAATCAACCATTCGACACAATTCACGAACAGCTTTCTTAGTTCGCCCTGCATCAATAATACTAATCGCATCTTTAAACTGATTAATTGCTTTCTTTGAAATTTCTGGCTCTTGACCATCTACTAAAATGATATCTGGAGTAATTTGAAATTCCACATCTTCCATTTGCATATCACTTGGACGATAAGTTAAAATCGTTCTGCTTCCATTTTCACGATTTGCAATGATATAACTAGAAGCAGTTATGTGATCTTTGCTCATTTGCATATAATCCATATGGACACCCACACGATTATACTCTCCCATAATACGATGGCCATATAAGTCATCCCCGACGATGCCAGCAAAATAAGTATCTACTCCCCATTTTCCTAGTAGGTAGGCAGCATTTCCAGCAGGTCCTCCCCCACATTCTATTCTTTCTGGTACCCGATTTTTTGTATTTTCCTTCGGGAACATATCTACAGGGGTTGTGATATCGTAAGCGGCATGTCCAATACATAATACCTTCATACCATCACCATCTTAATTATATATAAAATAGAAAAGAAAAGCAATGGCATTAAGAAAAAACATGTAAATTTTGTGAAAAATAAGACAACAAAAAAAGGAAGAAAACAACCTTATCTTTTTTCACATACGTAGTCATATAGGTTATTACTTCCTCTATCTATTATGGGCTTTGTTTTACAAATAAATATATCCATTTGTATCCTTTTTCTTTGATAAAGCAATGACTATATCCGTAAGACACAAACCTACACTAATAAAACTACCCCAAACCGTTAAAGTACAAATTAAAAGAAGGGCACCCCTTTTTTTATCGCCAAGGCCAATTCGTGCAACACCAAATAATCCAAGAAAATAAGTTGTCAAAACAAAACGTAATTTCTTAGTAGCATATTTTCCTTGGCTATAATTTTCTTGCTGATTAATCTTGCTCATTTTAATGCCCATTACAATGTTGACAATGAATATTACAATATTGGTAATGGCTAAAGCGCCTAACAGTAATGTCAAATGATTTGACAGAAACGTCGTACTACTTGGAAGATTAAAAGAAAGAGGAATACCAAGCGGTATGAGAAAGAGAGCCATCACTATCATAAAAACAAATAAGGCAGTCGGAAGAAGAATACGGAAAATCAAAATATTAAATATTGATACTGCAAAAAAAGATAAAATGATATTGGCAATCGTAAGAATCTTTTCATTTTTTTTATTAGGATTAGGAAATTCACAACCATTCGTATTTTTTTCCCCACAATATGGACAAAATTTCACATTCGCATCTATTTGATTGTGACACTTTGAACAAATCATCATAAATTTATCTCCATTCTATAACTTTATAAGCGCTATACTATAATTTTTTAATATCAGTATACATTCTAGGATGATAGCCACCTTCTTGATAAAACCGTATAGCATTCTCATTATAAGCAAATACATCAACCAAAACATATTCACATCCAACTGAAAGAAAATAATCTTCCATTCTCTTCATTAAAGCTTTCCCAACACCTTTACTTCTAACCTTTGAAGTAACAATAAGTTCCGTTATTTCCCCACGTTTAGGACATTTATAGTCTAGATAATCATATGGCTCATATGGAAATATACACCCCATAATCAGTCCTACTACTTGATCATTTAAAAGTGCTATATAACACTTTCCTTGATTATTATTTACATCTTTTAAATCCACTAAAGCCATTTTTTCGTGATATTCAGGATGAACCTGATCCAAGTGATCTTGATCAATTGCTACAATATACTCTTCTAATTCTGTTAATAAATCTTTAACATCTTCTATATACTTTTCATCATATTCAATTATTTGCATCTTCCTATCATTCTCCCATATAGCAATATTTACAGACCGAGAAGCTACCCTTTCAAGTCGAATGGTTTATCTATTTCTCTTTCCCTTTTTTCTTCTACTTTTTTGTTTATTATATCACACTATAAAATATTTGTTTAGGTCATCTTAAGTAAAGTTTCTAATCATTTTACAAAAAAAGGAAATTATCTTTCCTTTAAAACATAGCATTTGCATATCTAACGTTATCTTCTTAATAAAATTGCAGACAACTCAGAAAAGTGTCGATTTCTATAATGAAATAAAATTTTTTTCACCTCTTCAAATTCTATTCATTAAATATTGATATAGCCATTCATCACATTTCTTGATAGACTTTATTTCAACTTTCTCCCAAACAGAGTGCGCTCCCATGATATTCGGTGATATAATAGCGACTTCTAAATTGGGAAGTTTATTTTTTAAAATACCAGATTCGACTGCTATATGAAGGGAATTAATATCTGGTTTTCTATTATTAACCTCTTCATACGCCTTTATTAAATCTTGAACCAGTTGTGACCCCTCCTCTGTTTGAAAGCCTGGTTGATAACCAGTTACCATTAGATTATAGTTATATTTTATACAAAAATTTTCTAAGTAATTCATGGTTTCTATTCTTTCTATCTCGTTAGAACTTCTTAAACCAATTCTCATGAAATTGTGTGATAAATCGATGATAGCAAGATTTTCGGAAGTAGTTACTTCTTTTTTGTGATTTTTATGTAACACCCCATGTTTAAAATTTGAAATAGAATTTAAGAAAGACAAACTATCTTCCATAGTTAAGATGGGCATTTTATCTTCTATTTTTTGATAGGATATTTTAACATTTCGAGATATTGTTTTTTGATAAGTATTAATCTTATCGCTTATATCATCATCAAAAGTTACTACTGCTTCTGCCGTTGACGGAATAACATTTATTTTCGTTCCTCCGTGAAAACTAGAGACTTTTATTTTATTCAACGTTAGTAATAAGTTAGCTAATAAAATACTACTATTTTCTCTAGATTTATCTATATCAAATCCTGAATGACCACCTTTTAAGCCATTTAACGTTATTTTATATAAATTTGTACTTTCCTCTTTAAAACTATAATTCAAATTAATATCAATATCTGTAAAACTAGCACTTTCTATTGTAATCGTATCTGCTTTAAAACCATCTAAATTTATCATTTCTTTTCCTTTTAATGAACAGATATTGATATTTTCAGCTCCTTCCATAGTGGTTTCTTCCTTGGTAGTAAAGATAGCTTCGATAGATACTGGTAGATTACTATCTAAAATATTTAATAAAAGTGCTACTCCTATCCCATTATCTGCTCCTAAAGTAGTTTTATTCGCTTTTAAATAGCCATTCTGTTCTATCACTTGAATAGGATCCCTAGCAAAATCAAATTCGATATTAGGATTTTTTTCACATACCATATCCAGGTGGCATTGAAAAATAATTGGCTTTTTATTGTTAACATATTTTTTTATGATGACATTATTGTAAGAATCTTTCTCATAATCGAAATGATTTTTAAGAGCAAAATTCACTATATAGTTAGCGATACTAGCTTCATTTCCAGATTC
Organism: uncultured Bacilli bacterium; assembly: GCA_947629445.1. GTDB lineage: Bacteria > Bacillota_I > Bacilli_A > RF39 > UBA660 > UBA5578. The sequence continues at coordinate 15,822 of CANRDU010000001.1, forward strand.
ACGAGGTATCTTCGATATCTCCTTAAAATATTTTATCGTATTGGACTTCATCTTAAACAACCTCTCTTTTTTTAATCAATTTTAATGCAAATGGTCCTTGCGGGTATGAAATATCTTCTGGTACTCGATTGTTTCCTTCTTCCGTCCCATTGGAAATGACTTCCGGTAGAGATTTAGAATAGTTTACTTCGTAGTAAGAAATAATTCCTGCTCCCTCATCTATATTGATAATAGGATTCGATATTTGGTGATTTTTAATATATCTTTTTAGAGTAATCAGTAAATTTTTAAAAAGATCCCCATGCCGTTTTTTAGAAAATTCTAGTCTATCACGACCATTATCTTTACAATGCTCCCATTCCATACGTACTACAATAGTTGGTGCTTCTAACATTTTTTCTTTCTCATCCGTCACCGTATAAAATCCAATCATTTTAGAATTGAGTCTTTCACTCCCTGCTAAATTTGTATCGTTGATACTTTCGGTTGCCCTATAAAGAGCATTCATGCTATTTTCATTCCGACAATCAATTACACAAGTAAGAAAGGTATCTTGATAAATCTGATGAAATTTATGAAATCCTCTTAAAGCGATTTCATATATTGTTTTGCCAACTCCTTTGTAAATACTATCTTTTTTGGTAAGAATACCTGTTATTGAAAAATACTTATGTTTAGGGTATGGATAATAAGGATCCATTTTACTATCGGTATTTTCATCATACTTAATCGTTGAAATACCTATCATTTTCTTACTATCTTTTTCTCTTGCAATAATGATTGGATAATGATTGCAATTGTATCTTACCTGGAAAGAATCGGGAATATGCATAAAGTCAGCATTTCCTAACCAATTGTGATTATAGAATTCCGTAATTCGATAATCAAAAAAGGAGTCTTTATAATAAACATCATCTTTTCCTACTCCTTGTAATACCACATATTCAATGTTATCTGTACTATTATGATTTATTTCCGTACAAATTTCTGTCATTACATCAACTGCGGTACATAATCGTTCATAATTCATATCTATTCCTCCTTTTTATAAATTAAAAAACGACTCCGCGGATGCAAAGTCATTGAAAAAAACAAATATAATCATTATATTCATATTCTCTGACAAGCACTCCACAAGTTTCAACCTTGTGACAGTTTAATACATATTCTGTATTAACCCAGTATAGAAAAATATCAGATTATCTTTCTAAACTTCGGCAATTTTTCCTTTCAATTCACTAGCTATAATCTGAGTAACTAATGTTTACTTATAAAAATTGCGCCTCTTTCAAAGTCAGTAGTATAATATCAAAATTAAAATATTCTGTCAATTCGGTTCCTATTAAGAATTCGTTAAATTCCTTTTTATAACCTTTTCTTTTTTAAGACAAGAGCCCCATGAGAATCCAATTCTTTCGTAGTTGTTTCGCCAAGAGAATATATTTTCTCAAAATCTTCATATTCTTTCGGAATTATGATTTGTACTTTACCATTTGATCTATTTACAGCAATGACAGCTTCTTCATCGAGAGTATGTCTTCTAAACATGATATATTTACTCGTTATATCCAATAGGTCTAACTCTGCTTCTTCTAAAAAAGGTTCGTTACTTCTAATTTGTCCAATTGTTCTAAAAAAATCTAATAGGTCCTTATCTTCTCTATTCCATGGAAATGGTCTTCGATTAGCTAAATTTCCCATGCCCTGTAGTCCAACTTCATCCCCATAAAAAATGGATAATATTCCAGGGAAAAAAGTAAGAACATATAAATATGCCTTATAGATTTCTTTTCCTTTAATATACTCTTCTTCACTTAATGTATAATCTTTTTGCCAGTCAAGATTACCCTCATTATTTAAATTCCAAGCCCACTCTCCAGAATAGTTAAATTCGTGAGTAGCAAATATATTAATAGCCCGTGTAATATCATGAGTCGAAGTAAAATTCATTAAAGAATTTAAAGTATCTTTTGGATATTCTGTTTTTAATTGCTGTATAACTTCTCTTAGTTTATGGACATCTTCATATTTAAAATATCTTATTAAAGCATCTATTAAAAGATAATCCATAACCGTATCCATGCCTTTACCCGATTCAAGGTATCCTCTATTCATGCGCATAGGATTTTTCCATACTTCCCCTAAAATAAAACCATCTGACTTATTTCTTTTGACAGCCGCTCTTATTCCTTCAATAAATTCATCGCTTAATTCATCTGCCACATCTAGTCTTATACCATCGATTCCTAAAGAAAACCATAAATCGATGATTCCCCCTTGACCATAGATATAATTTTGCCATTCTAAGTTATTTCCGTCACATACTGGCAAATTTTTCATACCCCACCAATAATCAAAATAAGTTTGATTATTCGCTATATATTTACGATAAAAAGGATAATATTTAGAATCAGAACTTTGATAGGCTCCTAATTCAGAAAAAGTCCCGTATTCATTAAAATATTTACTATCATTCCCCGTATGATTAAATACCGCATCCAACACAATCTTCATATTTTTCTCATGAGCTTTCTTGCATAGTTCTCTTAAATCAGCATTGGTTCCTACATAGGGATCAACCTGTTCATAATCCGAAGTATCATATCGATGATTCGATTGAGACCAAACAATAGGGCTTAAGTAGAGAATACTTACCCCTAATGATTTTATATAATCTAATTTATCGATGATTCCCTGTAAGTCTCCACCATAAAAATCAGCATTCCAAATACCATTTTCATCAGGTCCAATATGAATATCTTCATGCCATGAAGAATGAATCGTTCGATTAGTCAAAGGTGGGAGTGATGATTCACGACCTTTATGAAAACGATCAACAAAGATATGGTACATAATTTTTCCTTTAGCCCATCTAGGAACTTCAAAATTAACACCCATTTGCCACATTTCATTTTTCGAAATAGTAGTATTCTCTTTTCCCTTTTCTTTTTTTAAATATACAAGTTGATTATTAATATAACAAGAAAAATAATAGTGATATAAAGCTTTTGTTGGAAGAATGATTTCTGCTTGAAAATAGGCAAACAAATCGTCATTTCTTTGATGAGGTAACTGAAAAACTTCCTGATTGTTATTACTTTCCACAACGAAAGAAACCGATGATATCCAACCAATGGACATTGGTATTTTTATTTGAACATGATATTTTGCCCCTGCTGGTAATTTTTGTATTTCCGTTACACTAAAATCCGTCTTTTTTAAAATATTTTCCATACACCCACCCTATTTTAATTACATTATATCATATATATTTTTGGAATTTAAATCTTTCCACATAAAAAGACTAAGTTTTTACTTAGTCCTTTCTTTTTTTAAGCAAATACTAGAAGTATATCTAACCAACTACAGTTCAAGAAAAAGAGAACTAATGTGGCAATACTTAAAAATGGTCCAAAAGGAATTTCATGCGTAGATTTTAATTTCAGAATAATGAGAGCAATTGGTAATCCGATAATGCTTGCCAAAAAGATAGATATGACAGCAAGTGGAAATCCTAGCACCATTCCTACAATAAACATTAATTTAATATCTCCGCCACCCATTGATTCTTTCTTAAAAATGAAATCTCCTATTATTTTCACAATATACATTAATAGAAAGGAACCTAGTCCATCTCTTAATGCTACCAATAAATGAATCATAGCTTCTTTCCAATCAAACTGAGAAAAACTTCCCCCACCTTCACAGAAAGCAGCAATTCCAAGTAAAATAATACCAATGATGATAATTTCATCGGGAATAATATAATATTTATAATCACTAATAATGATAATAACTAAAATAGAAGATAAAACGATGGCCATAAAACAAGATGCCGTAAAGCCAAATTTTAAATATGAGAGTAAAAATAAAATTCCAGTTAACAGTTCAAAAACAGTATAATACCAAGAAATTTTAGTTTTACAATGCTTACACTTTCCTCCTTGAATTAAAAAAGAAAGAACTGGTATTAACTCTAATGCTCCTAATCGATGACCACACACCGTACAATGAGAAGAAGGAAACACTAGGGATTCCTTCTTCGGTAAACGATATCCAACTACATTGTAAAATGAGCCAAAGATTAAACCAAATATGAAAAACACGATGCCATAATATATGAACAATTTTATCACCCCATACTTTGTACAGTCTGGTACATACTAAACATTGGTATAACAATGGCAAGAACAATGACTCCAACAATACCCGTTAAGAATACGATGATAAGTGGTTCCATCAAAGACTTAACACGAGCAACACTATTCTTATGCTCATCTTGGTAGTAAGCTGCTACTTTAGACATCATCTCGGCTAACTGTCCTGTTTTTTCTCCTGTTACAATCATTTCATAAGCAGGAATTGGGAAAGCCCAATGATCCTTAAATGCAGTAGAGATTTTTTCACCAGATGCTAGATTATTTACTGTATCCAAAATCATCATTTTATAAATCTCGTTATTCGTAATTTTCTTCAAAATACTCATACTATCTGTAATAAATACGTTGTGTGCTAGCAAAGACGAGAACGTTTTACTAAACATCATAACTTCATTATAAATCATAATATTTTTCAAAACAGGAATATGCATCATAACCCATTGCATAAAAGTTCTAAGAATTTTAATGTTACGATAACAATATAAGATAATAGCAAGTACCACAACAACACAAGCCGCAATGACTAAGAACTTCGTCTGCAAGAACTCACTAGTAGCCATTACCATCAGAGTAAACTTCGGTATCTTCGAAGCATCCATTGATTCGTAGATTTCAACGAATTGTGGAACAATATATAATAACATGAAAATGGTTACACCTATTGCCATAACAAATACGATACATGGATAAGTCATCGCACTAACCATCTCTTTATGGGTAGATTCTAACTGGGTGAAATAATCAGCCATATCATCTAATGCTTCTGGTAATTCTCCCGTTAACTCAGAAGACTTTACCATGTTAATTAAAATGGCTGGAAAGGAATTTCCTTGATTTTCCATTGCTTTTGAGAAATTATCTCCCATCGTTAAATCATACATCATAGAGCGGAACATTCTTTGATAGTTCTTATTTTTAAATTGTCTTGTTAAGATATTCATAGATTCAACTAGTGGAATACCTGCTTTAATGTAAGTAGATAACTGTGTTAAAAAGAAAATTAAGTCTTTTCTCTTTATCTTCGCACCATTACCATTGACACTACTATACATTGTCTGAATCCACTTATTCGTACGAATACTATATACCGTCATTCCCTCACTCATTAAGAAGGAATGTACTTCTAGTCGAGAATATGCAGCAAAGTATCCTTTGACCGTTTTACCTTCTGGATTACGGCAAACATACTCCCACATAACTTTCTTTTCTTCCTTTTCGGCATCCGCACCCTCGAAGTCAATCATCAAAGCTTGTCTATTAACATCTTTTTTATTTTGTGTTTGACGCATGAAAGTAGAATTTTCAAAAGATTTTTTAGCACGAGCAACCATATTCTTAGGAATAGATACAATCTTCTCTAGTCCATCATTAATATAATCTCCAAATTTCTTCTTATGTTCTTCATAATCATCAGAGATATAGACAAAATCATCCTTTGGAATCGCTTCCTTAGCGGTTTCTTCTTTTTTCTTTTCCTGAGGTTCTGGCTTTTCTGGTTTAATAATTGAATCTAGGCGAAGACCTTTTAGTTTTTCCTGTTCTGGATTCAATTTCTTCTCTGGCTTTGGTTTTGGTTTAGCAGCTTCTTTCGCCTTCTTAGCTGCCAGTTTCTTAGCCCTTGCCTCTATTTTTTTCTTCTCTTTACGCATCATTTCTTGTTCACGTTTTACTTTTGCTTGATTTTCATAATCGAGTAACTTTACATATATTTTACCAAGCATACCAAAGAAAAGAGAAAAAGGTAACTGAATTCCTTTTAATGCATAATGAAAGAAATGATATACCATAATACAAATACCTAGACAAGCATCTGTAATTTTCTTTCCTATACGACTAACTTGTTTATCAAATTTTTTAAAATATCTCAAAATCCATTGTACCAATTTTACTGGGAAAAGAATAATGGATAGTATAATTTCTATTATAGCTGCCACTCCTACACCTTCCTCTTTATTCTTACACTATAATGATTATAGCATAATTTTTGACAAATAGAAAACATTTTTACCAAAATGCATAAAATATTTTAGAAACTTTTAGAAGGAGGCAATTATGAACTTTTATAATCCCTTTCTTTATACAGCACCAGTAACAAGTTCCGCCAGTCTTTTTAGCCGTTTAAACTTAGGTTCTATTCTAAGCGGAACCACTAGAGTATTAAATTTTGCCAATCAAGCAATCCCCATGTTTAAACAAATCTCACCCATGGTAAAAAATATGAAAACGATGTTTAAAGTCATGAATGAATTTAAAAAAACAGATAGTGGACCATCTAATGTCGACATTCCAAATATTTCCTCTAACAATCAATTTACCTATGCGAATAATAATGGTCCAACCTTCTTTGTATAAAAAAGAACTAGGCATTGTTTCGCAACTTGTCTAGTTCTTCTAATATCTTCGTACGACGTTTCATTTCGTCGTTTCCTTTTGGTAATTGATTGATAATTTCTAATACTTTTTCTCTTTCATTTTCAATATAACATACATTTTTCTTTAAAATAGGACCATATCGGTAATCCTCATCTGTATAAGAAACATCTCCCTTTACAAAGGACATAATAATATAGGCTTTTTTCTTTTCCTCTATATATTTTTCATCTTCAATTCGATAACCTAATGATACTACATATCGTCTTAAATCTTCAAAATCTGTATGAGAGCTAATAATCAATCTTCGTGAAAGTTTTTTTCCTTCTAAGATATGCTCAATCGTGGAAGTGCCCATACCAGAAATCACAATAATATCCTCATCATGAATAGGAATATTGTCTAATCCGTCCGTAAGCATTAAGGTAACAGTTTTCACTTGAAAACGTAATACATTATATCTTGCTTGGTCTAAGGCATTATTGTTAATATCAGAAGCGATACACTCGCAATTTTTTTCATGTGCTAAATAAATATCTAGAAGAGCATGATCACAACCAATATCAATAACTTTACTATTACTAGGAATGAGAGACGCTATCGTCTCTAGTCTTTTGGATATCTTCATTATTCTGCCATATAGTCACGTAATTTGCGACTTCTTGATGGGTGACGTAACTTTCTTAAAGCTTTTGCCTCTATTTGTCTAATTCTTTCCCTAGTAACACCAAACATTTGACCAACCTCTTCTAACGTTCTTGGTTTTCCATCCTCTAAACCAAAACGTAAACGAACTACCTTTTCTTCTCTTTCTGTAAGAGTTAATAATACTTCACTAATTTCATCCTTTAACATCTCATTGGTAGCAAATTCTTCTGGACTTAAATTTCGTTCATCTTTAATAAAATCGCCTAAATGAGAATCATCTTCTTCTCCTATTGGAGTCTCTAAAGATACTGGATCTTGACTAATTTTATAAATTTCACGAATTTTATCAACACTTGTATTCATTTTTTTAGCAAGTTCTTCTTCACTTGGTTCGCGATTTAATTCCAAAGTCAACTGTCTTTGTACACGGGCTAATTTATTAATCGTTTCTACCATATGCACAGGAACACGAATGGTACGAGCTTGATCAGCAATTGCTCTTGTGATAGCCTGACGAATCCACCAAGTAGCATACGTTGAAAACTTATATCCTTTAGAAACATCAAACTTGTCAACTGCTTTCATCAATCCAATATTTCCCTCTTGAATAAGATCTAAGAAAAGCATACCTCTTCCTACATATCTTTTCGCAATACTAACAACAAGACGTAAATTGGCTTCTGCTAAAATATTCTTGGCTTCTGGATCTCCTTCAATAATACGGTCTGCTAAAGCTGCTTCCTCTTCTAACGTTAATAACTTAATTTGACCAATTTCCTTTAAATACATACGTACTGGATCATTAATCGTCAAATCTTTCGTAAGGGTATTATCATCTAAGATTAATTTATCTCCACCCTCTTGATCATCATCTTCTGATACAATGGCAATATTATTTTCATTAAAAACGTTGTATAAATCATCTAAAGTATCAGCATCTAAATCTAGTCCTTTTAAGGATGCTGCTAACTCCTCATAAGTAATAAATCCCTTTTCTTTTCCCTTTTTAACTAATTCTTCTTTTCTTTTCTCATAGGTCTTAATTTCTTCCATTATCCTCTTCACTCCTCAATTTCGATGCTACCACTTTTTTTGCTAACTCTATTTTTCGATTATAATCATTTGATTTTTTCAATTCTTTTTGATAAATGTCTAATTGAACTTTTTCATTATATTCTTTTATATTATTTAGATAATCCTCAATCTCTTCAGAATCTAATTCCTCTCTTACTTTCAATTGAGAAATTTCTCCAATCGTTTCAATCGCACTAGTATCATCTCGTAATTCCGTCAAAAGATCCGCAACATCAATATAGCCATATTTTCGATAAAAAGAACTTATTTGAAATCCTAGTTGTCGATATTGATCCGTTGGCATATGCGTAATCTTTTTATCATACATTTTAATAGCATTTGGAAATTTTAACATATATGCTAGTAAATTTCTTTCTGATTTTTCCCATTTTGTCCATTTTTTTCTCGGTGAAATAGGTAGATTAATCTCTAGTGGTTTCTTCTCAATATCTCCTACTTTTCCTCTTATAAAATCAATAGAAAGATGTGTTTCTTCACTTAATTTTGCCATACTCACTTCTAGAAGCGTTTCATCTTTCATTTTTTTAAATTCTTCAATCATCGCATTGGCATAATTGGCAACATCTACCGTATTGTCCATATCGATATTTGCTTTCAATAAAAATTCTTTAAATTCAATCGTATCCATAGCGGTATTCAGTTTATGCAAAAAAGCATCTTTACCGTATTTACGAATATATTCATCGGGATCTAGATTTTCTTCTAGGCGAACTACCCGTGGTTCCATACCAATTTTAGAAAACTCTTCTATCGCAGATTTGGTTGCTTTTAATCCCGCTTCATCTCCATCAAAACAAAGAATAACATTACTAGAAAGTTTTCTCACTAAAAGCGCTTGTTCACTTCCAAAAGCAGTTCCTAGCGATGCCACTACATTGGAAAAGCCAATCGTATAGGCCCGTATAACATCCATGGGTCCTTCCATAATAATGACACATTTTTTAATTCGAACCGCTTCTTTGGCACGATGATAATTATAGAGAATTTCCCGCTTTTTAAAAATCGGGCTCTCTTTACTATTGACATATTTATTAGTAGTCTCTCCATGATAAGCACGACCGTTATATCCCACGAGACGACCTCGTGCATCATGTAATGGAAACATGATACGATTACGATATAAGTCATACAGTTGAATGCTATTTTCTTGCTCTCCTACCAAGCCACTCGCTAATAAATCTTTGTCATCATAATGTTTCTGTTTTAATAAATTGGTTAATAGATTGCCCTTTTCGAGGGATAAACCAATTTCAAATGTCTTAATGGCCTCATCAGGCAATGCCCGATCTTTTAAATACTGTTTCGCATCCTTGGCCTCTTTACTATTCATATTATTTTGATAAAATTTCTGGGCAATCTCATAAATATCATATAGAGTCTGAAATTTCTCGTTCTTCTTTTCATGAGAATAGTTTAATTGAAAAGGAATTCCCGCTAGATCCGCACACCATTGAACAGCCTCCAAAAAAGAAATATTTTCAAAGTCCTGTAAAAATTTAAAGACATTTCCTGTCGCCCCACAAGAGAAGCAAGTATAAATTTGCTTTTCACGAGAAACACTCATACTGGGAGAATGATCATCATGAAAAGGACATACCCCAAAGTAGTTTTTTCCACGAGCGGTTAAAGGAACTCGATCAGAAATGACTTCGACAATATCTACACTATTTCGAATATCGTTAATTACACTATTTTCTAGCAAAGATATCACTTCCCCAAAAAACCCTACATCTATAATATACGAGGAAATTTTTTCATTTCCTTTTTTTTGACAAAAAAAATTCAATTTTTAAATCATTGTTTCGTATTATACCACAAAATAAAAAAAAGGAAAGATTATTCTTTCCATCTATATGAAAACGCTAAATACGTTAGCGTGCCGTAGTAACGTGCATAGAAGAACCCAAAGAGATTTTAGTAGCTCCTTCTATACTCGTTAGATACCTTTTACAATTTTGTAAACGATTTAAAGTTTCTGGATGAGGATGACCAAAACGGTTTTGATAACCAGAAGAAATAAGGCAAATGGATGGATTTATTTTTTCTGCAAATTCTAAACTAGTACTATTTTTAGAACCATGATGACCTACTTTTAATATATCTATCTTGGGAAGATTATATTCCTCAAGAAGATATTTCTCTGTTAAAAATCCACTATCTCCCATCAATAAAATATTTTTCCCATAAAGTTGCAAATAGAGAACTAAACTATCCTCGTTTTCATTTTCACTCCGACGAGTATTTAAAAAATATAGATTTCCCTTTTTTCGCTGAATCACACCATGCGATAATTCTTCATGTGGAATACCTTGTTTCTCCATATAAGAAAGAAGCTCTTGCTCCAAATTTGTTAAAGAGCCACTATTCATAATTACTTGGCGAACCGGAAAAAGTTCTAAAAGAGAGATTGCTTCATTCATATGATCCAAATCACCATGTGTTAATATCAAATAGTCTAATTTACGTATTCCATAAGCATGTAAGGTGGGTAGTAAAATATTTTTAGCAATAGAACTTCCATAAATTCCTCCTGTATCTACTAAAATGGTCGTAGATTGATGAGGAAAAATGATGAGAATACTATCTCCCTGCCCTACATCCAACATTAGAATAGTCGCCTTGGGATTTAAAATGGGGCTGATGAAATGAATCATTAAAAAGACAATTAATATTACAATATATTTATATTCTTTTTGTAACATTTTGTGTATCACAAAAAGAAAAAGAAGATAGTAACCAATAATACCCACTATCGATAAATGGGGAAAATAGATAACAGTCGGTAAGTTAGATAAAAAAAGGCTCCCTTTTTCGAACATAGATAGCAGTAGCAAATAAAATGGTTCCAAGATAGGAAAAAAGAGGGACAGAAAAGAAAATGGGAACAAAAAGAAAGTGACTAATGGTATAAAAATCAAATTATAAAGGAAAGATAATACATTAAAAGAAAAAGATGTATAAATAGAAATCGGAATACTTACTAAAAAAATATAAATAGAAAGTTCTAAAAGTGTCATTTTATTTTTTTTAGAAAAGATATAAATAAGAAAAAAACTAATCATAAAACTAAAAAGAAAGCCCGTATTTTGAATAAAATATGGAAAAATGGAAAGAATCAGTAACGTAAATAGAATAAAAGAAGGTAGCAGCTGGATGCCAAATTGAGAAGTAATGGAGGAAAAATAAGGAAAAAGAGAAGCACGGATGAGAGATGGAGGAAAATCCGTTAAAAATAAATAGAATAAACTAAATACAAGAAAAGGAATATCTCTTTTCTTTTTTTTCGAGAAAAGTTTACGATAGCATAGGAAAAAAAAGCCCATATGCATTCCTGATAAGGAAAAAAGATGACTGATTCCATTTTTTTGATAACTCTCTTTTATTTCAGTAGATAATCCCTCTTTATTTCCTAATATAAAAGCTTGATAGTAAGCCTTTCCTTTTCGACTTTCTATATATTTTTGAATACTTTCTTTCCATTGATACAAAAGCGAAGGGTTCGCCATAATCTCGCAATTACCTTCCATTTCATAGAAAATGCCGATACTATATAAATATTTTTCGTAATCCCAAATATAAAAATTGCGATTGGTATGAATTTTCTCCCGATTGCCCTTACAAAGGACTTTCGAACCTAGTGGAATTTCTTGGGCAGTAGTGACCATGGTGTTTCGAATCCGAATTCTTCCTTCTTGTTTTTCTTCTACGACTCCTATCATGTCATTTTTATCACCATGTAACAAATGATTCCTATGGTAAAAAAAGAAGAAAATAAAAAAAAGAGAAGTAATTATGAAAATTTTATATGGTAATGGAATCCTTGATTTTTTCATATACACTTTCACCAATACCGGATACTTTTTGGATATCTTCTATTTTTTGAAAAGGATTAGTCTTTCGATATTCGATGATAGCTAAAGCTTTGGCTGCCCCTATTCCTGATAATGTCATTAATTCCTCTTTGGTAGCTGTATTAATATTTACTTTTCCTTCTTGCTTTTCTTCTGTATTAGAAATACAAGCACTATTTTGAACATCAGGACAATGGCAAGCCGACTCTATATACTCGATTTTCGTTTTTCCTTCTTTAAATTCTTCTATTTCTTTTTCGGTATAAATCCAAATGACATCGCCATCTTCTACCTTACGACTCATATTTAAAAAGTCTGTATTAGCGCCTTTTAAAAGTCCACCTGCTTTTTCAATAACTTCTGCTACCCTAATCCCTTCTTCTACTTCATATACTCCAGGTTTTTGAACAGCCCCTTTGATATCTATCCAAATAAAAGGATGGGCTTCTACTACTATCTCTTCTTCTTTTTTTTCTACGAGTAGTGGTGTATCACTTTCTTTTGGGATAAGAAAGGCATAAGCACTATATCCAATACATAAAATAACAATAGTCAAAAAAATTATTTTTTTCACCAATTTTAACACCTCCTACTATATTGTTATCGTTTTTCTTTCCCTTTCCTTTTTTGTAAACATCGTGTATAATGAAAGAAAGAATAAAGATAGAAAGGAATGTTATTCTTAGCGCCAGAACCTACGGGTTGACGAGGTTAGTAGTGATCGAAATTTCGGCGGATGCTACTACGGGAAATCGTTAGTTCTATTTTAAAAAACAAAATCAAGATTGTAACAAAAAGTAGAACGTTAGAAAGGATGATTTTATGTGCGGTATTGTTGGATATATTGGTAAAGGAAATGCTCTTTCTACTATTATTGGAGGACTAGAAGCATTAGAATATAGAGGATATGATTCTGCTGGGATTGCCTATGTTCTCAATCAAGATATTCACATTATCAAAAAACAAGGAAGAATTGAATCTTTAAAAAACGCTATTGATTTTTCTTTAGCGCCTTCCATAGGAATTGGACATACAAGGTGGGCAACCCATGGTGAACCTAGTGAAAGAAATGCCCATCCCCATGCCTGTGGCAAGTTCGTCATTGTTCATAATGGAATTATTGAAAATTATCAAGAATTAAAAAAAGAATTAGAAGAAAAAGGATATCGTATGGTATCTGATACGGATACAGAAATTGCTTGTGCATTACTAGATTATCTCTATCAAGAAGACAAAGATATCATTCGAGTACTAACAAAAGTCCAAGACAAATTAAGAGGAAGTTATGCTTTTGCCATTTTATGTTATGATCAACCAGATATCATATACGCAATGCGTAATCAAAGTCCACTTATCGTAGCGGTTTCAGAAAATGATAAGTATATTGCTTCCGATGTTCCCGCTATTTTAGAACATACCAACGAATACTATTTACTTGAAAATGGAGATATCGCCATGTTAAAACAGAATTCTCTTTCCTTCTATCATGATGGATTAGAAATTTCTAAAGAAAAACTAGTATTTGAAGGTTCTAAAGAAGCTTCTCAAAAAGACGGTTATCCTCATTTTATGTTAAAAGAAATCCATGAGCAACCAAAAGTAGTTCATGATACTATTGCATTTTATTTCGACGGTACTTTAGAATCTCTAGATAAGAATTTACCTCCTCTCGATAAATATCGTAATATTCATATTGTTGCATGTGGTAGTGCTTATCATGCAGGTCTTGTTGCCAAAACTTTAATGGAAGAAGTAGCGGAAATACCAGTTACGTGTGAAATTGCATCAGAATATCGTTATAAAAATGTTTTCTACGATGAAAAGACACTAGTCATTGTTATTTCACAGTCTGGAGAAACAGCCGATACTTTAGCATCTCTTAGAAAAGCAAAAGAAGATCATATTGATACTTTAGCTATTGTCAATGTCGTTGGTTCTTCTATTGCTAGAGAAGCAGACCAAGTTCTCTATATAAAGGCAGGATGTGAAATAGCGGTTGCAACCACAAAAGCTTACTCTGCTCAAATTGCCATTCTCTCTTTATTAGCGCTTAAACTTGCTTATATTCGTGGAAAAATAAATAGGCAATCACTCTTAGAACTCCAACAAGAAATCGAAACTCTTCCTGATAAAATTACGGAGCTTCTTCAAAGACAAGACTATTTAAGAATTGCCGAAAAGATATATCAAAGAGATGACATTTTTTATCTAGGACGTAAAATTGATTATGCCATCAGTATGGAAGGTGCTTTAAAATTAAAAGAAATTTCCTATATTAATAGTGTTTCTTATCCTGCAGGAGAATTAAAGCATGGAACGATTTCTCTCGTAGAAGAAGGAACTCCTGTTATTGGGATTATTACCGATTCCTTAGTTTTAGAAAAAACAATTAGTAATTTAAAAGAAACTAGTGCGAGAGGTTCTCATATCATTCTCATTACTAATGAACCAGATAAAAATATGGGAGATACTATTGTCATTCCCAAAATCCATCCACTATTACAACCTCTTCTTACGATTATTCCCCTTCAATTACTTGCTTATGAAATTGCTCGTCTTCGTGGATGTGATATCGATAAACCTAGAAACTTAGCAAAATCCGTAACAGTGGAATAAAAAAAGAGAAAAATCCTTTCTCTTTTTTTATGGAATAATTAAAGAATATAGCACTTCCTCTTCTCTTCTACTAATCTCTTCCCCACCAAATCTTTTTAAGATGCGAATCATCGGAAGATTATGTGATGAAAAGGTTAATTCTAAGGATGGAATAGAAGAATTTTTTAACATTTCTATTAAATTTTTAAAAAGTCTAGTGCCATAGCCATTTCCCCTTTTTTCTTCTCTTATAAAAATATAAATATTGTTAGGTTTCATCGTATCCACTTTAGCATATCCCACTACTTCATTTTCCAAGCGAAAGAAATAAAATGGTTCTTCTATAGGAACATTCATTTCTTTTTTCTCTTCTTCTGTCATCTTACAAAATGTTTCCATTATTTTTCTTTTCCTCCTTTTGACTAAAAAATTCTGGAACAACGACTTTTAGAAAGTCTTCCATTTTTTCATGATTAGGAGCTTCTTTTATTAATGCTTGCAGGAATTCAGGATTTTGTTTTAAAATACTTCCTACTAATAGAAAAAGTTCTTCATCCGTAAGTACCTTTACCGTATTATCCTGAAAAGTCAGTTTTGTCCTACCATTACTATCCTTACTAAGCCATTTCGTAACCCCTAACTTACGTAGAATATAGTTCGCATATGTTTTTGGAAAATCAATAAATCTCACTTCCATTGGTATCCTATATTTTTCCCGTAATTTTTCTCTTTCTTCTTCTGTTTTCGTTTGCATCAAAGCAACTAAATAAGCAGTTCTTAAAACCGTATAGCGGTGTAATCCATTATCAGTGATAATATACTTTCCTCGAGATGCGTAAGCACCTTTCATCGGTTCTCTTTGAAAACTACTTTGTAAATGAGAAAGCAAAGTATCTATAGGATACAGAAGCAAAGATAAAGACCGGCTATGATAACCATCTGCATACTCGCTATCATCAAAGAAATTGGAATAAGAATCCAAAAGACTACTAGTCTTAGCAGGCATCCAACTATAATCATATCCTACAATATCGGCTATACTAACCATTTCTAATGCACGGGAAGAAGTAATTTTATAATAATCTAATATCCAGTCAATATCTATTTGACTTTGAAGATTGGTATCCACTTTAGATTCTAATTCTTCTCTTGTTACCCCATTTCTTTTTAAATATCGATCTACTAATGTCATAGCATCACCAATTTTATTATAACATGAAAAACAACATTCAAAATAAAGATTGCAAAAAAAAAGATGAAAAATCATCTTTTTTCATTTAGGAATGAAATACAGTTTTTATTCTCTTACCTTTATATGGATTTCTCTCAATTGTTGTTCCGATACTTCACTAGGACAACCCATCATCATATCTTGGCCACTTACACTCATTGGGAAAGCTTGAACCTCCCTTAAATTTGGTTCATCTAGAAGAAGCATGAGCATCCGATCAATACCTGGAGCCATTCCAGCATGTGGAGGAACACCATATTGAAAGGCATGGTATAGAGATTGAAATTTTTCTTCTACTACATTATCTTCATATCCTACCATGGCGAAAGCCTTTTTTAAACACTCTATATCGTGGTTACGAACAGCTCCACTAGCCATTTCATATCCATTACATACAAAGTCATATTGGTATGCCAAAATATCTTCCATATTCGTATTTTCTAATCCTTTTATGCCATCATGTGGCATACTAAATGGGTTATGGCAAAAATCATACTTTTTATTTTCATGGTCATATTCAAACATTGGAAAATCATTAACGATACAAAACTCGTAACGATTTGGATCAATTAGTCCTAATTTATTTCCTAAGAAGGTGCGAATTAATCCTGCCTCTTTAGCAGCAACATCTTCTCTTTTATCAGCAATAAAGAATAGAACACTTCCCTTTTTCAAGTTCGCTTTTGTTATTAAGTTTTCTCTATCTTGACTATTTAAAAACTTATCGATTGGTCCTTTAAAAGACATATCGTCTTCCACACTAATATAACCAATTCCTGGCATATCAATACTTTTCGCATAATCCACAATCTCATTAAACCAACTATTCGGTTTATACGCAATATCCTCTACAGCAATTGCCCGAACGACAGAACCACGAAATGGTTTAAAATCACTCTCTTTAAAAACATCACTCAGATCGATAATTTCTAAAGGATTTCGTAAATCAGGTTTATCGGTTCCATATTTTAACATGGCCTCTTTAAAGGAAAGTCTACGAAATGGTCTTGGACTAACCCATCTATCACTAAAATGAGTAAAGGTGTCATAGAAGATTTCTTCTCCTATTTCATAGATATCTTCCTCATCCACAAAGGCCATTTCAAAATCTAGTTGATAAAATTCTAACGTTCTATCACTTCTACAGTCTTCATCACGAAAACAAGGCGCAATTTGATAGTATTTATCAAAATTACTTACCATTAATAATTCTTTAAATACCTGCGGTGCCTGCGGTAAAGCATAAAATTTTCCTTTAAATTTACGAGAGGGAATTAAAAAGTCCCTCGCACCTTCTGGACTAGATGCCGTTATGATAGGCGTTTCTACTTCGGTAAAGCCTAAACTATCCATCTTGTTTCTTAAATATTTTAACAATTCACTACGCAAACGAATATTTTTATGTACCTTTTCATTTCGTAAATCTAAGTAACGATATTTTAATCGTACTTCTTCTGATACATTCGTAGAAGTCATAATCTCAAAAGGTAGTTCAGAAGGAGCTTTTCCTAAAACATCTATTTTTTCTACCAATATCTCGACTGTTCCTGTTTTTAGTTTTGGGTTGTAGTCATCTTCCTCTCTTTTCCGTACAGTACCTAATATGGTTACAGATGATTCTTTCGTAAGATGAAGAAACATCGTATCATCATTACTGACAACTTGTACTGTACCAAACTCATCTCGAATATCTACAAAAATAACGCCACCGTGGTCACGGATATTCGCAACCCAACCAGCAATTCTAACTTCTTTGCCAATAAGATTTTCTCCAATCTCACCACAATAAACCGTACGATATTTCTTATTCATCTTATCACTCCTTTTTTAAAATTCACAATTGTTTGGTGTTCTAGGATAAGGAATTACATCACGAATATTTTCAACTCCTGTTAAATAAATGAGTAATCTTTCAAATCCCATCCCAAATCCAGAGTGAACACAGCCGCCATATTTTCTTAAATTCAAATACCAATCTAGGCCTTCTTCTGACATTCCTAATTCACGCATACGAGTTAACAGTTTCTCATAAGATTCTTCTCTTTGGGAACCACCCATTAACTCTCCTGCTCCTGGTACTTCAAGGTCAACAGCAGCAACTGTCTTTCCGTCTGGGTTTTGTTTCATATAAAATGCTTTAATATCTTTGGGCCAATTCTTAATGAAGACAGGTCCGCCAAAATATTCAGTAATATATTTTTCATGTTCTTTGGCAATATCTTCTCCATAAGAGGGTTCAAATTCCCATTTCACATCTGCTTTTTTCAAAATCGAAATTACTTCTTCATGGTCTACTCGTGTAAAATGACTATGAACCAGTTTATTTAATTTTTCCTTTAATCCTTTTTCAACGAACTCATCGAAAAAATTCATCTCTTCAGGGCAGTGTTCTAACACATAAGATACGATATACTTAAGCATGTCTTCCATGATATCCATATCCCCTTCTAAATCACAGAAAGCAATCTCAGGCTCAATCATCCAAAACTCGGAAGCATGTGTTTTCGTATTAGAGTTCTCAGCCCGAAAGGTAGGACCAAAGGTATAAGTCTTTTTATAGGCAAGAGCGAATGTCTCTGCTTGTAACTGTCCAGATACTGTAAGTGCTGTTTTCTTTCCAAAGAAGTCTCTATCGTATTCTACTTTTCCTAAAGAAGCAACTTTATCAAGATCAAGAGTTGTTACTTGAAACATTTCGCCTGCTCCCTCACAGTCACTAGCAGTAATAAGAGGAGCATGAAAATATACATATCCTCTTTCTTGAAAGTAGGTATGAATCGCATGAGCAGCTACACTTCTTACGCGAAAAACTGCTTGAAATAAGTTGGTTCTCGGTCTTAAATAAGCAAGTTCCCGTAAAAATTCTCTCGTATGTCTTTTCGGCTGAATAGGATAATCTTCTGGTGCATCTCCTTCTAACACCAAACTTTCAAGTTGTAACTCAACACTCTGCCCTTCTTTTGGTGAAGGGATTAACACTCCGGTTGCACTAATCGCACTACCAATATGCAATTTCGCAATCTCTTCAAAATTATCTAACGTATTATCATAGACAATTTGTAGGTGTTTAAAACTTGTTCCATCACTAAAATCAATAAAACCAAATTCTTTTTGTTTTCGATGATTACGAATCCATCCTTGAACAGTTACTTCTTTATTTTCATATTTCTTTTCGTCCTCGAAAATTTCTCTTAAATCAATTCCCATAATTTACCTCTTATCAATTTCCTCGTGGATAATTTGGGCAGTTAAACTTGGGTTAGCCTGTCCACGGGTTGCTTTCATAACTTGACCTACAAAGAAATCAAATGTATTTTTTCCTTTTCTATGATCTTCTATCAAATCCGGATGTTCATCTAAAACTTTTACGACAATATCCCGAATCGTTTTATCATCAGAAATTTGTGTAACTCCTAATTTTTTCACAATTTCTTTTGGTGCTTTCTTTTCCTCTAATACTTTGTTTAAAACTTCTTTACTCTGTTTAGAAGAAATTTTACCAGATTTTACCATATCCATTAAATCCACTAACATGGTAGGTGTAAGATAAAGATCTTTTATCTCTAATTCTTCCTTATTTAAATATCCTAAAATAACACTGGTAATCCAGTTAGCAGCTCCTTTTGGATCCGCTCCCAAACTAATGGTCTCTTCATAATAATCGGATACTGCTTTTTCTTTTACGAGTACCTGAGCATCATAAGAAGATAAGTGATATACCTTTTCGTACTTTTCTTTTCTTTCAGGGGCGAGTTCTGGAATAGATGCTCGAATAGATTCTAACCAATCGGGAGACAATTTAAACTTTGGAATATTGGGTTCAACAAAATATTTATAGTCAATCGCATCTACTTTGCTTCTCATGTAAATAGTAGAAAAAGTATCCTCATCCCAACGACGAGTTTGCTGTTCCATTTCATCGTAAGTACCATCTTCTTTAAGGGCTATTTGTCTTTCAATTTCATAATTAATCGCATCTCTAACGCCCCCAAAAGAGTTTACGTTTTTAATTTCTACTTTAGTACCCCAATTTTTAGGATTACTGGCATCTTTTCCTTTATCCATGATAGATACATTGACATCACACCTGATTTGTCCTTTTCTACTATCTGCCTCACTAATACCGGCATACTGATAAATAGAGCGCATCGTTTCTAGAAAAGCAACGGCTTCCTCTGCTGAATGGAGGTCTGGCTCAGTTACTAATTCAAGAAGCGGTACACCAGCACGGTTATAATCGATCGTTGAAAAAGTTGGATAGTGGTCAGTCGAAGCGGCATCTTCCTCTAAGTGGATATTGTTGATACGTACTCTTTTTGATTCCCCTTTACATTCAAAATCTAAATATCCATAACTTCCAACCGGAGCTGGTTTGGTTTCTTGCGTAATTTGAAATCCTTTTGGTAAATCTGGATAATAATAATTTTTTCTTTCAAAATACATGTATTCTGGTTGTGTACAATGAAGAATCATACTAGCTTTCAGAGCCAATTTCACAGCTTCTTTATTTACAACCGGAAGAGTTCCTGGAAAAGCCATATCAACAGGACGAATATGAGAGTTCGGTTCTTCACTATAACCGTTTTTTGCACTAGAGAATACTTTCGTTTTCGTCTCACTAATTTCACAGTGCATCTCTAATCCAATTAATACTTGATAATCTTCCATTAGTGTTCCTCCTTTACTATTTGATTTTTATAAGGCATCGTACTTTCTAGAGCATAAGCAATATTTAAAACATTGATATCATCATAACAATTTCCCGTAATATTAATGCCGACTGGAAGACCACTTACAAAACCATCTGGAATGGTAATAGATGGAAATCCTCCAAAATTGCCAACTTGTAAATGTTCCTCTAATACTTGCGTATTGTGATCTAGCATATCCTTATCCTCATCAAACTTTTTAGCAGGACCACTACCAACTGGTAAAATGACGGCATCATAATTTTTAAAGATTTCTTTCCAACGGTCCACTAAAAGTCTTCTTACCCTTTGGGCATTATGAAAGTATCTATCTTTATTTTGAGCCTGTAAAACATAAGAACCAATCACAAATCTTCTTTTGATTAAAGGAGAAAATCCTGTTGTACGATAATTTTTCATCATATCGATATAGTTATCCGCATCACTTCTTGGTCCAAAGATAATTCCTGTTAGGTTAGACATATTGGAAGTAGCTTCCGCACAAGAGATAACTACATAAACAGATGCTAAAGCATTGAGAAGCGTTTGATCGACAGATACTTCTTCTACCTCAACACCTAAATCTTGAAAGTGTTTAAGAGTATTATGGAAGTTTTCTAAATGTTCCTTTAATTCAGAAGACGCATTTGGATACATAGAAATATCAGCAATCTCTTTAATCGTACATACTTTTTTACCTTTAATATCTTTTGTTAGGGAATCATATAAATGCATATTACTAGAATCCCAACTCGTCATATCGTTTTTATCGATTCCTTTCATGCCATCTACAACAATTGCGGCATCCTCAACACTACGAGCAAGTACGCCACAATGGTCCAAACTAGAAGCAAATGGGAATAGTCCATAACGAGAAATCATACCATAGGTTGGTTTATATCCAACAATACCACAATAAGCAGCTGGTTTACGAATAGAATCTCCGGTATCAGATCCTGTTGCATACGGATATACGCCAGCCGCAACAGCCGCAGCCGAACCAGCACTAGAACCTGCACACATACGCGTTTGATCCCAAGGATTTTTAACAATTCCGGTATGCCCTGTCGTACCGGTTCCTCCCATACCAAATTCGTCCATAACCGTCTTATTAACAGCAACTGCCCCATGACTCTCTAAATTAGAAATAGCCGTAGCTGTAAAGAATGGAACATAATCTTTTAAGGTATTACTAGATCCCGTACTTAAAATACCTTTGGTACTATAGTTATCTTTAATACCGTAAGGAATACCAGATAATATATCTTCGGTAACAGGAGTTTCCTTAGCATCCTCTAAAATGGTTACAAAAGCATTACACTTTTCTTGTACTTCTTTTGATTTTTTTAAAGATTCGGAAATTAATTCTTGAGAAGTTACTTTCCCACTTTTTAAAGCTTCATGGATTTCTACCAATCCTTTATCCATATATGTCATTATCCCACCACCTTCGGTACTTTAATCTCATCACCAGCATAATCATCACAGTTCGCAAGAGCATCATCAATAGAAATAGACTCTTCCTCTTCATCTTCTCTTAACTCATAGGTAAAATCATCTAGACAATGCGTCATTGGAGGAACATCTGCAATATTTGGTATTTCATTAATGATATCAATTTGCGCATCAATAACATCAAATTCATCCAATACCATTTGATTCTCTTCTCTCGTTAGTCCAATCAGTAATTTGTCGGCATAATCATCTACCATTTCACTTGTAAATTTTCTCTCTTCCATAAATCCTCCTTATAACAAAAAATAAGTCCTGAAACATAGGACTTATTATATATCTAATGGCGCCTGATGTAGGACTCGGACCTACGACCTGCCGGTTAACAGCCGGATGCTCTACCAACTGAGCTAATCAGGCAAATGGCGCTCAATGTAGGACTCGGACCTACGACCTGCCGGTTAACAGCCGGATGCTCTACCAACTGAGCTAATTGAGCAATTCATAATATCGTCCTATTATGGGACGAATCATATCCGCGGTACCACCCAAATTGTCATTTTACATGACCTCTCACTCGATTTCAAAAAAAATCGTGTAACGTGGTAACGGGTTACTTCCGATTAAATCTACTAGATACCGTTCGATTTAACAACTAGTGGGTGTTATTCCGATAGAGCGTTGTCGTTAGCTCTCACCATACCTAACTCGCTTACACTCGTTTTCTAACGTACTTCTCCCACGTCAAAACGCTTATGAATTCATTATAGTCTAAAGACGATAGTTTGTCAATAACCCTTCTTAAAAAAAGTTAGGTTTCCCTAACTTCTCTCTTCTTTCCTTTCTAATTTATCTTTGTTTTTTTGCTGCTCTAAGATAACCTTAATCTCTTCAATACGAGGTCTTAAATGATAGCCAAGATTTTGCTCTTGATTCATTTCTTCTGCTATTTTTAAATATTTAAGTGAACGTGATAACTTTCCTAATTTTTCATAGCAAGTTGCCAAGTTCAAATAAACATCGATTCTCTCTTTCGGATAAAATTCATTATAGGTAAAATAGCAGAAACTAGCATCATTCCATCTCTTTTGTTTGTAATAACATTCTCCTTGAAAATAGTAAGCATCTGGATTGGGAGATATGGCGTTAGCCTTTAAAAAACTAGCTAGAGCTTCTTGATATTTTCCCATTTGAATATAAATATAACCTTCTAGTACATATCCTTTATAATTCCTAGTGGTATCTAGTTGGTAATAATAATCTAGGTAGGCTAAAGCATTATCAAAATGGTAATTTCTCATTTCACTATAGGCGAAAGCATACATTTCTTCTTTTTGCCTTACGATAGTAGGATTCTCTAAAGTATCCATATAAGTTACTTCAATGGCGTAATAAAATTGATCTAACCTTTTATGAATTCCATTTGCCCGTAATAACTGCTCATATTGATTTAGATAATATCTAGCATCATCTAACTGAAGATTATAATAACAAGTTAAAAATTTTTGAAATTCTGGATTATTGGGCATGTAATGGAACAAAAATGGTTCTACCGGATAAAATACCTTCTTTTCTTCCTCTTCTTCTTCATTTTTTGGTGGCAAAACTGCTTCTTTCGTTGGAACTTCCTTTTGCCCTTTTTGCGTATGAGAAAGTTGCTCTAACTTAGAAGTAATTTCTTCTTCGATAATTTTATCTTGATTTTGAACTTCTAACGGGATCTCAGGAAGTTCTTCCATACTAATATCATAAGAACCTTCTTTTTCTTCCGTTGGCATCTCTATTTTATTTTCAATCGCAATTCCTGCTTGAAATAAATCCAATAACAATTCCTCTTGATAAATTTTTAATCCTACCTTATGGATTTGATATAACTCTAAAGCATGGAGATAATGACCTCTCATAATATTGCTTTGAACAATTTGATAAATATTATCTAACTCTTTTTGATGTTCTTCTAAAATACCGAAAAAATATTCTAGTAAAGATAAATAAGTACTGATTTTAATTTTAGAATTCTTAGAATCTAAATTTTTACCTCGGCATCGCTTTCCCACTTCATAAGCTTTCTTAAAATCCCCTACCGATATGGCTTCAAAGAAAGTATACAGTTTATCCTGTTCTTTTCGATAGGTATACTTCACTTCTAACAATTCGAAGGTACTATCAGAGCGAGCCTTCTCTATCATTTCAATAAGTTCTAGGAAAAGATAATAAATATAGTTATCTTTATGGTCTATTTCCCGATGAGCTAGAATCATCTCTAACTCCTCTTTGGCTCCTGCAATATCATTCTCTGATACTTTTTTAACAAAACGTATAGAGCGCTCTTCTTCCAACTTTCGTTCTTGCAACCTTTTTTGCTCTTCCATTTCTTCTTTTTTCTGAATAATCAAATTTAAAATTTTAGAGGTTATCGCTAGAGCAATATCATCCTTTTTCATTTGCTCTAAACGATTCAAGGATTTACGTGCGGAAGAAAAGTCGTCTTCCCCTATTTCCTTAAGAAAAGTTAAATATCTGCCATTAAAAGAATTCGCATTAAAGGCAATGAGCGATTTAGCGGGGGTAAGTAATTCCATTAAAGGAATTGTGTCGTAATCTTCTCCCATCTTTTCATATAATAGTAAAAATAGACGATAACTATCATCGAAAGAATCTTCTTTTTTATTTTCAATCGCCTCTTGTAAGTAAGAAAAAGCATCTTTATCTTGAAATAAAGTCACGATAAACTTAGCGAAATATAATTCACTAGAATGTTTCCAATACTTTAAGATTTGATTCAAAATCCTATCCGCTTCTTCATAACGTTTCGAATCGATCTCTTGCCATGCTAATGCTAATAGTCCTAAAGAAGCATAACGATTATCATTATACTGAAAACTATATAAAATCTCTTTAAAAAATAAGGGACTATTTACGAAAACCATTAGATTTTTGTTTGTTAATTTTTGTCTTTTCACAGCATGAATCGATACCATGTCAAGACTTTTCCATTTGTTTCTTACGATACCAAGTCTCTTCATAACATACCCCCCGATATTTATGTTTTCTATTATAACAAAATTGACTGGTAAATAGCAAGAAAAAAGTATAAAATTTCTTTTATACTTCTTGAACAACAACAATGATCATTGGTTTAGAGGACGTTTCTTGATAAAAATACTTTCCTAATTTCTCACGAATTCCTAATTTGATTTTATTAAAATCAATATAGGTAGGATTGATATAACTCTCTACTACCTCCAATGATATTTTTTCTGCTTCTGCAATTAAATCACTGTTATCCTTTACATAAATAAATCCTCGGGTTAAAATTTCAGGACCTGCTAAAATCTTTTTGGTAAGTTTATCTAACGTAGTAGTGACAATGACAATGCCATTTTCCCCTAAAAGTTCCCGATCCTTTAAGACAAGATCTCCGACATCGCCCGGTTGTTTTCCATCGATTAAAATCTCATCTACTTTCATTTTCTCACCATTATCGACATATTTACCGTCTTCTAAAGTCACAATATCACCATTTAATCGTAAGAAAACATTCTCTTCGGGAATACCAAGACGATACGCTAAATTAGCGTTTTCTACTTGACCACGGTATTCGCCAATAATTGGAAAATAATATTTTGGATTTAACATTTTTACCATCATCATAATATCTTCCTTAGAAGCATGAGGAGAACGGTATTGTTTCTTAGAAAGTACCACTAAATTACATCCTATTTTCGCAATACTATCAAATACTTGCGTAGAAGTAACCTCAATACTATCATAAATTGGGGAAGCAAATACCACCGTATCTTCTTCAGTCAAAGTGACAAATTTATCATATCCACGAATAATCCTTTTCATATTAGAATAAGGAACTTCTCGTTCATTCGAAACAATGACAATAACACCAGGATCTTTGACATGATGAATACTTTTAATTCGATCTTTATCAAAAGTAATGTAGTGATAATCAATCGCTTTTAAAATAATATTTTCTAATTTCTTACCCATAATGACAATATTACGATCTGTCTTTTTTACTTCTTCTAGTAATTCTTGAATACGGAAAATTTGGGCCTGCATAATGTTTATCAAAATTCTACCATCATTTTTATGAATGACCTCTCTTAAAATGTCACAAGCACGGTGATTGGGAGAGGTAAATCCTGCTTTGGGAGCATAAATAGATTCTCCTAAAAGGCATAATACTCCTTGTTTTCCAACATAGGCAATTTTTCCAATATCAGAACTAAAAGCATCCATCATAGAAGGATCAAATACATAATTTCCTGTAAATACAATCGCTCCATCTTCTGTATAAAGAACATACATAACCGAATCGGGAATAGAATGCGAAACACGAATTGGGAAAATACTATTTTTACCAAAAGATACTTTCTTATGTAGTTTTAATTCTACTAAAGAAGCATTGGTAATCCCCTCTTCTTCTAAATCCTGTCTAATAATATCTAGGGTAAATTTCGTAGCATATACCGAAACACCCTCTAAATCGACTAAAATATCGGCAAGAGCACCCATCTGTTCATCATGCCCATGCGTAATAAAAATACCAACAATTCTATCTTTATTCTCAATTAAATAATCATAATTCGGAATAATATAATCTATCCCTAGCAAACTATCGTCTGCATATTTTAAACCCGCTTCAAATACAAATATGTCGTTATCTACTTCAATAACATACATATTTTTTCCTACTTCGTTTAACCCACCTAGGGCAAACATCTTAATTTTACTCATAAAACTCCTTTCTTTTTTTCAACTAAAACATTATATCAAAGAATTTCTAATTAGTCTACTTAATCATTATAACACTAATTACAAAAAATAATAAGGAAGCCCTTATTATTTTTCACTGCTTTTTTTTCGTTTGGTAACCGAAATACCATCGCCAAGAGAATAGAAAACCGTTTCAAATTGAGAATTTGTTTTTAAATACTCAATATATTGTTTAATTTTTCCTACTAGTTGTCTAGTATTTCGATTATGAGTAAGAGTAATATCTTCTACCATCCCATGAAAAGATAGATTATCCGTAATAATAACTCCATCTTCCGCTAAAAGTGGAGAATACTTCTCGAAAAACTTAATGTACTGACTTTTTGCTGCATCAATAAATATTAAATCATAAGTCCCGGTTAATGAAAGATTTAAAGCATCCTCATGAATGACTGTAATCCGGTCCTCTAAATGCATCGAAGCAATATTTTGAATAGCTTCTTCATACATGTGATTATCTCTTTCGATGGTTGTTACTGTAACATCTGGACTTGCTTGCGCAAAAGAAATAGCCGAATACCCAATCGCCGTTCCGATTTCTAAAATACGCTTGATAGATTGCGTACGAATCGTCTCGCAGATAAAAGCAATCCCCTCATCCTTCATAATCGGAACATGATTTTCCTGGGCATATTCTTTTAACTTGGAAATCTCTCCCATATACCCTTCTCTTTCAAATCGGAAACCGTTTTATTATGCTCCTCATTCGTCACGTTGTAATAAGCTTTTCCATTTTTATCGAATGCAAAGTAGTAGTACTCACTTTCTGTTGGATATAAAGCAGCGCGGATAGATACCATAGAAGGAATACAAATTGGTCCTATAGGGAAACGCCCTCTCATACTTTCTAATCGTGTATTATAAGCATTGACATTGTCAATCTCTGTCTGCTTTAAATCTCTTTCATGTAGGTCAAGTCTTACTCCATAATAAGTAGTAACATCACTACCTAAATTCATATTTTTCTTTAGACGATTGTAAAAAATACCAGATACCATTTTTCTATCATCTGCTGTAATCGCCTCTAACTCTACCATACTAGCCATCGTCAAGATTTCATGAATGGAATAACTACTGCTTTCTATCACAGGTTTTACCTCTTCTAACCTTTTTCCCATTTGGTCTAACATGGCATCGAAAATAGCAGAAACAGAAACATCTCGACTATCAAAATAATACGTTTCTGGGAATAAGTATCCCTCTAAAGAATAATAAAGTTTTGAATTTAAGATAGAATTATCGACAAACCAATAATCATCTATAACATGCTTTAAGTAGTCTTGATCTTGCAAAGTAGCAAGAACTTCTTCCTCTGTATGGTTAGTATTCTCTGTAATGATTTTGGTAACCTCTCTCATCGAAATACCCTCTGGGAACGTAATTTTGACAATAGGCATCGCTTTTTCCCCTAATGCTTCAATAATGTCTTCCACACTCATATTCTTACGCATCTTATAAACTCCAGTTTTTAAGCCATCTTCTGGTGGATTTAAGCGAATGTAAAGTTGGTAGGCTTCTTTGGAACGAATTAATTTTTGATCGTATAAATCATCGGCTAACGATAAATAGGTACTACCACTTCCCACTTCAAAAAGAATCTCCTCTTCACTAGAACTTACTGGTTTTAAAGCATTTTTATATAAAAAGAAACTGATTAAAAATAGAATAAGAAACAATGTAATGATAGCTGATATAATTAATAGAATTCGTTTCTTCATTCAACATACAACAAAAAAGAGTAAGATTACTCTTCTTCTGATTCATTTCCTTGAATTTCGTTTTGCAATTCATCTAGAATTGTTTCAATAATCTTCCATTCTTTATCAGTTTCGATTGGTAATAATTTTGTTTCATCCTCATCAGGATTATAAATTGAAGCATATACTTTTGTATTTCCTTCTTCATCCAATGTGTTATCTGTATAAACAATGTAATTTTTCTTTGTTTCATCTGATTCAAATGTAAATAATACTTCACATTCTACTTCTTTTCCTTCGTCATTTACAACTTTAAATGTCATCTTTTCTTCCATGATTTATTTCCTCTCTTTCCTTATCTAAATAGGCTTGCAAAATGATATTCGCAGCTAAAGCATCTACTTTCTTTTTTCTCTTTTTCCGAGACATATCTGCCTCTAAAAGATAATTGGTAGCTTCTACCGTCGATAATCTCTCATCCTGCATCACTACTTCTATACCTAAGTGATTTTCTACTAGTTCTTTAAATTCTAGGGTAGTCTGTGCTCTATCACCTATACTATTATTCATATTTTTAGGTAATCCCAAAACAATCTTACCAATGCCATATTCCGCTACCAGTTGTTTTAAAGGCTCTATCAGAGAAAGATAATTACCTTCTTCAAAGCGGATAGTCGTTATCGCACTAGCAATTGTTCTCGTTAGATCACTAACAGAAACACCAAGCGTCCTCGTTCCTAAATCCAAACCTAAATATCTCATTTAGCCAAAAAGTCTCTTACTAATACCTCTAATATTCTAGTTCTTTCAAATTTAGTTATTTTGCTTCTAGCCTCTTTGTGACTAGAGATATATCCTGGGTCTCCACTCATTAGATATCCGACAATCTGATTAATTGCGTTATATCCTCGTTCTTCTAGTATTTGTGACACTTCTTTAATTACTTGTGAAATGATTGCATCTTGAAATTCAGAAGCTTCATACACTTTCGTTTCGTCCAAATCACATCACCCTCTTCTATGAATACAACTACATTTTAACATATTAACCATTTTTTGTAAATGGTTTAATTTTCTTTTACCAATTTTTTGTAGGCTTTTCCCTTCTCTTCAAAATTTTTAAAATATTCATAACTAGAGGCTGCAGGGCTCAAAATACAAATAGCATTCGGTCTCGTAACCTCTTTGGCTTTTAATACGGCTTCTTCTAGCGTCTCTACAAAAAGACATTGAACCTCACGATTGGTAATTTTTTTCCCTATCTTATGACCAGTTGTAGGCATACATATTAAATTACGAACATGACCACTATTTAGATAATCAATTAACTCCTGATAATCAATTCCTCGGTCCATTCCTCCAAAGATCAAGGTATCCACTTCTTTTAGCGATTCTAACGCCGAAATAGTAGCCATCGGAATAGTTGCAATAGCATCATTATAGAAGAGAATATCGTGATACTTTCCCACATATTCCATACGGTGTTCTAAAGGTTGAAATTCCATAATAGCTTCTTTGGTCTTTTCTAAATCTAGTCCTAAGATTTCAGAAATAGTAAGAACTACCATAATATTGCGAAGATTATGTTCTCCTAATAAATTCGTTTTCGTATTCTTATGGAATAGACATTTACCATCTAGATAAACGTCATCTCCGACAATAGATGTCGTATGAGGAAGAGTATCTTCTGATAAAGTAACAGCATAAGGAATTCCCTTATAAGAATCATTCATATAACTATTTAAAGGCTCAATATCCTTACAATAAATACGATAATCCTTCTCAGTTTGATATTTAAAAATATTTAGTTTATTTTGGTGATAATGCTCGACTGTTCCACTATGATCCAAGTGATCTTGATACAAATTTAAAATAGCCGCAATATGAGGAGAATACTTTACAAATTCTAACTGTAAAGCAGACATTTCAATCACAATCCATGTATCATCATGAAAGTTCTCCAACTCTTCAAAAATAGGTTTCCCTATATTTCCTAATAAATACGCATCATACCCATTTTTCTTAAGTGCTTGATACACGAGTGTACAAGTAGTACTTTTTCCTTTTGTTGCTGTAATCCCAATAACATGACTACGATTTACTTCTAGCAATAATTCTAATTGTGACGTAAAAGGATAAGGTGTACAATCCATATCCTTGGTAATAACACCTGGACTTTTCATAATAATATCAAAGCCTTGTAGATGGTTTAAATAATCTTCCCCATAAATACAAGTAACATGAGCATCTTTTTCTAATTCAGAATTATCTAGCACGACATTTTTTTTATCGATAATCGTTACATCCATATCGGAATAACGTCTAATAAAATGATAAGTAGATTTTCCCTCTAAACCAAATCCTAAAATAGCAACTTTCTTACCTTGAAAGAATTCAAAAATTTTATGATACATACTTTTTCAATTCCTCCTTAACTAAATTTAAATAGAAATCCGGAATATGATGCTCCTCATTAAAGGATTTTCGGTAATCGATTTCTTTCTCTAATGGATAATGTTTTTGATAATATTCTAATAAAAAGCCTTTCATACCCTTTTCTAATGCTATAGAAACAGCAAATCTTACTTCTTCATAAGTACCAACACATTCAAAAGGTTTCGTATCCTTATAACCTAACAATTCTAAGAAAGTTGGAAGTAAAGATTCCTTTTCATATAAATTTTCTCCAAAAATTTCAATCAACTCTTCTGACTTCAAAAAAGGGCTTAAAATAATAAAGACAAAAAGACACTTAGGACAATTACAGCACCACCGCCAAGGAACTTCTTTACTTCCTACATTACAACTTTTAAAGATAGAATGATATTGTTTATAATGAGAAAATAACATAGCTATTTGAAGTTCATTTAAACAACGAAGCATACTAAAGTAATGAATATCTGCCTTTAAATATTGAGAGGCATAGCGATTAAAATCATCTTCAAATTCATAAGTCTTAGAATATTGATGATTAATATTCGTTCCCAATACCGTTGCCTCATTCGCACTTCCCTCATTCGATAAAATAATATATTTTCGATTCGTCATATAGGCACACAAATAAGAGACAAACGCAACCAGTGCGCTAAAAGGAGTATGTCCATTCAAATATCCTTCCTGATTAAGTTCTAATAGACGAGAGTCAATCTTTCTTTCTACTTTCAGATAAGAATGATAATGAGCCTCTTTCATACACTCTATTCCCGGAACTTTAGGATTAATCATAAAGCAAGTGTTATCTTCGTTCTTTAAAATTTCCAGAGAAACAGCCGAATCTTTTCCTCCACCAATCGCTACTAAATTGCCAGTTCCCTGAAAATCGACGGGAACTATTCTTTCTTTTTCTTCCGCATGAATAACTACCCAATTTTCCATTTCCGAATCAATTCCATTTACATATCGAAATTCTCCAAGTCCCCAATAATATAACTTCAAAAACCAATCTTTTTGCTCTTTCGTTAGAGAACCACATTCTATATAGATATTAGGACTACAAGTACATTTCCAGTAACTAAGCAATTCTATTAGTCCTATCTGATAAGTCAAGTATTCTAAATATTCTTGATTCTTATTTTTTACTTGCTCCTTATATATTTTAAGATTAGGATGAAAGTCTGCTAAATGGGGAATAGAAAACCAATATCTAAGTTCAAAATATTCTTCACATTCTTCTATTTCATATTGTTTGAAAAAAAAGTTTGGATATTGTTTTCTAAACTCTAAAAAACGTTCTTGATTCATATTTTTCACCACTATCATTATATCACGTATCCAAAAGAACATGAATATTTATGCATAAAAAAAATAGACTATATCTATTTTTTCTACCACAAATAACTCGCTAATCCTGTTTTCTTTTTCTTCTTTTCTCGCAAAAGATAATCAATATAAACGGCTTCTAAAGCACTAATAGACCCAAGTACTTGTCCTTCCTTATATCCTTCTTGATTCTCCTTACGGCTAACACGAATTAAGTTGTCGATATCTTTTCCCTGCTGTTTTAACTTTTCACGAATAATTTGTTGAATCATCACCTTATGAATTGGTGTAATTACTCCCAATTCTTCATGTTGATGTTCTAAAGACAAAAGATCATTTACAGTGGGTTTTCCCTTTCCACGTAAATATTCTTCAATGTATTTTTGTAGTAAGATCGCTTTCTCATTCATCTTGCTTCCTCCCATCCTACCATCCTACTACGATTAGTATATCGCAAATTCTAGAAAAAAGCAATTATCAAGCAGCGGCATTACATTTCTTGACAAAAAAGCAACTTGTTCAGACTTCTTTATCTCTAACCTATCCAGTTAGAAGAAATATCTAATGATACTCTAAAGAAAGACGCACAACCACTTTTGAATCAAAAATCTTAGTAGCAAATCATTAACTAATTACGTGTTTTATTTTGTTATATTAGGATTAGCAGCATAATATAAGCTTTTTTGCGCCATAGCATCATTTCTTCTAAGTTGAGATTCTATTTCACTATTAAGCTTTGTCATGCTTCTTGCAAAATTAACTCTTGATACGATATGTAAAATATAAGAGTCAACCATAGATAAGGTTGCATAATTCTCTTCTTTTTGTTCCTCACTTACTTTTTCTCTTAACTCCTCACTGGGAATTTGACTCAAATGTTGTATTTGGGCTTTAGCATATTTAAGTTCTTTTGAAGATAACTTGCTTAGCATCAATTCATCTATAGATTGATTTACCATAAAATCATAGACTTCCATATATTCATCTTGAGAAATTTTGCTTGTTCCATATCTTTTAAATAATTCTAACATTCTAATCTGACTGTTATAGGATCTTATCTCATCTAATTCTTCTAATGTCAACTCTTCTACTGGTTTAGAATTTAATTCCTGTATTCTCACTTTTTGAAATTCTGGTACATATGACAACCATTTTATCCATTCCATATACGGATCAACATTTCCAATAACTTCTCCATGAATTACTTTAGCACTACTACCCGCCATCATATTTGCCATCATTCTATTAAAACTCATGTTATCTCTCCTTTTTGTATAAATTTTTTATCATAAAAAAATCACCCAACTCAACTGCTTTGAATTAGGTGAAACCAATTCTTGGCAACACTCAACACTAGCATATTGAATGTTCCTTTTTTTATTTTATGCAAGTTTCCTTGGTACACTCATAGTAACATAAAAACGACTTTTTGACAAGTCGCTTTTTCAGTAACTCAGAAATTCCGAGTATCGATCAATTTGGTAGCCTGTACGGGATTCGGACCCGTGAATGTTGCCTTGAGAGGGCAATGTGTTAAACCGCTTCACCAACAGGCCAGGAATGCCTCAAAGACATTACCATTGTAACATTATTATTGTCGTTTGACAAGATTTATTTCTCATTTTTCAGAAAAAAGAAATTGCTATTTTCAAAAATAGGGATCACTTTACCATTTGATGTTATACCTTCTATTTTCAAATCAGGAGTTCCTATCATAAAATCAACATGTGTGGTTCCCTTGTTAATTCCTCTTTGATATCTCTCTTCCTCTGTCATTTTTTCTCCCCCTATTAAAGACTCACTAAAACCAGATCCCAGTGCCACATGACAAGAGGCATTTTCATCTAACAAAGTGGTATTAAAAACCAAACCGGTATTGGAAATAGGAGAATTGTCATTTACAAGAGCAATCTCCCCTAAATAATGACTTGCTTCCTCCCCTTCAATAATTCCCCTTAGAATGTCCTCTCCTTCTTCAGCATGAAACTCAACAACTCTTCCTTTCTTGAAAACTAAATAAAAATTGTGAATTCTTCTTCCCTGATAATAGAGTGGACGTGAACTATAAATCGTACCTTCTGTCTTTAAATAATGGGGAGAAGTAAACACTTCATAAGAAGGCATATTCAC
The DNA here is from genome assembly GCA_947629445.1 of uncultured Bacilli bacterium. Lineage (GTDB taxonomy): Bacteria > Bacillota_I > Bacilli_A > RF39 > UBA660 > UBA5578. The sequence continues at coordinate 50,288 of CANRDU010000001.1, forward strand.
CATAATATTCTCACCAAAGGCATCTTGCTCTCCCGCATGGGAAAACTGATAACCTAACGGTAATTCGACCGTAAAATCAGTACCCAAATTATTTTGATAGTGCAACGTCTTTAATGATAAACTATTTAAATAAGTAGCTCTTTCCTTTGCTTGCTTTAATTCTTGTTTCCATGCTAATAAAGGATTTTCTTTTAATAGACAAACTTGCTCTAAAATATTTTTTAATTTCTCATAACCATTCTCTTCTGTAGGAAATAATAAATGAGCCCAATATTTAGATGGATACGGTGCGATACACCAAGACAGTTCTTTATTCATTAATTTTCTGTCATAGATAGGCTTACTTGTCCTACGAATTCTCATGAGTTCTTCAAACTTTTCATTCTCTACAGAAGAAAAGACATCCTCGCTAACTGTCTCTAAAAAAAGCAATGCCCCACCTTCTTCGGCCACTTTATTCCATTCTTTTCTTGAAAAAATATCCTTGGTTTTCATTTGTTCTAATGGTGTCTTGTCTAGTTCCTCCCGTATTTGACTAGGATTTTCTTTTCCTAAAACAAGCGGAATAGAAAGTCTTTTGGCCTCTTTCTCCAAATAGGGAATAAATTCTTCTACCTCTTCTTGATAATGCACATAAACATATTTGCTATTTTTACTATCTAAACAATATTCTAACAATAATCTAGCATATTTTTCGTCCATATATATCCTTTCTAAAAAAAGAGAATTAAGCTTTCCAGATTCTCTTTCCTAAATCAATACCATAAAGTTCTAAGTGAATAGAAATTTGATGAATTTCAATATCTTTAAATCCCATCTGTTTTAAATCTCTCTTCGTCAACACCCAAATATCTTCAATAGTATTTATATTATTATTGACTAATTTATCCACAATGTTACTATCTATTTTTAAAACAGAAATAGATTGTTTTAATCGTTCCTTCATAACAACACCTACTAAAATTATAACAATTTTTTCTTTTTTTCGTAAGTAATATTTTCCCTATCCAGAAAATATTCCCATAAAATTAACTCCTGTTTTTCTTTTTCTCTATAGTAGATAATTGAACGAAATCTTTTGATAATTCTATCGTCCCATCGTCAATGACATATTCTTTATCATCCTTTAAAATAACGTTTTCAATATTTGGTAACTCTTTCGGATTCATCACTCTCATAATCTCATGCTTAATATAATGTAGTTGTGTACAATGAGGTGAGCGATTTACAGAGGCAAAAGTTAGACTGGTTACCTTACCAGTGGATAGTATTCCACAAATTTTCGTGATTGCCATATTCATATGTTCTTTTTCCAAACAGAAAGTAAGAACAGTATCCATTTTAGTCGCTAGTTTCTCATAAGCTTTTGGTTGCATTTTAGATAAACACGTCCCACAAATCAATACCTTTCCTCTAACATCATAAAGATTCGTCTCTAATAAACTATTCATAAAACAAACTCCTTTAAAAACATCTTTATCTTATCCTATGAATTTATATAATAAAACCCGTACTAAGAAAAGTACGAGTTTAGTTATCAATGGTAGCGACGGGGAGATTCGAACTCTCGACACCATGGGTATGAACCATGTGCTCTAGCCAACTGAGCTACATCGCCATAACAGAAACAATATAAATATATCATATTTGCCTATTTTTGACAATAGTTATTCTGAATTTTTTTCCTGATTACCAAATTCTTTGTTATTATCATTTACAGAATTAAAAAAAATATGAAAGTAAATACTTCCATATTTTAAACCAATGTTTTAATCGCATCCCATAAGTTTTTTCGACTATCTTCATCTAAACTTTTCACATTTTGAACAACTTTAACAGACTTTCCGATAGAGAAGAAATCGTGTGTATCATAAACTTCTACATAATCAAATACTTGGAATAAATCCTCCATACACTTCTGGCAATCTCTCTTCTTTATATTATCCAACCATGCGTTAGTCTTACTAGATACTTTTTTACTATATTCACTCAACTGAGCTTCTTTAAAAGCATTTCCTTCTATACACCAGTGGAAGGGATCATGTTGAAAAATTCTTTTACTAGAACTTTTTACTACGGATATATCTTCTCCATAGTATAAGAACATCCCAATAATACTCTCTCTAGGAACAATTTTATGAATCTTTGATTGAATTCTTTTATATTTCCTAGAATGAATAATTGATTCTGCAAAACCTGGTCCATCATTATTGTAAATAGCAATTACTTTTCTTTGAACATAAAATGGTGATTCTAATACCGATGCTACGGCGATATTTCCACCCTTAGAATGTCCCCCTACTCTAATTTTATCTCCAAAAAAGCGATATATTTTTCGCAAGTATTGGGAAGCAAGAACTTGAGCTGGAACAGGGTATTGATAAGTCATACAAGCATCTTCTCTCCAACCACTAATAGTAGTATCCGTTCCTTCATAAGAAACATAAATTGTATGATCTGGTAATTGGATTGACAGTGCACCAAATTGACAGTCATGATTAATCACTTGTACATAGTTGCTCAATGATAAATGCTGATAACGAGGTGCTTTCGCCATTTCTTTTATCAAACGATATATTTTTTTACAAAAATAAGATTTGATGTTTAGTTGATTTTTCTTTTCATGGCGAATTAAAATCTTAGCAACTTCTTCGATAGTAATAGCCTCTTCATGAAAACCTCCAACAATTCCTGCTAGTGGCAAATAAGAAAGCTGAGAAAAGATGACATTATCTATATCATTGAATGCCATTTCTGAAAAAGAAGATTTACCATATTGTTTCACATAATGAATAAGATTCATATCATCACTTCCCTTCTATAAAGAAAACCTCCTAAGAGGTAATTTACTTATGGCTGCCCCAGTTAGATTCGAACTAACGCATCGTGGAGTCAGAGTCCACTGCCTTACCGCTTGGCCATGGGGCAATGCAATAACATTATACCTCTTTTTTTTTAATTTGCAAATAGTTTTCCTATTACTTTTTATATTCTATGCAAAAACAAACAAAAAAGAAGAGGAAACTCTCCTTTATGTTATTTTGCGAAATAATAATTTGCCAATTTGCTTAATTCCCTTCGCTATAACGAAAATAATATTTTCTTTTTCAAAAAAATCTTCATCCACATCTTGATGGCATAATGTACTAACATACTCTCGCAAACTACCACCATAAGATTCATATCTTTGTAAAATTTTAATCATCATTTCAGGGCTAATTTTTCTTTCACGTAATTTGTTCTTTTCTATCCCATTTTTTTGAAGAAGTGTAGAAACAAATTCTGTGCAGATATAAGAATCACGAATAGAAAATTGAATACCTGTTTTAAAAAATAGCAAGCCAAACAAATTGTACATATATCGTTCTTCATGTCTTTTGAAATATTCTAAATCATTTTCAATTCCGCGATACTGTTTTTGTGTTACGGGAATACAAAAGATTTTAGCTTGCACATCCCCTTCTTTACCCAAACTTAAAGAATTGATACTTTCTTTGACAAATCCCCCTACCAAAGGATTTTGATAGTGAAATCTGGCAAAAGAATATATTTCATTGAGATTTTTATCCAAGGAAATAGAAGCATGACTATAATCATTGCCTGTAATTTTTCGAATAGCCCGTCCAGGCATAGTCATTGTCCTCGTTAAAATGACATAAATATAACGACTCATGTACTACCACTTCCTATTAATAGAAAAAGGCATTAAGCCTCTTCATTTTGTTTCATGCATGCTGCGACATTTCCACCATTTTGAATGGTTTTAACAACATCACACAACTTTATTGTAGAATTTTCCTTAATCATTCTAATAAATTTTCTCTCTCTCGAAGTATCCCATCCAATAAAATAATCATTCCCCATTACTGTAAAAGGAACATAATTATAATCTTCTTCAGAAACACCTAAAGCATCTTTTACTTTATTAGCAAGTTCTGCATTTTTACTATCTGATACTTCATAGTAATGAATATTAAGGTATGGATAATCTCCTTCAATACTTTTTAACCATGCTATTTCACTCTGACAAACAGAACAAGTAGAAGAGTGAAATATGTAAAATTCTACTGTATACTTTCCTACATTAGGATCTTCATTTTCATTAGAATTGGTATTAGTAATATTAGAATTACTACTCGTATTAGTATCCGTATTTGTATTTGTGTTATTATTGGTATCTGTATTTGTGTTTTGATTGCTATTGGAATTGCTGTTTTCACTTTTACCTCCGCAACCCACTAATAATAAAGTACATATAATAACCAATATCCATTTTTTCATGTAATCCATCACACTACTATCTATTTTTTCTTTTGATCTTGATCTGGCTCGTCACCAAAGGAACCAAGTTCTTCTAATAAATCATACCAAGCTTTAGCTTCTGGACTGGCAAACGCGTCTGGATCTGTATCCAAAGTTCCTATACCAGGCTCTTCTTGAGGACGTTTTGCTTCTGTAGAAACACTACCAATGGTGGCAGATGGTAAATCTTGTTGTCCTGGTAAGAAAATTCCTTTAAACTTTTTACCAATCTGTGGTATACGAAGCTTAGAACGAGAAGTTCTATCCTGTTTCTTTCCATCTTCTACGGTTTCTGATTGTGTAACCGTTGGTTCATCTGTCTCTGGAGTAGATTTTGATACTCGTGCTTCTGGAACCTTTTTCGGTTTTTCTGCCTCAGTAGCAGGTACACCCGTTTCTTGGGTACGAACCTCTTCAGAAGAAGTTCTTTCTACTTGTACAGTTGATGCTTCTTCCTGTTCTTTCTTTGGTTTTGACTCCATGGTAGCGGTTGCAGAAGTTACCTGTGTACGAACTTGCCCATGTTCTATAATTTCCCCAACAGTCGTTTGAAGAGATAATGGTTTTTTACCTGCAACTGGTCTTGCATCAAAACACATAACATCTACTGGTATCAGTTGACTAGCATCAAACTCATCTATTTTCTTACTAGCACAAATAGTCTTTACCACATCTTTAGATAAAGAAGCATTTTTAAAATCTTTAGATCCAGAACTATACACTTTTGATAAAGCTTCTACATAGTATTCATAAAGTTCGCTTGGCTCTAAATCTCTTGCTCTAATACCCTCACTATCTAATCTTTTCTTTACTGTTAATTCAGCACTTTGTCTAGCCGTTTCGGTAATAGGAATGACTTGTACATATCCTTGTGAAATACCATCCTCAGTAAACCCTATTGGACACATTCTTACAAAACTAGAACCAACCAAACGTCCTACTTTAAAACGTTCTGGTGTATTTTTTGGAGAATGAATCATCGCCATAACTGGATAAGTAATTAAACAAGAAGTCAAATCTTTAGAAGTACCATAGTAACCTGGTACAGGAAAGTCAAGATTTAAAGCATCGATTTGATCAGGAGTATATCCCTCTTGTTTTTCTAAAACTTCTACTGTATTTTCTCTAATCTCATCATTTTGTTCCTCCACATATCTTTTAATTCCTTCTCTAAAATCAAGAGGAAAGAAAGAAATATGAGTCAAACCAGATAGCATGGTATCTAGTTTTCGAATTGCTTGCTTAGTAAATTCATCAAGACTTGGTGTTGATGGTTTTACTTCAGAAGTTTCTTGTGGAGTAACACTTGGGCTATCTTCTTTTTTCTCCGGCTTTTTTGGTAACAAATCAAATAATTGAGCATCCGCAGATCTATGTTCCGCTGGTTTAGATTCTGGCTTTGCTACAGATGTTGCCTCAGCATCCTGAGTTGATGTGGTCGTGGTCTCTACAACCGGAGTATCTTCTTTTTTTTGTGGATCGCTAGGTAGCAAATCAAATAATTGAGCATCAGAAAACCTAGGTGCTTCTGGTTTAGGTTCTGGCTTTGGTGTAGATACAGATACTGTTTCAACCCTTGAAGTTAATGTAGTATCTGTCTGTTGCTTATCCTTCTTGTCTTGTTCTAATCTATAAGCTTCCTCGCAAGAATATTGTTTTCCATCCTCAGAAATAAAGAATGTTAAATCTTTGCCACTTCCTAATTCGTAACGTCCTCCCACTAAACGAAAGCATCCCTCTATGTTCAAGGCTGTTAAAATATTGGCAACCTCATTATTCATAGCAGACATTACCTCGTTGTCACGTGCAAATTTATTAATTGCCGCAATTCTGACTTCTTCTGGTTCTTGCATATGTTGCATAAATACCTGCAAAAATTGGGCACTTGACATATTTAATATACTAATACGTTCATTTGTTTGAATTGCTATCATGCTCTCACTCCTATCATATACAACAATGATACCATAATTCTGGTATTTTTTCAATGACTTACTCTATTTTTTCGTAGTGCAGTAAGTCAAAAAAACAATAAAATTCTTTCAAACGTTCACTATTATATCATAAAATTTAATCTTCGCTACTTTTTATTAATCTTTATTTTGAACTATCTTTTTTTTCTTCTCTTGGAATTGTGGAATTAGTTCATGCCAATCACCTTTAGGTAAGAACATAGAAACATCTTCTCCATTTTTTCTTCTTCTTTGAAACTCTTGCCATTCAACAGTTGTCAACTCTTCCTTAAAATGGTGATTATAGAATTGAAACCATGCTTTATAGCTAGGTGTAGGTACCATAGGAAGACCTTCCTTAGGTTCTGAAAATTCTACCCCAAATCGTCTAGTTTGATATATCAAATAAGCATATGCATATTGATCTTCAATTAAATCACTTGGATTTATTGGACCTTGCGCAGTATGAGTACAATCCGCAATATGATGACTTAAGGCATCAATCATTAAGTATAAATCTACCTCACTATATTGGGAAACTTCCTCTGGATTTTGAATGCTCCCTAAATCAATTCCCATAATTCTAGAATTATTGATACTCTTTGGTCCTTCTAAATAATCTTCTATTACTCGATTACCATAAAGGAATAAATTTGTAACCTTAGCATTTCCATAAGCTCTGCCATTTACAATTCCACTAATGCGCATCTCAGGATTTATGCTATCCCATTCTACCTTAAGTACCGTCTCCCCGTTTTCTTCTACATTGTAACGACAAATAGGCATTTCCCCATCCATTGCTTTTGTTAACATTTGAATACATTCCATGGCACTTTCTGTAAACACTTCACAACCAAAGGTTACTCTACAATGCATTGGTTGATACAAAATCTGAATTTTTTTATCATCTAAACATCCTTCAATTTTTCCAGTAACAGTCATCAATAAATCGGCTTCTAATCGATCGTGATAATGACTTAATAAAAACTGACATAATTCAAAAGCACTTTGCATTTTTTTAGCTCGCATATGCAAAACTCCTTTCAACGTCTCCATATTATATCATAGTTTTTGGCAAAGAAAAAGCATTCTAAAATGCTTTTCCTATTTCTATATTAATATTCTTTTCTATTTTTTAGAACTACCATTACAATAGTTCCAACGGCTACTATCGCAGCAACACCTAATAATACAAACGGTAAAATACTTTTCTTATCTTCTTTTGGTTTTTCTTCAGTCGTATTTGTACTAGAGTTTGACAAAGTATTCGTTTGGGAATTACTACCAGAAGTAATATTTGACCCACTATTGGTATTAGAATTGACACCAGTATTAGAATTTGTATTACTATCTACATTCGTATTTGTTTCCACATTTTCGTTTGAATTAGAACTGCTTACTGTAGAATTTCCAGAACTATTGGTATTACTATTACTAGTAGGTTTATTGGTGTTAGAATTGCTACTGACGTTAGAATTCGTATGACTATTAGAATTACTGTTGCTACTTGTATTACTGTTTGTATTACTATTAGAGTGACTACCCATATTACTGTTCGTGTTACTATTGGTATTACTATTTGTGTTACTATCGTGGCTAGATGTGCTAACCTTATAATGTAATTGGCTGTTATCCGTATTTGTTACTGTACGAGTATTTGATCGATAACTAGTGTCCACTACTTGAATACTGCTCATCGTAACATTATAGTCAGTATCTTTACTAGCTTTTACTTTTATTTTTCCAATAGTAATTGTACGAGTATTATCTGCTAAATTTTTAAGAGTTCCTTTACTAGTAGTATCTCCCGTTGCTACATAAATGCGAAGTGTCCCTTTAGCAGAATCATAATTCGCACTTAGTAGGTAACTAGAAGAAATAGATTTATCCCACTCTATTCCTTCATAAGTTACTCCCCCTGTTAGTGTAAGGGTAGTATCAAAAGCCCCCACTACACCATCTTCTAATGTCACTTTTAATTCTACTTCCCCGTTTGCAGTACTTGTACGGGTAAAAGTAGCAGCATGAGAAACTAACATACCGGTAAAAAATGCCAAAAATGTAACAAGTGCTAATGTTAATTTCTTCATGTTATTCTCCCTTCGTGCTATCTACAATTTGTAAATTTGGTAATTCATTATAATTTGGTAAATTAGATACGGACAAAGATGTACTAGTTAAACGTTCACCATCGTTCGTAAGAGCATTATCTACGCGGTATAATTCAGCACGAATATTATGCTCTCTCATCTTTTCATATTCCTCTTTCGTTACGACATATAACCAATCACCGCTAGCAATCTCATATACGTCACCATCACTATTTAGAGAAGCGAATAAGAAGTTTACACCATCAAAACGGATAGAACTATCCTCTGCATCCACTAGTAAAACAACATTGAATGCAGGGTTTCCTCTATATTCTCCCTTAAAGATAACAGAACCAGCTGGTATTACAGAAGTTTTTTCTTCTCCATCTACCATATAAGAGTAATCAGACTCTAAAATACCAATAGTACTATTTGATAACTCAACATTATCTCCTGGAGGAGCAATGACATCGAGTTCTTTTCCACTAATTCCAGCATTTCCAACAGCCACTATCTTTACATAAGAAACATCACTATAAGTCCATAACTGATTTCCACCAGTTGTTCCTTCTTTATCGAAGTAAACAATATTCGTATAATGATTTTCATCTGTCAAATCGAAACTGCCTGTTTTAGCAAGAGTCCAACTATTATCTTCTCCCGTTTGACTAACATATATTTCATATTCTTGGATTGTATTTTCATCTTGAGCAATTGCTTGATATTTAATACCAACGATATCCATTTTGCTATTCATGTTAATAACAACATATGGATACTCTTTATCGTTAGATACTCTTTCTACTCCTTGGAAGAATGTTTCTTCATCATCATCAATAAGGTTATTAACCGCAAGAACTTCAAAATCCATGTCTGGATCTTCATGATCGATAGCCTCGCCAGTTTGTTTAAAGTTAGAAGAAATATCGAAGTTATCCTTCGCAACACTTCCATCATGAGCAACTTTTACCTCATCCAACTTGTAAGTATTCGTTGGATTTAAGTAATAATCATAAGCAGTTACTTCATAAGTAACAGCACGGTTATTTAAAGAACCAATAATATCTGTGAAAGTATCCTCTGTCGTAAACATAATTGGAACGCCATTACGTTTAATTTCATATCCCATAATAGCATCTCTTTCACCAGATACTTTAAAATCTAATGTATAACGTTTATTTTTAGTATCAACACTCTTAAGAGTTGCACTAACAGTAGTACTTTCAGAAACTGGTGCTTTCTTTGCTAATTTATAACGTCTAGCTTCAACATTTAAATACCATATTGGTCTTGATTCTTCTTCTAATTCGAGGCTAGCAATATGTCTCTTAGCATCTTCACCAATGACAAGTCCCCAATGTTCAAAGAATGAGGTCAAGTCTTTACCTGCAGCTTCACTAGCATAAATAGCAAGTAATTCATCTTTCGTATAGCCACTTAAGTTTGATCTTCTACTAATTTTATTGATTCTAGCAAAAATAGAATCAGTATCACTAAAAGTCTTATTTTCATCATATGCAATATGTAATTGCCAGTACATAGCAAGAGTTACAAATACATCAGATCCCTTACCAATAGTACCAGAAGTTACTTTTTGATAAATCTTATCAAACTTATCTTCAATTCTTGCCTTTGATACATCATCACTTGTTTGAGCAAGTAATGCGAATACATTGTTAGTTACTTCAGCATGAGCCAAACTACCTTGGTTAATTTGATGACCAATTTCATGGCTTATGCCCCATCCAAAATATCCTGTTGTAGTCATTTGTCCATTTACAATTTGATTTGGTTTTCCCTGAACTAATCCATTTAAAGATCCATATTCAATACCGATATGATCTCCACTAGCATACATGAACGCTCCATCAAACATTCTCATTAAACGGATATTAATACGAGATGCTGGTGTTTGATCAATAGGATCTTCTGGGGTTTCAGACAATCCTTTATGACGATAGAAAATTCCCATCATCTCTTCGAAAGCCTGTAAAGAATCATATAATCTAGTAACTTGATCATTTGGATTAGATAACTCTGCTTTAATACCATCATAGGCAGCCGTAGCAGCCATAGAGAATAAACCATTCTTAGTAACAATCTCTGTTGAATTTAATACACTTGTATTTTTGTTAAATTCAAGACCTTGTTTCTCATATTCTCCTGGTAAAGCAGCAACATAATCTCTTAAAGATACAATATAACTTTGAATAGCTTTTCGAATTTCTACCTCATCAGTCATAGTATGAATATCTAAAACAGGAATTCTAGTTCCTCCACTGACACGTACTTTGATATCATCTTTGCCAGCCGTCTTATTTGGATAACGTACATATACAGAACCACCGCGCTCTGTTGCCATATTTCCAATTTTTGGAACATCAATTACATTTCTACCTTTTTTCAAATTGGTAACAGTTTGTTTCCATGTTCCTGCTTCGGCATAATATTGAGTGAAAACTAATTGTGGTATCACATTTCCGGTAGTTCCCACATAAACAGTAATCTGCTCTCCAGGACGTGCTACCACTCCTAATGGTTGTAAATCACTTAGGCTTGAAAATCCTAAATGATTATTGCGAGATGTAGAAATGTTTTGATCTACAATAATCGTATCCTGAATAGCGGTATCATTTAAGATTTGTCTAGCATAATTTAAATCGCTCAAAATAGATTGTCTATTTGGATGATATTCACCACTTGCTTCATCAATCGTATTTGCTTCTACTTCTAAAGCAGCGATATCTTCTTCTTGAATACCTTCTTTTAATTCTACTCGTAAATCATCTTGGAATAAATCTCCGACTTTATCTTCCAATGGATGATATTGGTAAAATTTAACTTCACGCATGGAAATATTTCCGTTAGCGGTTGCATTTGCTAAACTTAATTGAATTTTACTAGTAGTAATTGGTTCGAAATCAATTCTGAAATAAATTTGACCATTTGGACTCGTTAATTTTCTTGTAGTAAGAGAATACCCACCACCAATTTTCTTACTAGTACCATGATCATCGTAAACAATAGAAACATACGTCATAGCAGAGGTATCTACTGTAGGTACTACAAAAATATGATCAATCTTATATTCTTTATCAAAAGTGAATGTTGGTCCAATTGGATTATTACTGTTAAATCCTCCTGTATCCCAAGAATCATGTTGCCAGAACGTATTCTTATCATTATCAACAAGAGCAAACTCAGAAGATTTATATTGATTTTGTTTATACTCTACTTTGACAATATGATTCGTTACTTCACCAACACCATTAGAAGTATTAATTAAACTATGTTTTGTTACATCTGGTAAATCATTTACTAAAGTATTAGACGTTGCAAGATCAGAAGGAGCACCTTCTCCTAAGTGGTTTACTCCCACTACGTATACTTCATAAGTAACGCCCTCTTCAAGTCCACGTAATTTATAAGAAGTTCCAAATACCTTATCAATCATTTGATATTTAGATTCCCCTACCTTACGATAGAAAATTTTATAATATTTGGTATCGTCCATATCTTTATAACTGATATCGATACCAGATGCAGCTGGTTTTAAATTTACCATATCTGGCTTTGGTGGTAATCTAGTTGGTTCTGGAGAAAAGGAAGTGGCATCACTCCATGCTCCTTTCCAATCTCCATTAACACCACGTACTTTTACTTGATAAGGAGTATAATTTTCAAGATCAGCAACATCGTAAGTATTATAAGTAGTCTGATAGATGGTACTATCCACTACTTGATTTTCTTCTGTAGCAGTATTTTTCTCTAACTCTTCTACTAATACTTCATATCCTGTTACATTGGCCATATTGTCCCAATTAATCGTTGCTTCTTCTGAACCAATTTTTACTTTAATATTTTTCACAATAGAAATAACAGGAGCTGGTACCTCATCATATACATTGTTTAAGAATTCCACTTCGGTAATATCTGCTAAACTATTTCCTTTAGCAGCGGTAACACGAATCGTTACTTTTTTAACGGCTACTTGCCCTTTTAAATCGACAACAATAGTATCGGCACTAGCTTTATCTGTGAAGTAATGAACAGTCTCTAAGGTATTAGAAGTCGCATGGTATGTCTCTACATTGCCATCCTCATCTTCTACATCTACATATACTTCTTCTAAAGTATGGGTTATTCCTGTATCTAAACGGATTTGCTCCATCTTTACAGGCTCTTTCATATCGAGGGAAATAACCGCTGGATTTTCTTCGGAAATTGGTTTTGATTCATCTGTTGGCTTTAAAGTTACATTTCCACCTTCTTGGAACAAATCTTCTACATTTCCTTCAATATTTCCTTCTAATGTAATATCCTTTGCATCAAAAATAGGATTCGTAGATACTACTTTGGATTGTGTGCTATCTCCATTTAAACAAGAAGATAACATAGCAACATCTATAATATCTACTTTTTTATCACGATTTAAATCATGTGTACGAATCACGTCTTCTTCCGTGGTTCCCATTGCAGACTCTAGTGATTCTAAATCTTTCGTATCTACTTTAGAATCTCCATTGACGTCTCCTACTTCAAAAGAACCTTTTTCATTTGTGATTGTTACACGTTTTCCAAAATCGTCAAGAGTAATATTCTCTACTGTATAGGTCTTATATCCATCCCCATAAAGTTCTATACTGTAAGTTCCTTTTTGTAAATGATAAATAGTGACAGAATAGTATTTTACAAATTCTTCCCCTATTCCATTCATCACACTACCCGTTTGATCCATTTTACGGATAGCAACTGTACCCATTTGGGCTCCTAAAGTATAATGAAGCGTATGATCCATGGTAGTAACACCATTAAAATCAATTTTATTTTGATGTCCATTATTATCCTTTAGAATCATTCCCATGTTAGGATTTTCAACATTTTGAATAGGAAGCACAAATTGAATATCAACTTCTAAATTTCCAGTCGGAACATAGTCATTAATACTATAACTTTCTGGAACGTTGAGTTCATTTTTGTCCCCATCAAGTTCTACTGTTTCTGGAATCGTCTCTTTTGTATTTACTATATTTTGGTAGTTGTAGTCTTCATCCAAAACACTAGAATTGTTTAGTTCTGTTTCACTTGTAAGCGTATCACTTAAAGCAAGTGCGGATGGTGCGAACAATTGAAACATCAAACTAAAAGCTAGTATGATATTTAACACTTTTTTCATATGACAACTCCTCTCTCCTAGCTGATTCTATCATATCATAATTAGTGGCAGATATTCAATAATTTCCCTTGCAATTTAGCATTTTTATTGACAAAAATTTTATTTTTTTCGGTAGATCATTCCGGGACCTAAACCAGCTTCTTCTCTCACCACAAATCCAAACAGTTTATAAAAGTCTTCTTTTCCTAAAGCAGCCCCTAAATATAGACGGATAGAAGGATTTATTTTCCAATACTTTTCCATGCATTCTAATAATTTTTTTATAATCCCCGTTCCTATTTTTTGAGATTGGTATTCCTTTTTTACCATCACATCCTGAACATATAAGAAAGTAGCTCCATCTCCGATAATTCTACCATAACCTACTAATTCTCCATCATCATAGGCACAGACTGAAATCAGTGTATTTTGAAGAGCTAAAGTAACTATCTCATCAGGGCGAACTCCCCAACCTACATTAAGAGATACTTTATTATATTCTTCAGCAGTCGGTATGTGTTCTATTATTTTAATCATCATTCTTCTCCCTTTCTAATTTTTCTTTTTGTAATTCAATAACACTTTGTAATTGATTTAATGATTTTGTTATATACTTGCGGTTAATACCAATAATGGGAATATGATATTCTTGAATTTTTTTATCCAATTTTTCCATAAACAATCCCTTTCTATGTTCATTGCCGTGATTCGTATAAATATAATTAACGCAACAAGAAGGAGATTGCTCGATACCTAAAATAGCAATTACTTGATATTGAGAATCCAATAATTGTTTGATTTCCTTGGCAACACTTTCAGCAAGTATCTCGCAGTGATTATTAAATTCTTCAGTATCATATTTCTTTAACCCCATCGGCTTGCGAACTAATTGTTGATGATAAGTAGCCTCTATACAGGGCATTTGAATAATATTAATATCATTATCCATTAATAATTGCAGAAAAGGTTTAATAGAGCTTTTCCATTCATATTTGACAATTCCCTGAGCCTGGTATGCTTGGGCAAGTAAACAAAACGGCACAAAGGCAAAACATTTACTTCTATTATCTATCATAGGTAGCAATCTCCTAACAGAGTATTTTGATATCTTTCGATAAGTTGATCTATCTTTGGTAAGAATAATTCTCGATAAATATGAATAGCCGTATTTATGGTTTCTTCATCTAGTGAATTCTGTTTTAATGGCATTCCCATTAGGCATTGTGATTCATTTACTTTAGGAATCATCCCTCGCACTAGAAACTCATTTTTTAATTGAAAATCATCTTGTAAATCTTTGACAGGGAGCAAAAATTCAATATGATATTTTTTAAATAATTCTGTAAATAACGCTAACATTTTATTCTGTTCTATCGCAAATAATTGACTGTTTCTCGCTCCATCTGCGACATAAGAAATACCAAGCTTTCTACATAACAGAATAGTTTCGACATACATAGATAATCTACACGATAAGCAATTCAACTGAGAGATGGAAATATTACCATATTTTTTCACTATTTCATCCATTTTCCAATTGTACAAATCACAAATAAATTCCCGAAAAATACCATCTATTTTCTTTACTCCTAGGTATTCTACTTTATCACCGCCATACTTTTTTACCAGTCTTTGAAAGCCCGTTTTTACATGATTAGAACCAATTTCTAAGGCATGACTGTAATGGACTAAAACAACTTGATAACCTTGTTCTAATAATAACATAGTACTTAGCATGGAATCCTTTCCACCTGAAAATAAAACTAATACTTTATCCATATGAATACTCCTAAAATTTCTCTTTCATTTTACTATTTCCTATTATATCATAGGTTTCTACAAAAAAGAGATATCTTACTATCTCTTAATCCATTTCCTTAAAAACTTCTTTCATGATAACAAATTGTAGATTTTTAGAAGAAGCTGTTCCACACTTATCAACATCATAATTTTCATATACTTCTTTGACGTATAATCCCACATTTTGACAACATTGTTTTACTTCTTCTATCGTAAAAATTCTGAAAGTATGATGATCAATATATTGGGTGTCAGCAATAGAAAATGTAATTTTACTCTCCTCTATTTTAGTATTTTTATCATAATGCCACTCCATGGTTCTAGACATATTATCAAAAGTATCTGTTTTTTTACCTGATTTTTGAGGATTATGTAAGTCAATGATGATTTTGCCTTGATCCGTTAATATGTCCTTTAAATTTCTAAAACATTGTTCTAATTCTAATGTATCTTTTAGATGATTGATAACCGCAAACATCGAAATAATAACATCATATTTTTTAGGGATATCTAAATCTAGAATATCTTGTAGATAAAGTTTAGAATGTAAACGAGTCTTGGCAACATTTAACATTTCCAAATTCATATCTACCCCATCTACAGCAATACCATTTTTTTCTAATAAAGAAGCATGAATGCCCGTGCCACAACCAACATCTAGTACCTTATCTTTCTTAGTAATGAAGTTTAATAAAAATTGAACCTCGCCAACATAATTTTTATTTTTGTAAAATTGATCATAATATTGCGCAAATTTTTTATACTCCATAATGCCACCCTTTGAAAAATTATCTCTAAATATATTTAAGCAAAAAAGGAAAAAAATAGCAATCCTTCTTACCACTTTTCACGGTTAAAATTCATACCTATTCTCATACGAAATAGAAAAAAGGAACCTAGTTCCTTTTTTTCTATTTCGTTTTCCCTTTTAATGTCAAACTATCTGGATCAACATAGAATACGATTCCTCCTGGTGGATTAATTTTTGCCAATCCATAAACTACCCATATCACGTCACTACTACCTTTTGGCATATCAGCATAACCATCCGTAAAAATGATTTTCACTGGAGATTTTTTACTAAAGGAATTAACAGCAACAGAAAAATCTGTTCCACCTCTTCCAGAAATTACAAAATTATCTAAATCTTTTTTATTGGTAATTTTTTGAAAACCATAAAATTTGGTATCAAAGCATCCCACTTTTATTTCATACTCGCCAAAAATATTTTTGCATTCTTGTAAAAACGCTTTTACAAGGTCATCATCCACACTATAACTAGTATCTATCAATATTTCAATGTTAGCGGTACGAATTACTTCATAAGGATATTTATAAAATCCGTCTTCATCAAAGTATCCATGATGCAAATTATAATCAGCAGCCGTAATTTTTCTCTTTTTTCTTTGTAAAAAACTCTTCCAATCGATAACGGAGGAAGCATCTCCTACACTGCCTAAACTAGTAGATGTAGATTCACTTTCTTTCGTATGTTTTTTATAAGCTTGATTCTCATCATGAATCATTTCTTTATTTATCTCTGTTACCTCTTGTTCAGCAATATCTGGCAAATATCCCGCTAAATCTTCTTTAGATTCTTCGCTCCAATGTTCATGAGTAGCTACGACATGCTCTCGAACACTCTGACGATACTTTTTCATTAATTCTTCACAATCTGACCTATTTGCTATTATGTCATAATATTCCTCTGCACTGTAGGATAAGGCATCTGGACAGTCAACAACCCCTTCTACTAACGGAAGCCCATTTTGTTTTAAAAGTTGATTGATGATTGCATCCGTTGCGTAATTCCATATTTCCATATTCCTATTTTCTAATCTAGAAAGATGTTTTAAAGTAATATGCATTAGTTCGTGGGCTAAAATAAAGACTTGTTCATCTTTCGTTAAAGTTTGCAAAAAAGAAGAATTATAATATATGGTATCCCCGTTGGTACAAGCTGTTTGCTCATTATTATTTTGAGCGAAGTGGATATTATTTATTAAAAGTTTAAAAATAGGAAAATAAATTAAAGTTCTCTCTATTACGGAATTTATATTAAACATCAACAATCACCAAAAGACCCCATAGTTCTCTACTCATATTATCTTTATTTCCAACTACAATTATCTTACAGTTTTCTGGTAAAGATAAAGTTTGATACGATTTATCTTTTACCATATAAGATAACACTTTTTGACTATCTACATCCATATTATTCGTATCAATAATGATAAAGTTTTTGGTAGAATCAGCATTATCACTTATAAACTTTTGTAAAGATTCCTTAAAAGACATTTGATTATCACTATTTATTTCAAAGCATGGATAATCTTTAACAATATCTAGCATTTTGGTTTCTTTTAAATATACTGGATTATTGCTTTCAAAAATAAAATGAAAATAACGGTCTTTATTTCTCGTTTGCATGAATTAATTCCACCTCACTTAAACTATTTTTTGCTAACCTAAATCTTAAAATATCTTCATCTGTATCATTAATTCTTTGCCAGTTATGTTCAAAAAGGCTTTCATATTCACTTAAATTATTTCGCTTAATAAACTTCATGGCATTGACGATTTCTTCTTCAGTAGTTGCGGTTGCAATTAAACAATTAATAATCATTTGAACATGAGCAAAATCGCCAAGAAATGCATCAGAAATATTACCTTTTAAAATCTCTTCAACACCTAATTCAAAATACATGGAAATGAACTCTTCAAATTCTTCTCTATTTTTTTCATCCATATACGGTTGTAAATATGGAAAAGAATGAGTGATACGAGATCCTTTTAACTCTTCACTAATTTTTTGATCCCAACTTCTTGGCGTTAAACTAAGTGCATAATCATAAGCGCCATCGGCATCTTTTACATCTTGAATAATTTTATTGGGGAAACTATGAAGGTATGCTCTTACAATAGGGTCAATGTTATGCTTTGAAGCCCATTTTAACCAGTCAATTGCTTCTGCAGAAACGTCAACTCTTGTTAATCTACTTGCTACTTCCCCAGAAATACTAAAAGCAGCATCTGAATATTCTTCCGTATTCCCAGCTAAGATAATATCCACATTATCAGGAATCTCCCAGCCCGCAATGGTTCTAGGATTATCTACAATACCATTAATAAAAACTTGCATATTAGGCGTTAGTTTATCAAACTCATCTAATAGTAGAACGCATCTTTCATGACTTTCACGGCATCTATTAGACATTTCCAGCAATTTCGTATACCATTCTGGTTCTGCCGTTGCTGTTCTTCCTTTTTCATTGTGCTCAACAGTCCTATTTCCATCCTGAGTAATTATTTTATCGCCTGGAATAATACTGGTCTTACCAGTAAATGCATCCGGAGTAAACGTCGACATATTAAATGATAAACAGTTTGGATTAATGCTTTTCGCAATTTGCGTTTTACCGATTCCCGGATGTCCAACTAGATAAGGTATTCTAGTTCCCCCTATCAAAATTCTTCTTATTTTCTGTTCAAGTGTAAGTTTTTCTTTTTTATCACCAAAAGGATTTGTAAATGCTTTCTTTTTTTCTTGTTTCTTTTGTGGTTGTACCCCCAATTCTTTCATAAACTCATCGCTTGCTAGAAAACTTGCTAATGCTGATTGACTATACGAACAATGGAAAGCATCCACTAAGAATAATCTATTTTCACAAATAGCAATCCCACTTTTTTTATCCACTATCCATGTAAGTGGTGCGACTTCTCCTACAAAAGTCGCTTCAGGATTAAAACTATCGTCAAAAGAACCATCACTTTTTCGAGTCATAAAGACATATTCTCTCCAATTCACTTCGTCTTGAAATACTCGTAGTTGTGTTTTGGTCCCATCCTCAGCCAAAAATATTGTTATTTTGCGACCACTTTCCTCTAGTTTTCCCATTTTGGAAGCCTGATTGACTAATTCTAGTGTATCCTTAGAAACGAATCTTCCATTGGTTAAGCCTCTACCATATTGAATGGTAAGGGTATCTTCATCCTCAGAAATAACTTGGCTGTTATCCCTAATTTCTGCAAAATTAATAATTGGTAAAACTTCACATTTTCCCTCCGACCATTCGATTCTATATGAGGTTAAACGGTCCACGTAAACAATACCTTTTTTGTCAAAAGAATCATAATCCTGCAAAATTATAAAAGGGAATGTTCCTAGTCCATTCGTCTTTACCCAGAACCAATTTGCTAGTATATTCATGCTAAAAACTGGTTTAGTTAAAACACTGTTTACAATTTTATGAATATTCTCATCCTCTAGTAATCTCTTGCTTAAAATACTAAACGCCATAATATACCTCCAATATCATAATAACATAAATTCAAAAGACTAGTTAATCTTTATAGGATAAAATCAACTATCATTTACACCTTTCTAAGCAATGCTTTCCTATTACTAATATTATTATAACTCTTTTTCTCTTCTTTTTATAATAATGCTTTCAGTTTTTCTCTATCGATTGCCATTAAGAATAATCCTAATTTTGGCCCCTGGTCTGAACCTAACAGCATATTATATAAAATTTGGAAATATCTTTTTTGAGCTTGTTTTAACTCTTTATCAACTAAAATACCATCTTTTACAACATCGTATAGTGCTGCTTGTAGGTCGCTTGTGGTGTTATAAGTTTGATTTAACAATTGTTTTGTGGCATTTAACCACTCTTTTTCTAAAATATTTAACGATTCATAATATTGATTATTTCTTTCTGTTAAAAGATTAACTTGATAGTCAGCGCCATAATTATTTACCCAATTTGTTGCCAATTCTAATCTTTGTTGAAATTCTTTCGTATTAACATCAATTTCTTCCTTGCTTAATAACTCTTTTAATAAATCAATATCAAAATTAACAATGGGAAGGAAGGTAACTAAATAACTAAAATTAGGATTGTTTAAGTATTCTTCTGTTACATTTGTTAAATCTAAAATACTTCTATTTTTATCATCAATATTACCATTAAAATATAGTTTTACCCATCTATCAAATTCACTATAATATCTAATAACATCATTATCAAGCGCTATATCAAAGGCATGCATATTATCAAATCTTGCATAAAACCACCAGATAATATTTTTATCATATACTTTTAATAAGTCCGTAATAGTAAGAACATTTCCTGTTGAAGAGGACATTTTAGCTCCCCCACCTTTTATCCCAATAAAATTGTAAGGAATATATACTGGAGGCTCATAATGGAATATTTCTCTAGCAACTCTTTCCGATACTGCTTTACTACCATTCGCTGCAGAATGATCTATTCCACCCGATTCAAAGGTAACTTGTTCAATCATCCACCTCATTGGCCAATCCACTTTCCATTGCAATTTTATATTAGTAGCATTATGGATATCGAGTTTATCAGTATGACCACAAGCACAAGAATATTCGACCTCACCAGTATTAGAATCATAACTTAATATTTTAGTGGAATCTTTCCTACACTGAGGACAGTAAATACTAATAGGATAATAATTTCTTCTTTCCTCTTCCGTAGAATCTTGGGTTCTAAAATCATCAATAATTTGAAATATTTTATCTCTATTATCCATTGCCACTTTAATATATTCATTATATCTTCCGCTTTGATATTCTTTTGCTTGGTAAATGCATTCCACTTCCACATCCATTGCTTTTAATTCACCCAAAAACCTATTTTCCATATAGGAAGCATAAGACTCATTTTTCGTAAAAGGACTAGGTATTTCCGTATATGGCATTCCGATATATTTATCATAACTTGAATCAATATTACCAGGTACTTTCCTAAATCTATCAAACTCATCAAAAGATAAAATATATCTTACTTTTTTTCCTAATTTTTTTAATTCTTTGGCAACTAGATATGGGGTAGCAATTTCCCTAAAATTTCCAATATGGACAAATCCACTTGGACTTACGCCACTAGCGACAGTATAGACTTCTTCATTTGGTCTTTCCTCAATAATTTTTAAAGCAACTTCTTTTGCCCAATTCATTTTTCTCATTCCTTTCAAATAAAAAGTGACTTAAAACACGTTGATTGTCCTAAGTCACTTATCTTTTAATATAAATAAATTTCGATAAAATCTATTTGGAAGATACGCTAAAACAACCAATAGTAATTATTGATTTCTTGTTCTTCTTTAAAGACTTCTTCATTTGGTTATTTAACATAAAAATCTCCCTCTCGATTAGCATTCTATCATACTTTCCTTCATTTGTCAAAATCAATCTTGATATCCATAGGGGCTCAAATACATTCTTCGAAATTTCCATAATTTCTTACCACGTGTAACTTTATTTTTACTTATATTTTTTCAAGTATACTATCCATCTGATACGTTGAAGTTTTAGTTTCAAGGAAATGTACGACAATACTTTAGGCAACAGAAATCATTAGTAATAAATTATCAGCTAATATAAGTATAGCATAACAAGAATGATATCCCTTATGGTTCTATTCTACTTGGACCTCTAAATAGGAACATTGTTTCTTTGAGAGATCCTGTTTCAAGAAGTAACATTGTTATTCTATCTACACCTAAAGCAAAGCCTCCATGAGGTGGGCAACCATATTTAAAGAATTCTAAATAAAATTTAACATCCTCAGATAAGCCTTTTTCTTTTGCTTGTTCACATAGGATTTCATATCTATGTTCTCGGAGTGCTAAAGTAGTTGTTTCGCAACCTTTCCAAATAAGGTCTGCTCCTTGTGGTATTCCATTTTCTCTCTTATGATAAAAGGCTCTTTTTTTAGCACTAAAATCTGTTATAAATACAAATTCATGTCCATATTTTTCTTTAATATATTTGGATGCTAACTTTTCCGATTCTGCATTCATATCTCCAACATCTTCATAGTTCATTTTAAATCCATATTCTTTTTCCAATACATTATATAATTCTTCTAATCGAATTCTAGGAAATGGCTTTGTTGGTATAATGACATCAACATGAAATAATTCCTTAATGTGTTCTCCGTATTTTTCTTTTACTGCCGATAAACCAGCAATAAAAAGGTTTTCTTCAAAGTCCATTAATTCTTCTAAAGATTCCATATAACTCATCTCAATATCAAAGGATGTAAAATCAGTGGTATGTCTATAAGAATTTGAATTTTCTGCTCTAAATGCAGGGGCTACTTCAAACACGCGTTCAAATCCACTACACATCGCCATTTGCTTATAAAATTGTGGACTTTGCGCTAAATATGCCTTTTTATCAAAATATTGTACTTCAAATACATCAGATCCCGATTCACTTGCTGCACTAATAATTTTAGGGGTGTGGATTTCAATAAAATTATTATTTACAACAAATTCTCTCATGGCATTCATAAGACATGTCTGTACTTTAAACATAAGAAGATTTTTTTCGCTTCTTAAATCTAAAAATCGATAGTTTAATCTAGTATCCAATAGTGCGGACTTGCTATCTTTATAGTTTAAAGGCAATTCCTCTAAACATTTACTAGTTACAACAATATTACTTGGGATTAACTCCATTCCCTTAAGTTTTACTTTTTCATTTTTTAATAATGTTCCAACAATTTTTACTGTACTTTCACAAGTTAAATTGGAAACAATTTCATTTAGTTTACAATTATTTGTATTTTTTTCAATTGTTACTTGAACTTTACCCGTAGTATCTCTAACTACCAAAAATTGAACATATTGTAAATCCCGAATACTGTCAACAAAACCTTCAATCGTAATTTCTTGCCCAAAGTATTCACCTAAGTTTTTAAAATATACTTTTTTCATTCTTTTCCTCCTATCAAATATATAATAAAAAACAGTTATATTATCCACAAAGGGACGAATAACTGTTATAATCCGCGGTACCACCCAATTTATTATATATAAATAGAATTTAAATATAATCACTCTAGTAATATAACGGTTTACATCCGACTTATTCTACTATTATTTCAAATAAGTAGCTCATAGGTGTCTTTCATTTTTAATTTATACTATCTTTCACCAAACGATAACTCTCTACAATAAATTATAAAATTACTCTTCCTAGTCATTGCCGATGAACGAATTGTACCACAAACTTGTATTTATTGCAAGATTTCCACTTTTTCTATTTTGATTTATTATTGCGTTTTAATTCTTTTACTGCTATTCCTGTTTTTTCATCAAAGTTTCCAATACTTTCACTAGGTAAAGTGGTTTCTAAATCCATTTCACATAATTTCCTATAATTTTCATAAAATGCCAAATCAAAAGGACTATATCTACTACCGGAATGTGTAAAACAAACATTTAGAAAATCATATTTACGACTGGTTCTTTTTATGTTTATAATCAGCTTACCTACTATAGGATCTAATGACATAATCAATCTATTACCCGTTTCAAAAGGTTCGTTATCACTATGCCATTCCACGTATTTTCCATTACAAAGATCTTGGAAATAAGGATGTTCTACTAACTCTTCGTTATATTCCTGGTTTCGCTCATGAAGTGTTTTTAATGATTCGAAAGTTTCTTCTCTTTCATTTACTTGAAATATTTGATGATTGGATAATCTAAAATATAACTTTTGAAATAAATCATATATAGTTCCATCTTCCTTATCTATGATAAAACATTCATCCTGACTATCAAAATTCTCCGTATTTATCAAATTCCAATATAAATCACCATTTCCTCCAAAGGAAATCGTTAAGGCTATAGGACCTTTTATCATTTTTAGTTCATAAAAACCTAAATAATCCTTCTCTCTTGTTATTTTCATATTTTCTACACCTCTATATTTTGTCTTTCATAAAGTCATTAATCCCCTAGACATTTGAGCCGTATATCAAAATTACCTAGAAAATTACCCTTTTATATCAATATTCGAAAAAATTCGAAGAAAAATGTTACTGGTATCCTAAGGAAAGCAGTATGACAAATTTTTGGTTATATAATAGTTAATAATACACGATTAACTAACCATAGTATAACACAAAATTAAAATATTACATATTTTGTTGAAAATCTCAGTTTTAATGCTATAATAAACAGCCAAGGGAGGTTTTTAACGTGAAAATCATAACAGAAAACGCAGTCTATGTCCAGAAAAATGATATCGCTTATTTAACTCATACAGGTTTCTCGATTCCTGCTTCGATATTTGTAAAAGTTTTTGGAAATGGTATAGTAATAATTGATGATAGTAATAGATATGAATTTGAAAAATTTGAAGATAACAGTGAAATTGCATTTTTTAAAGGACTTGATTGGATAGTTGATTATAATTCCGTAAAAGATTTATCTGATGATGAAATTATAAAAATGGGGTTAAGCATTACTCAAACAAGAAATCAAATTGCTCTACAATTTAATTCAATGTCCGAAGATGAACGCAAAAAAAATCTTGATATGGTCACCAAATGCGAATTACTGGATTTTAAAATGTATTCACTAAGAGATATCTTAAGGTTTAAACAAGGGCATTTGAAAATGACTTTACCAGAAGGTGTTGATTATCCAGAGGGGTTTGTTCCAAAAGGCGAAACAGGAATACAAAAAATAATGAGAAGAATTTTTCCTAAAAGAAAACATTAAAATAACTACACATGCATATTGGTAACCAATATGCATGTGTGTTTTCTAAATTGACAAAATAAAACTACTTTCAATTTAAAATTGATGGGTGGTTTTTTATATTCAACTCGTATTTTCGAGTATCAATCAAGATGGCATCCTAAGGGAGGGAGTTCAACAACTTTATAATTTTTTTATACATCTATACATCATCTACTTAAAGGCTTATCTTTGGAATGTTCCATATCCATTGACAAAAGTAATGATTTTAAATTAATTGACTCATGCCAATTAAAATTATAATCATTATTATTACCATTTGAACAATCATATAACTCAATTTTTCCCTTTTCTCCTAGGAACCATCTACCATGTACAAAAGAATTCCTTATATGTTTAGCATCATAATCTGTACCGGCTACATTTATTGTTTCATCATCAACAAGTGAATCTGCTATATATCCTAAATATAAAGAAATTGGATACATTATTCTAGAATTATAATCCCTAAATAATAGAATAGTACTTACTGGTATAACACCATTCTCAACTTCAAATGATTCTATTAATGTATTATATCTTTGCTTGTCAAAATTGTTATATTCTTCAGAACTAGTACAAATAGGTTCATATATCTTTCCACTAGTGATATTACTAAGTTTATTTAATATCTCATTATAACTTAAATTTGGATCCGTCATAAACCAAGCTGCAAATATTTGTTCAAACTCAAATTGATTACTGTGATACATTCCTAAAGGTATGACGTCATTTAATGCGTTTTCTATAACTATTTTTAAACCCTTAGGGTCATATTTCGTTAAATCTATATTACATAAATTAGATAATATTTCATATGCCTTATCAATTTGTTCTTTCTTTAAAGGAAAAGTTACCATTGAATAATCCAAATAACCATGATTTTTAAAAATCTCCTGTACTTTTTTTATTATTTCTGCAGCTGTGTTAAATTGATATGGATTCTTAAAATCAAAATTATATAATTCAGTTAGTATTGTAGAATCCATCTTTTTATTACAATAAAAGCGGATGAATTTTAACTTTGAAATTTCCAATTTTGAATATGGATGATTAAAATCAAAATCATCAAAATCTATCATAGCCATGAACATATTACGACTTTTTTTAATTAGTTCTATTTCTATGCAACCTAACTGCTCAAAATTCATTTTTACATGAAATGGTATTGGTTTTGTATTTTTTAAATCTATTTCTAAATATTTGCCATTAACGGATATATTATATAGTTGTTTATCTTTATCACTATGATTAAATGCATTTCTTATGAATTTAATTATTTGTTTTTTACTAAAGTATTTAGCATCTTCAGGATTTACAAATATGTTTTCTTTTATTAAGTCAAAATCAAGTTCGTTCTCACTGAGATAGTCTATATTCACATCTTCTATAAAAGAGAGCATTCTTAATTCTGTTATGAATTCATATACTCTAATAATTCTTCTAAAATAGTTATCATTAGATTCATCAATTCTATTACTTCCTATCATGTAATATTTAAAAACATCCCCTATTTTCGTATTAGGATTATTTCTAATCAGTTCACATAATATCGCATAATCTCTTAAACATTTAGCTATCTCATTTTTTTTCAAACTTATCATATAAAGTCTCTCCTAAAATAAACATTAACGCTAATTGGTTTTTGACAATGTGCAAGTATGTTTTCTTAATTGACAAAATATATCGATTTAACCTATAAAAATTATATCATAAATTAGAATATTTTAAAACCCGAACCATAAAAGTCCGAGTTTGGTATCAATTTGGTGCGAGAAAGGAGATTTGAACTCCCACAGCCATTAGCCACTACCACCTCAAAGTAGCGCGTCTACCATTCCGCCATCCTCGCATTAATAATATTATTCTATCACAATTTAATAAAATAAAAAAGTATGTTTTGAAAAAAGAAAATAAATCTCCATCATAAAATTATCTTTATATCAAAAATCATAAAGATATGCTATAATACCAAAAAGGAGTTAAGATAATGAGACGTATTTTACAAAATAGAATTTATAGGCATTTTAAAGGAGATTATTATATTGTTGCTGATTTTGCTAAACACTGTGATGACTTAACAGACTATGTAGTGTATCGAAAATTATATGATGATGGAGCTCTTTGGATTCGCCCTTTGTCAGAATTTCAAGAAGAAGTAGATCATGCAAAATATCCTAATGTGAAACAAAAATATAAATTTGAATTGCAAACGGTAAAAAGCGTTCGAGATCAATTTTCCAAATAAAAAAAGAAATTGTTATTCAATTTCTTTTATTTTCTACGAATACCCTTTCTAATACCCCAAATAAACTCTAAACTAATTAATAAGCAAGCTGTTACAACAATGCCAATAAGCGCTAATAAATCTTCGTTTTTCATAGCCTCTTCGGCTTTCTTTTTCTTTTCAAGTTGCTCTTTGCTTAACTCAGTAGTATTGCTGCTTACTACAGAATTAGAATTATCCTCTTGCTGATAATTAGAATCATTATTATCATTATCAACTACGGAATTACTATTAGTATTTATATTACTATCGGTATTACTGTTCGTATTCGTATTACTGTTGCTATGCGTATTGCTATTTGTACTAGTATTACTGTTTGTCTTAGTATTACTGTTAGTTTTAGTGTTACTATTCGTTTTGGTATTACTGCTACTATGTGCATTGCTATTTGTTTTAAAATTACTGCTGCTATGTGTATTACTATTTGTACTCGTATTACTATTGGTCTTAGTGTTGCTGCTTGTGTTAGTATTAGAATTTTTATCATTCTTATCATTAGGATTTGTACTTGATGAGGTTCCTCTTATTACTTTAATTGTCATTTCATAGGCCTCATGATTCATATCTCCATTGAAACGAACTGTTAAATAATTATCGCCTTCTACTAATGCAATATCTTCATCTTTCCACTGCCATCCACTTGGTAAATGAATATCTCTTAAACTTGTTGTATCTTTTGATATAGTGATTTCTGAAGATACCATTACAGATGGTTGCTTTGCTTTTTTTACTTCAAAAGTACCTACTAATTCTCCAGTATATATACCAATACCCTTTATAGTAATTTGCTTTTCTCCTGCATCGTTATTTTCAGGCCAAATGATTTCATAATCAAAATCTTCTACGAGGGTGTGCCCTTCATTATTTTTAACTGTTACACTTGGTCTTTGAATATCCCCAGTATAGTATAAATCACTATCCTCTATCGTTACGTCATACCCATGAGTAATGTCTATTGGATCAGATGTAGAATCTACTAAAGAAAGTATAACTACAACTTCACTAGTATTGTTATCACTATCCGTTACGATGATAGTTATATAGTATGTTCCTTCTTTTAACCAACTTCCATCCCAATCCGTTTGAATAGATACTTTCTCACTATTCAGTTCAATTGGACCATCTTCCTCATCGTAAATAGAAATGATATTTTTAAAGTAATCTAAATTCTTAGGTTCTTCTTTGGAAATATCAAATTGAAATTTTGTTTGATTTCCTGTTATTTTAATTTCAGGTCTGTTTCCATTATCTTGCGTTACTAAAATCTTCATCTCATAAACTTCATAATTAACCTTATCATGATATATAGCAATCGCTTCCACAGTTTTCCCTGCTTTAAGAGAAGTTTTTGGGTTTTGCCATGACCAACCTTCTGGTAATCCCAATACCTCTCCTAGTGTATCTTGATCAACAGTTGCTTGCATTTTTCGTTCTGGCATAGTATCTGGTCGTTCGGCTTTGGCAATCTTAAAGTTTTTTTCTACTGTTCCTTTATAAATACCTAAACCTGTTATTTTGATGATACCTGTTCCAGCATTTACATTATTTTCATAGGTGATGCTATAGTCTTCATCTTTAATTAATTCCCTATCGCCGTCTTTTACGGTTATAGAAGGTTCATGGGCATGACCATTATAAATATATCCACTAGAAATATAACTAACAGATAAATCCTCCATAGATTTCGTCTTATTTACTTTATTTTCATACAAATTAATGATGGCGGCAGAAGCATAATTTCCCCCTTTTGTTTCTAGTCCTGTAAGGCGAATGTAATTTGCTTGTATTGGTGTTTCAAAGAAATAGGATTTAATAGTATTATCGTTAGCCCATTCAATGTCATTCGCAACTACATTCCAATTTTCACCATCCATACTAGTTTCAATTTTTGCTTTGGTAATTCTACCATTCGCCGAACCATCCTGTCTTGGCAAATATTCTAACTTAGAAATTTCAGCTCCATCAGTAATTTCAATTTGAATCCATTTTTCATTGTCAGAGCCATCCCATTTTGTGTGCCATATTGTTCTGTTATGACCATCGATAGCCTTACTAGGATCTTCTCCTCCTTGATTAGAAGAAGCGGTTGCTTTCAATCTAGAAATAGGAATATAAGACCTTGTCTCATCATATTCAGCATCTAATTCAAAATTTAAAGATACGGAAGGTCCTGGAAGAGTTACTCCTGTATAAGAATTTCTAACAAGAATGGTTTTGTTGCCAGATAAATCTGGTAGTTTTTCTGAGAATTTCGTCCATTTGCTAACATCTTCATTCTCACGGAAAACACTGAAAGGTGAAGATGTTTGTACTTTCCATTCCATCGTTGATGTTACTCCCATTACCTTATTTTCCCATTCATTGGCATATAAGTTAGTTGGAATACTTGCCTCTTTTAAATCAATGATAAAACAGTTTTTAATATCATCGCGATCAGATGTTCCCACAATGTGAACAACAATATCATCATCAGCATCTAATTCTTGAATACGATTACTTAAATCAATAAAAGTAGAACCACTTGGAACTCTTGTCCAAGTACGTTCACCATTATAGTTAAGACTAAATTCTATTTCTACTGGTGTCGTAGCATAAGATCCTACCAAACGAAGTTGATTTGGATAATCTCCATCAAAAGAGAAGTCAACAACTTTATCACTTGTTTGACCTAATAAGCTTTTCGCCATATCTCTCGTTACTCCGGATTGAAGATAAACCCCATCTTTTACTTGGCTCATCTCTGTTAATACAGATTGTTTCGTGTTGAGATATAGCGCACGATTATCTAAAGAAATCTCAGCTTCAATAAGTCTTAATAAATCCACCATTGGAAGTGGCCACTCTTTCATGTTTTCCATAATACGAGTAGCTAAAGTATAATAGTCAGATGCTGTTTTCGTTTGATCTTCTAAATATGTTTGAATAAGTCCATACCAAGCATCTAAATTATAAGGTTGAATAGTTAAAGCTTCTTCATAGGTATCAATTTTTCTTTCAATGTCATTTTCCAAAACGTCTGCTAATAACACTCTCATGAATGACTCTTCAAAGTCATCAAAATTATCAAGTGCTCGTTGAATTAAAATGATATAACTAACATTGTAGTAAGAATGCCATTTATTTGCTTTAGAACCCCAGTTTAAAGGGAATCTCTCCCCTTTTTCAGAAGCTGCCCAACCAGAAGCGGCATTACCAATTCCCCAAGTAGTCGTATAAGTTCCATCTTCATTTTTCGTAAATGTTGGAGATAAGTAAGCAGCATGTCCTGGTTGACCAATAACGGCTGTTGGAATTCCATAAGACGCTAAAAGGTTTGCACCCGTCTTTGATAGTGCACCACATACACCATCTTCTTCCCAAACAATCCATAATCTTGGTTTAGCGGTTGTATTGGTTCCTACACCAAATTCTTCTAAATGGTACTCATCATTACAACTTGCTCCACGGGTATAGCCTTTCTCATTTTTATTACGGTAATCTGTAGCGCAGTAGTGAGAGTCTTCTTCATAATATTGTGGATCATAATAATTCCATCCCTGATAATAAGCAATATAAGTATAGGGATTCAAAGAAGAATGGGCTTTCGTACGATTACTATATTTCGTCGTTCCCTTTGGATTATGAGCCATTGTCTTATCATCTAATACTGGTTGAGTATTGGTACTATACCAGTTTAGCCATGGAATTTCTTCGTCACTAAGTTGATTATCCACTACCCAACGTAATTGCTCAACAGTTAGAGTTTCAAAATAATCTGTTTCAAATTCTACTTTGTTAGCTAATCCATCTAAATATAATTGCTTTAATACTTTATACCTCTCAACAGGATCTGAACATACCCTTTCATTATGTTCTCCAGATACCCAAAAGCATACATCACTAGAATGTGTTAAAGAAATAGCAAGCATCAATCTCAAGTATAAATCACCATGGTCTTTATCTTCTAAATCAGAAGCATATTTGGTATATAAACTAGATAATACATTTAAAGATCTTACATAAGAACCAACTGGTGTTCCTCCTAATAAATATTCCTTTAAAATTTCATAATCATTAAATAACCATTTTAAAGTGTTAGCTTGATTCTCTTCTCCAGTAGCATAGGCTTGTAAAATGTTATAACCGATTCTTTTTACCAATGTTCTTTGAAGAAGAATCTGTGTTAATTCCTCACTAGCAAAGATTTCCTTATTCGTTTTCTTAGATAAAATTTCATCATATTCAGAAGTTGTTTTAATATATTCTACTTTACTACTTTCTTTAGGAGAATAAGTCTCACTATTATATAACATCGCATCTGCATAAACCGCATGATCAGATGATTGATCACGGTTATCATATGCATAAAGTTTTAAATAACGATATCCTTGCAAATCGAGAACTACTTTTTCTGCATTCATTTCTCCTTTTAAAATTCCGGTTGTTT
The DNA here is from genome assembly GCA_947629445.1 of uncultured Bacilli bacterium. Classification (GTDB taxonomy): domain Bacteria; phylum Bacillota_I; class Bacilli_A; order RF39; family UBA660; genus UBA5578. Next base: position 81,873 of record CANRDU010000001.1, read on the forward strand.
TAAGTACTGTCCACTCTTGATTATCATTCGATACAGAAATGGTAAATTGTACTCCATTACCACTAGAACCTCTACTAGCATCTACTCCCACATAAGCAGAAAAAGTATTAAAAGGAAGTCCCTCTAAGTCATACACAACCGTGCTCGTTGCATGGGCAAAAACACCTTTTAAAAAGAATGTTTCTTCACCATCTACAATAAGAGAAATTAAGTTTCCTGATTCATTGATATCCTTGCGAAGTGCCCTAGAATCTCTCCAACCACTCGTTGCAGATAACCATGTTAAATCAGAAAGATAAGCATGTGTAGCACTAGCATCAATAGAGGTAGCATTTATAGAAGCCTCTTCTTTTTTCATAGCGGCATAAAGACTCGTTGCTACCATTGAAAGTGGCACTTCAAAGTTCATTAAAGTAATGACAAAACTGAGTGTCACCAATAAGATTTTTTCACAAAGTTTGTGAATATTCTTTCTCATATTATTTACTCCTCCCCATTCTTTTCAATCTCTATAAAAACTCCTTTTGGTCGTTTGTACGCCTATTATATCACTTTTTTTGAAATTCTCAATATTTTCTAATAAGACTTTGTTAAAAACAAAAAACTCGGTGACTAATCACTCGAGTGTTATATTTCTTTTCCATAGAAAACAGTATTTCGATATCTTATAAATTACCACAACTTTATCTTGTTAAATTTTCAACAAAATGATAAATCTTATCTGGATTCATAATTGCTTGCTTGATTCCGTTCGGATATATTTCATAAGAGTCTATCTTATCTACATCAATCCAATGAAACTGAATCCAATCTCCCTCAATGCCATGGAATTGTTCACTAGTGATATCCCCTGGGAATATTCCTTGATAAATCAAATTGATTTGTTGATTAAAGTATCCTTTGTCTTCCACAAATTCTTCGCTGATAGCAAGAAAAGAATAACTCAACCCTTCAAAGCCTAATTCTTCTTTTATTTCTCTTTTTAATGCCTCTAAACTTTCTTCCTTTTGGTTAACTTTTCCACCAGGTAGCAGAAAAAAATGTCTTCCTTCACAGTTGAATAAAAGCACTTTGGTTTTATCTTTATTAAAGATTAGACAAGATACTCGATATAAGAATTGAAAATCATCTTTTATATATTTTATGTCCATATTTCCCCCTCATCAATTTTTTTCGATTGACATACTATCCAATACCATACAACAAAATTTTGAATAAAATGGGAACCATTATTTTTTCAATACTTTTTCTAAAAATATTTTCTTTTCAAAAGTTCCCCTTTTATCCCCTTTTTCTTTGGCAATCGCAATTACTTCCTCTAAAGTTGAATTCTCTAATTGAGCTAAATATCTGATAATTTCTAACATATCTGCCAATTCTTCAACTCTATCCCTCCCAGATGCATCCATAACTTCGTGATATTCCTCATTTAATTTTCTTTCTAGTTCTATTTTATATTCTTCATCTGTTAAAATTCTAGTGATTGGTTCTTCACCATTGGACCTAATAATTTCAGGTATCCTATCTCTTACCAATTTATGATATCTTTGCATCTTATGTTTCCTTTCCTTTATACGAATACATTTCATAAAAACTTATCTATTTCTATTACATTTTGGGATGCATTATTCACAGTTATTTTTCTCTTAATGACAAATCTCTATTACAGTAGGCATATTTACTAAGCCAATACGCATCATTATTCTCATGATATTCTCCAACGGGAACTTTGGTTGCTAAATCACTCGCTAATTCTAATATTTCATCTTTTAATTCAATATGATCTTTATATTCAGAAGGTATTTTTTCATATCCTAGATATGCTCCCATGATATTACCTGCTATCGCCCCTGTAGAATCAGAATCACCATCATGATTTACCGAACAGACAATAGCATCTTTGAAATTATTAGAATATTTCAAGCAAGAATAGATAGCTATCGCAAAAGCCTCTTCGGCAACCCAACCTTCCCCAAGTTCTGAAATTGCTTCTATATCTTTCTTATTTTCTTCTGATAGTTTTATCGCTTTATTAACTAACCCTACAAAATAATGCTTATTTTCTCTATCAAAAATATCAAAATTTTCTTCGTATTGTTTCATGGATTTCTCTAATGCTTCTTTGATAGTTAAATCCGTTCTTGATAAATACCATATTAATGTTGAAAATACATAAGATGGAATGATTCCCAGAGGATGTCCATGTGTTATCGCACTCGCTTCTGCTCCAAACTTCCCTGCTATTTTTGAATCTGCCATATATAGACCAAGGGGTGCCACTCTCATTATTCCTCCACACCCTTTACTATTGTTGATAGGTTTTTCAATGGTTCCCTTAATACCGGAAGATAATGCACTAATACAAGTATTTCCTGGAGCACGTGCAACATTTAACTCTTTTAAATTCTTAATCCAAGAAATAGACGAATGATTATCAGTATTATTTTGCGTATCTAACCAATCTAAATATGCTAGATATATCGCATCTACTGGTAACATGGCGATTCCTCTCATAGCCGCTCTTGTTTCTCTAAATAATAAAGCATTTGCTGTGAATAAAGTCATTTGGGTATCATCTGATATTATTCCTTTATCACCCCTAAAGGAAGTGATTTCTTTATCCTTTATCCCTCTTTTAAATTCTATTTGATAGCCTAGGGCATCTCCAATAGCGCCCCCAATTAATGATCCACAAATTTTATCTTTTTTATGATTCATATAAGTACCTACTTTCTCTATCTTTCTCTTAAAACATCTAACTATATCATTATTTTAAATTCTTACTAATTACCCATGATAAATAATTATTTTCATTATCTAAAGTATATGGATAATCGAGTAAGGGTTTAAAACCTTTTATTTTTTCTATGGTCTCTTTAGAATATTACTATTTAGATAATAAAAACATCTGATTTCAACAATCGTTGATTTCAGATGCAATCCATAAGGGATAACATCTGATTCCACCAATCAAATGTATCCTTTTTTATTTTATGCAAGTCTCCTTGACACATTCATCATAACATAAAAACGACTTTTTGACAAGTCGCCTTTATGATACAATTCCATAATCATTAAACTATCTAACTTTTGGAATTTCATTCATCTAATTTTTTTTAAGATTGTCTACTTTGCGTTTTTTATATTTCAAATAATAAGAACAAAACACTACCACCAATAAACATAAATAAGTAAGTCAACATGAAATCACCTGTATCAGGAACTTGCACATCTTCGTTTCCCACAAGGTTTCCTTCTGCTGTAGCAATTACAAATGGTGATAAACTATTGACAGTAATTTCTACTTTACCATCTTTTACTTCTTTTGTAAATTCTTCATAGCCTGTATCTTTTTTATGTAATACTACTACTTTTTTACCATTATATTCATTACCAACGGTAAAATATAATTTTACTCCTTTAGCGGGAAATCCAGCAAAGAAAAAAAATCCGTAGAAAACAGACTTTCATCTAAAGCATTACTAAATAAAGTTGTTAATTAAACTATACTTTTATCAAGGCTACTACTTATAACAGAAAACTTAGTATCTATTTGATACAATAATCCTTGGTTTTATCATCAATTACCAGTAGAATGGTTTCTGCTTTTTTCTAGTTTTCTTTGTAATCTTAATTGCTTTACTTCTTCTTTTTTTACTTCATCTGTATCAATTTGACTAGCTAATGCATTGACCATTCTTTGATGTAATTCAGTTTCTTCAGGAGTATATTTCGTAACGCAATCATGATGAACAGATTGAATTAATTTTTGCATTGACACTGTATCTATCTTTTCCTTTTTGCTTGCTCGAAAAAAATATCCAACATAGCATATTAAATTTTTAGATCCACCAGCTTTTATATATTCATTTATAAATTGTCTTAAGCCTGGATCTGAATAATCTACACCATATATCATTGGAATATCTATATTTCTTTCAAATTCTTTAGCAAATAAGAATGCCCTACGAGGACCAATTCTATTTCCACCTCTTTCAATTATTCTATACATAACACAATTAAGTATTCCTTCTTTTTGGTAAGCCCATTTTTTCGCATGATTAATTGTTGCTTCTAACTCATTATCACTTGGTAAAACAATTCCATTTTCCTTTAATAATTGAACTACATCTTCAATATGCATTCCTTCTAGATTTTTATCTTTTACTTTAAAATGCGTATAGGCATCCAATCCTTCTGACTCTTGAACAATTCCATCGGAAGTCAAATGTAAATGTGCACTGCTACCATCAAGTTCAACATATACTAAATGGCTATATCTTGGCTTTTGAAACAAACTTCTTTCTTCCCAAGGTAACGAGTTAATAAATGTTTTCGCATTATAAAATTCATCCCAATCTAAAACTCTTACATCGGAATCTTCGTCCAATTGTTCATTTATATATCCATTGCTATTAAACATAACATCATCAATTTTAATATTTTCTTGACTAGAAGTAGGCATTAGTCTATTTATTTCATAATCTGGATATCTTAATTCATACCAAACTGCCATTTTTTCAATGAGATTTCTCATTTCCATCGGTTGATGATATTCTCCGATATCTGTGTAATGCCCTTTCACCATATTTTCAAAATACCAATCTATAAACTCATTTACTTTATCATCTAAAGCAATAGGAACTATTTTACTTTGTTCTTGTCCTTTTCTTAATAAGTTTATATGCATGAATTTCCAATTAATTTTTTTCTTCGGTAATAGCATATAACAAAACCTCCATTTGTAAGAATATTTTACCATATTTCTTTAAGAAATTTTCATAGTTTACTAATTAATAAAATACACACGCATATGCTTATCTATATGCAGTGTGTTTCCTAAATTACCATAATCCATTCCAATTACGTAGTATTTATATCCTAATTTTAAAACTCGAACTAGAAAAGTCCGAGTTTGGTATCTATCTGGTGCCGCAAGCAAGAATCGGACTTGCATTAAAGCCTTACCATGGCCTCGTAATACCACTATACTATTGCGGCATGGTGCCGGATGTAGGAATCGGACCTACAGCTAATCATTACGAGTGACTTGTTTTACCATTAAACTAAACCGGCAACAACTTCATTTTATCATAAAAAAAGTATGCTGTAAACTTTTTTCATGAAATTATTTTGGATTTAAATTTTTTTCTAGAAACGTATTTACAACACATATTATAGAGTGCTATAATGAAAGAGAGCCTAGGAGGAGTTCTCCTAGATTTTTTGTTTTTATGGGAGGTTATTATGACAAAATATGTATTTGTAACAGGTGGTGTATGTTCTGGATTAGGCAAAGGCATTACAGCATCTTCTATTGCTCTTCTTTTAAAAGCCAAAGGCTACAAGGTATTCATGCAAAAATTTGATCCTTACATGAACGTAGACCCAGGAACGATGTCTCCTATCCAACATGGAGAAGTTTTTGTAACAGCAGATGGCTGCGAAACAGATCTAGATTTAGGACATTATGAACGGTTTATTGACGAAGAATTGAATTATACCTCAAATATTACAAACGGTAAAATTTATTCTAGTGTCATCGAAAAAGAACGACGTGGAGATTATTTAGGAGCTACCATTCAAATTGTTCCTCATATCTCAAATGAAATAAAAAATAAAATTTATGAGGCAGGAGTATCTAGTAAGGCAGATATCGTTATTACCGAAATTGGTGGAACTGTTGGAGATATCGAATCTTCTGTAATGATGGAATCTCTTCGGCAATTTCGAATGGAGCAAGGGGTGGAAAATAGCTTATTCGTTCATACCACTTTAGTTCCTTATCTTTTTGGTTCTAATGAATTAAAAACAAAACCAACTCAGAACAGTATTATTGACCTACGACGTTTAGGAATTCAACCAGATATTATCGTTACTCGTTCTAATATGGAGTTAGGAGATGCGATTAAAAATAAGATTTCTCTTTTTGGTAGCATTCCAAAGGAAAATATTATTGAAGCCATCGATGTCAATAATATCTATCAAATTCCTATCAATTTTCATAAGCAAAATATTGAAGATATTATTCTCAATCAATTTAAACTTCCTATTCAACCTAGTAACTTAAAATATTGGGAAGATTTAATTGATACCGTATCCAATTTAAAGAAAGAAATAGAGATTTCTCTTGTTGGTAAATATGTCGAGTTACATGATGCCTACCTATCTGTCATGGAGGCCTTAAAACATGCAGGATATAAACACAACCGCAAAGTAATTATCAACTGGGTAAACTCAGAATCTCTTGAAAAAGAAAATGCAAACTTAGATGAAATTTTCAAAAACTCAAAAGGTATCCTAGTTCCTGGCGGCTTTGGTCAACGAGGAATCGAAGGTAAAATTAAAGCTTGTGAATACGCTAGAACTCATAATATTCCTTACTTAGGTCTTTGTTTAGGAATGCAAATCGCCGTTATTGAATTTGCTCGTCACGTATGTCAAATAGAAGATGCTTCTTCTAGAGAATTTAAAGAAACTTGTAAGAATCCTATTATTGACCTCATGGCTGAACAAAAAACCATTATTAATATGGGAGGAACTTTAAGACTTGGAAATTACGAATGCAGCATTCAAAAAAATACCTTAACCCATAAAATTTATAAAGCGGATAAAATCTTGGAAAGACATCGACATCGTTATGAGTTTAATAATAAATATAAAGAAGAACTAGAAAAACATGGTCTTGTTTTTTCAGGAATTAACGAACCAAGTAATCTAGTAGAAATCATTGAATATCCAAAACATCCTTTTTTCGTAGCTTGTCAATTTCATCCAGAATTCAAATCAAGACCGACAAGACCACATCCACTTTTTGATGCTTTCTTGAAAGCCGCTATAGATTACAAAAAATAAAAGGGTTTCCCCTTTTATTTTTTTATGCCGCTTTTTTGGAATCTGGATGAATTAAAAGTTTTTGTTTTGGGCGGTCCTCCTTACGAATAGTTTCCTCAACCTGTTTCATAGGTTCCCCTACGATTTGATTTCGTAAGTTGTGTAAAAATTTCAAATCTTCTTCTATTTGTTGTAATCTTGTCTTTTCCATATTCTCCTCCTCTACTCGGGGGATGAGATAACCACTTTTTCTAAATTGTAATGGACTTACTCCCACCATTTTATAAAATGTTTCTGAATAATATTCTAAAGAATGAAACCCATGTTTTAAAGCAATTTTCAAAATTTTATCATCAGTATTTACTAAATCCTGAATACTAGCATTTATTTTTTGAAAATTACGATACTGCGTAATCGTAAGTCCTACTGTTTTTTTAAACATCTTCATTAAGTAGTGCCTATTAAAATGAAAGGTAACTGCTAAATCTTCGATAGATACCTCTTCACCTTGATTGGCATCTAGATAATCTACTATGTTTTCAACAACCGTCTTCCTATTCTCCATATTATCCCCCTTGATATTCCGTATTATATTTGAAAATTAGAACAAATTCTTAAACATTTGTGGCATATTTTATCAAAAAAAGCATATTTTTGCAAATTTCCAATAAAAAAAGGGCTAATCTACCCTCTTTGCCATAACATATGGATAAGATACTTTCTCAAGAATTACCTCTACATTTTGATGTAATTCTTCTTTCTTTCCTGTAGACTTAATCGCTAGATAATTGCCAGTATGTCCCATTAGAAATCCATCCTCATATTTTTCAGGAATAAAAAGAAGTTTCTTCCCTATAAATTTTTCCATATATTCTATTTCTAATTTTTTACTAATTTCTAACATTCTTTGAACACGTTCTTTTTTTATCTTCTCACTAACATGATTAGGAAGTTCTTCTGCTTTTGTCCCTTTTCTTAAAGAAAATGGGAATACATGAATTTTACTAAAACGAATTTTTAAAATCGTATCAATAGTTTCTTGGAATAATTCTTCCGTTTCCCCTGGGAACCCGACAATCAAATCCGTTGTAAGAGATATATCCGGTCTAATCTTTCTAATTTCTTCTACTTTATGAAGAAAATAAGACTTATCATATTTTCGATTCATACTTTTTAAAATAGTATCCGATCCACTTTGAATAGGTATATGTAAATGATCAACAATAACAGGATATTCTTTTAAAACTCGCAAGAATTCTTGATCTAATTCCGTAATTTCAATGGAGGAAATACGTAAACGTTCTAACCCTTCTATTTTTACAATTTCTTCTAATAGTTTTGGAAAAGAATAATCCTTCAAATCAGCACCATAATGTCCCGTATGAATTCCTGTTAACACAATCTCGCGATGTCCCTGTTTTACTAACGAAGCAATCTCCTGAATAGCAACAGTAGGTTCTTTACTTCTAACTTTTCCCCTCGTATAAGGAATAATACAGTAAGAGCAGTAATTTTCACAACCATCTTCTATTTTTACGAAAGCACGAGTACGATTAAAATTATTTAATACCATGGTTTCAAAAGGACAACTCATAATATTTTCAACCGCAATAATGGGTTGATGATTCTTACGATACTGTTCAATAAAAGATACAATCTCACTTTTATAACGATTTCCAAGTAAAATAGATACTCCCTCTAAATGAGCCTTTTCTGGCTCTGCTTGAACCATGCATCCACATACGATAATAATCGCCTCTTTATTTTTTCTAAGACATTGTCTTACTACCTTTAAAGATTTATGAGCACTCGTATCCGTGACGGTACAAGTATTAATAATGTAAATATCAGCAATTCCTTCTTCTTGTTCTTGATATCCTGCATTTTCTAATGCATCTTTCATTACATTAGATTCATAGGTATTTACCTTACAACCTAAAGTATATATTTGAAATGTCATACTATCACTCCTAAAAAAATAAGCCTAATAAATAGGCTTATAAACTATCACGAAAATCTTTTAACGCTTGTAGCAAATCTTCATTTTTCGATAAATCATGGCTACTGAAAGTATCCTTTTTTGCTTTTTGGTCTTCCGCTGCCATTGCCTTAGAACCTATCATATCACTTTTACCTAGTTCTGGCAACTCTTCTATTGTATTAAGAGACTGTTTTTTTTCATCATCACGATTAAATTTTTTAACACTAGAGTATTCTGCTTCTGGCTCTACTATACGACCAAACACGGGAGAAATCACTTCTGTCTTTTTAAACCTTCCTTCATCTGGAATACTATTTCTTAAGGCTTCTCTTACTGCCTGTCTAGCTTTTTCTTCTGTTTCTTGTTCCTGACGGCTTTTTTCCTTACCCAACGTTTCAATTTCTTCCGTATCCATTTCAAAGAGAGATTCCACTGGCGTTTCTGTAATCGTATCCATAATAGAATCTAGTGTTTCTATCTTTGGAGTAGCTTCTGCTATAGTAGGAATTTCTTCAATGGTTTCTTCTGAATCAGGTTCAAAAATAGATTCTACCTCTTCTATTTTTTTCTCTTTAGACTCTTCTGCTGTTGGACGTCCTATTTGCTCAATTAATTCTACCATCTTTTGATTTTGAGGACTTTTTTCTTTAGATTGTTCTGGTAAGAAATCAGATACTGTCGCTAAAGGTTTAGATTCTAATTCATCCTCAAAATTATTATCCCTATTTTTTACGACATCTACTAATTCTTGATAACTAATAATAGATTGAGCTTCTTGCTCTTGTTCAAACTTACGAACAACTTCTTCAGGAGTCATTTCTTGTTTTTCTTTTAATTCATAAAGAGCATCTTTAATGGCATCATTATCAATTTCTTCCATGGCTTCTTTAATCGCTTCTTCATGTTCTTGATCAATTCTCTTTTCGATTTCTTTCTCATCGACGTTCTCTAAAGCAGCCACTTGTTCTTCTGTGTATTCTTCCTCCACTACTTCTTCGGCTTCTTCTGAGTCTTCTTCCTCATTTTTTGAAATTACCTCTTTTGGTTCTTCCTTTTTTTCTTTTTTCTCTATTTCTATTTTTTCAGATTTTTCTTTTTTTTCGGTTTTTTCACTTTTCCCCGTTTTTTCAATTTTTTCTTCTTTTTCTGTTTTTTCTACTTTTTCCTTATTACTTGGTTTCTTCTTTTTTGTCACTGGCTTATCGATAATATTTTTCGATTTTACCTTAGCCAATTCTTTTTTATCCAAATCTTCTTCATAAATTGGAATCTTCTTTTTGCGAAATCCCTTAATAATAGAAATAACGAGCGCTAAAAAGATAATGACAAGAATGGCAATTATACCAATAAATACATAAGTATTACCAACTATTGCGTCTAAAATTTTTCCCATAGTATCACTCCATAAATTCGTACCGGATTATACTTGATAAAAAGATGGGTACTGTCTCTACCCTCATAATCTGCGTACCTAAACTAACTCTCATAAACCCCTTTTTTTCAAAGTATTGTTCTTCTTCTTCTGAAAAGCCACCCTCCGGACCTATCATCAAGTTTATTGTATCATACATATCATGATTTTTCAAAAGTTTTTTAATAGTTTTTTCTTTTTCTATCGTGCTACAGAGTAACTTTAATCCCTCTAAATTTTCCAAGTTCTCCCTATTCCTTTCTATACGAACAATAGGAATCGTAGTACGCATAGATTGCTCTGATGCCTCTTTACATATCCTTGACCATCTTTCTATCTTGGAAGACTCCTTACTTGGTTCTACCTTTACAATTGAACGTTCCGTCGAAGAGAAGACGAATTCATCCACCCCTAACTCTGTTCCTTTTTGGAGAATTATATCCATTTTTTGTTCTTTTAAAAAGGGTAAAATTAGTACTATTTTGGGGAACTTGGCATCTTCTTGTAAACACTGTTTTAAAACTTTTATGACGATTTCTTTGTTTACATATTCTATACAGCACAAATAGACACAACCATCGTATACCACTTCTATTTGATCTCCGGAATTCATCCGCATAACCGTACGAATATGATGATAATCTTCTTCCTGTAAAAAGAATTCTTGTTCTCTTTTTTCTTTTGCAAAGTATCTCTGCATAATTCCTCCTAATAAGAAAGAAGCTTACGCTTCCTCTTTTATTTTGCTTACTCCAGTTAATTTTTCCTTATCGATTAAATCATTAACTGTTTCGCGACTTACAATATTTTTATCTACTAGTAACTGTAGCGTTTCTTGATTAAGTTTCTCTCGATCATCAATGTCTTTATATTCTTCTAGCAAGCTATCAAAATCTTGAAACATTTCTACAGAATCAGAACAAATTTGTGATAATACCGGAGTACTGTTTAAAATTTTAGTAGTTAATTTTGACGTTTTTATTTGATCTATTCGGAATACTGGTAAGCTTAAAAAATAAAGAGTTACAAAAAGAAAGATAAAGTTTTCTACTAAGCCTACTAAAGCACCTAATATTTTAGAAGGAATCCCTAAAACAATCGTCATTTTTAATAATCTTTCAAAAACATTCGTAGTAGCTTTTATAATTCTCAATATAGATACAAAAAAGACAAATAGGATAAAAAAAGCAATAACCTCATATAAAATTAGATTGAGGGAAGTAAGACCTTCTAATTTTCCTGAAAACTGAAAGAATGGCAAATATTGATAGAAGAAATTTGATACGATTCCTTTCAACAAAAATGATAATACAATCACGGCAAGAGACCCTATCGTATCCACTAATTGACTAGTAAATCCCTTCTGAAAGCCAACCGCTAATCCAAATAATAACATTAAGACAATAATGACATCTACAATATTCATAAATCCTCCTATTCCTACTTTGATTATATCACATTCCCTAAAAAAAGCAATGTGGATAACATTCCAAACTTTTGTAAAATATGTTACAATACAAGTAGGAAGTGATTTCATGACAATTACATTAAAAGTAAGTGAAAATACCAAACAAGAAATGCAAGAATTCTTTGAAGAATACAAACGAGAAAAGACTCCACCATATGCGATATTTCAAGCAGATGATGCCGACTGTGTCGTAACATTATACGAATCTGGTAAAGCTGTTTTTCAAGGGATGAGTGCAGATATTTCGGCTCAACTTTGGATTGAACGCGAAAGACATTTAAATCCTACTAAAAAAGTAGATGTCAAAAATAGTGAAACGGAGAAAAAAGAGAAAAAGGAACTCTATATCGATCCTAAGATTTATCATTCGAATAGTATTGGTTCCGATGAGGTTGGAACAGGAGATTATTTTGGACCTATCGTTGTAACAAGTGCTTATGTTGCCAAGGACCAAATTCCCTGGTTAGAAGAATTAGGTGTGAAAGATTCTAAAAAACTAACAGATGAGAAAATTATGGAAATTGTACCCCAGATTATCAAAAAGATTCCTTATAAAAGCATTATTCTTACCAATAAGGAGTACAATGAACGCTATAGCAAAGATATGAATATGAACAAACTAAAAGCTATTCTCCATAACAAAGTACTTCTCCAATTAACCTCAGAAATTAAAGATTATGATTACGTAGTTGTCGATGAATTCGCCAAACCATATGTCTATTTTCACTATCTAAAAGAAAGCAACCAAGTATTTCGAAAGATTACTTTTTTAACCAAGGGCGAAGATAAATCCCTTGCCGTTGCCTGTGCTTCTTTAATCAGTCGTTATATCTTTCTACAACAATTTGAAAAATTATCAAGAGAATTAGATATGTTTCTTCCAAAAGGAGCTTCCACTACAGTAGATGAAGCAGGAATGAAAATTATTCATAAATATGGAAAAGAAAAATTAAAAGAAATTGCCAAATATAATTTTAAAAATACAGAAAAAATCATCAATCAAAAAGAAAAGGAATAATTCCTTTTCTTTTTTATTTCGTTACCATAAATCCTGTAGCAATCCATCTTGTCTTATGTAGTAAATCGCCATCGATAGGATCATTAATTAATTTACCATTCTCAACAAAGTTAGAAGAAGTACCACCATCTAAGTTTGCCGCATTAACAGCTCCATAACGGTCCATAATCTCCATCATTTCAACCATATTAGCGCCTTTCGTACGAGCAGCATTACTGTCAACTACTAAGAATAAAACGATACCATCTGCTCTTTGACCGATGGCAGTTCGAGCAGCGCCTCCCCAGCCACCATTTCCTTTCGCATAAGCAAGTTTTCCATTAACAATTAAGAATGGTCCCCAAGATACCGCATCACGAACTCCCATCTCAATCGCTTCTTTCGCGGTTGTATTTTTAAGAAGTACTAACTTATTTTCACGAGTAAAACCAATAATTCCTCCTATACCTTTGCTTCCATATTCATTATTGGTAATAATTTTTCCATCGGCAATCGTAATTCCCAATGGTTGTCCACCAGTACTAGAGTGTCCTGGATCTCTAAATCCGGAACCATTAATCGCTATTAAAGCATCTTTATCTTTTACCATATCCGTCAAATATTGCCCTTTTGAACCAAGATATTTTGTTGTTACTACTTTAACTTTGGATGGATCATAAATTACTCCTAGATAAGCATTACATCCATTTACTTGAAAACGAATAATTTTATAGATATCTTCTGGGTTATGCGTTAAAACAGCTTCTTCATATTCGTTTTCATAAACTGGTTTTTCTTCTTCCTGTTTTTCTTCCTTTTCCTCTATTTCAATTAAATCAGGATTCGTCGATTCATCTCGTTCTTTGATATAGTTTCTAGAAAATACTTCCTCAATTTCGGCTTCACTATAAAACCATTTACAATAATATTCATGATTCATCGTTGCCATTGCTGTTGTGACTAACCAGTCTTTAAAACTCGTATTAGGTCCATACAACAAAGTTAGAACAACAACACAACCTGTTACGTAACATCCCATAAAGACAGTATATAAACATTTCGCCCATAACTTTTTTGGACGAATCGTCCTTGCTTTTCTTCTACGAATATATAAATATATTCCCACTAAAAATAATCCTATGCAAAGTCCCAAAGTAACGATAGCTACATTTTCTAAAAAAGATGTTACTAACGCATTACTATGAGAAGCGACAATCAAAGCAGAAATTAATCCAGGAATAAATAGTAAACTAATAATCATACAGAGTTTTCCATATCTTTTTTGTTTGCTTTTAATAGAATATTGTGGTTTCCTATTTTTTTCTTCTTCTATTTGAATGTTCTTATTCTTCTCTACTCGACTTTTCTTTTCCACTTCTTTTTTACCTTCCTGTTTATCTTCTTTTTTTTCTTTTTTTGCTGGATAACTAGGAATGGGTGCAGATTCTAATGTGTCGGGATCCTCATAGACAGGAACAACCATCTCATCTTCACTATAATCAGGAATAACTTCCTCTCTTATCCTTTTTTCCTTTTTTTCATCATTGTTCATACATCACACCTACTTACCATAAACAGTATAACAAAAAAAGAGTGAAAAAGGAACCACTAGGCAAAAAAAAGAACAGTTTAATTCTGTTCCTTTTCTTTCAATAATTTCATATATTCGTCTTGCAATAGATAAATTTCTTTACTACTCATAAAAAGTATGGCTGCATTATCATATGGAAGAAGTTTGTCTGCCATTCCTTGTTCGATATATTCAGCACCCTCTATTTTATCAATCAGGGTATAAGCATTTACCCCAGGATACTCTTCAGGCAACTCCCTATCATAGTTAATATCCATGATAAAGGCTTTATCAGCAAGGGATAGTGCACTAGCAAACTCATCTGCAAATTCTTGCACTCTTGAAAAAGTATGGGCTTTAAAGACCGCTACAATCGTCTTGTCCGGATACTTTTGGCGAGCAGCTTTAATAGTTACCCTCACTTCTGTTGGATGGTGAGCATAATCATCAATTAAAACATTATTCCCAATAAAAGTTTCTTTGAAACGACGAGAAGCCCCTGTAAAAGTTTTTAAACTTTTCGCAACTTCTTTTGCCTCTAATCTCTCATAATGACACACACCAATCGCTGCTAAAGCATTTAAAAGCATATGCTTTCCAAAGAGTGGTAAATCAAAATGTCCATAGTATTCTTCTTCAATAAAGACATCAAAACTAGTTCCATCATTACGATATTCAATATTACGAGCTTGTATGTCATTATCATCATCCACACCATAATAATAAACCGGTTTACTAATTTCTAGAGAATGGGTATAGGGATCATCCCCACAGATAATAACCATTTTGCCAGCTTTATTAGCAAATTCTTGATAAGCACTAATCACATCATCAATATTTTTAAAATAATCTGTATGATCTAATTCAATATTCGTAATTACCACATATTCTGGCTCATAAGCCAAGAAATGTCTTCGATATTCACAAGACTCTAAAATAAATCTTCTAGATTCTTTATTCGCATAACCATGACCATCTCCAATGATATAATTGCAACCTCCCATATCTTGCATAATATGGGCTAACATCGAAGTTGTCGTTGTTTTACCATGGCATCCTGCAATACAAATGGTATCAAATTTCTTAGTAAGTTTTCCTAACATTTCATGATATTCATAATTTCTAAGATCCATAGCAAATACTTTTTGCATCTCTGGATGTTCATCACGAATTGCCGGAGAACGAACAACAATGGTATCGTTATCTAGAGCATCATTTGGTCCATTGTAAATAGTGATTCCTCGTTCTACCAAACTATCCTCTGTAAAACGGTGTTCACTAGCATCGTCATATCCAATTACTTCATAGCCTAAATCAGAAAGTAAAAGTGCGAGTGCACTCATTCCTGCCCCTTTTATTCCTATCAAATAATATTTCATATGAACTCTCCTAACCTATATATTGTACTAATAGTGGTCCTAAAACTAACAACAACATTAAAGGAACCATAAGTAAAACGGATACAATACTAATCTTATTTGGAATTTGATTCATTTTTTCACGAATAGTTAAAGTTCTCTTCTCTCTTAAAAATTCAATTTGACTATACATATTTTCTAGAATACTACCTCCAAATTGACTAGCTTCTGTAATGCTTAAAAGGATATTATTAATCGCTTCTGATGGAATTCTAGCCTTCATATCCCTCAAAGCCTCTACTAGACTTTTTCCATACTTCGTTTCTTTTAATGTCTTTGCAAATTCTCTACTTAGCTCAGAATCTACATTGGAAACAGTAATTTCTAATGCTCTTTCTAGATTCCTACCCGATTCTAATGAAAGTGTTAATACTTCAAAAAAGCCTAAAGCATCTTTTTCTAGTTTCTCACTTCGTTTTTGAATAGGATAAGTAATCAGTAAATAGTATAACAAATAATAATATAAAATAGCAACAAATGGGATGACAAAATAAGACATATCTGTTAGGTAGTAAAGACCAAATATTAATATTAAGGTAGTTAATAATCTAACAGATAGAAATTTAGTAGCCGTAAATTTTGTATCGGTGCCCAAATAAGCAATTTGTCTCTCTAATTTTTCTACACCTGTCAATTTCCTTTTTCCTTGCCTCATGAATTACATCCTCACTTTCATAACGATTCTAATTAGATAAATATATAAAATATATACAAGAATAATAATGATTAACATTAACATTCCTAATGTCGTCGTTACTAATGGTAAAAAATAATCTGGACTAACAACACTAATTCCTACCACAAAAATGGCTGGTAATATCATTAAAATATAACTTACTAATTTCGCACTACTAGTCAAAGCACGCATCTCTAAACGTAATTTTTTCTTATTCATTAAAGTCTTTTCAATAGAAGTAAATACTTTAATAATATTTCCACCTGTCTGATTTAGAATAGATAAGGAAGATGTTAAATACGCTACCTCTGTAATTTCAATTCTTTTTGCGAATCTTCCAAATACTTCTTCTACCGATAGTCCCATAGATAATTCTTTGTGCATACGTGCAAACTCTTCATGGATGTCGCCTTCTAATTCTTGAGAGACAATCTCAACCGCTTGTGGGATACTATGTCCTGATTTAAAAGCGTTATTCATAATGATGATAGCCTGTAATAAGTCATTTTCAACATGATTACGATAAAAACGATAACGAATAAAATAGATGAAATCTGGTAAGAAGTAACCAATTAAAATCGCTGCAAACATCTCTACTAACGATAGTACTTCTAATCTTAAGGTAGAGGCAACAATCAATAAGGCAAAGAACAAAACACTCGTAAGCATCTTTTCCGCAAATATATTGACACTCGATGATTTCATAAAGGCAATCTGATATTTTTCATATCTCCTACTATAATATACAATTCCATTATAATGTTTCAATGACTTTGCAAGTCCTTCTACCATTCCCTCTTTAAATTCTGATAACCGTTCAAAAACATTACCTGTTCTACCATTTGGTTGTAAAGAATATTTTCCCAATCTCTTTTCTAATAAAAGAGTTCGATAATAACGAATAACTAATAAAATAAGTAAGCAGAATACGGATATAACAACACACTGTCCTAAAAATATTTCCTCTCTTCTACTATCTACTACTTGATAAGTAACCGTACGAATCGTCGTATTTCCTGCTTCATCACTAACCCGAAAAGTTACATTTTTACTTCCAAGTGTCTCCCAATCAATGGTATCGGCATCTGTCTCCACTTTAAAAGTGATATTTCCACTTTGAGAATCTGTTGCCTTAACCCCTTTCATAATATCTACACGAGAGCCCGCTTCTACGGTAAAAGAATTCTTATCAATCTCAATGACTGGAGCTTCTTTATCAACATTATAAATTCCTGTTTTAAAAGTTTCCGTTTGCTCTGTTGCGTCATAATTGACAAACTCTATGCGATATTGTCCGGTTTCTTTTAAAACGATACGCACAGCAGAATTATCATCAATATAAATAGGTTCTTCACTTTCATCATTTTTAATGATGGTGTAAGAATAGTGAGTAATGCCTTCTTTTGGTTGGTAATCAACAACGATATCATCCCGTGTAAACTCTTCTTGACTAGCTACACTAATATAATATCCATCTTCTTCTAATAGCATGTTTTCCCTCCTATTCTCCAAAAATATCGGTTAAATCTGAAATTCCCATTGCTTTCATACGATCATAAACTTTTGGAATGCCTGGCTCTAATATAAATTCACCTTTTACTTCTAAGTTTTCCGTTAATCCTTGTTTATGGAAAGCAAATATTTCTTTTAAGGTAACAACTCCCTCCGTCATACCTGTTACCTCACAAATACTAGTGACACGTCTTCTACCATCGCTAAGTCTTTCAATTTGAACAACAATATCAATAGCATCTTTAATATATTCACGAATAGCACGAACAGGAATTTCCATACCTGCCATAAGTACCATTGTTTCTAATCGATTTAAAGCATCACTTGGGCCATTGGCATGCATTGTCGTCAAAGAACCTTCATGACCAGTATTCATGGCCTGTAGCATGTCAAAAGCTTCTTCCCCACGAACCTCACCAACAACAATACGATCAGGTCTCATACGAAGAGAATTGATTACCAAATCGCGGATGGTAACCTCACCTTCTCCTTCATAATTGGCACTTCTCGTCTCAAGGGGAATGACATGAGATTGCTTTAGTGTCAACTCGGCTGCATCTTCAATCGTAACGATTCTCTCACTTGCTCCAATAAAAGAAGATAAAATATTAAGAAGAGTCGTCTTTCCGGCACCAGTTCCACCACAAATTAAAATATTTAATTTTGCCTTTACACAAGCTTCCAAAAATCTCGCCATATAAGGAGTAAGAGCTCCATTCCTTAAAAAATCATCAATATTGGCAAGTTCACTTTTAAATTTACGAATCGTAAGTACTGGTCCTCTCAATGATAATGGAGGTAAAACCGCATTCAAACGAGAACCATCTTGAAGACGAGCATCTACCATAGGATTGGTCGTATCGATAGTTCTTCCTAGTGGCTGAATCAATCGTTGGATAGTACGTACAATATGTTCATCATTGATAAAAGATACACTTTCATCTTTTATAATTTTTCCTTCTAATTCGATATATACTTCATCTTTCCCATTAACCATAATTTCCGTAATATCTTTATCTTCTAATAATTCCGTCAAAGGTCCATAGCCATTGACTTCATTATCAATTAAATTATATAAATAACTTCTCTCAACAATACTTAAATCGTATCCTTCCATCGCCTCATCTACTTCTTCGCGAATAGCAAGAGAAGTCATCGTAGTATCTTTTAAGTGTTTGTCAATTAATCCTTCAATAATCTTATTTCTAAGTTGATCTAATAGTTCTTTGTTGGAAAATGTTTCATAATCTGTCATTGGAATATCGCTATCTGACTTTAGAGCAACTTCAAATTCTTCTACAAACTTTTTTCCCATACTAATCCTCCCTCAATAGTGATTGTGCGATAGATTGATATACTTTAATAGCACGTTTAGAAGATTTTCTAACCTTCTTATCTAACAAAAATACAATACCATTCATTACATATTTATCATATTTTTTCTGATAAAAAGATTGTGGTATGCGATAGTCAACCTCTCTTTTAATAAGATTTTTAATATCCGCAATAGAGTATTGACCCGT
The DNA here is from genome assembly GCA_947629445.1 of uncultured Bacilli bacterium. Classification (GTDB taxonomy): domain Bacteria; phylum Bacillota_I; class Bacilli_A; order RF39; family UBA660; genus UBA5578. The sequence goes on from CANRDU010000001.1 coordinate 101,263, forward strand.
TTCTTTTTTCGTAGAGTCGTTTAAAACAACAACCATTTTGTCAGATTCCATATCTTCAAAAACAGAAGACATAGAACGCATTGCTCTTAAATTCATACATTCATTGTTAATCACATAATAAATACTATCACTATAATCAAAGGCAACTAAATTAAGAGGTGAAAGCAAGTGATTCGTATCAATTAAAATAATGTCATATTTTAAGGATACTTTGGAAAGTAAATACGTTAAAAAGCCAGTCTCTATTTTATTCGCATACCTAGGATCCTTTGGAGCCGGTAAAACATCAATTCCATCCGTATAAGGATAAATATAATCTTCTACTTGTTCAAAGGTATGATTTCTAATATCTTCATAACAATTATATAAATCTTTTTCGTGTTCCAAGTCTAGACGTGCTGCAACATCTCCAGCGGTTACATCTAAATCTATTACGAGTACACTTTTTTTCATTAATTTTAAAACTGCAGCTAAATTAAGGGTAAAAGTCGTTTTCCCTGTTCCACCCTTTACAGAAGTAATTGTGCATATTTTTGCTTTTTTCATAATCTAACCCCTATTCCTTTACTATTTGAAATTTTCCATCTTTTTTTTCGCCTTCACAAGAAAGAACCACTTTCTCTTTCTTTAAAAAAGCTATATCATAATTTTTTTGTACTTCCATCTTCACTTTATTTTCTTCTACCACTATGTCGATATTAGCCTTAGATATTTCTGGAAAACTTTCCTGAAACATATCAATCATATCTTCCTTAACCGTATCTCGTCCCCAATAATCTACCCCATATCGAACAACTTCTTCCAAAGTTTTTTCTATCTGTTTCTTTTCTAATTGAATAGTTCCTAACTGATAAAAGACAATAAATACCATGAGAAGAACAGGAAGAATAAACAGAAACAGTACTAACGTTTGACCCCTATTATTCATACTATCCCTCATACAATGTCTTTACCGCATCCACCTGGTATTGACTTCCTAATATTTTATTAAGTCCCGGCGTGTAAAGAGTAATATCTTGCTTCAAGCGAATAGTGGTATAAGCCTTTTCTTGATTGACATCCATTTCTAATTTGTTCTCTTTTAAGTAATTTTCTAATTCTTCCTTCTCATCTTCATGATACAAATCCACTATGAAATCTAATTGATTTTCTATTTTATATCGGTGATACAAAATGTTGCCAAAATCAAACACTGCCATGATAATTACTAGTAGGACTGGCAAAATAAGTAAAAACTCAATCAACGCTTGCCCCCGATGATTTCTCATCTTATCACACCCCTCTATTATATACAACATTATACCAAAAACTTGGTTGAAAAGATAGACATTGATAAAAAAATGATAATAAAAATTATCATTTTCTTTCTTATTCTTCGCAATAGCCTTCCCCAGGCTTTTCCCCTTCTACATAAGTCTTATCTAGTAGTTCACAAGAAGATTTGGTCATAGTATCTTTTAAATAGCCTCCTAATAAACGAATAATACCAATCGCTATTACACTGATAATGGCAATAATTAATAAATATTCTACTAAAGCTTGACCACGACTATTTTTCATAGAACCGCCTCCGACTATAAAAAGTATATCCCTATTTCCTATTTTTGTCAATGAATTTATGTTATAATGAATTTGGTGATTCTATGAAACTAGAAGGAAAAACGAAGAAATGGGAAGTGATTCCTTGTCATAAATTTTGGCTACGCCTTAAAGGAAACATGGGAAAAAAAGAAATTGCTAGTATTCTTCTATTTCCAAGATGTAATTCTATTCATACCTTTTTTATGCGAAGTAAAATTGATGTGGTAATGTTAGATAAGGAAAATCAAGTATTATACGTTTCGAATTATCTCCCTCCTTATCAAATTCTTTTTCCTAAAAAGAATGTCTATGCTACATTAGAATTTCCACCAGGAGAAAATATCTATCAAAAAGGAGACTTTATTTCTTATCAAAAATAAAGAAAGTAGACAATGTCTACTTTTTTATTGATTATTTGTATTTTGAAATAAAGAATCTAAACTTTGTTGAACCATCGTTTGTTGAGATACTTGGGTTGGATTCATATTGGCTTGTGGAAATAACACATTATTGTTTTCCATGGAGGGTGAATTTGATCCTCCATTCATTGGTTCTAAAGATGGTGCTTGTGGTGAAGATTCCTCCCGCAGTGGAATAAAACTAAAACCAGTGGTTGCAGCCGTTACATTTTCTGCTTGATTTAACAATCCAAGAGTTGGATTTTCCTCATTTGCAAGGGGAATAGCGGTATTCATTACTCCCCCATTTGTTCCTTGATTTAGAAGGTCTAAAGTTGGATTTTGCATATCGGGAGATACAAAGTCATTATTACTAGCATTTAATAAGTCTAAGGTTGGATTCTGCTCCTTGGGCTTGCTATTATTTTCATCTCGCAAAATATTAGTCCCAAAAATACTGGCAGCCATATCTACATCGCTTGTATTTGTATTCCAATTTTCACCTGTTTGATTCATTCTATCCCAACTTTCTACACACAGTATAGCAATTTTCTTTATAAAAAGGAAGATTTTTCTAAAGAAAAAAGATTTCTTTACATTTTATTTTTCCAAGGTATTCAAAGGTTTACTCATATCGTAAAGTTCACTTGGAAGAGGTTCAAAGATTTCTTCCTTCTTCGAATCATCATGCGATAAATATTTTCCTAAAACTCTCTTAAGTTCTAATTTATCAATAGGTTTTGCCAAATAATCATCAAAACCATTTCGCAAATATTTCTCTTTCATACCCTCAATGGCATTTGCTGTAAGCACAACTACCGGTACCTGAAAATGAGGATCCTTTTTCAATTCCTGAAGAGTTTCGGTTCCTGACATACGAGGCATCATATCATCCATTAAGATTAAATCATATTGTTTGCCATCCCTAATTTTTTGGATGCAATCTTCCCCACTTTCACATTCTTCTACTGTCACCTGAAATGGAGATAATAGCCTAGTTGCTACTTTTAAATTAATCTTATTATCATCCACTACTAATACTCGTCTACCACTAATATCAAAAGTTTCTATCACTTGATATTCTTTTTTAGGAAGTACCGTATGACGAATGGTTTGTTTTAAATATACCGTAAACTTAGATCCTTCACCATACTTACTTTGAACGATAATCTTTCCACCCATCATCTCGACCAGACGTTTGGTAATCGCAAGACCTAATCCCGTTCCTTCCAACGTAGTATTTCTGTCCTCTTCCAATCTTTCGAATTTTTGAAAAATACTATCTATTTTATCTGGCTTGATTCCTCTTCCGGTATCTTCTACGGAAATAACTAGTTTACTAATATCCTGATTGTTGACACAACCAACTTCAAACACAATCATTCCCCTATCCGTATATTTTACAGCATTCGTTAAAATATTCATAATAATTTGCTTAATCTTACCGATATCTCCATATAAAACATCAGGAATATCAGGTGCAAACTTCGTTTTCAATTCAACTGGTTTTTCGCCAATTCGGGGAATCATTAATTTTGCTAAATTCTCTAAGTGTTCTTTTAAGCAATATTCTGACTCTATAATTTCCATCTTATTTGCTTCTATCTTGGAAATATCTAGAATACCATTTACTATCTCCAATAAGTTTTGAGATGCCATAACAATATCTTTGGCATCATTTTTAGCAGCATCTAAAGATTCTTCCTCTAAAATAGATTCACTAAATCCGACAATGGCATTTAATGGAGTACGGATTTCATGAGACATATTCGATAAGAAGTCAGATTTCGCATGATTAGCTTTTTCTGCTGCCTCTTTGGCAATATTCAATTTCTCAATAATTTTTAAATCCGGATTTTCAATCGTGAAATACATAACAAATAAAACAAAAGACTGAACTACGGTGGTAATTGTTATTTGCGGAAATATTTTTTGAATAACCGCTCCAATAGACATTCCAATAATAAAAATAATTAATGGCACACACTTCTTCGTTTGTAATTGTTTAAAATTAACCGTCATTTTCACTAAAGTATAGATAATTAAAAGAGAACTACAAAAATATAGGAAATTAACAGCAGGTCCCGTACAATAATCATCATAATTTGTAACATATTCAATTGGTAATATGAAAATCAAAAGAGTCAAAAAGGTACCTAAAAGAATATTGATAGTCATCTTTTGATTGCTAGATTTTTTTTCTTTCGTTTTTGGATTTGCACAAATATGATATACATAATATGTCATTACTATTCCAAACCAAAGGACATAACTCAAGTATACCTTCGTTAATAAAGTAGTCAATATATTCGTTACTGATAAGTAAAAGCAACAAAGTTTTAAAATAATTTCCACAACTAATCCAAAAAGATTCATTTTTATCAAAATGGAAAATATTTTTATTTCTTCACTCTCAATATGTCTTTGTCTAAAATAAACAATAGCTAGTGCCTCCATATAAAGAAGACTAAGTATCAAGATTAATAAGGTCATATCTCTACACCTCTATTCTCCTTCATTATACAAAAAAAGTTATTCATTTTAAAATAACTTTTTCTCAATTTTCTTCACTTTGACAGATTGTTTACCATAATATTCGCTTGGTATTATACATTTTTCAGAAATTCCTTCCTCTTTCAAAGCTACTAAATTTCTTTTAGCCGTAAAAAGAGTCGGAAATCCTTCTTCATGAGAATGAACTCTAAAATATAATCTACCTCTTAACACGTCTGGAAACTTGCTATAGCATCTCTGTTCCGCTGATAATAGAGTTTTTTCTTCATTTACTCTTTTAAAATATTGGGTCTCAATATGAGCAACATAAATAGGTTGCTCTCCTTCTTCTATGACAACGACTTCACAAGACATAATATTTTTCGTATCTTTTAAAATCTCATCAGCAATTTGGAAAGTCTTAATTTTAGGATCATTTTTACCAATTCTTCCTTTAATATATACTTTATTCCACTCGTCAACATATCCGTAAACCCCTAAATCTCCCCATATTCTACCATAAGCATCTGTAATAAAATATTGTGACGTTGCTTCTGGGTCATTATGGTATTCCTTCATCGCAGTTGGTGAATTTGCGACCAGTCTTCCCATCTCTCTTGGCTCGCAGTAAGTACCATCAGCTAGATTAAGAACAGCAACATCGGCAAAATCGTAGTAGTCCAATCCCATTGGTTCATGAATTTTTCTTACTTTTTGTAATGGGTTTTGATAGCCTCTATAAAGAGATAGGAAAATACTACCGTGTTCACTATCACCACCACCAATAGTCATTTTGGCAACAGAAACCGGTGTATGTGTCATAGCAATTCCCGCCTTAACATCACGAAGCCATCTATTTAATGCTTTTTCCTCTCCCGCAGCAAGCGGTTCTCCACCTTCTGATGGTACATAGAGGTATGGTAAAGTTAAGCCTTTAAATTCTGGATTAGTATAGGTCTCTTTCATAGCCCTCATCCAATAAGTCCTAGTAGCAATGACAAGACCTCCATTATTAATTTTTAAACTATATAAGAAATAGTTCTCGTCTACAATTGGTTCTAAAGCAACCGTACCTCCTTGTAATAAGGTATCAGAAACTCCTGACATCATCGTAGTATCTGCATGAGGACCAATAGCAGCCATAGTAGTTGTCTTATCCATTCGTGGAATACCCGCTACCTCTGGATCGTGATATCGCCCCATAATAATATAGGTTTCGTTTCTTTGCACAACGCCTTTATGAATACCTTTTTTAGTAGAACCACTCGTATAGGTAATCGCTAACGGATCTCCTAATTTTCCGTGACCATTTAGTTCTCCTCGATAACTAACTCCATTTTCCAAAAAGGTATCTACATCTTCTACATTCGAAAATTCAGAAAGGGCTTTATGAAGTTCTTCTTCATTCAACTTAAAGAAACGCTCTGTAATCTCTGCATATGGATTTCCAAGTTTATCCCACTTGCTAACTGGCAATAAAATAATTTTTTTCTTCTCTGTACTTTTATGAAGAGCTTCTTTCATTGTTGCAAAATCCCAATCGTCTACCAAAACAATATCAGCATTTGCAGAATGAATAATCTGGGCAATATAATCTTGATTAAAATCCGCTGCTATCAAATTGATTTTAGCCCCTATTAAACTAGCTGCCGCCACTAATGCTGGATAATCAGGTGTCTGCCTTAAGCAAGCAACAAACTCATCACCTTTTTTAATTCCATAAGTTTTTAAAGCTCTCGCATAATCCTCAACCATTTTGAAAAACTCACCATAAGTAATTTTCGTCCCACGATAGAAAAGTGCTACTTTTCCTAAATTCTTACGATTTCTCATATAAACATCTTCATACCAGGAATGATTGTGGTATTTTAAAATGCTTTTTTTTACTTCTTCCCTAGACATTTTTTTCAAATAAAATTCCCCCTTGTCATGCCAGTATTCTAACATACATTTAGATAAGTTGCAACTTATATTTTTGTAAATAAAAAGTTATTTATAGAGAAAATATGGATTTCAAATTCTTTTTTTGTTATAATCATACTAGAATTGAAGGAGGCTGTAAGATGGGACTTTTAGATCATATGCTAAACAATGTAGTAGGTAGTATGAGCCGTGCGGTTGGAAATGCTGTTGGTGATGCTGTTGGAAATATGGCTGGAGAAGGTATCAATTCGGTTACAACCGATTTAAAAATTAAAAATGAAGAGAAATTAATGGATTTAGCAGAACGTCAAAAAGAAGAACATCTTCCAATGAATTGTCCACATTGTGGGGCACCCACCAATAAACATTTGGTTTGTGAATACTGTCATTGTAAAGTGGTAGAATAAATACGGATATTATCCGTATTTTTTTCAGCAAAAAAAGTGATTTCAAATCACTTTTTCTTATTGGCATATAATCTATTTTTTAATAAAATTACTAATGTTATTATACCAACTCCCAACGTTGCAAATCCTAAAAGATAGAACCATGGATTTTCTTTCTTTTCCATTGATTTTTGCTCGTTTACGGATTCTGATGAATTGTCATGACTGTTAGAACTTGTATTACTATTGATATGAGTATTACTATTCGTACTAGTACTTTCATTACTACTAGAATTACTACTAGTATTCATCTCTGGATTGGAATTGGTGTTACTGCTAGTATCCATATCTGAATTGGAATTGGTATTACTATTTGTATTCAAAGAAGTATTAGAATCACTTGTTGTGGAACTATTAGATGGTTTCTTACTGGTATTACTAGATGGCTTAGTATTGGTATGCGTATTGGTATTACTGTTTTGATTACTAGTATTATCACTTGTCGATGGCTTTGTTTGTTCTGGCTTTGTCTTTTCTTCTGCCAGTTTCGTCACTACCACTACTACTTCCATCGCAATGTGATTATTATCGCCATCGTAAATCGCAGTTAACGTATTTTTTCCTTCTACTAAAGGAATATTTTCATCTTCCCAATGCCATCCTTCTGGAAGTTCTACTTCTTTAGCTATTTTCGTATTAGAAGATACTTCTATGTTGGATTTTGGCATATCTTTTGGTCCTACTTTTTCAATCGTAAAGTTAAGTATTTGAATGCCAACATACTTTCCTATTCCTGTAATAGTAATCGTAGCGGTTCCAGCATTTTTGTTATTGTCATAAGAAACGGTATAATCAACATTTTCTTCTAATACCTTACCATCCTCATAAACGGTAACTTTTGGAGTATATTCTTCGCCATTATAGACAAAATTATCTTCTTCTACTTCTATCTGTAAACCACTAATATTTATTTTCTTCTCTTCTTCGATGATAATCACAATATTTGCCTGAGAAATATTTCCATGAGAATCGGTTACTGTAACGGTGATAAGCCAAGTTCCTAACTGCCACTTAAGATCACTTTCTATCTTTACAGCCTCATCCTCTATATCAATGATGCCATCTTCCTCATCCGTTATTTGAATAAATGGTTTAAAGTATTCTAAAGTAACTTCTTCATCATGAATATTAAAATGATATTCCTTATTTTCAATCGAAATGACAGGAGATTTTCCCTTATCTTCCTCTGGAATGGAAGCAGCCTCCCGAATAACCGTTACTTCCGTTTCATATCGTTCATGATTGATATCTCCAATAAAGAAAATAACGACTTTATTTTCTCCTTCTTGAAGTTCGATGCTCTCATCTTTCCATTGCCACTCATTTGGAAGATTAATTTGCTCTAATCTTGTCGTGTCATGAGAAACATGCATTTCTAAGGAAACCATTTCTTTTGGCTGCGTCGCTTTCTGAATAGTATAACTACCCGTTAGCGTTCCCTGATAGATATTCTTACCAGTAATCGTTACTGTATGTTTTCCCGCATTCACGAGTTCGCTAAATTCAATATCATAGTCGATTCCTTGCGTTAATTCGTGATTTTGATGTTCTTTATCTCTAACAATAACAGGGATAGATAACTCATCTCCTGTGTAGAAAAGATTATCATCTTCAATCACTATTTCAAAATTTTCTTCCGTAAGTTCAATGGAATCGGTTGTCTTATCTACTAGAATGACATTCAAAGTATATTCTACTTCATTTTGATCACTATCTGTTACATGAATCGTAATTTGATAAGTTCCCTCTACTTGCCAGTTAATATTAGAAGATACTTGTACTTTTGTAGAATCATTAATATCGATAGTTCCATCTTCTTCATCGGTGATGGTAATCATCTTTTTAATTTCTTCTAAAGTTTTCACTTCTTCACCAGTGAATTCAAATTCTAAGAACTCTTTGTTATCTTGAATCGTTATGACAGGATGATATCCACGGGCTTTCGTAACGGTAATTTCTAATTCTACATTTTCATAATTATCATAATCATGGTAAATAGCTGTTGCCGTAATCGTTTCACCTGAAACAAGTGGTGTATCACCATTTTTCCATGACCACCCTTCTGGTAGTTCTACGTCTGATAATTTTTCTTTAGTAGCATCTACCATCATCTTGGCATTTGGTGTATTATGTGGTTTCTCTGCTTTAGCAATGGTAAATGTTTTTTGAATAGTTCCATCATACTTTCCTAGACCAGTAAGTTCGATAGTGGCTTCCCCAGCACTAATGTTGTTACTATATGACACAGAATAATTGGTATTTTCAATCAGTTCTGTCTCATCGTCTTTTACTGTCAAAACTGGTTTATGTTCACTACCATTATACGTATAGCCATCTTTGATATAACTTATCGTTAAATCTTCTACAGGAATAGTATCTTGCACACTCGTTTGATATAAATTAATCATTGCCGCTGATGCATATCCACTAACAGACTCTAATGCTTGAATTCTCACATATTTTGCATTCATCGGAGTCGTTAATGTATACGACTTGGTAGAATCATCGTTCGCCCAAGAAAGTTCATCAGCGATAGTCGTCCATTTCTTACCATCTATACTAATTTCAATTTTTGCTTTTGTAATACGCCCTGTTTCATTAAAATCTTGACGTGGCACATAATCGATTTTCGATAGTGGAATTGATCGATTCGTACTAACGATAATCCATGGCTTTTCCGTATTACTTTTCTTGCTTAACCAGAAACTATAAGCATTTCCATCAATAGCTTTTTCTTTAGATTCTGTTTCATTCGCATCACTAGAAGTTTCAACTGATAAGCGAGAGGTTGGTACATAGATTGTTTCTTCGTTATGTTCATCTGGCTCAAAAGTAAGGAAAACAAATTCACTTGGAAATCTCTGAGCCGTATAACCGTCACGAACTAAAACCATTGTCTGCTTATCATCATGAACAGTAGGCTCAGCATCTTTAAACTTCTGCCACTTTACAGAATCAGGATCTAAGAATAGTTCTACAATATCATCAAAATTTTCCAGTACATACCATTCCATAGAATCGGTAACTCCTGTAACACGATTTTCTAAACTATTCGCATAAATATTGTGTGGAATATTTCCTGGTTGTAAATCAATAAAGAATAAATTATCGACATCATTTCGATCATTTACGAGAAGATGAACAACAATATCATCATTGACATTTAATTCATCAATACGATCACTTAAATCAACGACAGTTTCCCCATCCGTTACTTGTGTCCATTCAGTAGTATCACTAACTCTTTGATGTTCTGCATCATATTCATAGTTTAAAGTATATTCAAATCTTATCTTCTCTTCAGCAGCTTTATTTAGAAGCATCAACTTATTCGCATTTTCTCCATCGAAAGAGAAAGTAGCGGTATCATTATTCGCCTTTATGCCAAGCAGATATTTGGCAATATCGCGAATGGCAGATGCTTGAAAATAATCTTCATCTTTCACATTTTTTAATTCATTTAAAGTATCATTTAACAGTTTCGCATAAGCTGGACTATTATGAACAATTTTAGCATCAATTAACTTGAGTAAATCATACATTGGAAGAGGATATTCTTTAAAAATAACGAGAATTCTCTTAGCTAATTCAAAATAGTCATCATCTTCTTTGGAAGGATCATTCAAATAAGTTTGAATTAATTGATACCAAGCATCTAAGTTGTATGGCTGTTCTTTAATGGCTTGCTCATAAGCTGCAATTTTATCTTTGAAAGAAGTTCTCACTTCCCCTAGTAAATTATACAAAAATGCTTTTTTATAGTTATCCCAATCATCTACAGCTCTTTGAGCTAAAAGGAGATAGGCTCCATTATTGCTGTCGGTCCAAGTACCTTCTCTTCGCGTTCCCCAGTTGAGCATCATACGTTCTCCCTTATAGGAAGCAGCCCAACCAGCAGCAGCATTACCAATTTGCCATTCTCTTCTTTTCTCGCCCTTCCACTCTGTTTCTTTAGAAACGAAGTAGGCTGCATGTCCTGGTTGTGATACTAACGTAGAAGGTCTTCCATAAGACATTTCGATATTTGATCCTGTTCCGGCTAGAGAACCACAAACACCATCTTCTTCCCATATGGTCCAAAGACGAAGTGGCGAACCTGGTTTTGTCTCTAAATCAAAATATCCTAGTCCATACTTCTCATTACAATTAACGCCTCTTTTATAACCCGGACTATTATTCTTATTCTGGTTAACCCCTTCTGCACAATGGGTAGAATTTTCTTTATAATATTCTGAATCTTCATAATTCCATCCACTAGCATAATAAATGTAAGTATATGGATTGGTATATCCATCTTTATTGTATGGGGTTTTTCCAGCTTTTGTCATCTGTGTATACCAATTCAACCATGCAACTTCTATATCACTAATACGATTATTAACAACCCAACGCATCTCTTCTATTTCTAGATTGGTAAAAATATCTTTCTCAAAATAGGTTGAAACATCATCATAAGTATACCCAGTTGTAAGTAAATTTTTAATAACTTCATATCTATCTAAAGCATCTGATGGTGTTCTAACAGGTTCTACTGGTTTTTCTGCTGTCTGCCAGAAATTAACATCGGTACTATAAGTAAGAGAAATAGCCATCATCATCTTCTCATAGACATCACCATACTCTTCATCATTCAAATCTTCCTTATGAGCTTCATATAACTCTTTAAATACATTGAGAGCTTGAATGTAATTATCCCCTTCAGGTGTTCCCCCTAATAGATATTTCTCCATCAACTCTCCATCGTTAAATAGCCAATAGATAAAGTCATACGTAGATTTATCTTGATTGACATAAGCTTGTAACATACTATAGCCAATACGACTAACCAATGTTCTTTGTAATAATTTTAATTTTAATTCCTTGTTAGCTAAAATTTCTGCATTGGTATATGGTAATAATTCTTGGTCGTATGTTTCTACCGTTTTAATCCACTCCACATTAGGGTTTTCCTTAGGTGAATAAATCTTACTATCATATAGCATAGCATCCACCCAAACAGAGTGATCATAAGAATTGTCTCCATTACTATCCGCATATAATTTTAACCACTTATAATCTTCCAAAGCAACCGTGATTTTAGCAGCATCATTATTTCCTTTTAAAGCTTGCGTAGATTCTAATTGTACCCAATCTTTATCGGTAATAGATTCATAAGTATCATTTTTCGCACCATAGACAAAGAATTTAACCCCAGTACCATTAGAACCTTTACTAGAATCGACTCCCGCATAGGTAGTAAACGTATCATAGTTGAAACTTCTTAAATCATAAACAAGGGTAGAAGAAGCATGGGCGAAAATAGCGTTCATAGAATAGATTTTCTCACCATTGATTAATATAGAAATCATCCCACCAGCATCATTCTTATTAATCTTCACATCTCCATATCCCGTTTTAGCATAATGCCATTTCAGATTGGATAAAAAAACATATCCTTCCTCACTAGTATTCTTATTGGTTTCTTTTGCATCTGATCCAATCTCTGCTGCAACAAGCGGAATTGGGACACTAACAACTAGTAAAGAAACGCTTAAAAAACTTAATGTTATTTTTCGAATAATTTCTTTTATATGTCTTAATTTTTTCATAGTTACACCCCTACTTACATTATATAAAAAAGGTTTCCTATATTCAAGATAAAAGTTAGTAATTTATGCTCATTTGTCAAGTAAAAATTATCTTGTATAACGGGATATATTCAGAATAATTCCCATACTACATAAAGTAATGAGTAAACTAGAGCCCCCGTAAGATAGAAATGGTAAGGTTACCCCTGTTACAGGAATCAAACCAACTACTACCATCAAATTCATAATTGTTTGAAAAGAAAAGCAAAACATAATACCAAACGCTAAATATTTGCCAAAAGTATCTTTCGTATGAAGAGCGATTTTAAAACCGTTTATAATAATCGTCAAAAATAAAGTGGCAACAAAAAGCATACCTACGAAACCAAATTCTTCACTAATAATCGAAAAAATAAAATCTGTTTGTGGTTCTGGTAAGTAGAAATGTTTCTGAATAGAATTGCCAAAGCCCATCCCGAATAAACCACCAGGCCCAATCGCATAAAGAGATTGAATGATTTGAAAACCACTTCCGAGTGGATCACTCCAAGGGTTTAAAAAAGATAAAATGCGGGCAAGCCGATATGGAGCAATTAAAATTAGGACAACAATTCCTCCTACTCCTACCACTGCCATTTTGATTAGAAAACGAATATCCATTCCCGCAACGAATAAAATTCCTAAAATAGACATAACAAGAATGGTACCAGTACCAAAATCTGGTTGTAACATAATGAGTCCAAATAGTCCTAAAGTAAATAATAAAATGGGAAGATATTTTTTATGATGAGAAAGATATTTAGAAGTAAAAATAATAAGTCCTAACTTGGTAAACTCACTTGGCTGAATACCAAATGAACCTATTCCGAACCAGCTTCTGCTTCCGTTTCGAACACTACCAATTCCGGGAATCAAAACAAGAACTAGTAGTAAAACACAAAGAAAAATAATCTTATTTGCCTGTTTATAATAGTAGTAATAATCAATTTTACTAATGAAATACATAAGAATAATCCCGATAATAAAAAAGATAGATTGGTTTTTGACATATCGAAAAGGATCTTGATATTTATATTCTGCCCAAATAGAAGAAGCGGAATATATCATGATTAGTCCAAATACGGCTAATAAAAGAATACTGATGACAAGCATCCACTCTACTTTTCTTTTCATATCCATACTCCAAATAAAAGCGAAATTAAACTAGCAAATAATCCTACTATCCAAAATAATTTTACTACTTCTCGCTCCGGTAAATATGCTTCAAAAGTATGATGAATAGGAGTCATTGGGAAAATCCGTTTATGGGTAAATTTATAATAAACCCTCTGCATAATACAGGTTATTGTCTCTATCACAAAAACAATACCAATCAAAATTAACAACAACTCATGCCTAGTTAGAATAGCAACCATTCCTAAAGTAGCTCCTAGGGATAAAGAACCCGTATCTCCCATAAACACTTTAGCGGGATTGGCATTAAAGAAAAGAAATCCAATCAGGGTTCCTACTAACGTAAATAAAAAGATAGAAATTTCTTGATAGCCTTCTAACCAACCCGTCATCGTCGTAATAATTCCTAATGTAAAAAAAGCAATCATAGATAATCCAGCCGCTAGTCCATCTAACCCATCTGTTAAATTTACAGCGTTACTACTAGAAACCAATACTAACAAAATAAATAAACCATATAACCACCCAATATTGATTTTCACTCCCAACGTATGAATCCAAATAAGTGGTTCATTACCTGCTAACATAAAAATCGTAAAGAGCGCAATCGCCAATAACAACTGTAAAAATAATTTCATATGCTCGGATAATCCACGATTATTCTTACGATAAATGATGAGATAATCATCAACTAAACCAATCACAGCATACCCAACAAAGGCAAATAAAATCATAAAAAGATTATAGGTCATTTGAATACGTTTAGAAAAAAGAAGTATACAAAGATAAAGAAGTGTTGGCAAAATGAAAATTAACCCACCCATAGTAGGAACATCTTTTTTATTTTGATGTTTTCTTTCTAAGTAAATGCTTAGGCTTTGATTACATTTTCTCTCATGCAAAATGGGTAGTAAAATAAATCCTGCTAAAAGCGATAAAAATAATCCAGTCATCATGGAAATAATACATTTAATGAATAGTAGCATGCTATCACCCATTCAAATATATTCCACAAAAAAAAGAGTTATTCACTCTTTTTAGGATGAGCCTTCTTTGGCTTTTCTTTTACATCTTCATAAATTTCTTCTACGACTTCTTCAACCTTTGTCTTTTCTTCCACTTCGATAGGCTTCGTCTCTTCTACCTGTGGTTTTGCTTCCTCAACAGGTTGTACTTCTTCTACTTTCGTAACTTCTTCGATAACATTCTCATTATTCGGTTCTTCTAAAAACTTTTCACTTTCATAAGGAACCATAACGGTATAATAATGAGTATTTTGAAGTACCATAACAATTAAAAGTCCAACAATGAAAATACCGAGCAGTACATAATCAAAGAAATCTTTCGTATCTTTTTCAAATAAACGATAATAGAAATTTTCAAAAACATTCATTCTTTCTTCTTTTTGTTCTATTCCAATGGTAGTCTCAGCCGCCAAAATCGGAATGGATACTGTTTTTGCCTCTACTACTTGAAATTTGGCAAAACAAAATAAACTCAAAAATATAAACAAAATTTTTCTCATAACCAATACTCTCCCTAATACTCTAAGTCCATTATACAAAATTTTTTTTAGCATTTTCAATACTTTTACTAAATATTTTCAAATTTAAAACTCATTTTCACTATCATATTCGTCAAATACATTTCCGATAACTTCTTCAATAATATCCTCTAAAGTTACAATTCCTACCCAAATACCATCTTTCATGACTTTGGCAATAGGCTCATATTTTTGATTTAACAATAAAAAAGCATCATCAATAATCATATCATGAGGAATAACCTCTATCTTTCGTACATAGTTTTTTAACTCAAAATTCGGATTACGATGAATTAAAAAGTCCTTAATATTAATAATCCCAATTACTTCCCCATTTTCCGTAACAGGAAACCGAGTATACTTCGTACTACGAATAATCTCCATAATACGATTTCTACTATCATGAAGATCAATCGTTACTACGTTTTCCCTTCTAGTCATGGCCTTTTCAACAGTCGTGTCATTAAATTCAAACACACGAAGAAGCATCTTTTTCTCTAAATCTTCCAAATTTGCTTCCACAATTGTTCCTTTCAGTTCTTCTTCTTCCTCTTCTTTCTTACGATAAATACGCAATATCTTTAGAAGAAAATTGGTAGATGCTCCTAAAATCATAATGAATGGTTTAAAAAAAGTAATAATGAGATAGAGAGGATTGACCATTACAAATGCTATTTTTTTAGAATTGGCAAGACCTATTTGCTTAGGAACTAATTCTCCTAGTACTAAAGTAAAGTACGATAAGATAATGGTAATAATGACAATTAAAATATTGGTTAATGCTTCTGTACTAAGCCAAGAAATATGAATAGTATCCGCTATCTCACTTGCAAATCCCTCTGCAGCAAACGCACTTGCTAAAAATCCAGATAAAGTAATAACGATTTGAATAGCTGATAAAAACGTACTGGAATCATTTAAAAGCGCAACGATTTTTTTGGCTTTCTTTTTATTTCTTTTTAATTCCTTATTTAACTCATAGCGGTTTAAAGAAAGGAAAGCCATCTCGGTTGCTGAAAAAACACCGTTTATGATAATTAACAGAAATAATATTAGAACTTTTACTATCATTTTATTCACCTATTTTGATTATAACATACATTTCTTTATTTTTCATTAAGGTATAGACGAATCGTTTCTCCATCAGCAATTTTAATACCGGCTTTAGGAGATTGATAAGTAACCGTACCTGTTCCCTCATATTCTACTTTAAAGGATTTTAAATTCTTCATAGCATCTTTTAGTTCCATACCTGTAACATCTGGTACTACACTATAAGTTTTATCCAAATAGACAAACTCTTTTTCAATTTCTCCTTCTTGTTCTTCAATTCCTAAAATGGGAATCGCAGAAAGTAGAATATTTTTAGCAATGGGAGCAGCTACTGTTCCTCCATACTGCGTAACTCCCTTAGCATTATCAACTGCTACATAAATAACAATCTTAGGATCATTAGCCGGTAAAAAACCAATGAAAGACGTGATATAGTTTCCCGTTAAATAACTTCCATTTTCCGCTTTTTGTGCGGTACCGGTCTTTCCCCCTACTCGATAATTGGGAATATATGCATTATGTCCTGTACCTCTAGCAACAACACTTTCTAGAGCATATCGTACCTTACTACTAGTTTCTTCACTAATCACTTTGCGTACAATTTTTTCTTCGGTTTGTAAAATAACTTGATTCGTTTCTGGATCGTTAATACTTTTGACAATATAAGGTTTATATAAAATACCTCCATTGATAGCGGCACTTACCGCCACTACTTGTTGAATAGCAGTTACTGCAACTCCCTGTCCAAAAGCAGTCGTAGCCGTTTCCAAATCTCCAATTTGATCAACATCAAATAAGATACCACTAGATTCTCCAGAAAGTTCTATGCCTGTTTTTTCCCCAAATCCAAAATTGCGAATGTAGGAAAATAATTTTTCTTTTCCAAGTCGTAGTCCTAAGTTGACAAAGCCAGTATTGCAGGAATTTTCTACCACCTCTAAATAAGTCTCTGTTCCATGTCCCCCATGTTTCCAACAGTGCAAAGTAGCACCTTCCACCATAATCGCTCCAGAATCATGAAAACTTTCATTCTCTAAATCCACTGTTTTTTCCTCTAAAGATGCTGCTAACGTAATAATTTTAAACGTTGCTCCCTTTTTTATACAAAAAAAAGATTAAATGTAATCTTTTTTCAGCCAATAACGCAATAGTTTTTCCTGTTCTTCCTTACTGATACATTGATAATAAAGCATAGATAAGATATCTTTACATTCTTCCGATAAATTTTGATCTTTCAAATTTTTATCTTCTTCTATATAAAATTCCTTTGTAGAATCTGCTGCTAATGTTATCAATTGACTCACCAATTCATCAGAAATTTTTTCCTGAAAAGATTCCTCACAATAAGCTAAAACCGTTAAGAGTTCTTTTGCTAAATCACTATCAAATTCTTCTTCCAATTCTATCTTCTCCACCTTCTAAAAAAATATTTTGTAATTTATCAAACGCCGATTTTATTTTTTGAAAAGTTCGAGTTATCGCTAACTCACCAATTTCTTCTTTTCCGAAAACTTTACCTAAGTTTCTCTTTTGCATCCGGGCAAACTTTTCATATTTTTCTTGAGAAAAAATTTCTCTACCAAAATAAAATTTTTCGGAAGGATCTGGCATAGCTAAAACAGGAATGTTTCTATCTCCTACCATCTTACGGACAAAATTTACCCGAGAACGAGGAACACAAATACACTGAATAGATTCTAAGGGCATGCCACCATATATTCCAATTTCAGAAATATCAGAAGCAATATTCACTACTTTTTGCTTTCGGATTTCTTCTTCTGAGGTTGCAATCATCACCCCAAAAGAGGATTTCGCCTTTCCTTCCTTGGAAAGTATCATGGAGTAATTTTCAGAAATATCATACACATCTGAAAAACTAACAAATGGTCTTTTGCCTTGAATGCGGCTCCAAGATTCTCCCGTTTCAACGGCAATCCCCATCTCTTGTAAAGTGTTCACACTATTTAACCCATATTGTAAAATTCCAGGAAGTGCATTTGCCCTAGTTCCATGGAAAAATTTCACTTGATGATCTACAAAAAATTGAAAGGTTTCTGGTTCTGATAATAATAATCTTGCCATTCCTAGACGTCTTTCAATTTCAATATAAGGGCTATTCCTTCTTTCCATATTACTAGAAACACTATATTGTTGCCATATTCCTCGATATAATATTTCTTTTAATTTTTCAAGAGTTTCTTCATCTTGCGCTAATCTCAAAAAGGCATTACAAAGCATCTCATATTTAGGATAATCTGCATTCAACTGTTCTAAAGAATAACTAGAATACTGCATCACATCACCTATTTTCTATTAATGATAATTATACGCTAGGAAAGAAATATTTGTCAACAAAAGGTCTTTTCACTCTCAAGATAAAAGATAGACATTATAAAGAAAGCGGTTAGAAAGATGATTCTTTCTTTTTCTTTCTACTGTATCACAAACTTGATTTTCTAGATAGAGGATAGCATCTCCATTTAAAGTATCGAGATTGATATGTTCTTCGTTTGTTGATTTATCTTCTCCCAATAAATTAACAAAGATATCTAATTTTAAATAATAGCGATTTTCTTTTATTTTTGATACGATGATACGCTTGATAAAAGTTCGAATAAAGTCTTCTAGTAAATTTTTTTCTAGTTCTTCTTCAATTATAGAGGTAATTTCTTTTCTTTTGGAAGAATGATTGGAAAACTTTTGGATTCTATTTTGTAATTCTTGTTTTTCTTTATAGAGATTTTCCTTTTCCTTTTCATATTCCTCCCACTGACTTTTTAATGATTCTCTTTGAATATCACCATGAAAGGCAAAATCTAGAAGCATCGCTTTTTTTTCTTCAATAATTTGGATTTTATGTTCTAACAAAGTCAACGTTTTTTCATATTCTTCTATATCTATATTTTCATATCGTTTTAATAAATCATTCATCAATTTCTCCTTCGAAGGAAGAATTTTATTCATAATAAGAGAAGAAATATGATACAAATCTATTTCAGCAATAATGGGAGAAATACAAGCAGATTTACGATACTGTAAATATAAACCGCAACTCCAAGTAGGACGATTTTTTCTTTTACTATTATAAGACCTTTGAAAATTAGTAGCATGTTCCCTACAATAAATTTTGGAACTAAAAGGATACTTTACTCCCCCTGACCAGTGATGATTATTCCAATACCGCTTTGTACGTTTTTTTAATACCTCATTGGCTTTTTCCCAAAGTTCTTCCGATAAAATAGCAGGAACACTGCCATCTTCACACTTGTATAAAATTTGTTCATTTCTATCATTTTTCTTTCTTCTTTTCGTTCGATAATCCATAACTTCATAAGTCTTTGCGCGATAATAACCCTTATACTTAGGATTTTCTATCATTCGTTTTAAAGAATCTTTATCATATAAATTTCCTTTCCTATTATGATACCCCATTTCGAATAATTTTTTGGAAAGTTTTTGAAAGCCATATTGACCACTGGCATATAACGTAAACAAAGTTCTTATAAAAGCAGCTTCACTCTCCTCTACAATTAATTTGCATTTTTCTTTTCTATAACCTGTAATATTAGAGGATCCTAGTACATGACCTTTTAAAATGGCCTCTCGATGACCAAATTTAATTCGTGTTGATAATTTTCTAGATTCTTCTTGGGCTAAATTAAACATAATATTTAAAATCAATTCGGAATTAGAATCAAATGTATGTAAATTTTGATTTTCAAAATACACCCCTACTCCACAATGTTTTAAAATTCTAATATAATGAATACTATCCTCTAAGTCACGAGCAAAGCGAGATACTTCTTTGGTAATAATTAAATCAAATTTATTAGTTTGAGCATCATGAATCATTTTTTGAAAACTAGTTCTTCCCTTTACTCTAACGCCTGTTTTTCCCTCCTCTACATATCCTCCCATGAAAGTCCAATTCGGTTTAGAACGGATATAATTTTCATAATATTCAGACTGGTTAGATAGCGAGTTTTTCTGTGCATCGGATTCCGTCGATACCCGTCCGTAGTAGCATACTCGAAGAGGAATATTATAAATTTTTTCTCCTGCCAAAAGAGATTGTACAATTTCATCATAACGCATAGTTTTATACCCTCTGCAAAGAGGATTTTATTTTCTGAAGTAACTCATCCTCTACCCTAAAAAAAGTTTTTTCATCAATAACGTTTTTCTGAAATAAATGACTATTCATGATTCTTTGAATTTGCAATTCTAATATTTTATTTTTAATCACTTTTATCACCCATAAATCCTATGCTTTATTCTAAAATAGATGACTAAAAAAGGGCTCTACATTTTTAAAAGTAGACCCTGGTTCATACGTCATCCATATCGGCAAATTACGATTAATCTCTTCACTTGTATAATCTTGATAGTTAGAAGGAGAAAAGTTAGGTCGAGAGGCAATCGCTAATATAGCCCCACTATTCGGATCCATAGCAAGCGCAAAAGCTTGATCAGCTTGATACATAGACATCACATTATCCAGTTCTCTTTCTACTGCTTCTTGTAGTTCAAAATCAATCGTTAACGTGATATTCATGCCATCTTGAGGCTGTTCATAAATTTGACTTAACTGTAATTTATTACCCTTAGCATCACTAAAATATTTAATAGCACCGTAACTACCTGTTAGATATTCATCATAAATTAATTCTAAACCACTTAACCCTTGATTATCGATTCCCACAAAACCTAATGTTTGAGCTAGATAGGTATCATATGGATAATTTCTTTTCGATTCTTTTACTAAATAAACGCCAGATAGTTTTAAAGCCGATATTCTATCAGCAATCTCGTTGGATAATCTTCTTCCTTCTGGGTGGACTCTTTCAATAGAAGTTTTTTTCGTAACATGCTTTAACATCTCTTCATAAGAGACAGATAAAATTTCTGATAATGTTTTGGCTGTATATTCTTTATCTTCTATTTGATTCGGAATTAAAACAAGAGAAGTAGTCGTAATATTACCAGCAAGAACAATACCATTTCTATCATAAATTTTTCCTCTATTCGCTTCCAAAGGAAGATTTCTACTCCAAAGACTAGTAGCATAATGATTGAGTTTTTCATAACTAATTACTTGAATATAAAATACTTTGCCAATAATCACAACAAATAAAAAAAGAATTACCACTAATACAAACTTCATACGAGCATTCATTTTCTTAACAAACATGGTATCACCACCACATTATATGAAAAAAAAAGAACGTTTTTTCGTTCTTTATCTTCTGGTGGATATATCTTCGTCCATCATATCTGCAACATATTTTAACTTTTTCTTGATTTTTTCAGATTCCGTCAAATGTTCTATTTTATCCCTCTCAAAAATTGGTTTTTCACGTCTATGCCTGCGATACGAACGTGTTTTTACTACGACGATAGCTAGTCCTAAATTTTTAGCGCTTTCAATATCTTTCTCACTAAAAGCATCATAAGTATAAATACCAAACATTTTTGGCATTACTAAACGATTATTTACTTCATCTTCTCGTCTAGTATTTCTTTGCGCTATCACGATTTCATTATAATCATCACTATCATCCAACAATTGCTTTGGACTCATTAAAAAATTTCGATAATTACTAGCAACAAGATTATATACACGGTCATAACTAGAATAAGAATCCAATGGGAAAATATGTAAAACCTGTGAAACCGGAAGATCAAAATAAATGAAAGTATAATATTCCTTAGGAGAATAAAATAATTTAAATTTAGAAGGTCCATCAATAGAATAAGAAGCAGCATCTACATCACACCAAAGATCATCTTTTTGTAAAACTTCATCTTTACGATTGGTTATGCATTTAATTAAAGCATAATAAAGTTCTTCCTTTACAACGTAAATGGGAACCCCATATTTTAAAGAAGATGCTTCATCATAAAAGGGAAGAATACTTTGTTCATTCAATAGAGAATCTCCCAATCTTTGATAACAGTGATTTCTTGCCCTTCTCATATCATCATAGAATTCTTCTTGAATAGGATATTTTTTCAAAGCCTCATGTAGTCTCATTTTTTCAGAATGAGGTAGAGAATCCAAAGAAAGTATTCTCCTATAAAGTTCTAATTTTTGAGGACTTAGAATTTCCTCTACTCTACTTGCATAATTACATAATTCTTGCATATCTAGAAATAAGTTATGAGGAACTTCTTCAAAATGATAATCTACTATCATATTCGCAATCCATATACTTGATTCTCTTTGTAAGTAATGTAATAATGGAACTTTGAAATTTTTTTGAGAAACTAATTCTTGTATCTCTTCTAATAAAATATCTTCATTCGCTGAATCGCCAAAGAAAGAAAAATATTTAGAAAGATTTTGCTCATACCACATCTGGATATCAGAGTGAATAATATCGTCATATAATCTTTCCATCTGCCTTAAAAGTCCTGTTCCTTCATGGAAACTAGCCATCCTACTTTCATAATATTTTTTTCGAAGTGTTTCCATATAGGAAACATCATGATTCAGTTTCATTTTTTCTACTAATAAACGATAAGATTTGACACTATCCATGGTAACCATTTTTTGTAAAAAAGCAGATTCTTCTAATAAATGCTTAGGAATGTGAATAGATCTTTCCACTAAACTATCTAGGTTTTCATATGAAAAATTATTAATAGTAATCAATTTAGAGAGTGCCTGCTCAGAAACAACTTTAGGGCCATAAAGTACAAAAGGCAATAGTTCTTTTCTATTCAACTGAAAGTTATCAATAAGTCCACAGATTTCTTCTTCTTCAAATGCTCTCATCAATTCTATTAATCTTTTTCTTCCAAATTGTTCTTCCACATATCTCAAAAATAAAGTAGCTTCTTCTAGTGAAAACGAAGAAATACTTTCAAAATTATTGTGTGGTCCAAATTTATAGACTAATTTTAGAAAAGACTTCTTTTTTAATAGAGGTATTAAAGCTGGACAATGGTTACTTAAAATACTTCTAACCTTTTCTCCCGCATGTAGGGATTTTTCCAAATACAGGATTCCTTCTTCATCTAATACACTCAGTATAGTATCAATATCTTCATAGGCGACAAAGTGGGAAAATTGACTAGTCGTTGAACGTTGAATAAAAACTCTCTTCAAGGTACTATCCTGTATCATCATTTTAAATTCCTCTACATTTTTTTCAAGGGTTTGAAAAAGAAGGTCTAATAAATTAGAATAAGCATCATTATTACACGCAGTATTTGTCATAAATAATCCCCTCTCATTCACGCTCCAATATGTTATCAATAGAATAATATTTTGTCAAGAAAAAAGGAAAAGAATTATTCATTTTCCTCTTCTAAATTCTCCTTCATTAACGATTCTACAGCATGATATAACTTTTGATTTGCTTCTTCTAATGGCATATCCCCTACCTGAAATGGTTTTCCAAAACGAATGGTTAAGTTTTTACTACGAAATCGATAATCTCCTGTTATGCCAAAGGGAACAATCCATGCATTAGTTTTACTTGCCATAGATACTGCCCCAAATTTAAATGGTAGTAAAAATTGGTCTGTTTTATTTCTCGTTCCTTCAGGGAATAATCCAACGGCCCCTTTATCTTGTAAAACAGAGAGCGCTAAAGAAGTGGCATGGTCATCTTTTCTACTTCGATCAACCGAGATGCAACCAGTTCCTTTAAAAAACCAAGCGACCTTTTTATTATCAAAGTATTCTCTTTTTGCCATATAATGAATGCCACGCTTCGTTGCGATAATCGTTAAACATTGATCATATAAATGTTTATGATTTCCACAGATAACAATTGGACATTCTTTTGGGATATTTTCTTTGCCTATAATCCTAGGATGATAATAAAACTTAAAGATAGGGCTTAATAAGAATTTCCCTAATCGATATAAAAATGGTACTTTACTCGTCATCATCATCCACCCCTATATCACTTTGTAATTTTTGAAAATCTACTTTTCCTAGTTTTGTCTTCGGCAACTGTTTGCGGAAAACAAATTCGGCTGGAATCATATACTTCGCTAAATTCTTTTTACAATATGCTTTAATTTCTGATTTCACAAACAAGACATGAAAACCCTCTTTTAATACAATGAAGGCTTTTCCTACTTCTTGTTTATAAGGGTGTGGAATCCCAATAACCGTACATTGTAATACCGCTGGATGAGATTCAATAACTTCTTCTACATGCGATGGGAAAACATTGTACCCACTCGTTATAATCATACGTTTTTTTCTGCCTTTATAGAAAATAAAGCCATCGGTATCCATATATCCTAAATCCCCTGTATGTAGCCATACATGACCATCCTCCTTATGAACTTGAAGGACAGCATTGGTCTCATTTTCGTTATTTAAATATCCCATCATTAATCCTTTAGAATTAACAACAATTTCCCCTACTTCCCCATAAGGAAGTGTTTTAAGAGTGGCGGGATCAATAATTTTAATATAATTTCCAGCAAGAGGAATACCAATAGATCCACTCTTATTAATATCATCACAAGCAAGCGTAACGGCTGCTAATGCTTCCGATAATCCATATCCTTGCGTAATTTTTGCTTTAGAATGATGACGTTTTAGATACTCATTAAATTCATCCTCTAATGCTTTTGGAAGAATATCTCCGCCACTAACAACATATTTTAGGAAAGACAAATCTAAGTTCTTAACATTATTACATCGCAATAAAGCTTCATATAAGGTAGGTACACCAAGCACACAAGTCGGTCTTGTCTTTTTAAAGAGAATGTCAAACTTTCGTGCGTCGAATTGTGGTATCAAAATACTGTAACATCCAAGCGCTAGAGGAGTATGCATCAAAACACTAAGTCCAAATCCATGAAAATTAGGCATGATGGCTAAACAACAATCTCCGGCATGTAAATTCTTCATTTGAATTTGTTCTTGTCTAGCAGCTAACATAAAAGATCGATTTTGAATAACGACATTCTTAGGAGTTCCTGTGGTCCCCCCACTACTAAGAATAACAGCGGGAGTATTCTTTCCATATTTTTGCTTTAATGGAATCTCTTTTTTAAATCTCGAAAGTTTCATAAATTTAGAAAAACTCATAAATAATTTTTTCTTTGGAATTTTTTTATACTTATGGAAAGTCTTAATTCGATACCCCAATCTCATAACAGGATTTAAAGAGTCTGCTGGGGATGCAAAAATAACCTTTTTTACATTAGTATCATAAATGATATCCTCTATTTTTTCATAGAACATATCCGCCATAATTAAATATTTACTATTGGTAGAATTAATACTTCTTTTAATTTCTTCGGATGCTGATAGTGGATGTAACATACTTGCTATTGCGCCATTTTTATTTAAAGCATAAAAAGCAATTAATGCTTCTGGAATATTGGGAAGGCAAATCGTTACAATATCCCCTTTTTTTATTCCTAGTTGTTGAAAGGAAATACTTGCCCTATCGATTAAATTTAGAAATTTTTGAAATGTAAACTTTTTCCCCATATACTGAATCGCTGTATAGTTTCCAAAACGCTTCGTACTTCTTCGTACCTGTTCATAAAGCGTAATATTCGGTATTTTTATATGTCGTTCTTCGTATGTATAATATTTTTCCCAGGGAGCGGGAATTTTCTTTTTCCTTTTAAATAAAGATAAAATAGTCATATTATCCCTCCAATTTTTCTGTGATAATCTTTTCTAATTTTTTATTTTCTACTTCTAATGATTCTAGTACTACCAATGGTTTTAAAAAAGTAATACAAAGTCCTCTATGAAATGGTTTATAGTTTCCTTTAATGACAAAGGGAATAATGGGGGTAGAAGTATCCTTAGCCATCTTTACTGCCCCAAATTTAAATGGTAAAATGGTATCCTCTGTCCGGTTAATTGTTCCTTCTGGAAAAATACCAATTACATGTTCTTGATGTAAATGTTCTATCGCATTTTTCATGGCATCAGGATTCTTCTTAGAGCGATCAACCGGAATAATCGCCATATGTTTAAAAATAATTTTTTTAATTCCCTTCATCAAAGAATGTTTTGCTAAAAAACGAACAGTCCTTTTCGTCGAAGACATAATTAACAAACAATCAAAATTATTGGTATGATTTCCTGCCAAAATAAATCCTCCTTTTTTAGGAATATTTTCTAATCCATTAAAGGTCGGACGATAAACAACCTTAAAAAGAAAGCAAACAGCAGGTCTTACTATACGGTAAAAATATGGTCTTTCCATAAATCACATCCTAATATCATTTTATCATGCTTTTTATATATTCGCAAAATAAAAAAAGAATCATTGATTCTCTTCTTTTTTCATATTCTTCGTATACTTTTTTTGTTTATTTTCTTTATAAACAGTATCCCCTATTACTTCGCTATAAATAATCTTTCTAAGTTCCCTTAACGTATCTAATCTCTCTTCCCTTTTATGAATCATCGTAGGTAGAAACTCAGAAGGTCCTAATTCCCCTAAGGAATGAACCTTTTGTTCTTCTTCATCATCTAATTCTGGTTGCATAGTCTCTTGTACTACCATTTTCTTAGTGGCATTTTCTTCTATTCTTTTATATTTCCTTTTATAAGATACTGCTGTTATCACTTGCAAAGAACAAGTACAAGCAAAAACACTATAGAATAACCAGCTTGGAACATAGGAGGAAATAAGTCCTAAACCAATTAACGGGAATAAGAAACCTGTCTTAATTTTACCAACAAATAAAGATTTTGGATCTTGTTGCTTTAACTTTGCCTGCGTATTAATGGAAGCAATTATTCCTTCTAATAATAAATTAAAAAGTAATATAGGATGAGCAAAACTATTCGCAAGCAGAAGCGTTCCCGCAAACAACTTATCACAGAAAGCATCTAAATCTTTTCCCAGTTCGGATGTGAAATGAAAAGTACGAGCAATAAAACCATCTACTAGATCTGTAGCTGAAAAAAGAACAATAAAGCCAATCAGTAAGGGAAGATTAGCACAAAAAGCTGCTGGTAATATTAAAAAAGGCGCTAATAATCTCGTAGATGTTAAAATATTTGGTATTTGATACTTTCTTCTACCTTTGGTCTTTAAATCTTGTAAAGCTTCCTGAATCATTTTTTTATAACGACCCCATTCTTCTTTTATCATATTTTCTCCTCCTGCCAGTGAACTATTGTATAATACATTTTTAAAGTTGTCAAACTAAATAAAAAGAAAGCTTATGCTTCCTTTTCTGGTTCTTCTTCTTTCTTACTATCATCTGTATCATCTGTACTTTGTAAGGTTAACTTGAGGATATCTTTCGTATCCAGCTTTGTCCCTGGCTTGATACTTTGATTGGTTACAAAGCCATGTCCTTCTATTGAATAAGGAATATTAGCAAGAGTGGCATACGTAACAACATCATTCTTAGACCAACCAACTAAATCCTCTAGGGTAACCGTATTTCCATTGGTTACTAAAAACACTTTATCTTTCGTAATGATACTAGCACCTTTCTTAGGGTACTGATTCACAACCGTATGTCCATCGCCAATGGTAATAACTTCTACTCCTTCTTTGCTAAGAATACTTTTTGCTCGATCCACTTCCATGTTGATATAGGAATCTAAAGAATAACTTTTAACATCCATCTCATCAACGGACTCTGCAAATATATTCTTATATTTAGCAATATTACGAAGTACTTCTTTTACTGGTGTTGCTAAAATGGTACTGGTGGAAGTAGATGGTTTTTTCATCGCTGCATAAACAATAATTTGAGGATCATCTTTTGGAAACATTCCCGCAAAAGAAATTAGATAATTACTATCTCCCTGCAAGTAATGTCCGTCTTCCCATATTTGAGCAGTACCAGTCTTTCCAATAATATCAAATCCTTCAATTCCATAATACCGTCCTACGGCAAATGAACTATTTACCGCCTTATACATTAAGTCTCGCATTTGTAAAACGCTTTCCTTTTGTACTAATTGTCCGGTTTTAATGATTTTACTTTCTATTTCTGTACCGGTTTCCTTATTTACAATTTTCTTAATGATATGTGGTTTTACCATCACTCCGTCATTCGCAATAATAGATAAAGCTTGAAGAATTTGGATAGCCGTAACAGAGAATCCCTGTCCATAACTAACAGATAACCAATCTAGTTCAATATTTTCATTGAAATCTACGTTTCCTGTTGCCTCTTTACTAAGTTCACTTACTTCCGTACTTAACTCAATTCCCGTTTCAGAACCAAAGCCAAATTTCTTTAAGCATCCCTTTAATTCTGACGGTGAGAGATACTCTTTGGCAACATGCATAGCTCCTACATTACTAGAGTATTGGTATCCAGTATCATAACTAATCTTTCCCCATCCATACCGATTCCAATCATATACTCGATTTGGTCCTACTTTATAAGAACCAGATTGATATTCCTTCGTTCCATCATAATTTCCCGTATCAATAGCACATAAATACGTAAATGTTTTCATAACAGAACCTGGTTCATATGGTTCAGAAATTAAATGATTTTTATAGTCCATATTTTGAGGAAGAGAATTAGGATTAAAAGTAGGACTAGTTGCACTTCCTAAAATTTCTCCTGTTTTAGCATCCATGATGGCAATTAACATCCACTCTGGTTTGTATTGATCTGAAGTTTCTTTCACTGCTGCTTCTAGAAAACGTTGAATAGTAGAATCAAGAGTAAGATAAATATCACTTCCATCAATAGCTTCCACTCTAGTTTCTGGAGTATCTGGAATTTGATATCCATATAAATCTTTTTGATAAGTTAGACTTCCATTGATACCTTTTAACAAATCTTCCTTGGCTAACTCTACTCCCATTTCCCCTTCAATAGCATCAGAATCTCTTCTTTTCGCATACCCTATAATATAGGAAGCGAAAGTTCCATTTGGATAAAAGCGTTGAGTAGACTCAATAAAATCTAAGCCAGGGAGTTCTAAATTTTCGATTTCTAACTTGGTTAATTCGGTAATTTTAGATCCATATACTCCAAATTCTACTTGATAAGCACCCTCAACTTGTAATCTAGCAAGGAGATATTCATAAGGAGCATCTAATACTTTAGATAACGCTTGTGCCGTAGCTTCCTTATCCACGACGTGCTGCGGATTATCGATATCCGTAGTTCTAGAAGGATCCAGATAGGCAATTAAGGTATAGGAAGACACATTGAGCGCTAAAGCTCTACCATCACGGTCATAGATAGTTCCTCTTTTCGCCAATAA
This sequence comes from uncultured Bacilli bacterium, assembly GCA_947629445.1. Taxonomy (GTDB): domain Bacteria; phylum Bacillota_I; class Bacilli_A; order RF39; family UBA660; genus UBA5578. Next base: position 130,632 of record CANRDU010000001.1, read on the forward strand.
TTCTTTATCTACTGTAATTCTATCTTGAGAAAATTGTTTTAGATTTACACCATCTATCTCCTTAGCCAATGATAAATACGTAAATCTTCCCATTAAAAGCAAAATAAAAAAGAGAAAAATTAAAAGTACATATTTTGGCTCACGCCAACTTTTTACGACTGTATGTTTTTCTCTTTTCATATCATCACCATAATTATTATAACATATTTTATTTGTTGATAACAATGATGTTTTCGTTATTATAAGCAAGACCTAATTCTTTAATAACACTACTAACATTTTCATAAGAAGTTAATTCATTTACCTGCATCGTTAAGGATTCATTTTTCTTTTCTTGAACCTCTATATTGTAATTTACTTTTTCAATATTCATTTTTAAATTACTAATTTGAGCTCCAAAAAAGATTTTACTAGCAAATAAGGCGATAAAAGCAATAACTCCCAATGTATAAATCATTTTCTCTTTTCTGGTAATTCTTGCTTTTCTTGCTTTTTTCATTATTATCAACCTAATCTTTCTATTATTCTTAACTTCGCACTACGAGCACGAGGATTTTCTTCTAACTCTTCTTTACTTGGGGTTATTGTCTTGACGATTTTGTATTTTGGAAGATATTCTTCGGGAACAACTGGTAGTTGTTTCAAGGAGGCATCTAATTCTGTTACCTCTTTAAAAATTTCCTTACAAATTTTATCTTCCAACGAATGAAAAGTAATCACACAAATACGACCACCTACTGATAGCAAATTTAAAGCTTGTCTTAAACTTTCCTCAAAAGCATTCAATTCATCATTGACTTCAATACGAATGGCTTGAAATACTTTTCTAGCAGGATGTTTTTCACGACGGTACTTTTCCGGTACAGACTTTTTTATCACTTCTACTAACTCTAGGGTAGTATGGATTGGTCTACTTTCTATGATGCCTCTTGCAATACTTGGTGCATATTTTTCCTCGCCATAATTTCTAAAAATACTAACTAAGTCATCATAGTCGTAATGATTTACTACTTCTTCCGCTGTTAAAAACTGATTTTGATTCATTCGCATATCCAAAATAGCATCCTGATGGAAACTAAATCCCCTTTCTGCTTCATCTAATTGAGGACTAGACACCCCTAAATCATAGAGGATACCATCTACCTTATCTATTTTACGATGCGCTAATTCTTCTTTTATATAACGAAAATTAGAGGGAATAATGTCAAAATTTTGAGCAATTTCTTCTAATCTTCTTTGGCTATTTTTAATTGCCTCTTCATCTTGATCAAAGGCAAAGAGGAAGCCCCTTTTCACTCTTTTTAAAATTTCACTACTATGTCCTCCGTAACCTAACGTGCAATCAACGATAATACTATCTTCCCGCAAATTTAAATAATGGATACATTCTTCTAGCAATACGCTTTTATGCATAATTCCTCCTAATTATTTAAACTGGTTGCAAATAAGTTATCGGCAATCTCAGACAAGTTTTCTTCATTGGTTGTAATGAAGTTTTCCCAGCGGTCTTTACTCCAAACTTCAAGTCTCTCATCTACCCCAATGATAATGCAATCTTTTTCTAAATTAGCATATTCCATTAGAGGAACAGGTATATTTACTCTTCCCTGTTTGTCGAGTTCACATATAGTAGCGCCCGATAAAAATATTCTCATGAAGTAACGGCGGTCTTTCGTGTCAGGTAATCGCTTATACTTTTGGATAATTGCATCCCATTCCGTCTTGGGGTAAATAAATAAACATCCCTCAAGCCCACGGGTAACAATGAACTCATCACCTAAATCTTCTCTTACTCTAGAAGGGATAATGAGTCTTCCTTTCATATCTATGGCATGATGATACTCACCCATAAACATAAGAATCACCCCACTTTTAACCACTTTCATCCACTGTGTACCACCATTATACCCCATCTTCTGTTTTCTTGTAAATACTTTTTCCCCTATTTTATGAAAAAATGTCAACTAAATTTGTCAAAAAAAGAGGATATACCCTCTTTTAAAATAGACATGAGCCAATGATAATTGCTAATAAAATATAAAGGACAAGTACAATTACATAGGCATTACTACTATTTGATCCTGTATTGGAACATGGTTTTTGAGCTACTGGCTCTTTTTCACAAGAATTTCCACATGCCATATGTTAACCTCCTTAAATCCAAGCTCCAAGTATAATGATTAAAAGAATAAATAATACTAGTACGATTGCTGCTGAAGATATTCCAGAATTACAACACATAAAATCATTCCTCCTTTTTATGTCTTTTCACAGTTATTTTATGAATATTTCGTGAAGATGTGAAAGAAATCGTTGAATTTTGTTTTGGGATTTGATATGATAAGTTTGTACGTTGAAATCATGTGTACGACTG
>CANRDU010000002.1 GCA_947629445.1 uncultured Bacilli bacterium
CCTTTCTTATTTAATTATAACAAAATAAAAGTAGATCACATTCTTTTTATGTGTCTACTTTTACTTTATCACTTCATAAATTTCTCATTAACTTCTTTTCTACTTTCTAAAAATACGGATTAAACGAATCCCCTATTATTTACAGAAATATCTTTCGCAGGAACTCTTTTAATACGACCTATGGGATTATCTAAACTGACATTACATCCCCAATCCATTAATTCCTCCCTTGTATAGTCTAAATCCTCTTGAAGAGTTTTATCATTGATAGCATCTATATATTCTTTACCACTATGGCTGGCAATTCTTTCACGTTCCTCTACTGGAATACTTAAACAAATGGTTTCCATAGAAAATCCACTGCCATATATTCTTGCATTCTCTTCGGTTAATTCAACGTATCCTTTTTTTAATAATTCTGTTGCAAAAGAAATCCCCTTTGATGTTTGACAAACATAATAACCAGCTTTTGGTCCATCTTGATTTTTAAATCTAGAATCTCCTTCAAAAAATTTTCCTTCATTACAGCCAATCGCTAAAAAGAATTGACGATAAGTAGCATCTATAAGAAATTGTTTTTCATAGATTTGATTGCCATCTTTTATCGGTAATGTACAAGTAGCAAAAGCATGTCTAGATTTACAATCTGGTAATGAACTAGCATTATTTATGGTTACGGGTACTCCTAATTCTAAAAGTGGAAACGTTGTTATTGCTTGAGAAAAGCCGCAGGAACCTTGCAAAGAATCTTCAAAAAAGTCTTTATTTCCAGTTGAAAGTCCTACCCGTGCGTTTTGAACAATCATGGAAAGAATTAAATTGGCTTCTTCCATACTAATACCATCTGGAATACCATTTTTTCTGTTTTCTAAAACACTCTTCAAATGATATAATGCTGCTTGTTTTTTATCATTATCTATAACATATTCTATTGGCCTGCTTTCAATGATAAATAATGTTTTAGTCTTATCACATAATTCTAAATCATAAGTCGCTAACCCATATTGATAGCAAAATTTTCTATAAGCTGTATATAATTTTGTAAACCTTTCTAGTTTTTCATTTCCATTAGGCATCTCTAAAATTTGATACAGCATATTTAAATATTCTTGCTTTTTTGAGATTAATGGATTAGCCGAATTATTGTTTAACATGAATACTTCCCTCCAAATTCATACTCCATTTATTTTTGAATAAACATCTTACCATCAGAAAAAGCATTTCCTACTCTTTCTCCAATTCGATAATATCCATGAGTATAAGGATCAAAGACAATGGCGTTTAGTTTTGAAATATCTACTTGCTCATTCGTCATTATATTTTCTTCTGCAGATACATTTACAACTCTACCTACTACTCCACAGTCCCCATATTCTATAAATTCACATTCTATACAAATTGGAAATTCTTGAATAATAGGAGCATCGACAAATTCTGATTTTACCGCTGTAAGATGACTAGCATCAAACTTATTAGGAGTATTATTTCCAGATACGATTCCAAAGTAATCCGCCTCTTTAACATGGGAAGCATCCGCAATACTCACCGTAAATGCTTTCCTTTCTTTAATATTTTTTACAGTTTTATGAGTTTCTGTTAAATTTAACACCACTTGATTACGTTCTAACATCGTTCCCCAAGCAGCATTCATTACATCTACTGTTTCATCCTCATTATAGGTCGCAATCATTAAAACGGGCATAGGAAAAATAGCTTCCATAGTTTTTATATTTTTTTTCATTTATTCACCTCATTCATTATTAATTTTCCCATTTAGGAATAATTCCAAATTTTGCCATTAATTTTTCTTTTATGATAATTCTACTATTATCATCAATCATCTCTAGTGTTTCATAAATTGGTAGCCTTTTTACTTTCACAAATTCTTCTCCTTTTAAATATTTTTTATTTTATTTCTATACTATACTTTAAGATGTAGATTCTTTGGTGAAGAAGAACTAATGAAATAACACTATTTTCCTTTCCACTATCTACTCCATTTTATCTATATGTATTTATTATACTATAAAAAAGCAATTTCTAAAAGAAATTGCCTATCAAAATTCTTTCCTTTGATAAATTTTTAAAGAGATTTTGTAGGAAATCACTAAAGAAAGTAAAGTTCCTATCATAAAAAGCAACAGTCCATAATTTTCTAAAATGGAAAATGCACTTGCTATTTTAGAAAAATCGATTAATTTTATAAGAAGACTTCCCACAATCTCTATACCAAAAACAACACCAAAAATACCAATTCTTGCTTTTTCAATTCCCCATTTATAAATAGCTGGATACATCATTACTTCTACAAGCAAAGTAGAAAGCATCGTGATGGGAACGGTTAATAGAACATTCTCAAAATCGATAGTATTGTTATGTACATAAGATATCATCGTTTCAAAAAACATTACCAAAATCGTTACGACAAGAACAATTAGAAAAGTTGTTAGATATTTCGCTCGAACACTATTTTTACGACCATTAGGAAGCGTTACGGCATAAGCATCCCACTTATTAAAATCATCATAACTAAAAGTAGATAACATAATCATAACGCTCATAAAAGGAAGAATAAACGAAATATTCATCTCGCTAGCAAATCCCATCGCAACATAAACAATAAATAAGATTACTAACACTTTCATATTACCTTTGATCATGGCTAAATCCTTTTTAATAAAACCAATCATTATTTTTCCCCCTTAATCATTAATACCATTAAATCATCTAACGTGATTTTATCGATTACATTCATATGATATTTCCTTTGAAATGCTTTTTTATCTCGCACAAGCACATCATATTCATATTTATTTTTCTTATATTTTACATAATCACTTGTATCAAGTTTTTGAAATGCCTCTTTTCCACACTTTACAATACCATACTGATTGAATAATTCATCTGAAGTTGTAGAAAGAATAATTTCGCCATCATTAATAAAAGTAATATAGTCAGCAATATGTTCTAAATCGGTTGTAATATGACTAGAAAGTAAAATGGAACACTCTTCATTTTGAATAAACTCTTGAAAAATATCCATAACTTCTGCTCTTACAACAGGATCTAGACCCGAAGTTGGTTCATCTAAAATAAGCAATTTAGGATGATGAGATAAAGCGGTTGCAATTTCTAATTTCTTGCGCATTCCTTTAGAAAAATTTTTAATAATTTTCTTTGGTTCAAGGGAAAACAACTCCAAATAATGCTGAAACAAAGAAGAATCCCAGTTTTTATAAATATTTTTCATAGCAAAATTGATATCATTGGGCGTTAAAATTTCTGGAAAAAACATATCATCTAATACGACACCAATATCTTCTTTAATCATCGCACTATCTTCATGACTATTTAAACCAAATATCTTAATTTCGCCCCTATAATTTTGAATAATATCCAATATAGCTTTAATCGTGGTTGTTTTTCCAGCACCATTTTCCCCAATAAATCCCATAATCATTCCTTTTGGCAAATTAAAGCTAACATTTTTAAGAGAGAAACGATCATATTCTTTCGTTAAATTGTTTACTTCTAATATATTTTCCATTATTTTTCCTCCTCATATAAAATATCTATCATACTGAAAAATTCTTCCTTAGAAAGTTTATTTAGTAGAGCAAGCGAAATAGCTTGTTCTAAATGTTCTTCCATTTTTTTTAGTTGTTCTTCTTTTAACATTTCCATATTCTTTTCTGCAACATAAATTCCTTTAGCAGGAATGGTCTTAACATAACCTTCTTTTTCTAGTTCCATATAAGCATTCTTTGTTGTAATGACGCTAATATTCAAATCTCTAGCTAAACTACGAATAGAAGGTAATAATTCTCCCGCTTGTAATTCATCAGAAATAATTTGATTTTTGATTTGTTCCTTAATTTGTTCATAGATAGGAACACTGCTAGAATTACTGATAATGATTTCCATAACTTACTCCTTATCTGTATATATAATTATATACAGTATATACACAGTTGTCAAGTATCTTTTTAAAGGGTTCCTATTCAATACTTTCTTAAAAAAAATAAAAAACGAAATTTACTTCGTTTTTTATCTTCATATTACTTACTTTTTGAAGGTTTTATTTCTATTTTCTTTTTAGCGTATGGTGATTTTAAATCAATGGTCCTATTCTTTCCTTTTTGAACTTCACTTTGATAAAATGGCAAAAATCTTTTTGGTATCGTCCAAATGATTTTCGCATCTCTTAGATAAGCTTCATCAAACTCGCCTAAAGCAATAACCACTAATTCTTCTTTTGAAGGAATACTGTGATGTCTATGTCCATAATCTCCTCCAAAATTATTTTTATCATAATAAAATTGTTGCAACATAATATTTTTCATATCAAAATCATCTGGCATCTCTCTCACATACGGTAAAGAACAAACTAGACACCTAATTTCAAAAGGAGTCCCTTTTCCATAAGTATAAGCTTGTGTACTATTTCTACCGTAATGGCTTATTGTTTGATAAATATCAGCTTCTGTCACAACACACATCAATTTATTAACAGTAATGACTTTTTCCTCAAAAGGATTATTCTTCCAACGTTCCGTATTCGTTCGATGAGCAAAATATGTCCAACCTTCCGGAATTACAATTTGATCATTTTCCATCATTATCTCACACCCTTCCCTTTTTAATAGAAATACCGATATACTACCACAAAATGCACTATTTGTCATAATTATCTAAAAAATTTTGATAAATACCATCTTTTTTTGTTCCTAAAACACAGTTTAGATTAATATTATCTAGGGCCTTAAAAATATTATGATCAATTTCTGGATTTTTCTTACGAAGCTCTTCTATTAATTTTTTCATTTCCAATCGCTTTCCAGAATCATCTTCTACTTTTTCTTTTTCTGTAAATTTACAAGCACAATTCATAAATTCTAATTGATGAAATCGAGCCCAAGAAATAATATCTGATTCTTTTACAAGATAAAGAGGTCTAATAAGTTCCAATCCCTTGAAATTATCACTATGTAGTTTTGGCATCATGGTTTTTATTTCTGCACCATAAAACATAGAAAGTAAAGTTGTTTCTATTACATCATCAAAATGATGCCCTAAGGCAATTTTATTACATCCTAATTCTTCTGCCTTACTATATAAATAGCCCCTTCTCATTCTGGCACATAAATAACAAGCACTTTTTCCCGCAACAGCATCGACAACGTCAAAAATATCACTTTCAAACATTTCAATAGGAATATTTAATATTTTGGCATTTTCCATAATTTTCTCTTTATTTTTTTCACTATATCCTGGATTCATCACTACATAATGAGCTTGAAAAGGAATCTTTCCATGTCGGATTAATTCTTGCACACATTTTGCAAGTAAAAAAGAATCTTTTCCTCCACTAATACATACCATAACATTATCATTTTCCTGTATCAATTCATATTCTTGTACGGCTTTTACAAAGCGACTCCAAATATCTTTTCGATATTTTTTTATGATACTTCTTTCAATTTCTTTATATCTTTCCATTCTTCTTAAACTCCTTATGCTGTGAAAATAGTTTCTTTTCTTTGTTTTCGCAACACAATCATTATATCATAAAAGAGCAAACTAGCATACGTTTGCTCTTATCACACATTATTATTCTATCAAAATTGTATCTTTCCACAACTTACTGATAATTTCTAATAATCTGATATTCTAAATGAGTATCTGCTTCTAAATAACGAACAGAAATTCCTTTTCCATTATTACTAGTTAATTGTTGACTTTTTAAAGTTTGAGCTTCCTCTATTAGGGCTTGAGCCTCATCATAACTAATTTGTGGATTGTTAGTCATAATTAAAAGTCTTGCATAAGCTAAACCTTGCGGATCATCTTGATAATCTTTTTCAATATAAATAGCCATAGAAGATACAATATCTTTTGAAGCAGAATCCGTCATCGTTTCTGGAACTACAATTAAAGATAGACCATCTGTAATTTCATATCGATAAGTACTATCTTTTAGAGAAACCTCATCCGTTGATACTGGGCCAAGTCCAGAGTCATTTACAATCTTAGTGTTAAACTTTGTTACCATGGCATCTACTGTTTCTTTTTCAACATATCCTAAGTTATCTTTTTCTTCCTCTTGAGCATTTGTATCCTCTTGTTTATTTGATTGCTCTATCTGATTATCATTTGAAGATTCTTGTTCTTTAACATCACATCCGACTACTGACATACTAAAAACAACTAATAATAAGCAAATCCATATTTTTTTCATATTATTTCTCCATTCCTATCCATATCCTTAGTGGATAAATTTATTATAGCATTAAGCATGCAAACTTCCTATACCGTAATCTATAAATGTTCTTAGTTGACAGTAAAAACGGTTAAAATTATTTATAACTCCTACTGCATTTTTTCTAATTCTTCTCTTGATATACCACAATATTTCATAATATCTTCTTTGGACATACCATTTTCTATCATACTTTTTATCATATTCCTTTTTTCCTCTTGTTTTCCTTTTTCTATTCCCTTCTCCATTCCCTGTTCCAAACCTTGCTTCATTCCTTTTTCTATTCCCTGTTCTATTCCTTTTCTCATACTTTCTTTTACTAATGAGTTGGTTATCTTTCTTTGATCTTCTTCATAACTCATATATTCCCGAAATTCTGGTTCTTCATTCACTCTATTTAATTCATCCATATATCTTAACACCATCCCATTTTTTCTCGAAAACTTTGTCAGTTCTTCTCTTTCTAATCCTAGCGCATTTCTTATTTTAATGAATTACAATTCTAACTCAAAAAACTCTTCTTCGGAAATATCGCAATATTTCATAATATCTTCTTTAGACATACCATTTTCTATCATGCTTTTTATCATATTCCTTTTTTCCTCTTGTTTTCCTTTTTCTATTCCCTTCTCCATTCCCTGTTCTATTCCTTTTCTCATACTTTCTTTTACTAATGAGTTGGTTATCTTTCTTTGATCTTCTTCATAACTCATATATTCCCGAAATTCTGGTTCTTCATTCACTCTATTTAATTCATCCATATATCTTAACACCATCCCATTTTTTCTCGAAAACTTTGTCAGTTCTTCTCTTTCTAATCCTAACATCACTAACACTGCATTTTCATTACTTTCTCTTTCTTTTTTATTATACCATAGCCCCATATAATAATCCATGTTTACATCATATATCTCAAAGTTCTCTATATAGAAATGGTTCTCATTATCTTTCATTTGATACTTTCTAATTTTCTCAAATTCTTTCCCTAATTGATACGTTAAATTGATTTGGATATATTTCACTTTCTCCGGATAATCTTCTCCTACTAGTGTATCATGAGCATAAATATCACATAGATATGCCATATTTCGGTAGTGTACATATTTTTCATTATGGGAATTTACTTCTACATTAATCTTTCCTATATCAGTACTTAAGATTAAATCTAGTCTTTGTCCTTTCACATGTACATTACTCTTGAGTCTTTCATTATTTAAAATTCTCATATCTTTTATTTTTATCTCTAATATTTTTTCTATTAATAACTTTAAAATGTCTTGGTTGTTTTCTTTTAACATGACCTCTTTAAATGCTCGGTCATATCTTCCAGAGTACCATTTCACTTTATCACCTCCTACTTTATTATTATTGCTTTCCTCCTTCTTTCCTTTTTTTTACAAAAAAAGTAAGTCACCACTTACTTTTTAACAATTAGTAATTTTCCTTTATGATTAAAAACATTCCTTAAGTGCGGTTGTTGCAGCAATACTTCCATCACTAACAGCGGTGGTAAGTTGCCGTAGTTCTTTTGTGCGGGCATCTCCTGCTACGTAAATACCTTCTACTTTTGTATGAACTCCGTCTATAGGTACCATATAGCCATAAGAGTCTAAATCCACAATATTGGCAAATACCTCGTTGTTTGGTTCCTGACCAATTGCTACAAAAAGTCCATCAACCGGAATATCCCTTACCTGGTTATCTTTCCCTGTTACCGTAATACTCTCTAACTTATTAATACCATTTAGGGAGGTAACTGTAGCATTTAAAAGAAATTCCACGTTACTTTTTTTGCTTAATTCTTCTACATATCTCACGTCCCCGCGAAATTCATCACGGCGATGTATCACATAAATTTTCTTTGCAATATCAGATAAGTAAATGGCATCTTCTAAAGCCGTATTTCCCCCACCATTAACAGCAACTACTTTATTCTTATAGAAATTACCATCACAGGTTGCACAATAAGAAACGCCTTTCCCCACAAATTCTTCCTCGTGAGCAATATTTAATTTTCTATTTTCTACCCCCGTTGCGATAATAATAGCATGGGTTTGATATCCTCTTTCCTTCGTCATAACTCTTTTATCCTCTCCTATATGGATAACTTTCTCATAACGAATCTCTGCTCCTAACTTTTTAACCTGATTGTATAAAGTAGTCGCAAAGTCAAAACCAGTAATTTCTTCAATTCCCGGATAATTTTCTATCCTACTGGCATTGATAATTTGTCCACCATAACTTTTCGCTTCTAATATTAAAACTTTTTTATTTGCTCGCAGTGCATATAATGCACTTGTTAATCCCGCTGGTCCAGCCCCAATGATAATCACATCATACATAATATTACTCCTTTAATCGTTTTATATTTTTTCAAGACGATTCCTCTTTCCTGTCATACCATTCCATTTTACGCAATCCTTCTAATTTTTTTCCACTAGCGACAAAGTAAGCGTGACATCATTTTTTCCAAGTACTTCTTTTAGTTCTTCTGATAGTACATCAATATGGCCTAGTTTCGTAAAATTCCATGTATTGGTATCGTAATAAAGGGTGATTTGATTGCCTTGATATAAGATTAAGTCTCCTGGTGTTGTAGTTATTCTCTGATCGTTAGTAGGAAGAGAAAATCCTAAGTCTCCTACTTTTTCAAAGTTTCCATAGTCACTCGCTTTTACGACAATATCTCCTTCCTGCAATTTTTGAAAAAGTGCTTGACTAGAAGTATTATCTTCTAAATCAACAGGCCACTCTTTGCCGTTTACTTTTAGTACCACTTCATATGACATATTCCTATCCTCCTCATTCTTTTTTTCTTTCTTTTTTTCCCTTTGATGAAAGCCAATAACTAAGAAAAGAATAATCGCTAGGAAAAGAAAACATACAACTCCTTTTTTCATATACACCTCTTTACTTTACTACTTTATTAACCCACTTAATATATTCTTGAATAACATCACTAGTCTTACTAGAATAAATGGTATCTTTCGCTAACGTAATATTATCCGTAATAATATTATCTACATTTAAATCGATCATCTTTTGAATGTTCTCTTTTGTATTTACAGTCCAAACATATAGTTCTTTTCCCTCATTATGAACTTTGTTTACCAATTTCTTAGTTGCACTAGATGCTTCAATACTAAAACTATCAGCAGCTGTTAGTTTCGTAATATCCCCATAGGCTAAACTCATGACATACACGGTTTGAATCTCTCTATTATATTTCTTTACATTCTCTAATACTTCATAAACTTGAGAAGTAATAACGCAATTATCTACAAAATCATATTTTCTTACTAAATCGACAACATCCTTTTCAAACTCAATTTCTTTTCCTGTCGGTTTTAATTCAATATTGAGTTTCATATTATTTTCTTTAGCAAATACAATAACATCTTCTAGAAGAGGAATTTTCTCACCAGCAAATTCTGGACTAAAAAAACTTCCCGCATCTAACTTTTCTACTTCTTCTAAAGTTAACTCCCACGTATTTTTATCAACACCAGTTGTTCGTTTTAAATTCGTATCATGGAGTACAATCAATTTTCTATCTTTGGTTTGCTGCACATCTAATTCAATCCAGTCTGCTCCTAATTCTTTAGCACCTCTAAAAGCACTCATCGTATTTTCTGGATAATTTAGAGAAGCGCCTCTATGAGCAGTTACTTCCATCGTTCTTACATATTCTATTTTTAGATTATATTTACCATTTGCAACGTTATAAGTAAAAATGGTGCCGCTGATTAGTACTAATGGACATACTATATATGGTAAAAAAGTAAGTCTTTTTCGAACTAATTTCTTTTCTTTATTACTGACTGTAATATGAACAATTTTTTCCTTCAATTTCTTTTTACGGTAATAATATAAAGCAGTTATAATCGCATAACTAATAGGTGTTGAAAGAAGAGTAATTCCTAAAAAAGAAATAGCAATTAATAACCAAATAATCGTAATGGATAAATCGCTAAAAAGATTCATGCCACCAAATAATTTATACAATACCATAATAATAAAAATACCAAGCATAACAAATAAGAAATAAAAAATTGTCATAACTAGTTGTACCCCAATAATACTAGCAAAATCTTTTATTTTATTTTTATGACTTAAATGGGTACTTCTCCTACTAGCTTCTTTAAAATTACAGTCTTCTAGTACAAAATAGTGAAGTACATATAACCACCGAAATAAAGTTCCAGCTAATAGAATAATGATAATAAAATAAAGGATAGATAATAAACTGTTATGACTAATATAATCTAAAATAAATTCCGGAATGGATATCGTCGATATAAAACTAGACGAAATTCCCATGTTTAAAAAAGGAATTAAGAAAAGAACTAAGAAAGGAAATAGGATATTTTTCTTTTGAAAGACTTGTTTCGCTTTTTTTAAAGAAATTCCAAAAGCTTCCCTGATTGTAATTTTTTTCTTTTGATAAGAACTATCTAAAATAATGATAATCGTACTAATATCGATTAAAGCATAAAAAGTAAGAAGAATAATAAGCATAAAAAGAAAGATAATCGTTAACGGGTTTAAAAGAAAAGAAAAAACATTTTCAAAAGTAAGGTAAGAATGTCCACTTATTCTAGTAATCATTTGAAAAATTGCCAAGAAAAGAGGGACAAAAACAATCGTTGTCGATAGTTTATAAATTGCTTCAAATCCTAATAATGTTTTTAGGTTATATCCTAACATATTTTTAATATTTTCTTTCATACTACTCCTACTTTCTTTCTATCATTCTGAAAACTCATTTTCTTCATCGTTTGTAATATTACCATCCCCTGAAACAGGGATAATATCTCCTAAATATTTAGGTTTTGGTTGGAAAATACATTGTATAAAATCTTTATTACGAGCAAGAATTTCGCGAAGTTCTCGGTAAGTTTGTCCAGAATAAGATCTTTTATCAGCAGGCATACCGTATGCTTCTAATCCTAAGTGAGATGCGATATATAAAGCACGATATAAATGATATTCTTGCGTGACAATAATTACTTTTTTGGCCTGAAATATTTCCTTTGCTCGGTAGATACTCTCATAGGTAGAAAATCCAGCATGATCCATGAAAATATCTTCCGAAGGAACACCATTTTCAATCGCATATCTCTTCATAACTTTTACTTCATCGTAATTTTCTCTTCCATGATCACCGGACATAATAATTTTAGAGACAACACCCTCTTGATAAAGTTCTACAGCCGTCATAATTCGATCTTTTAACATAGGGCTTGGTTCATCGCCCCAAATTCCTGCTCCCAAAACAATTACACAATCTACCTTTCCTATTTTTTGATAATCTCGATTAGAGATAATATATTTCTTGGTAGAATATTTCACATAGGCATTAATACCGAAGGCGAAAGTACATCCCAATAAAATGATAGCAATCAAAATTCCTATCCCTAATTTTATCATTTTCAGGTGCGAACCTTTTAAACTTTCTTGAACTTCCAACTTTTCTTTTTGCATATTTTTACTCCTCTAATAAATGCATTTTATCACTCAGTTTTTTCGGTAATCTCCTTGGACCACGAATCGCTTTAATGCCATATTGATTTAATACTTCAAAAGTAAACTTTTCTTTGGCATATCTTTTTCGCAATTTTAGTCTCATTACTTTAGAGATGGATAAATTTTGATGTTCATATTGATAAGGAATATTGGTTTCTAATACCTCACACTGAAACAAAATAGCAGAATAAGGAGCTGCTACATATAAATAGACAATATCCCCTATTTGAATATTACTAGACTGTTTCCAATTAATAATTTCTTTATCATCAAAGCAATGAATAACATCATAATACTTCGGATTAGCAGGAACAATCCATTCATCTACTTCTTCCGTAAATTGATGACTCTCTTCTAGGTATTTTTGAATTTCTTCATCTTTTAAAGTGCCATCTAAGACAATCGTAATCCATTTTTCTTTGTTCATGTGATAAGCTTTATAAAAGCCTTTTCTTCCTAATATTTTTTGGATTTTCTCCCCCTCTAATTTCACATTGAGAATTTCTACCTCTCCTTTTTCATCATCTATTTTGCTCCTATCAATATTCATAATAAGACCATACCATTTTCCGTTTTTAGGATTACGGAATATGCCATCACTAGGACTTTTTTCCCAAGGAAAATCTGGTTGATCATGATATTTTTCTACTATCCAATTACTGAGACGATTCGTTTGATCAAAGGTAAAATAACTAGTGATAGTACAACGATCTCTTATGGAAAGTAAAAAATTGGAATATTCTTCTCGTACTTGACTTGCAAACTCTCCCATTTGATTTTCTAGGCGATAGTTCGTATATTCTTCTCCAAAAGATAAATCCATTACTTTTCCTTGAATGTCACCAGAAAGTGTGATCTTCACAATGATTTCTAAAGTATCATCCATTATTTTTTTACGAATAATGTAATTTTCTTTTTCTTTTCTAAAACCATAGGGAATTAATTTATCAAATACGATTACACTTTTTTTAAAAATTTCTTTTTCTATATTCATGATACGCCATCTTTCTTTTCTTCCTTATGCTCATTTTTTTCACCATCCGTTTTGAAACAAGATAGAATTCTATCCTGTTTTTCTAGAATTTTTGTAAAATAATCATGTAATTGTTCCAAAATGAGTTCACTTTTCAAATCTATCCGATAATCATTTTGATTGCGAATGGTATCTTTTTTAGCTTGCCTATTTTGACTCATCATGATAATAGGAGCTTGTAAGGTCGCTAAACAAGATAATAATAAATTTAATAAAATAAATGGATAAGGATCAATTGCATCCTCCAATATAAATAAATTAAAGATAATCCATAAGACTAAAAAAGTACTAAAAGAAATAATAAATCGCCAACTACCAACAATTTCAGATATTTTATCGGCTACTTTATCTCCAAAAGTCATTTTATCATCATGTTCCTTATCAATATCAACGGTAATAGGATGATTAATTAATAAATCCAATAATTCTTTTTCATCTTTCCTATTCATATTTTGATTCAATAACATTTCCACAATTTTTCTTTTTCTTTTTTCCATCTTATCACCCTTTTTATCTCTAATGACATTATGGAAATTTTAGAAAAAAAATATTCTCTTTTCTTATTATACTACAAAAAAAGAAATATGCTGGATATTTCTTCCTTATTATTTTTTTAAAACAATAAACTGTTTTAACCATTTTTCAAATGCTTTTGTATTTTGATAACAATCGAGGTCTTCATCTTTATCCGCATGAAGATAGCCTACAATTTCGCCTTCTTTAATGACAATCATTGTCGGTTCATATTTTACTGTCTCATAAAGAGAGGTATCTTTAAATTCTTCAAATGGGATTTTTAAAACATCTATGTTATATTTCTTCATCACTTCCTCAAAGATTTGATCACAAGGAATTTTAAAACTACAATAAGAACTATTTTTGGTAAATACTAAAAAGTTCTTTTTTTGAGACAGAAGTTGTTCTATTTCGGATGCGTTAGTGGGAATGAATTCCCCATTATGATAATAGATATCTTCTAAGAGAAACGGTTCTCCTTGATATACTTTTTCTTCTTTTTTAGGAAGAGCAAAAAATACACCTAATGTAATGAGTGTGCACAAGCATATGGCACTTATAATCATTACTATCTTCTTATTCTTCATGAGAAACCTCTGTTAGAGAATCAAAATCAATGTCATGATAATTTACTTTCCAAAAATCGTAGGAAACTGTACCATCATCGTGAACACGTTTTACATCCACTTTATTTTTTCCTTCATAATTCCAAAAACCACCAACATTATAAATATTGTCTGCATTCCATCCTAGTGCGACTAAGAGATTTTTGGTCATTCCCGCATAACCTCCTCCACCACACATGATAAATATCTTTTTATCTTTTGGAAAATAGTATTCTAGTATCTCTAGAGATTCTTCATAATTTGCGACATATTTTCCATCTTCTTTCTGCGTATATAATGTTTTTCCTGTATAAGTTTCTCCAACCTCTTCAGGAAGTCCTGTTACATTTACCAAATATGGATAAGGAATCACTTCAAATCCCTTCACAAATCCCGAAAGATAAGAATCTCCTCCAATTGCTTCATAATTTCCAGGATCTTTTAACATTCTCATATCACGATAAACACTATCTTCTCTTCCTAAATAATTATCAATGGTTTCTTCATTAATGTTCTTATCAATACCAAACTGTTCCCCTCTAATACCCTCTGATAATTCTGGTTTCGGTAACTCTTTTTCTTTTTTCTCTTCCGCTTTACAAGCACATACTGATATACAAAGAAAAAATACTCCTATAAATGTCCATAATCTTCTTTTCATCTTTTTTCTCCCTTCTACATTAATCTTATCTAGTTTTTCTTTTTTATACAATAACGATAAAGTTGAAAAAACTCAACATTTAGTTGAGTTCTTTATGAAAACTACAGTCTGTTTCCAAACTTAGTGGTATCTTATAAGTTATCATTTTATTTTCTTGATTAGTAGCCTCAATTTCTAAATAGAGACTATCTTTGGAATATTCTCTACATTCCTGTCGATAATCATCAATATGAAAAGATACTTGATTTAAAAATTTTTCTAATGTCATAGGTTCTGAAGAAGAATAAGAATCAATTTTTTGAATGGAGTCCCCATCTTTTTCATAGAGCGTACAGTGAATAGAAGAATAATTTTCTAAATTTTCATTTCCACAATAGGATACATCACTGATATAAATAGATGACTTCTTATCATTATAAGCCATACTACCTGTAATATTAAAATCATCGCAATTAGAACCAATCATTTTAAATTCAAAATCATCAGAATCGTCTTTGAAAGAAAATAACCAAAATAGACCAATTACTAGTACCACGAGCGCAAAAATACTACCAAAAAAATAAATTTTTCTTTTTCTTATTTTTTTCTTACTGTATTCTCCTTCAAAAAGATCATCCAAACTAATATCGAAATCTTTACTCATTTGTTTTAATAAGGACATATCAGGCATATTTTTTCCATTTTCCCATTTACTAACGGCTTGATACGTTACATGATATTTATCGGCTAATTCTTTTTGAGTCATATGATTTTTCTTACGAATTTCTTTAATGAATTTACCAATACGCTCCTGATTCATAATTCACTTCCTAACCATAGGTTTCTGTTTTTATTATACTATAAAATTATAGGAATGAAAAAGATAGAAACGTCAAAAACCATTCCTCTCTATCTAATAAAAAATTATTTTTTACGCTCTTTAATCATATCATCTTCTTCTAATTCTCCTATTAATAAAGAAGAATTAGGGTGATGATTAGATATATTTCCTTTTACTTTTTTCTCATCATAATTGGCATAACAATATTTACAAAAGTGTTTACAAGAATTATAAACGCCAATATCTATCATTTCTACACAGTGACAATTTCTAGCCTTCCAAGAAGGGTATGTCTTCTTAGTGATACGATAAGCAAGTTCATGAGATAGGCACTCCCCTATTTGAAAACCATATTCGTGGAGATTTCTTTTTTCAAAACAAGTCTGCACAGTCATTCCATGTTTTCTTGCACTTTCACTAAAAGACTTGCCAATCTCCTCATAATCTTTCTCTTGCCAAGGGCGGAACTTTAAAATAGCGGTGTTCTTTCTCACATTTTGATAATCATCTAAAAAAGAAACGATGATATGTTTAACATAGCCCTCAAGTAAACGACACAAGTTTGCAAATGCTTTTTTGTGATAGGAAACAGAATATTTATCACTCAAAAAAATAGGATCATAACGAACATATAAATTCTCTATTCCTACTAGTGGAGATAATTCTTTAATCGCATCAATAATTTTTCCTTTAGGCGGAACATTGGGTTCGATATCTTTCTTATAGGGTGTTAAAGTCACATGAAATAAGATTGGTTTTTGGATTTCTGGAATATATTTTAAAATCGGTATGGGATTTTTGGTACAAAATAAAATCGCATCGACATTTTCAAAAAAAATTCTACTTACCTGTTTAGGATAAAAAGGATTACGAACATCAACATATCCATTGTGATATCGATTCATAAACCATTCCATATAAAAAGCAACGATATCTGTTCTGCCACTTACATTTAAAATCATAAATACTCCATCCAATCGCTTTCATTATACAATAAAATGGAAATATTTTCACCCTAAAAATTTTTATGTTATAATGAACTTGGTGATGAAAATGATAGCAAACGGAATCGATTTCGTACAAATCAAAAGATTTGAAAAATTAATAACGAATCCAAATTTTTTAGAAAAAAATTTTACTTTGGAAGAATTAAAATACATTCAAAGTATTGACAATAATCTTGCTACTATCGCAGGCATTTATGCGAGTAAAGAAGCTTTCTTAAAAGCGATTCACCAGGGAATCAATGCCTACCCTTTTAAAGATATTGAGGTTTTCCATAATGAAGACCATGCACCTTCTATTGTACTTCATAATCAAATAAAAAAGGATATTTCCTATCGCGAAATATCCCTATCCATCTCTCATGATGGCGAATATGCAGTAGCATCTATCGTTTTATTATTTTAAAGATTTTTGATAAATCCTATATCCTTCATTCCATGATTGATAAGCACTATCGCTTCTATGATCGACTACTAAGTCGGTCTTTTTTAAATAGGCCCCTAAAGCATGAGAGAATTTAATAGCGCCTTTATAATTTAAATGATCTCCTTGATCTCGCGTTTCCGTATTCCAATCAATATCAATCGTATCATCTAGATTAAAATCAACGTAATCAATTCCATAACTACTGACAAACTTTTCAATACCATTATGTTTGGCATAATTCCATACTTTCATACTCGGTGTACTAATCACTACTAATTTCACATTATTGTCCTTACAGTATTTGACAATTTGTTGAAAATACCTTTGATTTTCTTCTGGTATTTTCTTTTTCTTTTTACTTTTTTTCATATAGTTTGTTTTGGTAGTAGGTTCAGAATCCGTAATGTATTTGAATCCTTTAAATACATTGATATTGGTAAAATCATCTTCATTTTGAAACATCGTCAAAAGACGTCTTTTCCAATTGTTGTGATATCCTTGATATGGATTATACATTTTAAACCATTCTTCATAATCATAAGACCATGGTTTATTTTTCGCATCTCGATATAATACATTCGCTTCTAATAAAATCATTTTTGGATGTTGACTTTCAACCGCTACTTGAACATGCTTGAAAGAATCACGAATCAATTGTCCTTGCGTAGCAGAATCAAATACTGTAAACCCATACTCATGCCATATTTCCATTGGCGAAACAGCGGAATAGATAAGACTATCCCCCACTACTACGACATCAATAGTATCCTTTTCTTCGCCTAGAATATCATAGTGTGCGGTTTTGATAATTCCATAATGATAAACTGCTTCTTGAGGAAGTAACCAGTAGGAAGTTCCAATTAACAAAAGGAAAAAAATTCCCATAAACAATATACTTTTTAATGCATTTTTCATTCTATCACCTAAAAATCTGCATAGATAGGAGCAACTGGAACATATCCTTTTCCATAAGCCCCAAAAATAAGAATGGCAAAGATAAGAACATAGTAGAGAGTCCAACGAAGGACAAGTGGCTTTTTGCTTATTTTTTCACGAATAGGAATACGTCTTTCCCGTAAAATACTAATTCCTAATACGAATAGTAAAGCGATAGCCAAAACAATATAATCTTTAATATCCAATCCTAAACTAGCAATTTCTCTACCGATATGATGAAATTGAAAATCGGTAAGAATTCTCTTCATCATACTGAATCCTGCTCTAAGTCCATCCGCTCTAAAGAATAATTCCCCAATAAAGACAAGAATACAAGTTTTTACCGTTTGAAATATTCGATATGGTATACTCTTGCGATTAATATGGGCTTTTGTACAAAAAGCAACTATCCATGGTTCAAAAATATTGCCAAGTAAGATGAGTGTAAAATGATAATATCCAAAGAATAAATATTGATATCCAGCTCCATGCCATAATCCATTTAAGGACCATACGGCGAATAAAGCAATTCCCCCCATCGTAAGGGATGATACGCGATTACCAAAAGTTTTTTTAATACCAGTAGTTAATTTCTTGACTGGTTTCGAAAGAGAAACAGGATAAAAGATATAATCCTTAAACCATTGTCCTAAAGAAATATGCCACCTAGACCAAAATTCTGAAATATTTTTAGAGAAAAAGGGTTGTCTAAAGTTTTCTGGTAGAGTAATTCCAAACATTTCGGCAGAACCAATCACGACATCCATCGTTCCTGAAAATTCCATATAAAGCAAAATCGTATAGAAAATAGCACCTAAGAAAATAGCTGGTCCCGAATAACTCATATAATCCGTAAAAAT
Source organism: uncultured Bacilli bacterium (assembly GCA_947629445.1). Classification (GTDB taxonomy): domain Bacteria; phylum Bacillota_I; class Bacilli_A; order RF39; family UBA660; genus UBA5578. The sequence goes on from CANRDU010000002.1 coordinate 18,648, forward strand.
AATTTTCACAAAAATATTGAGTCGATCGGCAATTACCATTTTTTTAAAGAAACCAAATAAAATACGTTGATAGCCAAAGCAAAAATTTTGATAGGTTACACGAGTTCCCTCATATATGGTATCTTTAATATCCCCATATCGCGTAATTGGTCCTTCCACAACAGTTGGAAAAAACGATAAATAAAGCATAACCTTCAATAATTTTTTTTCTGCTTCTATTTTTTCACGATAAATATCTACTAAATAAGAAATGGCTTGTAAAGTATAGAAAGATATACCAATAGGAGCCGCTAATTTAATAATGGGAAGAAAATTATTTCCGCCAAAAAAACTCACTAGATGATTGGTATTTTTTACAAAGAAACCTAAATATTTGAATATGAAAAGGAAAAACGCATTGAATATAATCGTAAACACTAACACGTTTCTTTTATTTTTTTGGTAGGTCTCTTTTACTGCTTTCTTTTCTTCTTTTTCTAGCCCTTCTAACTTTTCTTTCTTTTTACTTTCTAAACTACTCATTTTTCTACCAGCCAAGTAGATAGATAAAGAAGAAAGCATAACAAAAACAATTAAAAATTTACTGTACGAAAAAAAGAATGCATAACTAGCTAGTAGAAGTAAGATTGGTCTTATTTTCTTTGGTACGATATTGTATAGCGCCACCAAAATTGGTAACGCTACAAACGCATATAAAACGTTAAAGTAAGACATTAATCTTCCTCTTGTAATCTCTCAATTAATGCCCATATCTTTTTCGCCGAATTAAAATTAGCAGGAACAATTTCAACTGTTGGAATCTGTACATCAAAAGCATCTTCAATCTCACTAATCAAAGACAAAATGGTAAGAGAATCAAGATATCTTCCATCTACTAGATTCTCACAATTTTCAAAGTCTACATCTGGTTCTAACTCTTCTAATATTTCTAATAATTTTTCCATAATTTCACTCCTCTACTTCTACATTATTTGGAAAATTAATAGCACTTGTTTTTATTGTATCACGCACTAAAAGAATTCTATCTCCATCACACAATAACACTTTTGGTAAATCTCTACTTAAGAATAAAGAAATACCTTCTGTAGAGGAATAAGCCCCTACATTTTTAAAAACAAATGTGTCTCCTATTTCTAACTTTCTCGTGGTAATATTTTTAACAAGAAAATCATTGATGGTACATAAAGAACCACATAGATGATAATCAAAAGATTCGCTATCTCGCTCTGGTAACAGTTCGTAATGGGGAACTTTCATTGCCATCGTCTGTCCATAGTATACCAAGTGATGAATACCGCCATCTAATATTACATAGTTTCCGTATTGATTCGTTTTCATATCAACAACGCTAGTTAAATAGTATCCACAAGTTGCGGCAATACTTCTTCCTAATTCTAGCGTAACTTTATGATTTTCTACAGTATCTAAGATTTTTTTTACTTCCTCTAAGAATTCCTCTTCATCAAATGAATCTCCCTGATAATAAAATACAGGAAAACCAGGGCCGTACTCTAATTCTTCTATTTCAATAGCGTACCTTTTTTCTAATGTAGCCATATATTCCGTTAAATAAGTAATCTCTTTCTGAATTCGAGATAAAGAATGTTTTTGGGTTCCCGAAAAATATTCAATCCCATCAATCAGAATCCAATCTTTATCATAAATAGTCAGAATCTCTTCTAAATCTTCCTCACTTACTCCAAATTGGTTGCCACTCGTAAGACGAATTAAAACGTGAATAGGATGATGATGTTTACGCGCTAAAGACTCTAATAATTGATATTGACGAAAAGATTCCACCGTGTATTTTAAAATATCATCATTCATCATAATCCGTTCTATGGTCTCTTGATCTTTATAAACTCCTGATATTACCATTTTTTGATGAGAAATACCAAGTTGGTCACAAATATCAAACTCACCTGGACTACAAATCTCAAAACGAGCTACTTTATTTTCTAAGTGCTTCGCAATAAAACTATTCGCCTTAACAGCATATACTAAATCATATCGATTACCCAATTTAGACTTTAGATAATCTACCCTTTGATATAATGTATCAATATCATAAACATAAGAAGGAGTTCCATATTCCTTTAAAATCTTTGTAAAATCTATCATTTTACTTCTCCTTACTTTCCATTAATTTTTTACGATCAATTTTACCATTTTTGGTCATTGGAAAATTGTCTAAAGGAATCAGTTTTGTGGGAATCATAAATACTGGCAATACTTCTTTTAACTTGAGTGTTAAATCTTTCTTGTCAATATCTCCAATATAAAATCCATATAATTTAGATTTTTCTTCATCAAAGACACAACAACTGCGCACAACTTCTGGAAAATCCATCATGGCTTTTTCTATTTCTTCTAATTCAATACGATGTCCCATGTATTTAATTTGAAAATCTTTTCTCCCCATAAATACAATTTCTTCCTCTTCGTTATAATAACCTAAATCGCCTGTGCGATAGATATTCTCTAAGTAACAAGTATTGATAGGATTTTGAACAAAATGCCTCTGAGTTTGTTCTGCATTATTATAATACCCTAAACCTAAACAAGTTCCGAGTACACAAATCTCACCTGTTTTATTTTTCTTTTCGATAATTTTATCTTCTTCATCTAAGAGAAATACTCTCTCATTTGGAAATGGTTTTCCAACTGGAATTTTATCTTCATAAACTCTTTTTCTATCGATAACGTGGTATAGGCAATTACAAGTAATTTCCGTTGGTCCATAAACATTGACAAATGTCGTTTCGGGAAGGTGTTCCATCCATTGTTTCAAATGCTTCATAGGCATGACTTCCCCACTAAATAATATTTTAGAAACCGTACTTGGTACTTTATAATCTAATCCATGGAAAGTCGTAATTAAACACAAAGCAGAAACCGCCCAAGTTAACGTAGTTACTTGATTTTCACAAATATAATCTAACAATTTAGAAGGATTGGAAAAATAACTCTTAGGAATAATGACTAATGTAGCCCCTACTTTGATAGCAGAAAAAATATCTTTCACGGATACATCAAAATCAAAAGGAGCCTGATTTCCAATAATATCTTTTGAAGAAAAATGAAATAGTTCCGTAAAAACATCAATAAAATCCATAACAGACCGATGCGAGATTACAACCCCTTTCGGGATACCTGTTGAACCAGAGGTAAAATTGACATAAAGAGGATCTACATCTACATGTCTTTCCCTACTTTTTTTCAGAACTTCCTCATTTATTTTTCCTTTTTTCAGTTCCTTTATATTTTTTATCTCTAAATCTTTAAAATAATGCTGCGCTAAATCAAGATTACTATCATTGGTAATTACCACCCTCGCTTGAATCGTTTCTTTCATTTGAAAAATTCTATTTTCTGGTAATTCTGGATTCATTAACGTATAAAAGCAACCTGCATAAATAGCACCAAGAAAAGAGATAAGAGTATCAATTCCTTTATCCATAAATATAATGATGGGCTCATTAAAATGAGTTTTCCCAATATAGGAACCCACTATCTTACTATATTTTTGAAAATCAGAATAAGTTATTTTCTTATCTTCTTCAATAACCGCTATTTTCGTTCCATAACTGGCTACAGATTTTTCTAAATATTCTATTACACTATACATGATATACTCCTAATACTACAAATCATTTCTACTACTGATGAGTATAGCACTTTTAACAAATTATGTCTAGAGGAATCCACCATAATCATTGGCTTTTGTAAAGGCAAAATTCCAATTTACTGAATGGTAACTCCACCATCGACAACAACCGTCGCACCTACCATATAAGACGACATATCACTAGACATAAAGGTAACTACATTTCCTATCTCCTCTGGACTAGCAAGTCTTCCAAGAGGAATTTGTGTGCAGAATAATTGATAGGTATCTGGATCATTATCTCTTACTCCTTTAATTAATGGAGTCTCCGTAACTCCTGGACATACCGCATTAATACGAATGTTATTTTTACATTCCTCTAAGGCCACAGATTTCGTTAAGCCTAATACGGCATGCTTACTGGTATTATAAGGTACAATTCCTGGATTTCCTAAAATACCAGACGTTGAGGAAATATTGACAATCGCACCAGATCCATTTTGATGCATTGCTTTAATCTCTTCTTGACAACAGAAAAATACTCCTCTTACATCTAAGTCGATAACTTCATCAAAATTTTCAACCGGAGTATCTACTAAGTTAATCGTCGCACTAGATTTTCCGGCATTATTACATGCACAATCTAATTTTCCATAAGTATCTAGTGTAAACTTAACCATGGCTGCTACTTCTTCTCTTTTCGTAACATCTGCACGGAAAGAGACAGCCTCTCCGTCAGCATTTCTAATTTCTTCCGCTACTTTTTGAGCAGTTTCAGAATTATAATCAACAACCACTACTTTTGCCCCTTCTTTGGCATAGCATTTAGAAACAGCTTCGCCAATTCCTTGACCTCCACCAGTAACTAAAGCTACTTTATTTTGTAATAACATATTTTTATCCTCCTAACATGTTTCATTTTATCATAATCCAATTCGATAAGAAACGCATTTCTAAAAACTTGACAAAGATTGACATAATCAAAAAAGCATCGCCTTATTTGAACTCTACATAGTGAAATCCTATTTGTTTATAAATATCAGATGCCCGTGGCAGTGAAAAGACACGAGCGATGGCTAAATTGTAGATTTCATCGACTAAAAAAAGCGTACAAAGTGTAATACTAATGGTTAGAAAAAGTCTCCGATTCATCTTACGAGCGATATAAAAACATAATGGAACAATCATGTAAATTAAAAGTAAACTAGAAAATCCAAAAAATAGAACACTTCTTAGACAGACAAATCCTTGAATATTTCCAAAATTTAGAATTTCCGTATTGTAATTCCAACAACGAAATCCATCTCCAATAATATACATACCCAATCCCGCTAAATATTCTAATATGCCACAAAAGATAGAACTAACGCAAAATACCTTTAGAGGATTTTTACGAAAACGATAGGTAAAAAAATAAATTCCTAATGCCCCTATCGCATAAATATTAATCCAAGGAAGAAAGTTTCCTCCCCGCCAAAAGAATTCTTTCATTCCACCATTAAAATAGTAAAAAATAACCTCATACAAAAATCCAAATATACCAGCAATAACAATGATAAGAGAAAAAATTCCTATCATTGTCTTTTTATCAAAAGATTCTTTTTCTTTGTAATTTTCTTTCATCATATACCTCTATATCTTTATATCATTATACTACAAAAAAACAAATTCCACTAAGAATTTGTTTTGTGAGGCCATTAATGATGAAGATTGTCATTTACCATCTTAATTACTTTTTCAAGTTCATCAACATCCTCTATTGATACCACTTCATCATTTTCTACTTTTCCATATATCACATTGGCATTATTATTGATATCTACTAAATATATATATGAAACGTTATTGTCAGTAAACAAATCGACAATGCTATAGTCATTATCATCTGATAATGTTAAGATTTTTCCCTTTTCTAGCATACTTTCCTCCTATTTGGTTTTGGCTTGTGTTTCAACAATATCCTGATAACCCTCCGGTTGAGTATCCATCATATCATAAAACTCTTGATTCGCTCTATCATATCTTCTTTTATGTCTTAAAAATGAGTGAAAACTGGCTGCGGTAGCAATCATAGCACCGTAGGCAGCTGGGGTAAATAAACTTAAATAATCTTTCAATGATTCAAAAGAATTTAAAGCTTTTATTTCTGTTTCCAAAGCAGCTCCATAATCTATCCCTGAAAAATGAACAGCAGCAAGCAGTCCTGAAAAACAAATTCCAGATACTATCGCCATTTGGTTTTTCTTCTTATTTTCTTCTGTTAAAGTATTAGAAATAGATTTAATTTTTAGACGTCGCTGTGCTTCATTTTGGGCAGCTATTAATCTTGCATAATCTTTTTCTTCTGACATATCGTCACCTTCTTCCGATAACATTATACCATATTTTAATTTGAAACACTATCGCTTGACAATATATTTATCACATGCCGCTAAAACCGCTGGCAACAATGTAATAATCAATAAAGAAGAACAGAAACTTCCTTGCGATATGGTTTTACAAATTTGCGAAGTAATGGCGGATGAAAATACACCCACGATAAGAGTGACAATGACTAAAATAGAGGCACTTGTTAAAATGGTATGAATAGAACGATTATAAGCTTGGATAATAGCCTCTTGAATACTTCCTTCTTTTCTAAATTCAAGATAATAAGAAGTATATAAAATAGCATAGTCAATAGTGGCACCCATGAGAATACTTTGAACAATTAAAATAGATATAAAATAAACAGAACCACTAAAAGATAATAATCCCATCGTTAAGAATACAGCAGATTGAATTAATAATACTAAAATAACAGGAATTAAGAAAGTTCGGAAAGTAACCACTACAACCATAAAGATAAAAAGCATAGTAAGAATCGTGATAAAGTTTAATTCCCCTTGGAAAGTTTGACTCATCTCATAAGCCATTGGAGAATCTCCAACGATATAAGTATCTGGTATTTTTTCTTGTACAGAATCTTCTAAATTTTGAATAAAGGAGAATGTTTTTTCTGATTCTGCTTCTAAAGTAGTTTCGAGTACTACTCTAGAATAGTTCTTACCAATCAATTGTTTTTTGGCTTCTTCTATTGTTTCTTTCGCATCAACCACATTCTGATGCATGGTAGAATCAATATAAGAATCAAATCTTTCATCAGTTAAAATTTCTTCGTTTATATACGTAATAAATTGTTCTACCGTCATGGTAAAATTCTCATCATACTCTGTCTCACTTCCGTGATAAATATAAACTAAGTCTATTAAATTTTTATCTAAATCAGAGGCAAGTGGTAATAATATTTCGTATGCCTCATCATGAGTATATTGTTTATTTTCTAATGCTTCTTGCATTAGTTTTTTGAGTGTTTTTAATTTTTGACGAGTTTCTATATCAAAATTTTCTTGATATTCTTCTTGCTTTAAAACATCGTCTAATAAGAAAGAAACAAATTCTTGAAAAGATACCGTAGGTGTAAAGTTATTCATTTCCCGATGATAAAGAGCATAGAGAAGTCTCATACTACTTTCATCTACTCCTAAAAAACGTGCCAATTCTAAAGCCTTGTAAGATTTTTTCGTTAAAACACTATTCATAATTTCTTTTAAGAAAGTTAACTCTTCTATTTGCGAAGTTGTCAAAGACTTTTGGAGAGTCTCATCTTGTTTGTGACTACATAAGAAAGTTACAAATTCATAAGGTGTTAATTTGGTATCTGGTAATAGATAAACACTATAAAGAAGTTTCATGCTTTGTTCATCGATAGCAAAAAGCTGACTAAATTCTAAGTAAGAGTACTTCTGATTTGCAAGCGTACTTTGCATAATGAATTGTAGGGTACGCAACTGAGTAAGGGTATCACTATCCTTAGAATTAACAAACAATTCCTGATTCAAAATAGTAGAAACAAATTGATAAGGAGAAAGTTTCCAATTATCAGTTTTTCCATTTAAAGAATCAATCATAGCATATAAGAAGTAAATATCTTTCGAATCTACTCCCAAAATATTTGCTAATTCGGTGGCACTATAAAGAGTAGGATTTTTCATAACCTCTTCATTTTGAGCAAGAGGTAGAATGATAGAAAGATCTTTTCCTTGCAGATAAGGAGTATTCTTTAATAAATTCACATAATTTACAAATTCTCCCATAGTCATTTTTGTACCATTATCTTGACTGCCAAAAATAGCTACGAAAAGATTTCTCATGGTATCATTATCCATTCCTAGTAAAGTAGCCAGTTCAGAAGAAGTATAATCTTTTTGAATCTTTTCTTTATCGCTAAAAATATTTAAGAGTAATATCTGTTTTTGACTATTCTCATCAAACATTTTTTGATACTCCTCATTCGTGAGTATTTCTTGAAGTACAAAATTGGTAAACTCTTGAATAGATAGTTTGGTAGAAATTTCACCTACACTACGATAATAAAGATATAATTTTTCTACATCAGATGCATTCATGGAAAAAAGACTAGCTAATGATTTTGCATCATATTTTTTAGAAAGACTTTCTTCATCCATAAAGGGTTTTATTTTTGCTAAATTAGAAACCGTACTCGCATCTATTTTCTCACTCCATTTTGGACTCGATAATACTTCTTGTTCCATAAAAGATAAAAACTCAGATAAAGAAAGAGATAATGAAATATTTTTAGAATCATAATACAATAATAAATCTTCTAAAGTATCTTCTTGAATATTTAAAACTTGTGAAATTTCTTTTGCTGTTCTTCCTTTTTGAACTTCTTTTTTCTCAACAAAATAACGTAATCTTGTAATATTATATTTCATTTCTTTATCGATATCTTGATTCATTTTTTCATTTCCATAAACCGTATTCTCTAGGAAGTTTACAAGTTCTAAAAGAGATGCTTCATGTTCTTCTTTTGGATGTTGGTAGTGATAATAAAGAATTTTTAGTAAATATTCGTCTACTTCAACATCTGATCCTAAATCGTGAAATTGAGGATTTAACTTTTGATAAGTTAATGGTTCATTTATCGTATTTCCATAACATAATGCTTCTTTAATATCAGAATGGTTTTCTAAAGATAAGCAAACCTTAGCCATCTCTTCTTCATATTGATTCGGATAAATAATAGCCATTTGATTGGTTTCCGGAAATTTTTGAATGACCGGATTATCTTCATTCGTCGTATACAAAATACCAAGATTTCCCTTTAATAAATAGCTACCTATAAAGACAACAACGAAAAGAACAAGTCCTACATATCTAGCATGATAAGATATTTTTCCTACTTTTTTGAGTTCAATAATAGGACTTTTCTTTTTCGTTTTTTGCATAAGAGAATCACACATGATAATGAACCCTGGTAGACACGTAAAAATACTAATTAAACTTAATAAAACTCCCTTAGCCAAAACAAATCCCAAATCTTTTCCAATTTTAAAGCTCATAAATACGAGCGCTAAAAGACCCACTATCGTTGTTACAGAACTACTAGAAATAGCTGTAAAAGCATGGTATAGTGCTTTTTTCATAGCACTCACTTTATCTTTGGATTTTTCACGTTCTTGCCGATATCGATTCATAAGCATAATCGAATAATCCATAGATAGTGCCATTTGCAGAATAGAAGCAATTCCATTCGTAATATTTGATACTTGTGGGAATATAATATTCGTTCCCTTATTCAAGGCAACAGCAATTAGAATCGTAATCAAAAAAAGAACTGGTTCAATATAAGATTCACTCATAATCACTAAAATGATAAAAGCAGAAGCTACTGCTAGTACAATAATATAAAATGGTAAAACTACTTTATTGTGACTGGATACATCACCCGAAGTACCTGCAAGAGAATCCTTAAAATGCTTTTGTACTTGTGCATAAACATTCTTAGCAGCTTTCGAATCAGCATCGCCAGAAATCGTAAGAATATAAAGGGTATCATTGTCTTGATGATAATCATCGCTCTTTTCATAGGCAACATCCTCTACCCCCTCTAATCCTAGGAGATATTGATAAGCTTCTGCTTCCTCTTCTTCCGTTAAATTTTCTAGCATTATAGAAAGCGTACTGGTTTCCTCTTTAAACTCCTCTTCCATAATATCTAATCCTTGTCTTGTTTCTGAAGAGGATGGCAAATATTTTGCAATATCATGATTAATAACTACCTTATCAGAAACAATAAAAGATAAGATGGCTAAAAAGATAAATACGATTAATACTACATATCGATTTTCAACAAGAAAATCTGTTATTTTTTTCATAAAACAATCTCCTTTCCCACACAACAAAAAGGATTATAACAAGTTTCTAAAATCTCGTAAATAGCAAATTATTAAATATTGTATAAATTTAAACATATTATTTATTTTTGTTAAAAAATATGTTAAAATAGAACCTATTATTTAGAAAGGAAAAAAACAATGAAAGTAAAAGTTGCCAATTCCTCTTCGCGAAAAACGAGAGAAAAAATTCAAAAAGCCTTTGCCATCTTGATGAAAGAAAAGCAAAGTCTCAATAAAATTACTGTTACGGATTTAGTAAAAAAAGCCGATATTACAAGAGGATCTTTTTATACTCATTATGATAACATTTATGAAGTCGCTAAAGAATTACAAGATGAAACCTTACAAATCCTAGTAAAAGATATTAATCAATTACGCAAAATAGAATATGTTCCTCTTTATTTTGATACCATTTTTCAGTATCTTCGTGAAAATGAAGAAATTTATTCTATGATTTTATCTTCTTCTGAACCACTTCTTTTTACCGATACGATGAGCAAATTTATGTGTGAACATTTAAAAGATATTTTAACTAGTCATCAAGCAATTCCTCAACTAGATCTAAAAATTACTCTTTTCATCGATGGTTGTATCAGTTTAGTAGTAAAGCATTTTAAAAAAGAGATACCCTATTCTTTAGAAGATATTAAAGAGAATATGAAAGAGACATTTACCATATTATTTCTAAGAAATATTGAAATGTAGGATTCCTACATTTTTTATTTTTCGTTATACTGCCAAAAACTTCTCCCATTATAGTAACGGTTTATATTCATCTAATCAGCATAATTTTTTCGTTTGTGATTTTTTTCTTCTTGATACAAAATTCCATTTTCAGAACCTTATTTGACAAAATTTATCAAAAAAAAGGAGTTGGAACATCTTCATTTGTCTCATAGATATTCCTACTTCCTTTTTATTTTTTATTTTGACAAAAAATAGAAGTCGCTTTTAGTAATGGATAACTAATGACAGTATCTCCCTCTAGATTTTCTTCATGCATATCGACTGCCGTAATTGTCCAATTATCATAAGTCTTATAGTAATAAATTCCTTTATCCATATTACAACAAGAACTATAAATCGTAATTTCATATTTCTCTTCTCCCATATGAACACATCCTCTTTGTTGTTCTACAGAAGAAAGAATATGGAAAAATTGACTAACACTTCCTATCTCGGTATCATCCGATAAAGAATTCATTTTGGTAAAAGCTACTTTGATAAAACGAGATTGGGAAGATAAATCTCCTGGAAGTCCCATAGCACCCATTCCCCTACTATATGCATTTAAATTTAAATCTTTTGAAAAATGATTTTCTATCGGTTCTTTACTTAAATACATATAGTTATTTAAACTAAATAACTGCATATCAAAAGTGGGATTATTCGTAAGAACGCCAACAGGATTATCATATACTTTTAATCCTTCTTCGACAGATTCTACGACGATAGATTTTTCTTGATCAGAAATTATCCAATGAAGGGGAGATGCAGGAAGTTGCTCACTAAAATTGAGCGCTACCATATTCATTTTTGATAACAAAGTTCTCGCCTCTTCTACTGTTTTTGCTTGTGCTAAAATCCAAGGAATAAATTCAAACGGGGCAATGTTATCCATATTCTCTTTTTCCTCATGATAATAAGCATTTCCTGGAAAATTTAGTCCTGCCATACTAAGTCCATACTCATTTGTCGCATCATAGTAAAGTGGATAACCATCTTGAATAAAAGCCATTCCAATCATAGCGTAATGGTTGTCCATCTTTGTTCCTTTACGGAAGGAAAAAGGATAATTTCTAGGCGTAATCGTTACCGTTTCCGCATAAGAATATTCTAAATCCAAGTTTCGACCAAAATAATGATCTTTCTTATAATAAGTTGCCGCTGTACACATAAAATCTCCTCCTTACTTTTTCATACAAGTGTAACCTGCTTCTATCATGTGTTCATAATAATCATCCAAAGTCTGATAAGAAGTAACCATATCTTTTAATTCTGGATTTTCTTTTAAATCATAAGATATCGTTACATAACCCACATTATCTTTTACTTCTACTTTTCCTGTTAATCCTTTTTTAGTATTATTTTCTAAGCTGTCCTGCGTAGAAATAATCCAATCATCATCCTTGGCATCATAGGCATCATCATAATGCTTATCAATATTCATTGTAAAATATGTCATTTCATTTTCTTCAAAAGTGGCCTCATTTTGCACGTTTGCTTTATAGTAAGTTCCCTCTTCTTCTATCGAACACGAAACAATGGTTTGATTATCCTTCTTTTGATTCTCTTCTTTAGAGGAATTATTTTTATCACATCCTATTAGTAAAAAAATACCAATGCAAAAAATCCACATATATTTTTTATTCACAAATATCACCTACTTCTTATTATAAAGTTTTTTTTGATATTTAGATAGAGCAAATTGCAAAAAAGTAAATTCTTATCGAATTTATCATTTTTAACTAATTTATTACGGAAAAATTGATTAAATATGCATTAATCAATTATTTCTGAACTATAAAAATAATAATTACCTTTATCTTTTTTAAATGTATATTTAACCATAGATAATTTATCATAATATTCTGTTATATCAATATCATCTGTACTGTCAGTAGCATGTAATTCCTTTATTGGTCTTGTTTTTTGAATGTCTTTATATATTCCAGATGGTTCAAAATTTGTATCACTACCATCACCATAAATTAATCGTGCTACATCTACAAAAGCAAATTTTTCATAAATTATAATTTTATCACCATTTATAACATAATCATAATATTTATTTTCTATCCAATTTTCAAGAAGCCCACCACATCCACCTTCTACAGCTATGTATTTTTTTTCTTTTTCATCATATTTATACATATCACATTGAGTAGGCATAAAGTCATTTTTACTATATTTTATACTATCTCCAAATACCTTTTTCATAGCTTTATCTAAACTACTAATATCAATTATTTTAATGTTTTCTTTATAACTGCCATCATCTGATTGTTTTACATCATTAATTATTTCATTTTCTGGTATTTGATTGAAAGCTAATAACAATTTTTGATTATCACTAATATCATTAATAGTAACCTTTTGATTTTCATAAAAGTATCTTTCTTTTAATAAATCATCGTGAATTGCCACCATTTTATACAAATCTTTTATAATTTCATCACTTTCTTGATAGAAAAAAGTATCAGAATTTAAAGAATAGAGAGAATTACCATTATTATATAAATTTAATACTATTGGTTTTTGAAGTATATTTTTACTTCCATTTTCATCAAGTATTTCATTTAACGTTATTAATGCTTTTTGATTTTCAAGTTTGTAAATTCCATAAAAAGTTTCATCACTTTCAAAGTTATGTAATGTAACGCTCCCATCTTTATAAAATTTCATTTCCGATTCTATACCTTCAAATATTTTATCTTTATTTACTTTTAAATAACGACCTGTTGTCTTAATATCATTGTTGACATTTGGTATAAAATTTGCAAATATACTAAAATAACTATCATCATCTTCATACATAATCACATCAATAATTTTATCTTTATAGAATACAAATTTCATTTTTTTAGATTGATCTTTTAATATGTTATTCAAATCATAATTAACATTTACTAAAGCACTATATAAATTATTGTTTATCTTAATCACATCAAATGTATTTTGGACAAACTCTATCTTTTCAATTTTGTTATTTGTAGCAAGACTTTGAACATAAGATTTTATTCTATATTCCATTTCTAATTCTACTTTAGTTTTTTGGTTTTTATCATTATTATGCCAAGTTCCATCTGGTGTTTTATAATTTTCATATATTTTTTCATACTCGTTTTCAAAATCGTTAAAATCATTTTCGATTTTTTTTAATGTATATATTCCTTTACTATCTATATTTTTAAAAATTTCATTAGAATTTTTAGAAGCTGCAAATATACTAATAAAATTTGTAATTATATTTTTATACAATTCTTTTTTCTCTTCTTCTACCTCAAAATTTTCCATTACATTATTAGTATTATTCTTAATTTCGCTTTTACTTTTAGTACAACCCGATAATATAATTGATAAACAAAGTACACTTATTAATATTACTTTTTTAAACATCTTACCGCCTCAATATCTTTTCTTCAGTTATTATAACATTTTTACAAAAATAAAAATAGTAAAATTTTACTATTTTTAAAGATAAAACCCCCTTTTGGAAGTTTTTACATTAGCAAGGAGTGTTCAACGATTTCTTCTTTCATAAAATCACCTATTTTATTGCACAAAAGAAGACTGAATCATCAGTCTTATAATTCAATTAATTCATATTCTCTAGAACCAATTCCTAACTCACTAGCGGCTTCAATCGTATGAACACCATGACGAGAATTAATTCTTTCTAGTAAATGGTCACGTCCTGGATCATCTGATTTTGTTACCAAATCAATACACGCTTGATCAATCGCAACAGGATCTAAGGAAGCTAAGATACCAATATCTTTCATGCAAGGATCTTCTGCTACATTACAACAATCACAGTCAACACTCATATTTGCCATCACATTGATATAAGCAATATTATCACCAAAATAGTTAACCACACTAGAAGCAGCATCTGCCATCGCTTCTAGAAAACTATCCTGATCTTGATGGAACATATCTTCATAAGAGCCATCCTTACCGCAACAATGAATATATCTTTTTCCATGACCTGAAGCTACTCCAATAGATAATTGTTTTAAAGCTCCACCGTATCCTCCCATAGGATGTCCTTTAAAATGTGATAGCACTAACATCGAATCATAATTTTCAATGTTTTTACCAACATAATTTTTCTTTAAAACTTTACCATTTGGAATTTCTAACTCTTTTTCTGCTTCACTATCTAAAATATCAACTTGAAAGTTTTTTGACCATCCGTGATCTTCCATAAGTTTTGTATGTTTTTCCGTTGTATCTCTCGCACCATCATAAGCGGTATTACATTCTACAACTGTTCCACCTACGTATTCAATCATTGGCCTCATAAATTCTGGGCGAAGATAGTTTTGATTTCCTTCTTCTCCTGAATGTACTTTTACTGCTACCTTACCAGATAACTCTTTTCCAAGAGCTTGAAAAACTTTTACAACATTTTCTGGCGTAATATCTCTAATAAAATATACTTTTTCCATTTTTCATCTCTCCTTTTAATGAAACTATTATATCACAAATCACACTTTTTATCTACGTGGTCCTCTTCCATTATCCATTGGTCGTTGCATTCCCCTATCACCAAAGCCACCAGCAGCTTGAGTTCCTATATTAGTAGAAATACTAGAGATAGTAAATGTTGTATCATTTTCACCATTGATTTGTAATGTATAGGTTTTATTTTTTGCAAAATCAGGATGAGAGATAACCAAAGAATTATAATTTTTACTAGATTGATATTTAACGATTTCTTTTCCACTACTATCTAAAATAGCAATGGTATCCCCTTCTCCATAACTCTGATTAAAACCTATCAAGATATGATATTGAGTTGAAGAATCACTAGCGCCTTGATTCATTCCAAGAGCTCCACCTGCTAGTATAGTTCCTCCATAAATATCAAAAACGCCATCATAATCAAGAGCACCATTACCACTATTCGTTGGTCCATCTACTTGAATATTTCCTCCATAAATATAGGCACTTCCATTTACATCAATCCCATCCCCAGAAGCATTAACATAAATGTCTCCACCGGTGATTGTTAATACTTGTCCGTTATCCATATCTGTATGAAAATTATTGGCACCCGGTCTTCCTAGGGCAGAAGAGTCATTTCCCCCTGCTACATTCACACCATCATCACTAGCTAATAGAGAAATAGTACCTCCATTAATAGTAATTTTGGTGGCTTCTATTCCTTCATAACTTTTCGTGATGTCAATAGTTCCATTATCAATAATGAGTTCCTTATCGGCATGAATTCCATCATCACCAGACGATATTTTGAAATTGCCATTTTGAATTCCAATGTAATTGTTGCAATGAATGGCATCATCTTCTGTATTGAAAGAAAAATTTCCTTCCCGAATGACGAGATTATCATTTGCCTTTAATCCTTTCATACTGTCCGTATTTCCACTAGATATAGAATTTCCTCTAAAGCCCCAATTTTCTTGAGTACTTTCTACATCACTACCTTCCCCAGTAGTAATCTGAAATTTCCCATTTTCGATTAGCATTTTTGTCTCCGATGAAATTCCATCTAAGGAAGATTGAATTTGAAAAGTTCCATTTTCAATATAGATATATCCTTTTTCACTATCGGTATCATTAGTAGATTTCATACCATCTCCTAGAGACGTTATCGTAAAATTACCATCTTGGATATAAACGGAATCTTTTCCACGAATTCCATCATCTTCTGAATCAATTTCATAGGTACCAGAAATAAATTTTAAATCATCTTTCGATACAATCGCATCTTCCCGATTAGACTTTACTTTTAAAGTTCCCGTACCCATAAAAGTTAAATCATCATGACTATAAATCGTACCAATTTCATCTTCTTCAAAACCAGAATACGAACTTCCGTCTTCTAGATAATTTGTACTTCCTTCTTTTAGTTCAATCACCGTATCAGAAGCATTAGCTACATAAATAGCAGGACCTTTCGAATTCGTAATCGATACATTATCTAAAATTAATTTTACATTGGATGAAGTATCTACCGTAATATATCCATCTAATATTGTCCCTGTTAAGTGATAAACACCTTCATCAGTAATTTTAATACTATCTGTTAATGTTACTTCATAAGTAGGATAAGTACTCCAATCAATTTTTTCATCGTCATCATCTGTATTGATGTGAATATCAATACTATCTGTTTTGTTCGCTAACGATTTTTCTTTTGGCTTTGTCCTATTCCATAGAAATCCCATGATACCAATTCCTACTAAAGACACCAAAGCAATTATTAACCATATTTTTCCTTTTTTCATAAGTTCCTCTTCTTACATTTCGGCATCTTCAAAATAATGACTCAACATTACTTTTAAGTTTCCATTTTTAACCCTAAGTTCATCTATAAATTCTTTTTCATTTTTATCTTTTAACAGCGTAATATGATACTTCAGTTCAAATAAACTTCCCATATTCGTTGTCTTTACTTTCATAAGTTCTACATCTTTGGCATATTGATCAAAAATCTCTTCGAATAAATTGGTATAATCTAAATTTTCGGGAATTGTAATATGTAAGATACAATCTTTAGAACTAGGATTATACCCCTTCCATTTTGAAAAGATAAGAATCGCTAGGGAAACAATAATCGTTATCAAAATAGCAAAATAGATATGTCCCATCCCGGTTGCTAAACCAATCGCCATAGCAAAGAAAACGCAAACAATCTCTTTAGAAGTACCTGGTAAACTTCGAAACCGCACAAGACTAAAAGCTCCCACTGTGGCAATAGAAGTTCCTAAATTTCCATTGACCATAAGAATGACTAACTGTACTAAAACAGGTAATATCGTCAAAGTGACTAAAAAATTCTTTGTGTATTTAGACGTCCATTTATAAGTATAAGCAATTACAATTCCTAACATTAAAGAAACGAGCGTACAAATTATAACATCGCTTCCCTCAATCCGAACAAGATTTTCTGAAAAAATACTCTCTAACATAAATATTCCTCACAATTCTTTTGATAAATACTGCCATATTTAGAAAACGATATGGGATATATCTGTAACTCTGATAAAGTTCTCACTAGCCATAATGGCATTGCTCCTAACGTTTTAATTTCCATAATACATTCATCCTCCTTGAAATATGTCGTTCCAAAATCACCTAATTCTAATTGTAGTTTACTTTGACGACTCCGTAAATTCGTGTCGAAAGTAATCCGCAAACTTTCATCTTCTTTTCCTTTATAACTTTTTCGATCATAGGCAATAAAGTAGGAAGGTTCTAAATGATAACGTTCAAAAAGATAATCTAATTCCCTCATAATTTGATTATCCACAATATCTTTTTTTCCTATTAAATATCGTTCAAAATCTTTTAGTTTTAATCTCCACCTTCTTTTTCCTACTATTTTTTTGTATTTGAATTTCACTTCTAAAAAGACATCATCTTCAAGGGTTGGAACTCCATAACTACGTAGTCTTACTTTATGTTTATAAATAGGTTTTTCTAAAGATTCAATAATTAATTCATTGTCAAAAGTATCAAAATAAATATTACAAATAGTCGTTTTAAAATACTTATCTTTTTCTATTTTTGATTTCAAAATTTGCAATAATTTTCGATACTTGTTTTTATCCAACAAATACTTCTCTTCCACTCTATTAAAAACCCTATCATACATAAATTCACCTCTTTCTAAACCAGATTCAGTATAAAAAAGGATTATGAAATTTTTGTGAGTAATTTCAAAAATTTTTATGTAAATCATTCCTTTCTACCATAAATTTTTATAGAAAAAAAGCAACGTATTCACTTTGCTTTTTACTTTCTTCTCTTATTCAATCTTTACCCAAAATACTGATTTCTTGGTGGATATTTTAATTATTAAATCGCAAGAGATAACCATCGGGATCTTGTATTAAAAATTCTTTATCTTCATAAGTAACATCTTCTACCGCATAATGATTTACCATAATCTCTTGAAATATGGGATAGGATAACATTTTTACTTTCTCATAGAAAGAATCGATATCGCGTATTTGCATACTTAAATTGATACCCCTTCCAAAGGGATATTCTAAAACACCAGTGTTCCAATGATCATTGATTTCTTCTATCATAATCTGATTTTCTTCTAGTTGGAGAAAACAAAATTTATCTTCCTCCCTTTCATACATTACTTGAAATCCTAAATCGGTATAAAATTTTTTACTAATATGAATATCTTGAACACTTAATTCTGGTATTAAACTATTAAATTTCATCATTCTGACAAATTCCTTTTTCGATATATGCACGATAATCTAAAGTAGCTGGTCCAATATAGACATCACGGTTTCCATCTTGTGTATTACAAGCAATAAAAGTGATTTCCTCATCTACCTCATAATTTTCCATTTTGCCACGATAGATACTCACTCCCACTTCTGGTATTTCTTCTATCAATGGCAAATCAGAAATCCATCCCATGGAAAGATCTTGAATAGAATAATCATGTTCTGACATATAAGTGAACAAATTCTTGTCAACATTTTCTTCTGTCAAATGGATATCCTCCAAACAAATGAGATATAATGTTCTCTTATCTTCTTCTTTATAGGCAACTGGAGCACTAGTACAAGCAGCATTCTCTTCTATGTTAGAATTGCTTGTTAATTTTTTAGGTTCTTCCTTTTTTTCTTTTTCAAAACTACATCCTACTAATAACAGTAAGCATAAACCAGTTAAAATACACTTTTTCATTTTACAACGACCTACCTTTACTTCCACATCCTTATTATATCATAAATCTCTTGTATGCACCCTTCTTTTTTAGTATAATAAATTCTACTACTAGGGAGGGAAATCTCATGAAAAAAAATGTGTATGTTATTATTGATGGACAAGCAGGTAGTTGTGGAAAAGGAAAAGTAATTGGGCAGTTTGCTCTACAAAAAAAGGTGGATGCAGCGGTTACCAACAATATGCCCAATGCAGGGCACACCTTCATGGATAATGGAAAAAAACGTATTTTTAGAAATATTCCTGTATCAGCTGTTAATCCCAATACCGCTTTATTTATCGGTCCTGGTTCTATTATTGATATGGATGTACTAGTTGAAGAATATGAAGCCAACCAAGACATTCTAGATGGCAGGGAAATCGTTGTTCATCCTCTTGTTCCCCTTGTTCAACAAAAACATATTGAACAAGAAAAAAGGCAAATTAAAACAGGATCTACTTTTAAAGGATGTTGTCCTTGTCAAACAGAAAAGATGATGCGTAGTCCTGATGCAAAATTCTTTAAGGAATATAAATCTATTAAGGCAGATCCTGACTATTATAAAAAGTTATATCACTACCTACATACAGCCAAAAAAATTCTTTTAGAAGGTGCCCAAGGATGCGATTTAGATATGAACCATAGTCATCACTATCCTTACACCACTTCTAGACAAGTTTGTCCAGAACAAATGCTTGCTGATAGTGGTATTCCTGCTAGCTATTTAAAAGAAATCATAATGGTTATTCGACCTTTTCCTATCCGGATCAGTAATGAAATTTATGATGGTTCTACTATCTATAGTGGAGATTATGGAACTTCACCGGAACTAACTTGGGATCAAATTAATGTAGGGGCATATCTTGGAATGTATCCCACAACAGTTGAAAAAGAAGATATCGAAACCTGGAAAGATATCGCACCTGATTTAACAGAATATACAACAGTTACCAAGAAAAAAAGAAGAATTTTCGATTTGGATATTGACCATTTAAAATTTACGGTGGAAAGAATTCGACCTACTTCTATCTACCTCAATTTCTTTCAACAATTGGATAGTGAATATCAAAATATCCATGGAGTTTATAACGGATATGGAAAGATTTACTTCGATAAGTACCGCAAAGAATACCTATCTTGGTTAGAAAATGAACTAGGAGTTCCTATTACAATGCTTGGAACGGGTCCTAAACTCGAGCATTATATTAACCGAGAACCTTACGTTAAAATATTAAAAAAAGAAGAAAAAGCAGCAAAAACCTCTAGAAATTTCTAGAGGTTTTTCTAACACATTCTTTTCAATCTAAAGCAAAATAGTATATTACCCTATTATACTTTGATGGCATCACTTTCTACTTCTACCAAACCTACATATTTACAAAGTAAATAATAAAATTCTTTTTCCAATGCGTTGCTCACTAAATTGGAGTTTAAACAAATGGTTAAAGTATCAAGGTAGGAACAAACCGTACATTTTACTTTTTGAATTCGCCCTGGATTAACGATAACCATTATATTCTCTACATAGGGCTGAAAAGCAGGTTCTAAAATAATTGGTCCTAAATTGGATACAGTTGATGTCGAACTTTTACTAAACATCTTTCCAAACCACTTAATAATGATTTTCTTTAAAAATAATGGAACCGCTGAGATTGTAAAATTAGTTCCTAGTTTTACATCTTTAGCAACCGTCATCCGGATATTTTCTTCTGTCAATTTTCTTTGAAATTCTTGATGAACTTGCCTCATCAAATAAGCAACCGATACTTTTTTCATATGCATAATATCAGCATCGATACACATACAAGTAAAGAAATTAGAGTAGCTTTCCTCGTTCCAATATCTTCGTAAATCAATAGGAATATTCATAACAATATCCTTTTTTGTCTTCTTTTGATAAGTGGTTTGATAGATGGCATACATATAAAGTGCTGTTAAAAATTCCGTAATCGATAATTTTTTTTGCTTACAAACTTTTTTTAATTCATATAAATTCACTTTATAACAGGTCGTCTTATTATAGAAAGGAAGAGTTTCTTTTTTTATAAGATAAGCTTTTTTATTTTTAGGCATTTTTTTATCTTCTTTTGCTACACATTTTAAATAAGCATCTCGAGTACTCTCTTTGCAAATACCAGTAAGAGGATTACTAAGAGAATATTTAGCACTTAGATAATGATACAAAATAGCTTTTAGGAAAATAGAAGCACCTATACCATCTGTCAACATATGAAGCACTTCCAAGTTAATTTTACAATCATCGTATGTTACCTTAAAAAGATAATCGTTACTTCTACGAAAGCGAATCATACGATGGGGATAAATTGTTTTTCTTTCCACAATAGGAGTTTTTTCATTTTCACTAAAATAATACCAAAAAAAGCCTAATCTTCGTTTTACTTTATAGCTTGGATAGGTTTCTAATGCTGCAATGACAGCCTTTTTTAGGAGAAAGGGATTTATTTTTTCTTTTAACACGGCTGTCATTCGATAAATATTATTATTCTTTTTCTCATCCAAAGAAAATGTTTTAGCAGTATTATCCAATTTTCTTTTTTGCATATTCCCTCCTCCCTATCATTGTTATTATACCATAAAAAGTATCTCTATTTACGAGATACTTTTCCACCATTTTTCCTGATAATTTTCATAATGGTTCCACTGTACAGTTTCTCCAATTTTTGGAGTTATCACTTCTAAATTTTTCTTTTCCGCATAGGTAGTAAATGATTCAACAGGATCATCCCATGGATGATTGGCAAGAACAAAGCTTCCCCAATGAATTGGCATGGCTACTTTCGCATGTAATACTTTACTAGACGTCACCGATTCTTCTGGATTCATATGGACATTTGCCCAAGCTTGATCATACTGACCACTATCCATAAGAACAAGGTCAAATGCTCCATATTTCTTATAAATGTCTTCAAAATGACTACCATAACCAGAATCGCCACTATCATAAATCTGATAATTATCATTTTTAAGAACCCATGATGCCCATAAAGTGTTACCACTATCAATAATTTTTCTACCAGAATAGTGTTTTGCAGGCATACAACCAATCGTTAATCCATGAACATTAATCTCTTCATTCCATGCCATGTTCGTTATTTTGGAAGAAGATACTTTCCAACGTTCTAAATGGTTTTCGATTCCTAATGGAACAATATATCTTTTTACCTTTTTATCTATTTTCTTAATAGTCTGGTAGTCTAAATGATCATAATGATCATGTGTAATGAGTACAATATCAATCTCTGGAAGTTCATCAATTTTTATCGGTATATCCGAATAACGTTTGGGTCCTATAAAACTAACAGGCGATGTAATATCACTAAAAACAGGATCAATCAAAATATTCATTCCTTGCATTTGAATAAATATGGTGGAATGTCCAAGCCAAGTAACGGTTAAATCTTCTTCTTTAGGACTTTCTAGAAATGTCGGATATACTATCGGCAAATCTTCCTTTGGCTTCACACTCTTATTAGAAAGAAAATTATTTTTTCCCTTCTCAGAAGTAAACAAACTCATTTCTTCATAGGAAACAAATTTTCCTTTTTTAAAATTACTGGTCCTTTCGGCATAATTTTTTCTATCTGCTTTCGAAGGCATACCACCAAAGGGAACCCATAACTTTAAAAATAGAAAAACAATAAGCCCTAACAACAGTAAAACTGCACCAATAATCATAAGAACGGTAAGAACTTTATGATGGTGGTAAAAATTATTCATTTTCATCTCGCCTTTCTTCTAGAAACTCGAAGAGCATTAAAAACAGCTAAAATAGTGACTCCTACGTCCCCTAGTACTGCAAACCACATACTCGTCAGTCCTAATGCACTTAATAATAATATAGCAATTTTTATAGAAATAGCAAGTACAATGTTTTGATTTACAATTCGCATATTTCTTTTGGCAATATAAATAGTGTCCACTAATTTGGATGGCTCATCTGTCATAATCACAACATCCGCCGATTCAATAGCAGCATCACTTCCAAGTCCTCCCATAGCAACTCCAATATCAGAAAGCGCTAAAACAGGAGCATCATTCATACCATCTCCGATGAAAATAACATTTTCTCTCTTTTTCTTTGTCTTTATGAAAGATTCTACTTTTTCCACTTTTTCTTGTGGCAATAACTCAGCATAGTAATCTGTTAATTCCAGTTCTTTTGAAACTTCTTGGGCAACTCCTTTTTGATCCCCCGTTAACATAATAATATTTTGAATTCCTAATTGTTTTAAATCACCAATCGTCTTTTTGGCATCTTTTTTCAATTTATCAGCAATCACAATACTACCGACAAATTGATTATCCAAAGCAATATATACTACCGTCTTCGCCGTCTTGACCTCATCACAAGAAATGCGATATTTCTGCATTAATTCATAATTTCCTACTAATACAATTTTTCTACCAACACTCGCTTTTATACCCATTCCAGCAATTTCCTCTATTTTGTCCACTTTTTCTTGTAATGGGTTTGCATAAGCATTTTTTAAAGAGAGTGCAATAGGATGATTAGAATAAATTTCAGCATGGGCAGCATATTTCAAAAGTTCTTCCTCTGAGATTCCTTTAGGGGTTATCTCTTGTACCGCAAATACTCCCTCTGTCAACGTTCCTGTTTTATCAAACAAAACAGTATTTACATGTGTTAAACCTTCTAAATAATTACTACCTTTTAATAAAACTCCTATTTTAGAAGCTGCTCCAATTCCACAAAAAAAACTAAGGGGAATAGAAAGTACTAAAGCACAAGGGCAAGAAACGACCAGAAAGGATAAGGAACGATATAACCAATAAGATAGCGGTTGATGAAAGAAAAAGGTTGGAATACTGACTAATAAAAAGGCAAGAACTACAACAATAGGTGTATAGTATTTTGAAAATTTATGAATAAAATTTTCTGATGGCGATTTTTTCTCAGTTGCATTTTCTACTAAATCTAAAATTTTACTAACAGTGGATTCTTTATATTCTCTTTGAACTTTTATTTTTAATACACTAACCTCATTAATGACACCACTTAATATCGAATCGTTCTCTTGAACTTTCCTAGGAACAGATTCCCCAGTCAAAGCAGACGTATTAATTCTAGAACTTCCCTCTATCACGATTCCATCTAGAGGAACCTTTTCTCCTGGTTTTACTACGATGATATCCCCTACCTTTACTTCCTCTAATGGGGAAGCAACGATTTTTCCATCCACTAGCAAGTTCGCATAATCCGGTCGAAGTTCTAATAAATTCGCAATAGATTTTTTTGATTTATTAACAGCATATTCCTGAAAAAACTCTCCAACCTGATAAAATAACATAACCGCTACAGCCTCTGGATATTCTCCAATATAAAAAGCTCCAAACGTCGCTAAAGTCATAAGAAAGTTCTCGTCTAGAAATTCACCATTACCAATATTATCAATAGCTTCTTCTATCACTTCAAATCCAACGAAAATATAGGCAACTAAAAATAAAACAGTTTTCAAAAGGTTCGTTTCAGGAAGAAACAAAGCTACCATAAAGAAAAGAAAGGAAATAACAATAAAAATTAATTTTTTCTTCATAATTCACCTAATTTCTATGACTAATATGTTCAAGTCCCACTTCAAATACTCTACTTACATGCTCATCATCCAAAGTATAATAGACCTCTTTACCAGATTTTCGGCATTTCACAATGCCACTTCTTCTTAGTGTTCCTAATTGATGAGATATAGAAGATTTGCTCATAGAAAGAGTATTCGCCAAATCACATACACACATTTCATGTTGATCGAGCGCAAATAAAATTTTCGAACGTGTAGTATCTCCTAATAGTTTAAAGAACTCTGCTAAACGATTAAAAGTATCCACTTTCGGCATCTTTTTACGAGCAATGTCAACCGACTCTTGATGAATGACATTACAATCACAAACAAATTCATTTCTAGCCATATGCTTCCTCCATTTTATGCAATAATTGAATTATTATTCAACTATCTATTATTATAGTTGAATACTTGTTCATTTGTCAATATCAAAAAAAGAGTTTATAAACTCTTTAATCGATAGCTTCTTGTATTTGTCTCTCTCCTACTTTATCCGTTTCTACAATGGAAACTAATTTTGTATTTTCAAAAATGGAATCAATGGTATCTTCTACTGCCTTTCCATCATACGCAAAAGTAAATTCATAACTCCTTTTCACTTGTACCTTAGAAGCAAGAGAATATGGAATCTTTACGGTCTCAATATCATCCGTATTGTATTGTTGAATCGTAATAAAAATATTCTCTCGGTTAGTATCTGCAGCTTTATATAATACTTGATAAGTTCTTATAAAATCTTTATCTTCCTCTGCATTTGGCATACAGTAATGACTACGGAGTGTCATGTCATATGGTCCAATATAAACATTCTTTCCCCCTTCAAGGGTATTACAAGTAATCAAAGTAAGACCATGATTCGTCATTTTAGACTCTCCATCATCTTTATAAATAGCTGTACCACCATCTTTTAATTTATCGATAGAAACATTCCAAAGTTTCGTATTAGAAGTAAGAATTTCTAAAGACTTATCAATATTTTTAGAATTACTATCAATATAATCTCTTAATTCAATTAATTTTCCATCTACTGCAACTTTCATACTATCTAAACAATAAAGATAAACATTTTTATCTTCGCCTTCATAATACAAAGATGTTTGATATCCACAACCTTCTTTTTCTTCTGTTTCTACTAGATAAGTACTACTAGGTGTTGGCGTTTTCTGAATAGGTTCTTTTTCTTTCTCTTCAGAAGGCAAAATCATTCCCACAATCGTCCCTATCACAAAACAAACTAAAAATCCTAAAACAAGCGTGATTTTCTTTCCCAAATTTATTCCTCCTATCATAAAATCATTATAACACAAAAAATAGAATAATCATAACTTATTCTATTGAGACGTATTTTTTAGATTTTTATAAGCACTAACGATAAGTAATGCGTGTCACATTACTTGTTTTTTTGTTCATATTCTATTATTGCATTGACAAGTTGGGTTATTCCATTATTATAATCAATACTGAAATCAATATATTTTTTTGTTTGTAATATCTTAGGGATTTCACAATCCTCAAGTTTGATTGGAATTATTCTTATTTTATTGGAATTAATTTCATCCCACAATAAAGTTTCCCATTCCTTCATTACCCAACTTGACTTTATAGAATTTTTAGATAAAAACAATAATATAAATTCACAATTTTCTAATCCCTGATTTATTTTTGAAATAATTGATTCCCCAGGTAATATATCAAAGGCATCTAACCATGTTGTAATCCCCCGTTCATTTAAATCAAGTGCTACTGATATTACTAAATCTTTATCCTTCGACGAATGAGAAAGAAACACTTTTTTATTTTTGAGTTTGGAAAAAATCAATATAATGTTCAAATCTGTTGTAAATTTCTGAATCTATAAGTTCTTTTTCTTCAATTAATTCTAGTCTTTTATGTTCACTTATTCTCTGCCAGAGTTGAGATCTTATTTCAGTTGTTCTTTTCTTTAAATCTTCCATTGTAAAATCATTTGTAATATTTTTTTGTTCAATATAATAACATTTTGAATTATCAAACATTTCACCAAAATAAATTACCGATTTCATTACTCCATCAAAATCTAAGTCATCATCATCATAATAGCCAAACCTTCCTTTAAATTTCCCTTTTGTAATTTTTACTATTCCATAATTTCCTAAATATGAATATTGTTTTTGCATTTTCACCTCTATATATTATTTAAAATTATTTTAGTATATTTACACCAGACCATTCCTATGAATATAGTGATTACATAAATCAAATTTTTTTCAGTAACTGGCTTGTTATCTAATATAAACATATTTTTACGTATATATCTAACCTCGCAATATAAACTTTTTCATAATAGTTTAACTTATTGAAATATCTTTATCATTCTTTTTAATTCATATTACTATACTAATAAATATCAAAATTATCGATATATTCTATAAAATATAAAGGAATATTGACAATTTTTCCATCTTTTTTTAAATTATTCAAAGAAAACCTGAAAGATATTTCATTATCATAAGTTGCATTATACTTAGTTAAACTATTGTTATTTGTACTTTTATCAGATTTTACTTCAATAGGAATAATTTTATTTTTCTTTTGGATAATAAAATCTATTTCATTTCGATCAAATCGATAATAATGAAGATTACTATCTAATAAATAAGTTAAAACATTAGCTACATAATTTTCTGTGAATGATCCTTTAAATTCCTCTAGTAGCTTATTTCCCTCTAAAATAATACTGCTATCTAATTTTGACATTTGTCTAAGTAATCCTACATCCATCATATAAATTTTATAAGCAGATAAGTCAACATAAGCATTTAATGGAAATGCACATTTATCTACTAAATAACACTTAGAAATTAAATTCGTATCTTTTAACCAGTTTAATGCATTTTCATATTCTCTAGCTCGTGCTCCATCTTTTACAACTTGATAAACAAATTTTTTGTTTTCCCTAGCTAGTTGAGAAGGTATACCATTCCAGATTAGAGAAATTTTATTAGCCTCATTCACATCCACATGTTTAGAAAAATCCTGTTCATAAGAATCAAGAATATTTTGTTGAATTTTATTCACCTTTTCAATATCTTTATCATTTACCCAACTAAATACAACTTCTGGCATTCCACCAATAATATAATAGGTTTTTAATTTTTCAATCAATTGATCTTCAAAAATCTTAGGGATTTCCTGTATCTGTCTAGTTTGTTTCATAAGTTCTACTAAATTTTCTGCATGATCTGCAATTAGAAATTCACTAAAAGTCATCGGATATAAATTTAAAAATTCTACTTTTCCAACTGGGAAAGATGTCCCTGATAGACGAATGCCTAATAATGAACCTGCGCAAGCAATATGGTACTCTCTTGCCTCTTCACAAAAATATTTTAAAGAATTTAATGCGTTTGGACATTCCTGAATTTCATCAAAAATAATTAAGGTTGTTTGTGGTGAAATCTTCTTTCCAATAGCAAGAGATAATTGCTCAAGAATTCTCTTAGGCTCTTTTGTATCGTCAAAAAGACGAGCTAATCCTTCATCATGATCAAAATTAAAATAAGCAACGTTTTCATAGTTTTTATACCCAAATTCTTTTAAAATATACGTTTTTCCTACTTGCCTTGCTCCTTTTAATATTAATGGTTTTCTATCGTTACTATCCTTCCATTTTAAAAGTTTATCAGTTATAAATCTTTGCATGAAATCACCTCTACTAAAGATTATATCACACTTTTTGCAAAAATATTTATAAATTCATCACACTTTTGCATACTTTTTATGCCTATTCCATCACACTTTTGTATTTTTCTAATATTCAATCTGTAATAATAAAAAAGAAAGATTATCTCTTCCTTTTACCATCTTTTGAAAATATTTCTACTTTTTCCTTGCGTAAACATAAAACAGTCAATCTCTTTTTACATTTTGGACACGTTACATGCTTAATACCACGCTCACTTGGAAGTGGGATTCTAAGTACTGTTTTACACTTATGACATTTCTTATAAATAAGAGTATGTCTATCTTTCCATCTTCTTTGAAAATTCAAAAAGGGTTTTAATATTTTCTCTTTTGTTTTTAAATACATCTCATTTTCTTTTCGTCTTCTATCAATATTTTTAGAAAATACACGGTAAAACATAATGATAAAAACAATAATAACTAGTAAATCAAATATCCAATGATGTATCAAAATACTGATACATAGAAGAATAACATAGACATATAGCAAAAAGGTAAAGAAAGAATCAAACCCATATCTACCAGCTAAAATGCGATATACTTTGTCCATAAATTTCACCTACTAAAGTTATTATAACAAAATTTCACTAAAAAAGAAAAAAACTATGATGATAGTTTTATTCGTTATTATTTACTTTTTTTACAAAGCGAGCAACAGGCATTGACAAATCAGGAGTTTCATATAATTCCCCTCGAAATGTAACATAATCCCCTTCCTTTAAAATTTCCTCATCCATAATTTCTTTGGAAAGGAGCAAATATCTTTCTTCATTAGAAGTTATAATTTCACCAGTATAACCATCATACTGAATAATTTGTCCATATAATTTCATATTTGATATCCTCCTTGATAGGCACTCTGTGCCTGTAATTGAGTGATTGCTTGTTCGAGTTCTGCTTCAATTCTATCCTGATCTGAACAATCAACAACGTAAGTTTCCAACTTACCATCCTTCGTGAGTACAGCATACCAATCTTCTGCTATATAAAAACATTGTACATTATCTCGTTTTAGAAAGGTCATTTCGTCAAAAGGAACACCATTTAGAAACTGATTTAAAATTTCAATATGTCTAAGCATATCTAACCCCTCTATTGAGTGATCACATACAACAAATTTAGGGGTAGAACGAGGTGGTTTATAATGCATTACTCTATTTTTTCCCAAACGAACAGGCGCTAAAGCATTTCTCGGTTGGTTAGATGCTAACAGTAGTGCCTCCGGTCCAACATCACTATAGAAACTTCCGATTCCCTTTTTTATATCACTAACATGCAAGTCTATATTTTTGTCACTTTCTGTAGAAAGTGCAAAATCAGAGGATGAGACTACATTCTCTACTGGAAACTGAGAATTGCTAGAATAAGTGATAGTATCTTTGGCTACTCCTTTTACACATTCTACTAAATCAGCATTCGCATATTTGGAAGAATTACTATACCTCAATTGATTTAAGAAAACAGTATTCCCGTTTCTAAAACCACTAACACGACTAATAAACTCACCATTTTCTGGGTCAGTAAAAGTAATGTGAAACCCGTTTGGATTGGTTAAGCAAAAATCAAATAAATCATTCGCCGCCCCACCAATACGCATACAAGCTCCTGTTCTTTCTCCTAATGTCAGATTTCTCATGTCAATGGTATTTCCAACTTCTACTTCTATTTTCTTCCCATTAGAGAGTGTATATATCTTATGAATAGGAGGTACCGTAATTACCTTTTTGTCATACATACTTTTTATATACTCTTTCGCTTTTTCAATTCGTTCATACCTTTTCATAGAAGCACTATTTGGTCTCGGATTGGAACTCAAATAACGATAGTTAGCCTTACCAAATAATAAAGAATATAAATAAGAATCAGATCCGTAGCAATTAGCCATATCTATTAAACCAGTAATACTAATACTAGAAATCTGTCCACTTGCTACTTGTTCTTCCAATTTTGGATAAAAATCAGCAAAATATTCTATCATACTAGCAACCGTACTAGCATCGAATACTAAATCGATATCACTTAAAATTTCACCGAAGGTATCTCCCCATCCGATAAACTTATATTTGTTTAAACAGTCTAATAATTTTTGATAATTTTCAGGATTATTTTGTAAAAAAATAGATACTTTCTCACTATTCATCTCACCTATAATCGATAAGATAAAAGAAAGGTCAAGTTCCGGAAGTTCATACTCCACAGGAACATTCTCATCCCCCCAAGCATCCAATAAATGTCTTTCATGTAGATGATTTAGGATAGATTGAAAAGTTTTAAAATATGATTTTAACTCACGAACTTGACTTGCCTCAAATTGGGAAGGATGTTTTTTATAATCAAATACTTTTCCTAAAAGTTGTGAATTTTGTATAAGGCTTAATTCTTCCTTTGTAAAAATTGTCGAAGGAAGACTACTAACACACTTCATAAATTCTTCTTTCGAAATCGTTTTTAAAGCAGATTTAATAAAAGCATTCTTTTCAAAAGTAGATTCTAAACATTTTTTCTTAGCAGATTCTAAATTTTCTTGAATGTATTGGTTTCTATTCTCTAAAATATATTTACTCACTAAATCGTGGAGCCACGTCAATTCATCACGATCATAGTGAAAAAGTTTATTTGTAAACTCTTCCCAAGAGAGTTGTCGTTCCTGTAATAATGAAGAAAGTGGAATTTTGGTTTCTAATTGTTTTAATAGAGGAATTAATCCTTCTATGTCACTATTACTAATCGTTTGAAGAATATTTGGAAACAGCAAAATAATATCTGGGTTTTTGCTTTTAAATTCTCTTTGTAATAGAGAATTTAAAATATCATTTAAAACAGATTCTGATAGTTGATTCGACTGACTCATTAATAATTTTATGATTTGTTGGTAATTCTCTTCTGGTAGCATTAAAAAAGATCGAAAATTGGCATTTTCAAGATGCGCTAATACCTGCATCGAAGTCAATTGCACGAAATGAATCATACGTTCTAAAGGAAATTGATACTCCTTAGCATAAAGATTAATTAACTCTTGATAATTCTCCTGATAGGGAGGAAACACTTCTAAATGGCCAATAACTTCTTGTATAGAAGAAATATTCCCGAGCATCATAATATTTTGAAAAACAAGATTAGGATTCAAATAATCTCGAAAAATCTCCATCTGATGTTCGTGGGATAATTTCGGTAATAAAGGAATTATATTTTCATCCTTCTCCATATTTTTAACAAGAAAGAAAAAATCGCCTTCATCTGTAGCATAAGAAATAGCCTTTATCCTACCCTCATCACTGGATAGTCTTCGAAGCAAATCCGATTGCAAATACGGATCTTTCATATCTTGCAGATGTTTTAATTTCAAATCATCTGTTGAGAAAGTACTAATAACATCAAATTTACAATCATCATCCCGTAAGGTTTTTAGATATTCTTCCTTGATAGCATCAGAAGAAATACTTCTAATAATACGTGCTCTATCGGATTCTAAAAAAAGACGCATTTTCTTCAAATATGCTTGTTTCAACTCATCAGAATCTAGTGAAGCAATAATCGTCACAATATCTTCTCCAAAACGGATATACTTCATTTTTTCACTGTCATCGTCCATACTAGCAATAATGGTAGCCCGGCATTCCTGACTTAGTCCTTTTAAATGTTTCTTTTTTAATTCATCAGATGTAAGTGTTGATAAAACCATAGAACGACAATATTTATCTATCAAAAGAGAAGCTGCCTTTATTTTATATTCATCTGCTTCAATGAGAGATGCTAAATCCTGTAAATAATCTTGTTCTACACCTGTTGCCCATCTTTTAATATAGTCCAACTTATGTTCATCCGTTAAAATACGAAATACGTCAGGGACCCTAATATCACTTATACCATCTATAATTGTGTTCACTTCTTCTTCTGAAAATAAAACTTGAACAATTTCTGGATCATAAATTTGTGAAAAAACAGTTTGCCTTTCTGATAAAGTAAAATGTTGTTGAAGCCATTCTAACGTTAATTGTTTTCTCTTCTTCGCCCGATAAATTCTCTTTATGATTTCTTCTATGTTCATACTTCCTCCTAATATCCCTATCATTAGTATAAAAAAAGTTCTTAGTTTTTGCAACAAAAAAGCTACAATAAATCTTTTATTGTAACTCCTAACATACCTACTAATAGACTACTTTGCAATGAATTAATAATCATTCCTTTTACAGATTCTAAATCGAAACTATTAGATGTAAGATTTGCATTAGAAAAATCAAGTCCAGATAATGGTGTTTCCTTCCATTCCGTTCCTCTAAAATCAACCTCTAAAAATTCCAGTTTTTGCAATTTTGTTTGAAAAAAATTCGCATTCGTGACCTGAGACTCACTAAAACGACAATTCGTCATCGTAGCTTCAGCAAAATTCTCATAATCCCCTCGGCAAGAGAGAAATTCGACATGATAAAAAGAACAACCAATAAAACTCGTTCCTACTAATTTACAATTTTTAAAACAAACACGAGTAAATTTTTGATTGTCAAAGCAAATATTTGATAAGTCGCAATCTTCAAATAGAACATCGATAAACTCTACTCCCTCAAAAGAAATATCTTGCCAAATCATGTGCGAAAAAATCACATTATCAAAATCCATTTCCTGTAACTTTTCATGAATCCAATGTCGATTTTGAAAAGTCGCATTTTTCATCTCTTCTTGGGAAGTAGAGAATATATCTTTTTCCTCTAAATATTTTAATTTTGGTTTATCAATCTTCACATTTATCCCCTTTTCTTCAGTTTAGCTACAAAAAATCCCTCAAATCGATTAGTAGGACATACTAAAAGAGTGCCTTCTAACTTAGTCGGTAATGTGGGAATGTCTGGAAGTTCTATAGGTTCTATACTTACCATATTCTTCTTCACAAATTCCTCTAATACTTTCTCATTTTCTTCCTCTAAAATAGAACAGGTAGAATAAATCATGGTCCCACCTGGTTTTAACAGGTGAATAGCTTTTTCTAATAATTCTCTTTGCACTTTCGAAGATTTTTGAATAAGCGTTTCCGTAAAATAGGAAAATAGTTTAGGATTATTTCGATCAATCGTTCCACTTCCACTACAAGGAGCATCTAAAAGGATTTTATCAAAAGAAAAAAAATCATCTAGATATCTAGCATCTTCTTTTAAGACCGTAATTCTTCTTGCACCTTGCTTTTCAATATTGTATTTTAATCTCTCTAACCGAGTCGCACTCTTCTCACATGCGGTAATAAGAGCTTTATCCGCCGTTAAAGAGGAAATCTGTGTCGTTTTACCACCTGGGGCTGCAGCCATATCCAAAATAGATTCTTGCCCATTAGGATTTAAAAATAAAACTGGTATCATGGAAGAAAAACTTTGAATATAAATTTCGCCATTTTGGTAGATTGATAATTTTTTTAAATCTTCTTCTTTTTTGTCTAATAAGAGAAAAGCATCTGGATTCCATGACACCTTTTCAAAAAGAAAGTTATTATCCTTCAAAATGTTTTCTATCTTTTCTACCGTCGTTTTTAGCCTATTAATGCGAAAAGTGGTATAGCGACTCTGATAACCATCGATAATCTTTTTTGTCCATTCTTCTCCATATTGATTTCTTAATTTATGATATAAAAATGATGGAATTTCGTTCATATTCTATCTCCCTATACTTTATTTTTTAAATAAAAATCAGTGTCAAACCAAACTTTTTTCCAAGAAATTTCTTGCGTAATCAAAATGCGTTTTTCTAAAACAAGTGTCTTTATATAATCAATAATGGTCACAAGCTGTGACATGAAAGCAATTAGGCTACCACTAAACACCCAAACAAATTCACACATTCCAAAATAATATAAATAACCAAAAATGATTGAAAAAGCAACTAACCACATTTTTGTCTTTCCAAAAATACTAGCTCTCGTCTTTTTACCTTGTAATATGGCAACAGCATTGATTGCAAAAATAGAAATTTCTCCTATTAAAATAACCCATAAAATTGGACATGTTTCCAGAAGACAAATGAGTAAAACTATATTTAAAGTCTTATCTGCGACGGTATCCATGAAAGCGCCATAAAAAGTCTGCACTCGCCAGCGGCGTGCTAAAAATCCATCCACAGTATCTGTTAAAAATAACAAAATAATCGTTATTAAAAAAATTAGTGAATTCACTTTCCATAAAATAATAGGTAACAATAAAGAACATAGAAATCTTATCGTTGTTATACTATTTACAGCTACTTTTTTCATAGGCGCTCCTTCTTTTTATTCTTATTATACCATAGATTTTTAAATAAGAAAGAGTTATACTTTCTCATTTCGTGATGACATAAAAAATTATTTCATTTAGGACATAATAACATGCTTGAATAGAAACTCATCAATCATATATCATAAAAATAAATACTAAAAAATAAGGTCTTTCATAAACCTTATTTTATTTTGCGTAATCTTAAAGAATTTAATACCACTGTTAAACTACTAATGGTCATAGCCATGGATGCGAGCATTGGATTCATGGTAAGACCAACTGGTTTTAAAAAGCCAATGGCAATTGGAATCATAATGATATTATAGAAAAAAGCCCAAAATAAATTTTCTTTAATATTCCACATTGTTTTTTTACTAATTGTTAGAAAAAGTAAAATATGGGAGAGTTTATCTTGCATCAACAAAATATCCGAAGAATCACTAGCAATATCGGTTCCACTATGAACACTTACACCAATGGTAGCAAGAGCAAGACTTGGAGCATCGTTAACACCATCCCCTACCATCATTACTTTTTTACCATCGTGCAACATCTTTTCGATAACTTCTAATTTTCCCTTTGGAAGAACATCAGAAACAACATGGGAAATGGAAAGAGAATCCGCGATAACTCTAGCCGTTTTTTCATTATCCCCTGTAAGCATCATAACTTCTTTACCGTTTCGTTTTAATTGCTCAATAGTATCTTTCGCATCTGCGCGAACAATATCTTTAACACCAATTAAACCAACTACCTGTCTTTGACAAATTACATAGAGAAGACTATTTCCCTCTTTTGAAAGTTTTTCTTTCTCTTGTTCATAATATGGTGCAATCGAAAGTTCTTGAAACAATTTATCATTTCCAACATATACCTTTTGGTTTTGATACGTACCTGTAATACCGATACCCGGAAGATTTTGAAAGTCCGTAACAGGTTCTAAGGATAAATTATGATCATTTGCATATATCTTTAAGGCATGACTAATTGGGTGGTTAGAAAGTGCTTCTAGACTAGCTACCATCCTAAGAAGTTCTTGTTCACTCACTTCTTCTCTATGATATATTTTGGATACTTTAAGTTCTCCATATGTTAATGTTCCCGTTTTATCAAATACAATAGTATCAATAGTGGCAGCACTCTCTAATGTTTCATTGCTTTTAATCAAGATGCCATTTTTAGCGCAAGTCCCAACACTTACTACCATTGAAAGAGGTGTTGCAAGACCTAATGCACAAGGACACGCAACGACTAAAACAGTTACAAAAGTATGAAAGCCTTGATCAAATCCTAATCCCCCGATGATATATCCAAGAAAACTTAAAAACGCAATAGCAAGTACACTAGGGACAAAATATCCACTTACTTTATCCGCAATTCTAGCAATAGGTGCTTTGGTACTTGTTGCCTGTAAGACTAGTTTTACCATTTCAGAAATAGTGGAATCTCTACCAATTCTTTTGGCTTCATACTCAATATAACCATCTATATTGATGCTTCCAGCAATTACTTCCTCTGCTTCTATTTTTTTACTAGGAGAAGACTCACCTGTTAGAAAGGATTCATCGACATGAGTTTCCCCTTTTTGAATAATACCATCAACAGCTATCTTCATACCAGGTTTGGCTATCAAAATATCGCCCTTTTCTACTTCATCAATGGTAACTTCTCTTTCACCATCTTTGGTTTTTAAAAGAGCAGATGTCGGTGTAATTTGTACCAATTGTTGAATAGCTTCTTTTGTTTTTTCTTTACTCCTATTATCAATATATCTTCCTAATTTTATGAAATAAATAACCATCGCAACGGATTCAAAATATAATTGATGAGTATGCTGTATTTCCCCTAACCAAATCCAAGTAGAAAAATAAAGGCTATATCCCAAACTGACGAGGACACTTAACGTGACTAAAGTATCCATATTGGGCATTTTATGAAGAACATTTTTTATGCCGTTTTTGAAAATGTCCCTACCATAAATCAAAAAGGGAATTGTTAAGATAACTAAAACAAGGGTATAGATTTTAGAATTTTCATGACTACTAATACCTGGGATTTCGGGAAGATGAAGCATATGTCCCATTGAAATATACATAAATACAATCATGAGAAAGGCATAAAAAAGAAGTGGTGTTATCGATTTTTTCTTTTCGTTTTGATGAGGATTAAAGATTCCTAGCGATTCAAAACCAGCCTCTTGCACAAAATGCTCTAAATCCTTTACGGAAAGATTCTCTTCATAGGTAATAGTAGCTTGCGCTAAAACAAGATTAACACTAGCTTCTTGAACCCCTTTTTGCTTTCTTAAATATTTTTCTAATCCATTAGAACATGCACTACAACTCATTCCACCAATTTGTAGAATTACTGTTTTCATATCATTCTCCTATAACAGGAAAGTTTAAATTATCGAGACGTTCTTTTACTTCCTCTAAATGTTCTTCTGCTAACGTAACAATGACTTCATTCGTTTGGTGATTAGCTTTCACATCTTTCACACCTTCCATACTTAGTAATGATTTTTCAATTCGAGAAGAGCATCCTTCACAATGCATTCCTTCTACTTTTAAAGTTATTGTTTTCATATTTTCCTCCTATCCATTAAATCTCTTAAAAAGATCTACTAATTCCTCAAATACTTCATTATTATCCTTTTCAAAATCCTTACTTACGCAGTTATACAAATGCTTTTCTAAAATGTAGTTAGATAAACTTTTAATAGAACTATCAACCGCAGATAATTGAATGAGAATATCATTGCAATAGCGATCTTCCTCAACCATTTTTTTAATTCCCCTTACTTGACCTTCTATACGGTTTAGACGATTTTCAATTTTCTTTTTTTCCGAACAACTACGATATGTATATTTTTCTTCTTTCATTCCATCACCATCTTCATTATATACCCTACTAGGGTATTTGTAAATAGGGAAACTTCCATTTATAATATGCGTATTTTTAGTGATTATTATAAAAAAAGAGCTTTAAGCTCTTATGAATTCGTTGTGGAAGTGTCTTTCTTTTTTTTATTCTTGTAAAGTTTTTACATATCCTGGTTGATGTACTACTAAAAATTTCTTAAAGAATTTCTCTTTCATAAATCTATAAAATAAAGTTTCTCACTATTTTGCAAAGTTTCCATATAAATAGCACCAAATTTTTCATAGTAATTTTCTAATGATGATTTTAAGTAAATACGGGAAAATCCTCTTCTTTTTGCTTCCCTTAAAATAGCAGCATTCAATAATTTAGAATAACCTTTTCCACGATAGTCTTTTTTCACGTACATAGTGGAATACCAAGGTGTTAAATCCGTTCTTTCTTCGCCATCCTTTGGAAATATGGAAATAAAACCAATCAAGACATCTTCCTGTAAAAGCAGCAATTTCGCATAATAAGGATTATCCCTATTTTCTAACATTCTTTCCATTTTCTTCTTGACTTTCATTTGAAATTCTTCTTCACTATGCCATAATCCCCACTCTTTTTCTGTTAGGAAAGCAACTTCCTCTATATACTTTAATCGATCGAACAGATTAACAACTTCCATCGCCTTTCATCACCTTCACTTCGTATAGTTTCTTCGGTTTCGTATAACACTCTTCATCTCTAGTCATTTCTGTCTTTCGATAGGAAATAGAACCAATCATAGAAAAATATTTCTGAATATCTTCCTCTTCAAAAAAACGTTTATAGTAACTACCTTCAAAGTAGTAATTCTTTTCTATTTTCTCTCCTACTCCTGCACCATAATCATAGTCATCAACTCGGGCAACACGAGCAAGTAAAATGCCATTAGGTTTCAGTATTCTTTTAATTTCTTTCATCACATGAATCATGTCTTTTACGCTAAAATAGTGAAGACATAAATCTGCAATAATTAGAGAATAACTTTCATCCGCTATCGGGAAATCTACAGTCATATCCATTTGCAAGGTTTTACTTTTAGGGAGTTTTCTTTCGATATTTGCTAAAGCTTCGTAGGATAAATCTGCTGATAATACCGAATAGCCTCGTTCTAATAAATAAGCTGTATCTGCTCCAATTCCACAACCTAAATCTAAAATCATATCCTTTTTATGATTTTCTAATACTGCATGATAAGTATCTAACCAATTATCATAAACTGGATAAGAACTCCTTTTTTTAGACCAATTTTCCCACACTTCTACTACTTTTTTCTCTGTCATAACATCCTACTTTCTACTTTTATTATAACAAAAAAAGATAGTATATTCTATCTTTTCTATCTCTAACGTATCAAAATATAAGCAACATAACAAATATATAAGAAAACCAAAATAGGACCTTTTTTATTGCCAATACGGAAATTTTTTAAAACAAAGAAAAAGACAACAACACCAGCAATTAGCATGAATATAATATCCATTAGAGTATTCATATCAAAAGTAATAGGACTTACTGCACTAGCTGCTCCTAAAATAAAGAAAATGTTAAAAATATTAGAACCAATGACATTTCCAATTGCAATATCTGATTCTCCTTTTTTAGCTGCAATCACAGAAGTGACTAGTTCTGGTAGTGAGGTTCCAATCGCAACGACGGTAAGAGCAATTATATGATTACTAATGCCCATCCATTCCGCAATAGAAGTTGCACTATTAACAACTAATTCTCCTCCCCCAATAATTCCTATCAATCCTAGAAAGGCAAAAAATAAATCTTTAAATGAAAAACGAACTTTATCATCATGTTCCTGATGACCACTTTTGGCATCTACTAATAAAGCATAGAGATAAATACCTAAAAAGCATAACAAAATAAGACCATTCGTGCGAGTAATCACGCCACTTTTCTCACCATTGATAAAAAATCCAGCTGTTAAGATTAATAAAACAACATAGGAAAAAAGGGAATAAACCATATCTCGATAAACGATTTTTCTTTTGACGGTTAGATTTCCAAATATTCCACTTACTCCTAGTACTAAAAGTAAATTACAAATATTAGACCCTACTACATTTCCAATAGAAATATCATTGTTGCCATTCAAAGAAGCAATAATACTAACAGCTGCCTCTGGGGCACTGGTACCAAAAGAAACAATGGTAAGTCCAATAATCAAAGTAGAAATTCCAAAAGCACGTGCTAATCTACTACAGCCATCTACAAATAAATCAGCACTTTTTACTAATAAAATAAATCCGATTATTAATAATATCAAAGCCATTTATATCCTCCTCACAAAAAAAACTTACCTACCTATTTTCAGTAGATAAGTCGATTATTTCCTCTAAGGTCCATTGATTATTGACCATAGAAAAAAAAACTTACTAATTACTACCTTATCAGTAATCATGATTTTAACAATTCTATTTTTCCTTCATAATTCCAAAAACTTAATTTTCCATTAATCGGAATAGGTTTTATTTTTTCTATATTTTCTAATTGAAAGCCATAACCATCCCATTCGCTATTATGAACTACACCGTAATAAACTAACTCATTTTCCTCTTTTAATTTTTTCTTTAAGGATTCATCTACAGGAACAACATCTTTGATGATTGCTTTAGCAATAATACATCCACTAGGATAATCCAAGGAAAGATGTTCATAACGGCGCATTGCCTCTTTATCAATGCCTTTACCAGCATGAATTAGAATTTCACCACGATATTTTGTCTTCCAAGTGCGAAATTCATAGTGCTTAAAGCCTTCTGCTATAAGAGTTGCGAATGGTTGTTTAACCGTAATTACTTTCATATTTCTCCTATTTTACGCACAACTATGTGCATAATTTGTCAATTTAACAAAAATTATGCACATAGTTGTCAATAATGTTGTCTTTTGTTTTTCTACCACGTCTATAATTATACCAAGGAAGTTTTCAAATAGCAAGAAAAAAAGTAGCATAGCTACTTTTATCTATTTGGATCTACTAAAATCTTAACAGCGTCATCATTACCAGACGTAAGTCTTTCATAAGAAGCTTGTACCTGATCAAGTCCAACAATATCATCTACAAATTTTAATACATCAATCTGTTCATTTTCCATTAAATCAATACAAGTTTGGAACTCTTCTTTCGTATAAGCAATCGCTCCTTGAACATCAATTTCACGCATAACAGCTAACATTGTTGGAATAGTAACTGGCTCCATAGAAACACCAACAAGAATAACCCTTCCACCTGGTTTTACTGCCATCAACGCACTACTAACCGCTGGGGCATTTCCACAACATTCGATAACAAAGTCAAATCCGCCACCCGTTTTGGTAACTATTTTATTCATGAATTCAGGATCTTTAGCATCAAACCACTCATCGGCTACTCCTAACTTAACGGCCTTTTCACCACGAGCGGCATTGGTTTCTGACAATGCGACATAACTTGCTCCTTCCATTCTTGCGAACATAGCTGAAACAAGTCCAATAATTCCTCCACCAACAACTAATACTTTAGCACCTACTTTAATATCGGCTAAATGAATGGCATGAAGTCCTACAGCCGTTGGTTCTACCATTGCTACTTCTTCATCTGTAACATTAGCAGGAACTTTAATAACCATATCTGGTCTGATAGACATTTTTGGTGCTAAACCACCTGGATTCGTAAGAGAAAGACCTGTAGCATATGTCCAAGTGTTTGGACAATATTGAGGATTTCCTTTCTTACAAGCCTCACATTCTCCACAAGGAGAAATTGGTAAAGCAGTAACTCTATCTCCTACTTTTAAATCTTCTCTACTTCCTGGATTGGTTACGACACCGCAATATTCATGTCCCATAACTAATCCGACAGGTTCACCTGCTACCCAATAGTGGATATCAGATCCACAAATACCCGTCTTTTTTACATCAATCACAACACTTCCATCTTGTGATACTGGTTCATCCATTTCTGTTACTTCAAATTCACGAACACCTTTAATAGCAACACATCTCATATTTTGACCTCCTATTATTCTCATTATATCACAAAACCTTGGGAAGAGTACTTATAACAGAATTCGTTTACAGATATTGTACACCTTCCTTAAAACTTTCGATTTCTCCCTTTAACATTATTCCATTCTTTACAAATTTTATGCTAATAATTAGAAACCAAAATTGGTTTATTGTTATAAAAATATCTTTGGTAGGAAAATAAGTACCGCAATGATAACAGAAATTATCGCTAACACTAAAACGGCTCCTGCCGATAAATCTTTTGCTAATTTTGCCTTGTCATTTTTCTCTGGCATAGCAATATCGACAACGGTTTCTACAGCAGTATTCATAATTTCTGCTGATATCACTATTCCAAATAAAATGATACATACCATCCATTCTACGGTAGATATTTGAAAATAAAATCCAAAAAAAGTAACTAAGATAACAGCCAAAACATGAATTTTCATATTGCGTTCAGAAAGAAACGCACTCCAAATACCTTCTCCTGCATGATAAAAACTGCGAAAGAGACTCTTCTGTTTCATATTTTCCCTCGATTCTCTAAAGTTAATCCACATAAGAACATAAAAAGCTCCTAATGAAAAACCAGCTATTACATCACTTGCATAATGAACCCCCAAATAAATACGACTAAATCCAATTCCCAAAATCAGAATAGATAAGAAAAGAGTGAGTGAATTTTTTAAAGACTTTGCCTTTTTACTTTTCCAAAGAAGATAAATAAAATATCCATAAAAAACCATAGAAACCATGGAGTGTCCCGATGGAAAACTATATCCTGTTTCCTTCACCAATCTATAACACAATAAAGGTCTAGGTCGTTGAACAACCATTTTTAATATTTGACTAATTAAAACAGCTCCCCCTAAATTTCCTAAAAAATAAAGCCTTTCTACTTTACTCTTTAAAAAATAAAGAGTTCCCACCGTAATAATCGCTAGTCCTAATACACTAGCGAGGAAGGTAAATCCTGTAAAAAAAAGATTAAGGAAATCTGTCCTACCGGCTAGTACAACCGTATTAATCATTACTTTATCTAACCACAATTCTCCATTAAAATGAATCTGATACATGATTATTAAAAAGAAAATTAAACAAAACAATGCTAAAAGAAACCGTTTATTATTTTTCATACTTCACCTATTTTCATTGTATCATATTTTCTTGATTAAATTTCAAAAAAAACGAATTGCCAAGCAATTTCGTCTATCCTAAAATAACATCTAAATACATCATAATGGCAAATCCAATCATAAAAGATACTACCCCACTATTACTATTATTTACTTTACTCTTAGGGATTAATTCATCCACTACGACATAAAACATCGTTCCCGCTGCTAGTGATAAAAAGAAAGGCATAAAAGGTTCTAATACATGAGATAATAATACCATTAAGATACCAAAGATAGGTTCTACTATTCCAGATACCATTCCATATAAAAAGGCTTTTCCTTTGCCCTTCCCTTCTTCTAAAAGAGTAAAAGATACCGCCATTCCTTCTGGAATGTTTTGAATAGCAATTCCTATTGCTAATGCCAGAGTGGTCGCTAAAGTTGCCATAGAATTTTGCGTATAAGTTAAAGCACAAGCAAGTCCTACAATCATTCCTTCTGGAATATTATGCAAGGTTACTGCTAAAAAGAAAAAAGATTGTTTTTTTTCTTTAGAGGAAAGAAAAAAGTCCAAAACCCAGAGAAACAACCCTCCTATCAATATACTCATAATCACTAGAAAGCAATGCTTTGTACTATCTAGTGCTGGAAGTAGCAAAGAAAAAATAGAGGCTGCAATCATAATACCGCTTGCAAATCCTAAACATATTCTTTCCACCATCGCATTTACTTTAGGAATAATAAAAACAAAAGCAGCCCCTAATACCGTAGCCAAAAACATAAGGAGCGTAGAGATAATTACCAATACATAAATATTCATATTTCACCTGCTACTCTTATTGTATGAAACTGATTCAAATATGTTATTTCAAAAAAAAAGAAGAAACTTAGTTCTTCTTTCTTGTTCTTGCTGTTGTATTCGTTTTTCTGGTCGTTTTTTTCTTAGTTGTATTTGTGTTTTGGTTTTTTTTCTTTTCTTCTTTGGCATCTTCTACTACAATTTCCATTTCTTCTTTAGCAGACTCTATAACGATAGGTCCCTCTAAATCAATAAAGAAAATAGCTAATGCGGCAAAAGCTGCTCCTACTAATGGTCCAACAATAAATACCCAAGCTTGTTCTAAGTACTCTCCACCCATGAATAAGGCAGGTGCTAAAGACCTAGCAGGATTTACAGATGTACCTGTTAAATGAATTCCTAATAAATGAACAAGTACTAAAGTAAGTCCAATTACAATTGGCGCAACAGAATCTTTCTTTTTATCTCTCGTTACCCCAAGTACAGCTAATACAAATACAAAGGTTAAAACGATTTCTACTATTAATGCTCCTAGCATGGTAATACTATTTCCACCGGCTAATTCACCAAAGGTATTAGCAGCTAG
Source organism: uncultured Bacilli bacterium (assembly GCA_947629445.1). Taxonomy (GTDB): domain Bacteria; phylum Bacillota_I; class Bacilli_A; order RF39; family UBA660; genus UBA5578. Next base: position 62,895 of record CANRDU010000002.1, read on the forward strand.
TCCAAATGATTTATAATCACCAGTAACCGTAGAATTTAAGATCAACGCTAAAATACCACTTCCAGCGACAGCTCCTAATACTTGAGCGATAACATATCCTACAAAATCCTTTGTAGAAATTCTTTTATCTACCCACATAGCAAATGATACAGCAGGATTAACATGGCACCCAGATACATTTCCAATCGTATAAGCAAGGGCAACTATACTAAGACCAAATGCTAACGAAGTGGCAACAATATCTGCGTTTGTTAATGCGGCTACCCCACAGCCAAACAAAACCAAAACACAAGTTCCTAAAAACTCGCAAAGATATTTCTTCATATCTCTCCATTCTCCTTCCGATTTCATTGTAGCACATTTTAAAAACGTTGTAAATCCTTTGTTTACAAAAGAAAAAGTACTTTCGTACTTTTAGCAACTAGTTTGAGAACCATCATAAATCCATGTATATTGATTGTTGTCATTATTCCAATGAATTCTGTAGATACCATTGATTACTTCGCCACCATCTGGATTTCTAATGGTAACATCTTCCAAATATCCTCCCTTTTTTAAATCAGTGACAGAAACACAAGCTTCATCCTCTGACACACTCTTAGTAATATAACTACGAACGGCATCATCCAACCGTTTAAATTGTTCCTCTCCAAGTTTATTTCTAGAGTTTTCTATCGTACCAGTTACAAGCGGATAAGCAATAAGCGCAATAATTCCTAAAACAACGATAACCGCTAACAATTCTACTAAAGTAAAACCACCATTTCTACTTACTTTCTTCATACTATCACCAATTACAATTTATCACATCTCATAAAAAAAAACAACAGCAGTATCAAACTTACTATTGTTTTTTGTAAAGTGTCTGTTTATTTTGTATAATCACAAGAACTACATTTGATAATACCCTTTTTTTCCACTAACATTTCACCACAATCCGGGCATTTCTCCCCAATCGGTTTATCCCAGTATGCAGTTTTACATTTTGGATAATTACTACATCCATAGAATACTTTTCCTTTTTTGCTTTTCTTTTCAACAATTTTAGAACCACAATTTGGACAATCGCAAACTTCAATTACCGTTCTTGGCTCTGTCTTAATATATTTACAAGCAGGATAATTGCTACAAGCGACAAATTCTCCATACTTCCCCTTACGAACGACTAGAGGGTTTCCACATTCTGGACAATCCTCCCCTGTTTTTTCAGCCTCTTTCTTCGGCATTTCATGGAAAGCATTTTGAACAGCGGGTTCAAACTCATTATAGAAAGAACGTAGTGTTTCTACCCAATTCGTATTTCCTTCGGCAATCTTATCCAAATCGGTTTCCATATTAGCCGTATATTCTACATTGATAATATGACTGAAACATTGTTGTAAGCGATCTGTAATTTCAATACCAACATCTGTTGGAACAAATTTTTTTTCTACTAACGTCGCATAATTTCTTTTCTTTAAAATATCAATCGTTGTTGCATAAGTACTTGGTCTTCCTATTCCTAATTCTTCCATCTCTTTAATCAATTTTGCTTCCGTATAGCGAGCAGGTGGATTGGTAAAGTGTTGTTTCTTTTCGATAGATTGAGATACTACTACCTGAGAATTATAAGTATCAAATGGTGGTAGTTCTTTATTTTCAACATCTTCATAATCCTTGAACACCTTTAAGTATCCATCAAAAACTACTACCTGACCAGTTGTTTTGAATTGATAATTATGGTTATCCAAAATAACCGTTGTATTTTCTGTTTCAGCGCTCTTCATAAGAGATGCTAAAGCACGATAGTAAATCATACGATAAAGTTTAAATTCATCCGTTGTTAAAAAAGGTTTTACTGCTTCAGGAGTACGATTAATACTTGTTGGACGAATCGCTTCATGAGCATCCTGAACATTTTCTTTCTTCTTAGCTGCCTTCACACTACCAACATATTCTTTTCCATATTTATTTTCAATAAAAGAATATGCACTGCCAATAAAGTTCTGAGAAAGACGAATAGAATCAGTACGCATATAACTAATAAGTCCGACTGTTTCATCTTCTAGTTCAATACCTTCATATAACTTTTGAGCAATCTGCATAGTCTTTTTCGCATTAAATCCTAGTTTGTTCGAAGCATCTTGCTGTAGAGTACTCGTGATATAAGGAGGCTTTGATTGTTTTTGTTTTCTTTTCTTCTCTACACTTTCAATTTTAAAGGAATTAGACAATTTCGATAAAATTTCATTTGCTTCTGCTTCCGTTTTAACCTCTATATCTTTATGATTATAGGCAAACATTTCTGCCTCAAATGATGGGAATATTCCAGTAATTGTCCAATACTCTTCCGCCTTAAAATTTTCAATTTCTCTTTCTCTATCTACAATTAATTTTAAAGCGACAGACTGTACACGTCCTGCACTACTACCATCTGTCTTAGACTGAATTAATTTACTAAGACGAAAACCGATAATACGATCTAAAATTCTTCTTGTTTCTTGGCTATTTACTAGATTTTTATCAATTTTTCTAGTGTTTTTAAATGCCTCTACAACAGCATCCTTCGTAATCTCATTAAAAACTACTCGGTCGTAATTATCTTCCTTTAGACCTAACGTATCATAAAGATGCCATGAAATAGCTTCTCCTTCACGGTCAGGGTCGGTAGCTAGAAAAACGCGATCCGCTTTTTTGGCTTCTTTTTTTAATTCGTTAATGACCGCTGTTTTGCCTTTCATTGGCACATAATCTGGTTTAAAATCATTTTCTATATCGACACCAAATCCATATTTTCCCTTGGTAGATAAATCTCTTACATGACCTTTAGATGATAAAACTTTGTATCCACTTCCTAAATATTTTTCAATTGGTTTCGTTTTACTTGGAGACTCCACAATAACTAAATGTTTAGGCATAATCCACTTCCTCTTTGTCTATCCATAATTTATACACTATAAAGTTCTTTTTGTCAAATAACACTTTTTTTATTTTACACTCATTAACCTTTCTTTTCTAGATTTTAACAACGTTTTTTTTAGCTTTCGTAAATTTTTTGTCGTGATTTAATATTTTCCACATTTGCTTCCCCAAGTATCTAATAACTCTCTATCCCTATATATACGAACTAACTCACAGCGATTGGAACATCCCTTACACTCTTCCCCAATCGTTTTAAATTCAATATTTTGGAAATCTAAAGTATAGTTTCTTGGATTCGGAACTTTTGAAGACAATATCGCAACGCCAAGTGCTCCCATCAAATGACCATTGTCATCTACTAATACTTTTTCCTTTAGTATTTCCTCAAAATATTTATGGACTCCTACATTTTTAGAAACACCACCTTGAAAAATAATTGGAGATTCTAATCTTTTACCCTTACATACATTATTTAAATAATTGAGAACAACCGATTTACAAAGTCCCGCAATAATATCCTCCTTTGGATATCCTATTTGTGCTTTATGCACTAAATCAGACTCTGCAAAGACCGTACACCTAGCCGCAATATTGGTTGGATTGGTACTTTTTAACGCAATATTTCCAAAATCTTTTACATCGACTCCCAAACGTTTTGCTTGACTGGATAAAAAGGAACCTGTTCCTGCCGCACATAATGTATTCATTGCATAATCATGAATCATGCGATTGCGAATACAAATGACTTTGGAATCTTGACCACCAATTTCCAAGATGGTTTTTACATCAGGATGGTATGTCAAAGTTCCAACCGCATGGGCGGTAATCTCATTCTTGACAACATTCGCATTCAAAAGTAGTCCAATTAACTTTCTAGCGCTCCCGGTTGTTCCTATTCCTCTTAATTGATATTCAGGGGGAATGGATACCAACTGCAAGGCTTCTTTTACTGCCACAATGGGATTCCCTTTCGTTTCAATATAACAAGAACTTAGTATTTGATAGGATTTATTAATAATTACCGCTTTGGTTGAAATAGAACCGATATCAATTCCTAAATAACATTCTTTCATTGTTTCCTCATTTCTAACATATCGCAAAAAGCTTCTATCCTCGTTAAAAAGCCAGTTTCTGAAGTATTCATATCCATACTAAAAAACAAAACAGGAACACCATATTGTTGAGCAGTAGATTCAATAATCGGCATAGCTGCAATCTCCGGTGTACAAAAAGAAGACTTAATATGAATAATTCCATCATACTCATCCTCACATAATTCTTTGGTATGATGAATGTTATCTAACGCATCGGCTCCCATTCGATATTTTATAAAAAAATTTTTGAGATATTGTTTTACCTTTCTCTTCTTTTGAAATAATAAATAAGTGACATCCGTATATCTTTTGACTTCAAAACCATAAGAATTTAATAGTTCTTCTATTTCTTCATTAGCCTTTGGTTCCATCAAGGTATAAAGTTCTCCTATAAGACCTACTCTAATTCTTTTTGTCGTTTCTCTAAGAGGAACATTTTTCATTCTTTTTAAATACGTTTTATAAATGTGATACAAATGAATTGGTCCTTTTGCTTCACTCATTTTTAAAAGCATTTCTTCCCGCAACTTATTAAATGCTCCTTTTTCTTTTTCATAACAGCGATGAGAGCGAATATAGTGATCAATCTTATCCATATAAATAACCATCTTTTTCGTCGTATAAAGATATTTTAAAAAGCCTCTTTTTTTGAGTTCTATCGGATATTCTTTGAATAATTTTCTAATCGATATATGATTTCCACCATTAATCAGATTAATTAACTGAAAGTGATAACCTAAATCCTTTAATATTTGCTCTTGTAGTTCATGATAATAACCATATCTACATCCTCCACCCATTTGAATGAGAATGTCTGCCCCCATATCTAAAGATTCTATCATCGTTCCCAATGTATATTTAAATGGTGTACAAACAAAATCGGGACTATATTTACTCCCTAGTTCCATAGTCTTTTTCGTTATTTCTTTTGGCTTTATAATTTCATTTCTCAATACATGAGTTAATAAATAATAAATAGGTACTCCATAACTTCCCAATTGTGGATAACTAATTTTGTTCAATTAAATCCACAAAACTTTCTAACCTGGTTTCCAATCCTGTTGAAGCAGACATATCATCAATCACAAGATTTAGATACGGTTTTTCCATTTTTCGAATCACTAACTCATGTACTAAAGAATCTAACCCGCAAGGGAAAGTAGATAGAAAGATAATACCGTCTACCTCTTTACATAAAGGAATAGAACCAATACTATCACGACTATATTTCCAATACAAATCCTGTGACAATTCCTTTGATAACAAGTTGGTCTTTTTCTCATCAAAATAATCACTATAGAGAATCTGAATATGATTTTCTTTTAATATTTTCACAATAGAGGAACCGATAAAATCATCATGAATATTGTAAGCATGAGATACAATTAATACTTTCTTTCCCGAACTATTTAAAATCTGTTGTTGTAAATTTTCCCTTCTACTTTTCATTTCTTTTTCCTTTTTCATCGCATATTCATAAGCTAAAATACACTGAACTCTAGATAACTTTAATTCTTTCATATTTAAAATGCCATCTAAAAAATCATGTTGGGAATCAATGTTATAATTCAAAATAGGTGTTTTAAAATAATGCTTTGATATATCGTAGAGCGCTAAAAAATTCGTACAAGTTTGATTTTCCTTATCAAATCGGTCTATTCTTGGGATTAAAATATAGTCGCATTTATCTTGCAAATAAGCGATATGACCTAAATAAATTTTCATACTTAAACACATTTCATCTGGTGCTAAATGGCTACCCATCTCCACTATTTCTTTTGTTGTACTGGGACTATATACCAATTCCATATTACATTTTTTAAAAAAATATTTCCAAAAATTTCCATAATAATAATAGTATATTCCACGTGGGATTCCTATTTTAACCTTGTCCATTTTAATCACCACTACACTATATGTATAAAATTAAAAAATATGAACACTCTAAAAAAGGGTGAGAATATGAATGAGCTAAATCAAAAAATAAAATGTGATGTTTTTGATTGTAAACATTGTAATTGTGATGACAAAGTTTGTAACTTAAAAGAAATCAAAGTATGTAATTGTAGTCATGATGATACCAAAGAAGCAACAATGTGCTACAGTTTTAAATCTAGAAAATAAAGGAATAGTGATTTTGATGCAAATATCCGAATATCGGATATTTTTTTTTAGGAAAAGTTCTATTTCTATTGAAAATAGTGACAAAATTAGCCATTTGTGATATAATGATATACTGACTTAAGAGGAGGAGTTCTATGCGAATCAAAGAATTAACGAATGAAGAGTTTATGGAATTTACCAATCAATATCCTGAATATTCTGTCTTTCAAACACCAGAATATGCAATGGTTATGAATAAACAAAAGTATGACACCTTCTATCTTGGTATGGTAGATGATTACGGTAAAATGGTAGCCGCTTCCCTATTTCTTGTAGAATTACTAAATAAATTTCAATATGCATATGCTCCTAGAGGCTTTTTAATAAATTATCATGATGAAAATCTTCTAAGAGAATTTACAGAACAAGTACGTAAATTTTTAAAGAAAAAAAATATTATGGCTGTTAAAATTTCTCCTATGATTGTAAAGGCTACTTATAACCGGGATGTCAAAGAAAAAAAGGAATATACAGAGTCAGAAACTATTTTTAAATCACTTAAAAAAATGGGATATTATCATTTAGGATATAACCGTTTCTTTGAAGCCTTTAAGCCTCGTTTTGAAGCAGTTATCCCTCTTTATCAAAATACATCTATTATGTTTCAAAATATTCGTAAAGAATTTAGAACAAAAATTAGAATGAGTGATCGTAACGGCATTCGTATTTATAAAGGAAGTAGTGAAAATCTATCTTATTTTTATCAAATGACAAAAAACAAGTATCCTCGTGGCTTAGAATACTTTCAAGATGCCTATAACCAATATCAAAAGCGAGGAATGGTTGATATCTATTTCGCTTTGTTAGACTCTAGATATTATTTGGTAAATGCCCAAAAAGAATTTCAAAAGCAAACCACTATCTGTGAAGCTGTAACGGAAGAAATTTTTAAAAACCAAGGAAAAGCAAATAACAAAATGGTTACTAGAAAAATAACAGAAGATAATAAATTAGCAAGTTGTAAAAATCAACTGGTGGCAGCTACTTCTCTACTTCAGAATAATCCAGATGGTGTCATTCTAGCATGTGCGATGATTGTGCGTCACCGAAAAGAAACTTACCTTCTCATGGATGGATATGTTCCAGAATATAAACATTTAAATGCTAAACATTTACTCATTTGGAAGTTAATGGAAAAATATGCACTCGAAGGATATGAAACTTTTAACCTCGGGGGAATTGCTGATCCTACTAACCCAGAAAATTATAAAGGTTTAAATGATTTTCGTTTAGGATTTGGAGCCAACGCAGTAGAATACTTAGGAGACTTTGAATTAATTGGTAATAAAGCACTCTATACAATGTATAGAAATACTTCCCCTATTCGTAATCTCATGAAAAAATAAAAGATTAGACATGGAAGATAACCGCTCTAATCTTTTTTATTTCTTTATTTTTATCCAATTCTTGCATTACCAACAATTTATTATCTCAAAAAAAAGAAAGGAACTCTCCTTTCTTTTCGTTTTGTATTTACTATTTAATAATTTCTGAAATATTACCAGAACCAACTGTTCTACCACCTTCACGAATTGAGAACTTTGTTCCGTTTTCGATAGCGATTGGAGCAATTAATTCAACAGTCATTTCAACATTATCTCCAGGCATAACCATTTCAACACCTTCTGGTAACTCGATAACACCAGTTACATCAGTAGTTCTGAAATAGAATTGTGGACGATAATTTGAGAAGAATGGAGTATGACGTCCACCTTCTTCTTTGCTTAAAACATAAACTTGTGCTTTAAACTTAGTATGAGGTGTAACAGTACCTGGTTTAGCAAGTACTTGACCACGTTCAACTTCCTCACGAGCAATACCACGTAATAATACTCCGGCATTATCTCCTGATTCAGCATAATCTAATTGTTTACGGAACATTTCAATTCCTGTAACAACAGTTTTCTTAGTTTCTTTTAAACCAACGATTTCAACTTCATCATTAAGTTTTAATTGACCACGTTCAACACGTCCTGTAACAACTGTTCCACGACCAGTGATTGTGAATACATCCTCAATTGGCATTAAGAATGGTTTATCAGTATCTCTTACTGGAGTTTCAATCCAAGTATCAACAGCATCCATTAAATCTAAGATACCTTGTTCATATTTAGGATCTCCTTCAAGAGCTTTTAAAGCTGATCCACGAATGATTGGAGTGTTATCTCCATCAAATCCGTACTCATTTAATAATTCACGGATTTCCATCTCAACTAAATCTAATAACTCAGCATCGTCAACCATATCACACTTATTCATGAATACAACCATACGAGGTACTCCAACTTGACGTGATAATAAGATGTGCTCACGAGTTTGAGCCATAGGTCCATCAGTTGCAGCAATAACTAAGATAGCTCCATCCATTTGAGCCGCACCAGTAATCATGTTCTTTACATAGTCAGCATGTCCTGGGCAGTCAACGTGTGCATAGTGTCTTTTTTCAGTTTGATATTCAACGTGGGCAGTATTAATAGTGATTCCACGTTCTCTTTCTTCTGGTGCCTTATCAATGTTTGCATAATCTACGAAATCAGCAAATCCTTTTTTTGATAATACGTTGGTAATAGCAGCTGTTAAAGTTGTTTTACCATGGTCTACGTGTCCAATTGTACCAATGTTAACATGTGGTTTGGAACGATCGAATTTTTCTTTTGCCATATATATTTCCTCCTTTATTTACATACAACAATATTATATATGATTACTTTTAAAATATCAATAGTTTTTTTGAGTTTCTGGGGAAACTAGAAGGTCTAGTTTCCACCATTTTTCTTAATAATTTCCTCAGAAATGTTCTTTGGTACTTCCTCATAATGATCGAATACCATTGTGAAATTTCCACGTCCTTGCGTATTAGAACGCAAACTTGTTGCATAACCAAACATTTCAGAAAGTGGTACCATTGCATCAATAGCAAGCGCATTTCCACGATGTTCTTGTCCCATTGGACGTCCACGACGAGAAGTAATATCTCCCATAACGTTTCCTAAATATTCATCAGGAACAATAACCTGTACTTTCATAATTGGCTCTAACAATACTGGCTTACATTTATTCTTAGCTTCTTTTAAAGCTAGAGAAGCAGCTACCTTGAAGGCCATTTCTGATGAGTCTACATCATGGTAAGATCCATCAAATAATGTTGCTTTTACATCGACCATTGGGTATCCAGCAAGAACACCAGTCTTCAAAGCATCTTGTAATCCTTTATCAGTTACTGGAATATATTCACGAGGAACAACTCCACCAACAATAGCATCCACAAATTCATATCCCTTATCAGGATTTGGTTCAAACTTAATCCATACGTGTCCATATTGTCCACGACCACCAGATTGTTTAATGTATTTACCTTCACAATCCGCAGCTTGGGTAATCGTTTCACGATAAGAAACTTGAGGTTGACCGATATTGGCCTCTACACCAAACTCTCTTTTCATACGATCAACGATGATATCAAGGTGTAACTCACCCATACCAGCAATAATCGTTTGACCAGTTTCATGGTTAGTAGAAGCTCTAAAAGTTGGGTCTTCCTCTGATAATTTTTGAAGTGCTAAAGCCATCTTATCTTGATCTGCTTTTGATTTTGGTTCAACAGCAAGTTCAATAACTGGTTCTGGGAATTCCATAGATTCCAAAATACAAGCACTCTTTTCTTCACATAGAGTATCTCCTGTTGTCGTATTCTTAAGTCCTACAGCAGCAGCGATATCTCCTGTCCATACTTCCGCAATTTCAGAACGATTATTGGCATGCATAAGTAAGATACGGCCAATTCTCTCTTTTGTATTTTTGGTAGCATTTAATACATAAGAACCACTACTTAAATGTCCTGAATAAACTCTGAAGAAAGTTAAACGTCCAACGAATGGATCTGTCATGATTTTAAATGCTAAAGCACTAAATGGTTCTGTATCTTTTGGATGTCTTTCAATTTCTTTACCATTTAAATCAACACCTTTAATAGATTCAATATCTGTAGGTGCTGGTAAATAATCAACAACCGCATCAAGAGCAAGTTTTACTCCCATGTTTCCTAAAGCAGTACCACAAAGTACTGGGAAGAATTCAACAGCAAGAGTTCCTTTACGAATTGCACGTTTGATAAGGTCAACGCTTACTTCTTCTCCCTCTAAATATTTTTCCATTAATTCATCGTCAAAATCAGCAACTGCCTCAATTAACTCTGTTCTTTTTTGTTCAACGATATCCTTTAAATCATCTGGAATATCGATAATTTTTGGTTCCTCTACCTGTTCACCATCATATTGATAAGCCGTACGAGTTACAAGGTCAATAATACCATTAAACTCATTTTCTGCACCAATAGGCCATTCAATAGGTTTCGCATTAACCCCTAAACGACTATCAATTGTTGATAAACTGTATTCAAAGTTAGCACCCATTTTATCCATCTTATTACAGAAGAACATTCTTGGAACTTTGAATTCTGTTGCTTGTCTCCAAACAGTTTCTGTCTGTGGTTCAACCCCCGCTTGTGAATCAAGCAACGCGATTGCACCATCAAGTACACGAAGAGATCTTGATACTTCAACAGTAAAGTCTACGTGTCCTGGGGTATCGATAATATTTAAACGATGTCCCTTCCAGTATGCCGTAGTAGCCGCTGAAGTAATCGTAATACCACGTTCTTGTTCTTGCTCCATCCAGTCCATTTGAGATTCTCCATCGTGAGTTTCTCCAATTTTATGGATTTTACCAGTATGGAATAATACACGTTCTGTAAAAGTGGTTTTTCCAGCATCGATATGAGCCATGATACCAAGGTTACGAGTATTTTCTAGACTATATTCACGAGCCATACTTTTATTTCCTTTCTTATTTTATATTACCAACGGTAATGAGCAAATGCCTTATTAGCTTCTGCCATTCTGTGAGTATCTTCACGTTTTTTAACTGCTGCTCCAACACCGTTAGAAGCATCAATCATTTCATTTGCAAGATTTTCAGCCATAGAGTGTCCTCCACGTAATCTTGAATATTGTACTAACCAACGAAGCGCTAATGCTTGACTACGATCAGCCTTTACTTCAATTGGTACTTGGTAGTTAGCTCCACCAACACGTCTAGACTTAACTTCTAGAGCTGGTTTAATGTTTTCCATAGCTTTGGCGAAAACTTCCATTGGATCTTGGCTAGTTTTCTCTTTTACCATGTCAAATGCATCATATAAAATCTTTTGAGCAACTCCCTTTTTTCCATCTTTCATCAAACTGTTAATTAACTTTGTAACTAATTTTGAATTATAGATTGGATCTGGTAAAACGTCTCTTTTTACTGCACGTTTTTTACGCATAATTTATTCCTCCTTTTCTAGTTCATTTTTTTATTATTTGCTTTTTGGTTTTTTAGCGCCGTATTTAGAACGTCCTTGACGACGATTCTCAACACCAGCTGTATCTAAAGTACCACGAATGATGTGATAACGAACACCGATAAGGTCCTTAACACGTCCACCACGAATCATAACTACACTGTGTTCCTGTAAATTATGTCCTTCTCCTGGAATATAAGCAGTTACTTCCATTCCATTAGAAAGTCTAACACGGGCATACTTACGTAATGCTGAGTTTGGCTTCTTTGGTGTCATAGTACCAACACGAGTACATACACCACGTCTTTGTGGAGAATTTTGAGCAGTTTGCTTTTTATCTTTGCTGTTATATCCAATATTTAAAACTGGTGATTTACTCTTTCTTGTTTTCTTAGTTCTGTTCTTTCTAACTAATTGGTTTATAGTTGGCATAATTGTCTCCTTTCTTTACACACTCCCAGGTGTTTCATTTTTACCCTAATTAAAAATTTGCCAAGGCAAATTTCAATTAAATGCATAAATAATATAACACGTTCTTGTAGGGTTGTCAATGATTTTTTTAAACGATTAAAAATTTTTACAAACTTAAAACTCCGACTCATTTGTTTCGAATAAAAAGTTATCTTGATAATTCTTCTTAAAATCGTGAATCTCATATAATGCGAAGAAAAATACAAGCAATAAAATCACAAAGTATCTGGTGAATGATGGCACACCCCAATTCATAACGATCACTCCTAAAACAATAATTTGTTTTCAATTTCCTCTTTGAAGCGATATAACTTTGCTGGTCTTCCATTAGTGCCAGGAGACTTATCCCCTGTTTCTTCAATCAAATCGGCTTTCACAAATTTCTTACGAAAATTTCTTCTATCTAAATCATGACCTAACACTTGTTCATACATCTTTTGAATTTCTGGAAGTGTAAAATCACTTGGGAAAATCTTTTTCAAGGTTAAGCTATGTCTAATTTTCATTTTAAGAGTTTCAATAGCACTTTCAATTACTTGTGCATGATCATACCCTACTTTTGGCAAATTATCAATTTCAAACCAATCGACATTTTCAATATCATCATAAGTTTGATGCAACTCTACCGCACGGAAATCAATAATACTAATAAAAGATACACCAATTACTCTTTTATACGGATTACGATTAATCGCACTAAAGGTATCACATTGTTCATAATCGAGTGCAGTAAGCCCTACTTTAGAAGATACACATTCCTCAACTGTTTCTTCTAAGGTCTTATCTTTCTCAACCATGGCATTTGGTAACATCCAATAACCTTTATATGGTTCTGTTTTTTTACGAAACATTAACACTTTAAACTTGCCATCTACTATAGTAAATATGCTAGCTAGGGCTTCAATATTCATAAAATCTCTTCCTCTTCAACACCAACATTATATAGGAATGGCCATAAATTGTCAAATAATGGATACTTTTAAGAATTCTCCTTTAAGTATTTTTTTACTTTTTCTCTTAAAGGATTATAGTCATCACGTAATATTTCTCTTCGAAAAACTAAACCTATTTTATCCCGCTTCGTAGCTAAGAAAAAATAATTTTTACGGAACTTAGAATAGGAAATCTCTTTCCATTCATAACTAATCTTTTCATCACCAATGATAGATACAATTTTATTCTTATCAATCTCAATGCGATAAGTTCCGTAAGCTTTAGAAGTTTTTTTATCATTTCGACGTAGTTTTACAAAAACATATATCTTCGTGGCAACCCATAATAGCACAATTAATAAAAGAACATAAATAGCAAACCCTAGTAGAAGAACTGTCTTATCTACAAAAATATCGGAATAGGCATAATAAGTAATATAATAGAAAAAGTAAATACCTAGCACTAACAATATAATATTCGGTATTCTTCTTTGTTTATGCAAATACTTTTTTAAGTCATTACGACTCCAGTTACATTCTATCTTCATAATTCATCCTCTACATAAATTTTATCTAGTTCCTTTATTTTTGTCAACAAAAAAGAAGTAATACTACTTCTTTAACATATTTTTTAAAAACTGACCGGTATAACTTTCTTTTACTTTAGCGACCTGTTCTGGAGTACCCGTTGCGACAACGGTTCCGCCTAAATCTCCCCCTTCTGGTCCTAAATCAATAATGTAATCGGCAACCTTAATAACATCTAGATTATGTTCAATGACAATAACCGTATCCCCATTATCCACAATGCGTTCTAGGATGACTAATAATTTCTTAATATCATCAGAATGTAATCCTGTCGTCGGTTCATCTAGAATAAAAACGCTCTTTCCAGTTGGTTTTTTCTGCAATTCTTTAGCAAGTTTTACTCTACCTGCTTCTCCACCACTCAATGTTGGAGCACTTTGACCTAATTTAATATAAGAAAGACCAACATCACACAACATTTGTAACTTCGATTTTATCTTTGGAAAATTTTCAAAAAAAGTAAGGGCTTCTTCTACCCGCATCTCTAACACATCATAAATGCTCTTTCCTTTATATTTAATTTGCAAAGTTTCACTATTGTAACGAGTTCCTCCACAGACTTCACAAGGAACGTAAACATCTGGCAAAAAATGCATTTCAATTCTTTTAACACCGTCTCCCCAGCAAGCTTCACATCGGCCACCCTTGACATTGAAAGAGAAACGACTTTTATCATATCCACGCATTTTCGCTTCTTTCGTTTGAGTAAAGACATCTCGAATATCATCAAAAACACCAGTATAAGTAGCAGGATTACTCCGTGGTGTTCTACCAATAGGAGCTTGACTAATATCGACAACCTTATCGACATACTCTAATCCTTTTACACTTTTATGCATTCCCGGTTTTTCTTTTCCTTTATATATTTTATTAAATAGTAACCGATATAAAATTTGATTTACTAAAGTACTTTTTCCACTTCCTGATACACCAGTAACACAAGTGAAAGTACCGAGAGGAAATTTCACATTTAAATTTTGAAGATTGTTTTCTTTCGCTCCCTTAATTTCAATGTATTTTCCATTTCCTTTTCTTCTTTTCGTTGGCACCTCTATTTTTTCAATACCAGCTAAGTAACGTCCCGTTAAACTATCTGGATTCTTCATTACTTCTTCAGGTGTTCCTGCTGCCACTATTTTACCACCATGTAATCCTGCACCCGGTCCAATATCCACTAAATAATCGCAAGCTAACATGGTATCCGTATCATGCTCTACCACGATTAAAGTATTTCCTAAATCACGCATTTCTAGTAAAGAACGAATTAACATTTCATTATCTCTTTGATGTAACCCAATACTTGGTTCATCTAATACATAAAGTACTCCCGTTAAGTGAGAACCAATCTGAGTCGCTAACCGAATACGTTGAGCTTCTCCACCACTTAAAGTTCCCGCACTTCTACTTAAGGTTAAATATTCAATCCCTACATTAATCAAAAAATGGAGGCGATCTTTAATCTCCTTAATAATCAATCTAGATATTTCTTCTTTTTCTTTTGACAACTTTAAGTTTAAGAAAAATTGATACATATCCCGAATACTCATTTGAGTGAGTTCATAAATATTTTTCTTACCTACTTTTACAGCAAGAACGAAGTCATCCAACCTAGAGCCATGACAAGTAGGACACTCTGATTCCGTCATATACTGTTCTATCCAATCACGGATCCATCCACTTTTGGTCTCCATGTACCTACGTTCTAGATTATTGATAATTCCTTCAAAATAATCGGTTGTATTTCTAGTATTTCCATTATTAGAAACATAATTAAACTCAAGAGGCGTATCGCTTCCATAAAGAAGGATATCCAACTCTTGTTTTGTCAATTTCGATACTGGTTTATTTAAATCAATATGATAGTGCTTGGCAACAGCAAGTAATTGGGTACGATTAATAGAGGCATCCAAACTATACGGAACAATCGCTCCTTCTAATATACTCTTACTACGGTCAGGTATTACCAAATCTACATCGATTTTTAATTTAACACCCAACCCATTACAATCTTTACAAGCACCATAAGGAGCATTAAATGAAAACATCCTAGGTTCGAGTTCAGGAATAGAAAAATCGCATTCTGGGCAAGCATACTGTTCACTCATGACAATTTCTTCTCCACCGATAACATCAATAACTACTTTTCCTCTTGATTCACGAGAAGCAGTTTCAATAGCCTCATATAAACGGCTTCTAATCTCTTCCTTCATGATTAATCTATCAACAATAATCTCAACAGAATGTTTTTTATTTTTATCCAAAATAATTTCCTCTGCTAGGTCATATTCTGTACCATCAATACGTACTCTCGCATAACCATTTTTGCGAAGATTATCTAGTAAATCCTTCTGTGTTCCTTTCTCACCATATACAACCGGGCTTAGAACACGAATTTTCGTTCCGAGTGGTAATCTCAAAATTTGATTCGTCATCTCTTCGATACTTTGACTAGTAATAGGTTTTCCATGAATTGGACAATACGGAACACCAATTCTAGCATAAAGAAGCCTTAAATAATCATAAATTTCCGTTACTGTTCCGACTGTACTTCTAGGATTCTTATTCGTTGTCTTTTGGTCAATACTAATAGCAGGACTTAACCCCTCAATTAAATCGACATCCGGTTTCTCTGTTCCACCTAAAAATTGTCTAGCGTAAGCACTTAAAGACTCTACATAGCGTCTTTGTCCCTCTGCATAAATCGTATCGAAGGCTAAACTACTCTTACCACTTCCTGATACTCCTGTCATAACAATTAATTTGTTTTTTGGCAGTTCAATATTTACATTTTGAAGATTATTTTCACGTGCTCCTTTTACAATAATCTTATCCATAATAATCACCTACCATAGTTTTCCACTCACGATTAATAGTATACAAGAAATACATTTGTTCGTCAATAATTTTCAAAAAAACATTTGTAATTTTTACAAATGTTAAAAATTTCGATTTTGTCCCATAAACGGATTTTGATTATGAGAAATAGGCGGTGCGACCGGATTTCTAACGGCATGTTGCTTCCCTAGATTCATTCCTAAATTTTGAGGAGTTTCTAAATGCGACATCTCATTCAAATTCTTAGTGAGTGTAGATGGTTTGGAAAACTCCTGACCCGATTCAGGTTTTAACGAAAAGTCCTTAGATTCATCTTTTCTTACTTGTTTCATAGGAAGAGGAACCGCTCCAATTCCTTCTTCTCGTGAAATAGCACTAGATGAAGGATCGATAGAACTGATTTGTTCTTTCATTTTCTTTAAAGCTTCTTCTTTTTCCTTCTTCTCTTTTTCTTGTTTTCGAGCTAAAGATGCTAATTCATTACCTAATTTTACATATTCCTGCCTAGTTTCCCAGTGATCTTCAATCATTTTGTCCATTCTCCTTTTACAAAGCAGTAATCTTGATACGAACAATTATTTCTAGAGAAAGTATACTGATAAGTTTTCACCGTATCTTTTCCAGATTCCAAATACTTCGTAAATGCAGTATTCAACTCTTGTTGATAATTATTAGATGTTAAACTACCTGTAGCAAGAACATTGGTCATCTCAGCATCACTATATAATGTATAATTTCCATTACTACCGTTAACGTGTGCGAAAGCTACATAATAACGAGCATAAATCGTCGTATTATTTTCAATTCCTTCCGCATCATAAATACTACTTACATCATAATACAAATCGTTTTTCTTAGTTTGATTACTACAAGAACCATAATAAATGTAGCGATTATTTCTCTTATCATATTTCCAAGTTCCTACATAAGAAGTATCTTTATTGGTAACGGGAACACTAAAATCGGCATGTTTATACTCTGTTTCTGTCGTAAATAAGTTATTAATTCTCGCATCAATATATTTAGCATTAAATGTTTTATGTTGAGTAGCTGATCCACAGAAAGTACCATTGTAACTTCCTACATAATCAGCAATATTTCCATTATATACATGTATAAAGGCATTATACAAAATATCGTTATTAGAAAACTCTGACATCGTAACACTACTTCTATTGTAATAAGAAATCTTATCGTATGGCGTATTTCTCATAATTGGATAAGTAAATGTCGTTAATTCCTTACTCTCAAGGGTAATTGGATCATACGTTTGCTCATTAGAATTACTAGTAGTATTCGTATTACTTTGTGGTTTTGGAACATTTCGTTGAAGTCTCCACTCTGATAAGAAACTATCAATTTTTGGAAAAAAGAAAACCGCAATGATAAGTAACACTCCTGCTACACATAGAACAACGAGTGTCGCAGTACTATTTCCACCTTCAGGGGCCTTTGGAAGTTCTATTTTAGATGGTAATTTATCTTGTTTCTCTGGCAACTTCTTTCCTTTATAAGTTCCTGCTAAAGGTTGAATAGCATCATCTTTGTAAGAGGCAGAATGAATTTCACTCTTTGGCATCATTACTTTTTTTTCTTCAGAAGCTTCCTCTTTTTTGAAACTATCCACACTTTTCTTATTTTCTACCATGTTTTTAGAATCTACATTATCAGATTTTAATTCATCTAACAACTCTGCCATGATTTCTTTTTTTAATCTGGCTTTCATTTCTTCTTCTGTTTCAACAGGGGTTTGTTTTTCCTTTTTTTCTTCCATAAATCCTCCTCATATAAATGATTTTCTCGTATAAACCTCTACCCCGGGATATACATATACAATGAAATTTCCTGGTTTCATCACTTTGAAAAATCCTAATCCATTGATGACAACATCCTCTTTAGAATGTACGGTAATTTCTCTTTTCGTGAAAGAGGATTCCTCCTCACAAGTTTTCCAAGACCGCTTCACTTCTAACTGATTAGAGATATAAAATACCAAATTATTTTCTGTTTCACAATCTATTCTTGCATACTTATCAATAAATATACTTTGTCGTTCTTTTATTTGATAAGAAAGTGGTCGAATTTCTTTTTTAGGATAAATTCTTTTTATTTCATCACCATCTACTAACTCTATCAAATTTCCAGTATTTAAAAATCCTGGAGTATCTATCAAAGTTAACTGATTAGAAATGACAATTTCTATCTTTTCCATCGTCGTGTTTGGTAACATACTCGTTGTAATCTCTGGAGACTTCTCTGTATAATTCTCAATAATTTTATTAATCAAAGTAGATTTTCCAGCATTGGTATATCCAATGACATATACAGAGCTACTAGTTTGATATTTCGAAATCTTTTCCATTAACTCATCTAAGTGATAATTCCTAGAAGAACTAATCATAATGGTATCTACAATGTTAGGAGATATATCTTGAAAATAATTTTTTAATCTTTCTTCATAAAGAGAAGATGGTAATAAATCCCTTTTTGTCAGTACTAACAAAAGCGGATTTTGATGTAAAGAACTATTTAAAAAAGAGAAATCCTGAGGTATTGAAAGAACATCTACTACCAATATTACCAAACTATTTGTATCGCCAATCTCTTTAAGAATAGGTGCAAAATCTTCTATTTTTTTTTCTACCTTTTGATAATCATTATAGTGTTGAATGCGAAAGCATCTTTCGCAAAAGGAATGATCAAGAGACTTTACGTAGCCATCTTTCATTCGATCTTCTGTTTGTAGAACTGCTCCACAACCACGACACTTATTCATAGAATCTTCCTCTTGTGAATAAGTCTTTATCTCTTAATTTTTTCACAATCCTTTTTTCATACTTTCTCTTTAACCAAGCAAGCGGATATTCCTTTTTCGAGAGTCGATTCACTAAAATAGTAGTAATTCCAACTCCGTTACCTCCAGCAATATCATCTATCATAGAATCCCCAATAATCGCAACTTCACTAAAATTATATTTATAAATTTTAATGACAGATAAAAACTTTTTGGGAGATGGCTTTCTTGCACAAGAACAACAATCAACTTCTAATTCATCTTTAAAAGGATTTACCCGCATTTTAGGACTATTCGTAAAAATGATAATTTTAAATCCTTTTCTTTTCAATTTTTTAAATAACTTTTTTACTTTCTCATTTGGTTTCTTTTCACGTAAAGGTGCAATCGTATTGTCCAAATCAAACAATAAGCACTTTATTCCTCTAGAAAGTAAAGTATCATAATTAATTGTGTAAATGCTTTTTTGATAAATATCTGGAACATATTTTTCCATGGGCACCTCTCCTTATGCTTACAGCCATTTTACCACAAATCCCCTTTTTTATCAATGATTTACAAAAAAAAGAGAAACAAATTTGTTTCTCCTTTTTTCAATCGTTTAAAGTTAGAAAAATTTTTTCAATAACCTTTTATGCTTCTTTAGGAAAGACAATCATTATGCAAATAAATGTGAAAGAAAAGTAAATGTCAACAAAATGTTTCATCATATAAGATTTTTCAACAATTATATTATGAATTTTCTACAATTTCTCCATTTTCTTTAAACTCGCCATTGACAGACCAAGACTTCATTTTCTCAAAGATATCTTTAGCTTCCTCTCCCTCGACGATAGACGTTTTTTTATCAGATTGAATAGCTGGAACAAAGTAATAACTGCTCGTTCCATCTTTGGATAATTTCCAAGTTAAAATACCTGTAGGTTTTGTTTCCTTACTGAAAATAAAGTCACCCAAATTATAGGCAATTAACTTTCCTTTATAAAATTCTACTCCTTGAAGTTCATGAGCATGCGTACCTACAATTAAATCAGCTCCACTATCAATATAAAGTTTACCGGTTTCTAATACAACATCCTCTAAAACGTGAGAATCTTCCTTCCCCCAGTGGAGGAGAGCTACTACATAATCACTATGTTCTTTGGTTTCTTTGATTAAATTCGCATAAGGTTCTGGGTCATAAGCCCGAAATACACCAGGACTATCTTCCGTAGCTTCCGGAGTTAAAATAAATTTTTCTGCTCTAGTAGCATTTACAAAGGCAATCTTATAACCATTCACAATATAATAATAGGGCTCCATAGCCTCTTCTATATTTCGACCAGCTCCAATGTATGGTAGATTCGCTTTTTCTAAAGTATCTAAAGTATCTAAAAAAGCTTCTTCTCCAAAATCATAGATGTGGTTATTAGCAAGCGTCACTAAATCCACACCCATTTCATCATAAACGGATACATGTTCTGGATTAGCCCTAAAGGTCCATGTTTTTTTAGGCATCGGTGTACCACGATTACTGAAACAAAATTCATTATTCACGATCATAATATCCGCATCATTCATATATTTCACGGTATCTTCTGATAAGATACCATAGACACCTTTTTGACGACTAAGATAAAATGGCATAATCTCCCAATTATCCGCAAGAGAAACATCTCCCGCAAAACTAATATTAATTTCGTCTTTGCTACCCTCTATCAATTGTACACGATCATTATTTTGATAAATACCTTCTTGTAAATCTTTTAATACAAAATAAGAATTTCCCGTTAACTCGTGCCACATTTCTCTACTATATCCATTTTCTTTTTGAGCATCATACACTTTCTTTAAAAAATCATCCCCATATGTCTTGACTAACCAATTTAAAAATTCTTGATTTAAATCATCATTTTTAAGTGCTAAAAGGGCTTCTTGATAGTCGATTTTTTCTTCGGTACGAGGAGTATCATTTTCTACTTTTTTATTTTTCTTTGAAAGAGATTGAATGCCCAAAGATACGGAGAAAGCGACCAGTACTATAGCAATTACTAAGACGAGTATGCGATCGTAACGTACTTTCCTTTTCTTTACTACCTTTTTCATAACTACTCACCTAGTATCATTATATCACATATGAAAAAAAAAAGACGAGTATGCGTCTTTAAAAGTGAAGATTTCCCGTAATTAAATCTTTTCCATAACGGAGAAATAAATCGAAAATATTAGCTTTCCTAACACTCGTTGCCACTGTTAAATCTACTTCACGAATGACCTTTTCTCCATCTAAGATAGAAAGGGTTCCTACCTTATCACCCACTAGAATGCTAGAGGGTATTTTATCATATTCAATTTCATAAGTTGGGGTTAATTTAACATCCATCTTACGATAGAGTAAACTAACATCTTCTTTGGGAACAATAGCTACTCTTTCTTGTTTTGATTTTTCTAATTCAATCGTATCCACAATACTATCTTTGGAAAGTAATTTTTGAATGCCATATTGGGCAAAAGCATAATCAAGCATTCCCCCTACTTCTGAATTTCTAGTAGAACTACTAGGTTCCCCCATCACTACTGCAATCACACGCATTCCTTCCTTTTTCATCGTCGCTGTAAGACAGTATCCAGAATCTGCTGTATAACCAGTTTTTAAACCATCTACCCCTTCTTTAAAACGAACTAATTTATTCGTATTGACTAACCAAGTCTGTCTATCTGTTCCTGTTCGCAAATAAGTCTCATAAATAGAAGAATATTCTAAAATTTTTTCATGTCTAACCAACTCTCTTGCAATCATCGCCATATCATAAGCACTAGAATAATGATTCTCTGTATCTAATCCATGACTATTTTGAAAATGAGTATCTTTCAGTCCTAATTCTGTTACTTTATCATTCATCATTTTCACAAAATTGGATTCACTTCCACCAATTGCTTCTGCCATAGCAACGACCGCATCATTCCCACTAGCAATCGTAATTCCTTTTAATAAATCATCTACAGACATAGTCTCTCCTTCTTCTAAAAGAATTTGTGATCCACCCATATCCGATGCATTTTTACTAGCCGTTATTTTGGTATCTAAAGAGATAGAACCTTTTTCTATTGCCTCCATAATCAGAAGCAAACTCATCATCTTTGTCATCGAAGCAGGCGCTAATTTCTCATGAGAATTAAATTCATAAAGTACTTGCCCTGTTGATACTTCTATTAAAATTGCACTCTTCGCATTAGGTGCGAGTAGATTGCCATCTTCTGCTTTTACGCTTGGTATCAAAAGCCATAAAGAAATTATGAATAATAAAACTTTTTTCATATTCCACCTCTATTTAACTTTATGTCATAACAAGATAATTAAAACAAAAAAAGTACATTGCTGTACTTTTAATGTCTATCTTTCATCTCAATAACTCTTGCTATATCTTCTAAAGTTGGACTTTTTGGTTCTCCTGATCTTTCAAATGCTCTTAATACTTCAATTGGTAGAGCAAAAATAATAGTATTAGATTGGTCAGAAGAAACATCATTAATGGTTGCTAAAGTACGTAAATGAAGAGCGCCTGGTACTTTACTCATAGTATCAGCAGCTTTCGCTAAGTTAAGGGAAGCTTCTACTTCTCCTGCTGCCTTAGTAATAACAGCCATTTTTTCACGTTCTGCTTCTGCAGCTTTCGCAATTACTCTCTTCATCTCTTCTGGTAGAGAAATATCCTTTAATTCTACATTTTCAACTTTAATTCCCCAAGGATCAGTTGCTTGATCAATAATATTACAAATTTCTGTAGAAATTTTTTCTCTTTCTCCTAATAATTCATCTAGAGAAACAGCTCCTACGGCATTACGCATCGTAGTTTGTGCTAATTGACTAACTGCATAAAAGTAGTTTTCAACAGCAAGAATACTCTTACTAGCATCAAAAATCTTATAATAAATAACCGCATTAATTTTAACAGATACATTATCTCTGGTAATAGCTTCTTGCTCCGGCACGTCTACTGCCTTTGTACGAATATCTACTTTGCTGTAACTTTGAAAAATGGGAATAACAATATTCCATCCCGGATTCATAATGGATGAAAATTTACCAAGTGTAAACTTAATTCCCCGCTCATATTCATTAATTTGCTTAACTGAAGGTAAAATAAGACAAATTAAGACAATAATCAATAAAACGATAAGACCTTCCATAATATCACCTCTGCTTTTATTATAGCATATTCCACCCATTCTCTCAATAGAAGTTTTATTTTTCAACTTTTTGTGGTAGAATAACAGTAGAATTATAGGAGGAAAATATGTCAAAATTGAAATTAAAGACAAGAAACATAGTAATTGCGGTTGGCTGTGTTGTTATTGTTGTAGTACTGGCAGTTGGATTATTTCGTTGGAAGAAAACTTTAGATTATCAAGCAACATATGAGTATAAATTAGAACATCATGGATACTCCGAGGAAGATACTGCCTATTTCCTAGAAAAACTTTCTAATGAAGAATTAGATGCACTTTTAGCAAGAGATGTTGATGAAAACATTCCTAAATTCATGAAAGAAGAATACTATCTTAAAAAGAATTTAGATCAATATTTAGCTTATTATCAAGAAAATTCTGATAAAAGTATAACGGATGTCATTGCTACCGTCAATGTAGGCGCCAATAAAGAATGGTACACCGATTACGTCGATGCCGATACTTCCAAAGATACTTTAGTACTCGCTAATAAATTTCATTTTTTAGGTGAAAATTATGAACCAAATGATTTAGTAGAAGTTAGTAACTGGTATGCTTATGGAGATGGACCACTACTTAGAAAAATAGCTTATGATGAATTTGTTGGTATGTATAATGCCGCTAAAGAAGATGGTCAAGATATCATTATTAATTCCTCTTATCGTGACTACCAATATCAATTAGATTTGTACAACGATTATGTTAGTTGGTATGGTCAAACCAAGACAGATGAGATGGCTGCTCGTCCAGGATTTTCAGAACATCAAACTGGACTTACTATCGATGTAACCACTTATGGAGAAAATGAAAATACCTTTGATAAAACGGAAGAATTCGCATGGCTTCAAAATCATGCCCATGAATATGGATTTATCTTACGCTATCCAGAAGGAAAAGAACACTTAACTGGATATGAATATGAATCTTGGCATTATCGTTATGTTGGCGTTGAAGTGGCAACTTACATCCACGAACATAATATTACTTATGATGAATATTATGCGTTCTTCCTTGAAGGAGATAACTAATATGAAAAGCAGTACAGAAAAAAATAAACATAGAAAGATAAAATGGAAAAATTTAGGAGTATTACTCCTTTTTCTCTTTATCATCGTATGGATAATTATTGGGATTTATCTTTTAAACCATAAATCAGTAGACAAAAAATTAGAAGAACAAGGATATAATAAGAATGAAATACTTTCGATTAGAAAGTATATTTCCGAAAAAGATTTAGAAATTCTTCTAGATTATTCCTACCACGAAACGATTTTACATATACTAGAAGAAGAGAACTTTCAAGAAGAGAATTTAAAAAAGTATTTAGACTTTCTAAAACGATATCCTCTAGCAACTAGTGATGACGTTGTCTTTCTTATCAATCGCGATTTAGAAGATATTACCTATACCCCAGATATTCACACGATTCTTCATCATAAAGATTTTAAAGAAGAATATTTAAGTCAATATTTAGAATATTATCAAAAAAATGCCGTAGATGGAAATCAAGTAATTCTCGATATCAATAATAAAAATCAACCAGAAAAGCCAAAAGAACCGGAAGATAAAAATGAGAGTTCTCCAAAGGAGGATGTACCCACTGTGGAAGATAATACTTCTCTCTTTTTAGGAAGAGAATATACTATTCAAAAGAATTTATCTCGATATAATGCATACTATCAAAAACATAAAGATTTAGATATCGATGAAATCATTACTAGAGTGAATAGTAATCTTGATAAAGAATTTTATGTAGATACTACCCCTACTGATTTATCAAAAGGTGATTTAATCATCGCCAATAAATACTATTATTTAGGGAAAGATTACGTTCCTGATAACTTAGTTAGCATTAATTCTACTTATGGAAATGCTGGTCAACAAGTGAAAGAAGTTGCTTATAATGCCTTCATCGAAATGTATAATGCTGCCTTAAAAGAAAATCTTCATTTATATATTTCTTCTCCTTACCGGTCCTACTCTAGACAAAGTACATTATATAACAACTATGTTAAAAGAGATGGAAAGAAAGAAGCAGACACTTACTCTGCCCGTCCAGGATTTTCAGAACACCAAACTGGTCTGGCAATGGATTTATCTACTGCTTCTAATCATAGCATCGATGATTTTGAAAAATCAAAAGAATTTACTTGGACAGTAAAACATGCTTATGAATATGGATTTATTCTTCGCTATCCAAAAGGAAAAGAATATATTACGGGATATATCTATGAACCTTGGCATTATCGCTATGTTGGAAAAGAGGTTGCTAAATATATCTATGAACATGATATTACATACGAAGAATACTATGAATTTTTTGTCAAATAAAAGAGATTCCTCAAGGAATCTTTTTTTCTAACAATTTATGAATATCTAATTCATGGGGAACAAAATCAGTGATGTGTTGATCTAATTCTTCTACTACCTGTTCTATTAACTGTAAACGTTTTTGTTGATAGTCTAAAATATCATCATTTAAAAGAATAAGGACCTCTTCGATTTCCGCTAAGAGCTGTTCATTTTCAAGAATGGTTGCTTCACAAAACTTTTTCTTTTCCTTTTCTTTTTCTAAACTCTCTTCAATCGCATTTAGTTCATCATCAATATTATCGTGATAGTGAGCCGTTTTACGGAAAAAATCCTTTGACACATAGCGAAATTCTACTAATCCCATCATACCCGCTATCACAGGAAAAACTTCTATGAAAGAACTGAGTGAAATCATTATAGTAGATTTCAGGAATAAATAGCCAATCGCCTCAATTAATAAAATCATCACAATAAAACCAACACCAGAAGCTAAGCCAAATTTAATTGCCTTTTTCCAATATTCTTTTAATAACGAATGATAGTTTGAGAGATAAAATTTCCTTTGCTTAGAATCCGCTTTTTCTTGCTCTAATAAACTTAACTTTTGATCTACTAACTGAATTTCTTTTATTTTCTTTTGATTTTCGTTTTTTAAGGTATCTCTCCTATCTTCCAATTGTTCTTTTTTTATTTGTGATGACTGGATAGCCTTTAAATATTTATCAGCCATACCATCACCTCGGTGTCATTATTATAACACAAATTTTTCCGATAGAAAAAGATATTCTTTAGAATATCTTTTCTTTTAATTATTCATAAATCCAGAACATTTTCCACAGTCATTATTAATGATTTGATTTTCTTCTGAACAAGAATATCTCGGTGTATATGTATGATTGTAAATATGTTTGTTAACTACATGTGTATGAATTGGACAAACATGTGGTACTTCATGTTGAAATACTCTCTCCACACATTTGTTGATGGTTGGTTCTACTACTTCTTGAATTTGTCTTTGACAGCAACCACCTTGACGTGTTCCAAACATATTGTTATTTCTGTTGCAACAATTTTGATTAAACATATTGTTTTCCCCCTTATCTAATCTATCATATGTACTAAGACAAAAAACGAATAAGCAAATTCCTAGATACAAAAAAAAATACCTAAAAAGGCATTTTTCCATTCTTCATCTGTTTCATCATCACTTTCATTTGTTCAAACTGTTTAACCAATCGATTAACCTCTTCTACCGTTCTTCCTGAACCATTTGCAATTCTCTGCTTCCGGGTTGCTTTTAAGCAGTCTGGATGTCTTCTCTCATAAGGAGTCATCGATAAGATAATTGCTTCGATATGAGCCATATCTTTTGGATCTACCTTAATATTTTTAGCTTCTTTTGGGATACCAGGAAGCATTTTGATTAAATTTTCTAACGGTCCTAATTTTTTTATTTGCTTTAAGGTACTTAAAAAATCCTCTAAATCAAATTTTCCCTCTTGCATTCTCTTGGCAGACTTCATCGCTTCATCTTGATCAATTACTTCTTCTGCTTTTTCTATCATGGTCATAATGTCGCCCATACCTAAAATACGAGTAGCCATTCGATCAGGATAAAATTCATCTAGTCCATCCATTTTTTCACTAATACCAATAAACTTAATTGGAACATTCGTTAAATGGCGAATAGAAAGAGCAGCTCCACCACGAGTATCACCATCCAATTTGGTTAAAATAGCCCCTGTTAGAGATAATCGATTATTGAATCCCTCAATCACATTGATAGCATCTTGACCGGTCATACTGTCCACAACCAACATTACTTCATGAGGGTTAATCTCTGTTTGAATATTATTTAATTCATCCATTAATTCTTCATCGATATGTAAACGCCCCGCTGTATCAATTAGCACATAATCATAACGATTTTCTTTAGCATATTGAATTGCATTTTTGGCAATTAAAACAGGATTTCCTTTTCCTTCTTCATATACTTCAATATTGAGTTCTTTACCAATTTGCTTTAACTGATCAATAGCCGCTGGTCGATAAACATCACAGGCAACCAGAAGCGGATTTTTCTTATATTTCTTACGAAGCATACGAGCAAGTTTTCCAATTGTTGTTGTTTTACCACTACCTTGAAGTCCAACAAGCATTAAGATTGAAGGATTCCCAGCCGTATAGATATCAGCCTTTTCCCCTCCTAAGAGTTCAACTAATTCATCTTTTAAAATTTTGACAAACATCTCACCCGGTTTTAAAGATTTGGCAACTTCCTCCCCTAAAGCTTTTTCTTTGACATTATTCACAAACTCTTTGACTACTTTATAGTTAACATCTGCTTCTAGTAAAGCAAGACGAATTTCTCTAGTAACATCACTAATATTTTCTTCGGTAATTTTTCCGTAACCTTTAATTTTATTTACCGCATTTTGTAATCTTTCTCCTAAGCTTTCAAACATTTTAATCACCTAGTACTTATTATATCATATTCCCTTCCACTTCGTATAGAATTGTTTAAAAAAAGCAAACTAATACGGGGTGATACTATCACATATTTATTAATATTTAGTTTAAAAATCATCGAGAATGCTCTTGCTACTCTCCGTATTATTGTCATTGCGAATGGTAAAAAATTTATCGGTGCTTTTCTTAATTTTCTCATGTCTTTTTCTTGGATTTTTTCCATGTCTTTAGTCCTCGTCAATATTCAAACAGATCCTATTAAAATTATTGCTTATTCTTTTGGAACCTTCTTTGGTTCTTATATGGGTTCTCTGATTGAAGAACGTTTAGCGCTCGGAAACAACATGATTATAGCGATTACCGATAAAGAAAAAAATACAGTAATAGATAAATTACGCGAACAACATTATCCTGTCATCTCACTAGAGGGAAAAGAACTAGAAGAGGAAAAGGACATCCTCCTGATAACGACCACTAGAAAGAAAAAAAGAAATGTCATCCATCTGATTAAAAGAATTGATAAAAAGTGTTCCATTATCATTGATAATGCCTACTTAGATACCAAAATATAAGCTTTATCTGTAATCACTAACATATCATCTGATATGTTTTTTAATTCTTCTTTCCGATTAACAGTCCATATCATTTTCTTTTTAGGAGAAGTAATATCAGGGTAAGCTCCTCTAGAAACAGAAAGGAATGTAAAAGGTCTATACTCTTTATTTTTGTTGATAAAATCACTTACTAATAAACCAACGGGAAAACTCGTTTTTAACTGATAAATATCATATCGAAAACTACAAACAGAAATAAATAGATGCGTATATTTTTCTAATACTTTAGAAAGTTCCTTCATCACTTCTTCCATGTTAGAACGTTCTTCCTTTACATCTAATAAGATTATTTTATCACTATCTACTGCCTCTAAAAATTCCTCTAAAGAATTTAAAAAATGAGGTTTATCGAAAGTTCCTAAATTTAAGGATTGTAATGTTTTTAAAGTCTCATTTCTAATACCATAAAAATCAATACCTAAATATAAAATAGAACTATTATGACTAATGATAAATTTTTTATCTTTTGTCATACGAATATCTAATTCTACCCCATCGATATAATCTTGCTTTAAACACCAAAGAAGTGCTTCTTTCGTATTCTCGTAAAAAGAATGTTTATCTTTTCCCCGATGAGCGATAAATTTCATGTCATCACCAGTTTAATATATGTTGTTATCATCAAAAAAAGATATAGAAATCTATATCTTTAATGAGTCCATCTACCAACAACATCAGCATTACTACTATATGGTTCTGGATTTGGAAGTGGCATTCTAACAATCATTGGTATTTTAAGAGCACGTCCAAATGCTACACAAGTACCAGGCTGTAAACTCTTTTGTTTTTCCATAATTTCCGAACTCATATTTGGTAACATCTTTTTTAAGTATTCCAAATCCCTTGGATGGGACATCTTAAAAATTAAGAAGTTTGTACACTGTGAAATAACGGTTTCGGATAATTCTACTGGTCTTTGAGAAATCAAAAGGAGCAACAAACCAAATTTACGTCCTTCCTTCGCAATTCTTTCGAAAATGTTATATCCAAGTAGGAAGTTATCATTATCATTTTGTACATAACGGTGAGATTCCTCTAGTACAATATGGAATGGAATAGATGCTCTTTCATTTAAACGTTTGGTAAAATCAAATAAAAGTTTAGAATAAATTTTTACAATCGTTTTAGCAATTCTATCGTCTGCATCCTCCAAGTTAAAGTTAACTAACTGGGCTTTTTTACCATTTTTAGTAACAAGAGAAGCTACATAATTTTCCATATTAATATATTGTGGGTAACTAAAGAACTCCTTCGCTTCTCCAATGGCAAGAGAGTGAAGTCTAACCTTTAAAGTAATCGCTTCATCGTAAAGTCTTTCATTACGAAGCAATCCTTCAGAAATTAAAGTAAATTGAAGGGCCTTCTCCATATCTTCTAATGTGAAGAAATGATCAGCGGTTGGTTCGTATTTTTCTAGATTATCGTCAATAAAAGAAGTAATATATTGAGTAATTAAAATACTTTCAGTAAACTGTCCTGACGTATCAATTAAAAAGCACTCTCTAAATTTACGAACATACCCAAGTCCTTGTACTGGTGCCTCTAAATTAAATTGCTCGGTCGAACAACTTGCTAAAATAGAAAATATATCATTTCGCTTACTAGCAGAAGTTTGATTCGTATACATGATATCCATAATAGCTTTGGCAATTAAGTGGTTCTTATAACGAGTACTGACATCCCCCTCTGTTGCGAAAACACGAACTAATTTAATCATTCTTTCAATGATTGGTAACTGGGAGTGTCTTTCTGCATTGAGCAAAAGTGCGAAATCATCAATGCTTAAAAGCCATAGAGGAATTCTAAGCAATTCTCCGCCCTCACGCAACTGTGCTTTATTCGTCGTATAGAATTTAAAATTGTAGTTAGGATTAATTTGGTTAATGTTTTGAAAAGCATTATGATACTCACCATAAGCATCAAAAATCATGAAATTAGACTTAAAAGGAACAAAGTCTGGGTTATAGAATAGACTTTGAATAAATCTAGCAACTCCGTAAGATTTACCACTACCAGTATTACCAAAGATAGCCATATGGTTACTACATAATTCATTAATCTCTACCATGACAGGAGTATTCTCGTAAAGGGGACTCATACCTAATAATAGAGATCCTTCTTTTTGCTCTCCCATAATGATTTTAAGTTCTTCTGGCGTAATGATTCTAGTAGTCGCCGTTAAATTTGGTTTTCTTAAAACACCACCAATAAATTGATTATCGGCTAGTTCTCCCAAAAAACGGATTTTGATAATTTCATCAGAAACATCTTCTACTTCCCCTAAAATTTTTTTATCCTCGTCCTCAAACACCACATGCATATTCATTAAATTCATAATGACAGGGGCATCCTTTGGAACAGATACATGCGCAACGTTATCACTAATATACACTATTCTTCCGAACATAATCCTCACCCTTCTTATAATATTTCCAAAATTTGTTGTAATAAATCCTCATCTTTTATACATTCTTTTATTTTTTGTGTCTTGACATAAAAACCTAATTTTTGTTCATAATATTTTAATTTTTCTGATATCGTAGTCAGTGCTTTATGCACAGCATTCCTACTAATACCATGTTGCTCCGCTATTTCCTGTAGTGTTAAATTATCAAAATAATAAGCTTCAAAAAACTCTCTCTGTTTATCGGTTAATAATTCCCCATAATAGTCATAAAGACCATTTAAGTACACCAATTCTTCCATTATAATAACTCCAAAATCATCGATACGAAAGTAACAATAGCAAATACAACATAAATTCCTGCTACTATCTTCCTATTCGCTAACTTATAATTATTCCAAGCCATAATTAGTAAAGCAAAACTTAACATTCCATATAATAATGGCATCCACATATTGGAAAATAAGGACATAACCCCAGAAATTAGGACCGCTACAACCGATACAATTTGTAAAATAACGGTAAACGGTTGTTTTTTTCCTTTTAATTCAATGATTTTAACAGAATTCATCAGACACCTCACATATCTTTGAAGAGACCATAGATATACTTTTCAATATCAAATGTACGTAAATCTTTTGCTTGTTCTCCCATCCCGACAAACTTAACAGGAATCCCCAAAGCTTCTTTGATAGCTAGGACAATTCCACCCTTGGCGGTTCCATCTAACTTTGTTAAAACAATTCCTGTAATATTCGTAATCTTTTGAAATTCTTTCGCTTGACTAATTCCATTTTGACCAGTAGTTGCATCCACTACTAACAAGGTCTCATGAGGAGCTTCTGGAATAATGCGTCCAATTACTTTATTCATCTTCTCTAATTCACTCATTAAATTGGCCTTATTTTGAAGACGACCAGCTGTATCAATCAACACGACATCATAATCTTCTTCCTTTGCCTTTGTAACACCATCGAAAATAACACTAGCAGGATCTGCTCCCTCTTTATAGACAACAGGAGAATTCGTCCTTTCGCCCCATTCTACAATTTGCTCAACGGCTCCAGCACGAAAGGTATCACCAGCCACTAAAAGAACCGTTTTGCCTTCTTCTTTTAATCGATAAGCAATCTTACCGATGGTTGTTGTTTTACCAACACCATTAACACCGACGAATAAAACAACGGTTGGTCCACTTTCTGCATATTGAATTTTATTTACCATAATACTATTATCAACATAAATAATAAACATTTCATCGACAATAATCTCTCGTAAATCTTCACTATCTTCAATATTCTCTTTTTTTACTCTCTTTTTCAATCGATCAATGAAGTCCATGACAGTAGAAACCCCAATATCAGCCATGATGAGAATCTCTTCCAACTCTTCAAAATATTCTGGACTTACTTTTTTATATTTTAAATTCAAAAGACTAATCTTAGAAACAAATTCTTTCCTTGTTTTCTCTAGTCCTTTATCGTATACTTCTACTTCCTCTTGTTCTTTTTTATTACTACTAAAAAGACTTTTAAATTTATCAAATAACCCCATGTAAAAACCTCCTAGTTACGTCTATTACCATTGTATCATAAAAGTCTAAGAATTGGAATTTTTTCCATCAAAAAAAGAGAAATCCATTCGCTTTTAAGCAACTTTCTTTCTCGTTTTCCCTTTCGCCTTTACTACCTCTTTAATTGGTTCTAACTCAATAATCTGATGACTAGGAATATGATAGGAAAAATCTAGTTCTAAATGGCGATTTGTAAAGTCATAAAAGGTTTCATATTCCTTCATTTTACAGGCAATAACACTATCTTCTTTTTCAACAGAAAAGGCATAAAAACGGCTACCTAAAAAGAAATAATAATCGTCTAACTCTTTTCCACCTAATAATCTCTTGGCAATTTCTCGGTTTTTTTTAGCATATTCACTTTCTAAAACCCAAGCAGGATTATCTCCTATGCAAGAGCGAAAAGCATAAATTAACCGCATCGTATCATCATGTTCAAATAATTCTAATTTCTTTAACATAGGCGCCTCCTATTATAGACTTATCGTAGTATATTTTAAAAAATAAGTCAAGACTTTTGTCGGGAAGAAAAACCTAGGTAGACAAACACTTGAAAAAAAGGTATAATGGAATAGTTGAATTTTGGAGATTTTAGAAAGGAGAGAAAATTTTGAAAGGTTTCGACGGTGGCGATACGAAAGTATTCGCCCTAGGTGGACTCGGAGAAGTCGGCAAGAATATGTACTGCATCATGAGCGATAATGAAATTATCATTACCGATGTCGGTATTACCTTCCCTTCTGGTGAGTTACCTGGAATAGATTATATTATTCCAGATTTTTCATTTCTCGTAAAAAATGAGAAAAAAATTAAAGCACTTTTTATTACACACGGGCATGAAGATCATATTGGTGGTATTCCTTACTTACTTCAAACAGTGAATGTTCCAGCAATCTATGCGCCAAATCAGGCCGCTGGTTTGATTAGAAAAAAATTGGAAGACCGTGATATTCACTATGATCATTTATATGTATATACGGAAAAAACAAAAGTAAAATTTAAAACGATGGAAGTAGAATTCTTTAGAACAACCCACTCTATTCCAGATTCACATGGTATCGTTGTTCATACGCCGAATGGCACTATTGTCACAACGGGTGATTTTAAGTTCGACTTAACCCCTATTGGACCCATGGCTAATCTACAAAAAATGGCTATGATTGGAAGTCGTGGTGTTACTTTATTACTAAGCGATAGTACCAATGCTTTAAATCCAGGATTTAGTGTCAGTGAATCTAAGGTAGACGAAGCTCTATCAGAAATATTTTTGGAACATACAGGACGTATTATTATCGCAACTTTTGCTTCTAATATCTATCGGTTAAAACATATTGTCGATACTTGCAAGAGAAACAATCGTAAGATTGCTATATTTGGTCGCAGTATGGAAAATAATATTGAAATTTCTTTAAATGAAGGATATATCCATCATCGAGAAATATTTATTACTCCTGAAGAAGCAAATAGTTTAGAACCCAATAAAGTTTGTCTACTTTGCACAGGTACTCAAGGAGAACCATTAGCGGCTCTATCTCGCATTGCGAATGGTAGTCATAGGCAAATCAAATTACAACCAGACGATCTTGTTATTTTAAGTTCTTCTGCTATTCCCGGAAATGCTTTAAGTATATCTAAAATTATCAATAAGTTATACTTACAAGGAGTAAAAGTATGTACCAATACTTCTCTTAGTGAAGTACATACCTCAGGACATGGTAACCAAGAAGAATTAAAATTAATGTTTCGGCTATTTGAACCAAAATATTTTATGCCATTCCACGGTGAATATCGGATGCTTAAAACCCATGCTGATTTAGCAATTGAATGTGGAATGCCAAAAGAAAATACTTTTGTACTAGAAAATGGTGATGTTCTTTCTATCTATAAAGGAAAAGTAAAAAAAGAAGGAACCGTTCCTGCTGGAGATGTCTATATCGATGGTAATCGTATCGGCGATATTGGTTCTGCCGTTATGAAAGATAGAAAAATTATGTCTAGTGATGGTATCGTGGTAGTTATTGCCAATATTGATACAAATACCAATCAATTACTAGGAAATCCTAATATTACGACAAGAGGTTTTGTTCAAATACAAGAAAATTTAGATCTTATCAAAGAACTAGAAATTATTAGTACTAAGGCTATTACCTCTAAAATTGATAATCATGTAAATTATAGTGAAATAAAAAGTGAAATTTCAAGTCAGTTATCGACTTACATCTATGAAAAAACGGGAAGAAATCCAATTATTCTACCCGTTATTATGGATATAAAAAAGTAATCACGCTGTGACTACTTTTTTCTTTTTTGCTTTTTTCTTCTTCGCTTTCATTAATTTATTTTTACCATCTACTAACAAAATACCAATGTATTGGAAAAAAACAATAATACAAGTTACAAATACCGCATCTAACCAAGGATCGGTATAATCTAGAGATCCATGAGATGTAATACCGTATAAATCTAATAAAGCCCAGCGCTTTAATCCTAGAAAAATTAATAGATAAATAAGGAAAAAACTAAACATAATCTGTTTATCTCTAAATTTTTTAAGAGAATAAAGACACATGGTTGGAAGAATCGTAAAAACAATAAAGGCAATAAACCACACAACTGGTTTTACCTCTAAAATAACCGTTGGAATTAAAAAGAATAATAAGGCAAAAACAATAATATCTAAAAGAATAACATAACGATACTCTTTTAGTTTTTTCATAAGATATTGCCCGAGAATTAATGCGCCCTCACGGATAGGACTATCTACGGTTACTACTTCTTCTGCTTTTTTATGAACTTCTCTCTTGCTTTTTTCTTCTTTCTTTTCATTTTTTGTTTCCGTAACTTCTGTCTTCATACTATCACCTATTACTAGTTTACCATATTTTTCACTAAAAGTAATAAAAAAAGAAAAATAATTTTTCTTTTTTTATGGGATATGCCCTATTATAGGTATATTATTACTTCCTATACTTTCACAATATACTTATTTAATAACAATATTTACCAACTTTTTAGGAATTACAATCATTTTTACAATTTCATGCCCATCTAAATAATTTTTAACATTATCAATAGATTGCGCTAATTCTTTCATCTCTTCTTCACTTGCACTCGTAGATACGGTTATCTTTCCTCTTACCTTACCATTAATTTGAACAACCATTTCATAGGCATCCTCTACCGTTTTCGCCTCATCATAGGTTGGCCATGGCGAAGTAGCAAGCATTTCTCCTAATCCGCTAATTTCATTAATTTCTTCTGTGATATGTGGCGCTATTGGGTTAAGCAAGTGAACCATCGTCCTTAAATCTTGTTTGGTTATAGATTCCTCTTTTTCTAATTCATTTAATAGAATCATCAAGGCAGATACGGCCGTATTATATTTCATCGTATTTAAATCATTCGTAACTTTACGAATCGTTTGATGAATAAGTGTTTCTTTCGTATATCCATCTTTATCATTCAATTTTTCTTGTAATCTCCAAATACGATCTAGGAATTTTTTACATCCCTTAAGACCATTCGTAGACCAAGAGGCATCTTTCTCATAATCCCCAATAAACATTTCATAAGTACGAAGGGCATCCGCACCCATTTCCTTTACGATATCATCAGGATTAATGACATTTCCTTTGGATTTACTCATCTTCTCACCATTAGATCCTAAAATCATACCATGGCTTACACGAGTCCAAATCATTTCCTTGCTTGGTACTAATCCAATGTTATATAAGAATTGTACCCAAAAGCGTGCATAAAGTAAGTGACGAGCTGTATGCTCCATACCACCATTATACCAGTCTACTCTCTTCCAATATTTCATGGCATCCATACTAGCAAATGCCGAATCATTATGAGCATCCATAAACCGAAGGAAATACCAACTAGATCCAGCCCAATTTGGCATCGTATCTGTCTCTCTAACAGCTGGTCCTCCACAGTTTGGACAAGTCGTATTGACCCAATCCGTAATTTTAGCAAGTGGGCTTTCTCCGGTATCCGTTGGTTCATATTCCGCTACATCTGGAAGTAAAAGTGGTAATTCTTCTTCCTTCATCGGGACCCATCCACACTTTTCACAATGAATCATAGGAATTGGTTCTCCCCAGAATCTTTGTCTTGAGAAAACCCAGTCTCTCATTTTATAATTATTTACTTTACGAGCAATACCCTTACTAGCAAGCATATCTGTAATTGCCACTTTGGCATCCGGTACACTATAACCAGTAAACTCCCCAGAATTAATCAATTTAGCATCCTTATTTTCTAGGTAATCATATTTCTCATAAGCACATTCTGTAACATCCCTACCACTAATAACGGGAATAATATCTAGATGATGCTCTTGCGCATATTCAAAGTCTCTCTGATCATGAGATGGTACAGCCATAACTGCTCCCGTACCATAATCTCCTAAAACAAAATCTCCCAAGAAGATTGGAACTTCCATTCCATTTACTGGGTTAATAGCGCGGATACCTTTAACTTCGACACCACTCTTACCTTTATTTAATTCTGTTCTATCCATATTCGATTTACGGGCAGTTTCGGCGATATAAGCTTCTACTTCTTCTTTATTTTCAACTCTAGGCATTAACTCTTGAATTAATTTACCATCTGGTGCGATAACAAAGAAAGTAATACCATAGATTGTCTCAATACAGGTGGTAAAGATAGAGAATTTTCCCCCACCTACGATTTCAACATCTACTTCGACTCCTTCTGATTTACCAATCCAATTAATTTGTCCTAATTTCACTTTTTCAGCAAAGTTAGTATTCTTTAATCCTTCTAGCAAATCCTCGGCATAATTAGACATTCTAAGTAACCATTGTGATTTTTGTTTTTGAACAACTGCTTCTCCACATCTTTCACAGACACCACCAGCAGCATCTTCATTAGAAAGAACTGTTTTACATTTTGGACACCAGTTAACAGCAATCGTATCCTTATAAGCCATACCATGTTTATAGAATTGTAAAAATTGCCACTGTGTCCATTTATAATATTCTGGATCTGTCGTTGAAAATTCACGACTCCAATCAAATGAAAATCCTAAAGATTTCATCTGACCTTTAAAAGTTTTAATGTTTTCTCTTACCGCATCTTTTGGATGAATATGGTTTTGAATAGCATACTGCTCCGCTGGAGCACCAAAAGCATCCCATCCCATTGGATATAAAACATTGAATCCCTGCATTCTTTTCATACGAACAATGGCATCTTGGGCAGTATAACTTCTAACATGTCCTACATGAAGGCCTGATCCAGATGGATATGGAAATTCTACTAATACATAATAAGGCTCTTTTTCACTACCATTCTTTGCCTCAAAGGTATGATGGTCATCCCAGTACTTTTGCCATTTTGCTTCTATTTTCTTAAAATCATAATTCATTTTATTTTCCTCCTTTTTGTTTTTTACTATAATAAATACCAATCCTGCTATAAAGAATTAAGATAAGAGGAATTAATAGTAAAGTTCCTACTACTAATACCGATATAATCCATAAGAACGAACTCGTAATCCAATTTTGCAGTAAACATACAATCATCACTACGGTTGCTATAATAAAAGCATTAGAAAGAGCAACCATTCGTACTAACGATTTCAAATTAATCTTACGATAATCTAAATGGTATTTCTTAGATAAAAGGGATAGTTCTTTACCATCCTTCATATTTTCTAGTGCCTTTGGTTTATGGATTACAAATAATTCATAAAACAAATAAATGAGTAAAAACATCCCTAACCATATCAGCAATTCTTTCATTTTTTTTCCTCCTTAACAAAAAAAGTATCATGATGAAGGGACGAAAAACCGCGGTACCACCCTTCTTCATAATACTTTTATTATGCACTTAATCTTTAACGCAGATTACGTCTCTCTATGAGAGAAGCTCCAAAGCGAGTTCATAGTCTTCCATCGAAAGTTTCCACCAACCACTTTCTCTCTAGTGATTTATAAACTACTACTACTCTTTCTCAACGCCTTATGTACCATATTATATTACACTTGACTAATATATTCAAGTAATTTTATAAATAATTGAACATATTTTGTTTCAAGGCTATCTTTTCCTTGACCTAGTTTACGAATAGCAATTCTCTTTTTATTAATATCCTCATCCTTAATAAAGATAGCGTAAATTTGTTCTTTCATCTTCGTTGGAATTGGAAGATCACTAATGATGGACTCGACATCTTCCATAATAATTCTTATGGCATCCATCTCAATATCTTTACCCTTACAGTTAATGGTTAATTGCTGAGTAGTTGGAACATCTTTTACTTCAACAATAAAGTCAGGGCCTTCTACAGAAGTTACACACTCTGTTTTCGCATCACGAATGAATGCGGTAACATCAGTAGATCTTTTTGTATTACGGAATCTAAACTTATAGTTACGGGTTTCCGGAATAATACCACTTTTTCCTTCAAGAGGTCTAATAATTACCGTATAATTATTCGGTAAATAGTTATAGTCTATTAAAGTAAGTAAATAATATCCTTTTAAGTATAGGTCACTAACTCCGTCATCCTCATAGAGACGATAATTATTACTTTCCCCAGGGAAAATGTGAATTTCCATATCTTTTGGAGGAGTTGTATCATTTAAATTCTCATTATGAGCAAGTGGAATAATCGCTCCTGCTTTCGCAAATACTGGATAATCTTGATCACGGAAGAATGATACATATTTATGACCACCTGGGAATTTTTTACCCGTTACGAAATCATACCAAATTCCTTCTGGTAAGAAGAATTTTTGAATAACACGATTCATGACAAGTTCTTTCTTTGTCGTAATTGGACAAATAAAGAATTGG
This sequence comes from uncultured Bacilli bacterium, assembly GCA_947629445.1. Classification (GTDB taxonomy): domain Bacteria; phylum Bacillota_I; class Bacilli_A; order RF39; family UBA660; genus UBA5578. The sequence goes on from CANRDU010000002.1 coordinate 102,427, forward strand.
CTTCCAAAATAATATTCATTGCGATATAAAGAATCATCATATAATTCTGGATAACGATAATAAATTGGTTGAATAAGAGGAATTCCATACTTGTAATACTTATAGGCTTCCGAATATAAATATGGAATTAACTTATGACGTAACTGAAGATAATCCTTTGCAATCGCATAGGTTTTCATATCCCAACGCCATGGTTCTCTCTTGTAAAATCTTCCTACATCTGCACTTAACTTCAAAATAGGAGAAAAAGTACCTAATTGAACAAATCTTTCATATAATTCATTATCTTCTGTTCCATAGAAGAACCCACCAATATCATGACTCCACCAACTAACACCAATATTCGTAGCTTTTCCATTATAGAACGGAATAGCTTTCAACGTATCCCAACTAACCGTCGATTTTCCGGCATATAATACAGGATAACGATGGGCAGCTACGGCTGAATTATATCCATATACCATTGGTCTACGTTTATAATTTCTCATCATATCGTAAAAATGATAATGTTTAAGAAGCGTCAATTCTGGAGTTCTATCTTTATCATACCAGTCAATCCAGAAGAAATCGATTCCGAAATTATCCAATGGATGGATAAAAATTTTTAAATATACGTCTACGGTTTTCGCATCATAGACATTAAATGGAATGACACCATTTGGAAGTGATGCTAAATATTTTTTGGCCTCTTCATAATAAGCATCAATAGGATAAAAACCTTCTATTGGATTAATATTAAGTCCAATACGAATTCCTTTTGTATGCATTAGTTCCACTAATCCTGTTGGGTTTTGGATATATTCCCCATTAAAAGTGAATCCTGTCTTTAAATGACGTTCTCCATCTTTTAAACGAATATGCCAATCCTTATCTAACATAATAATAGACATCGGAATTTCATTTGTTTCAAAATCGGTAATTAACTCTTCTAATTTTTCCTCTGTATAACTATCATTCCTACTCCACCAGTTTCCTAAAGCATATCTTGGAATAAGAGCAGGATATCCGGTTAACATATAATAATCTTTTAAGCACAAAGAGAAATCCCTAAAATACATAAATAGATAGATATCTGTCTCTGGATTTTCCCTTTCTAGACAATTTCCACGAGCATTAAAGACTTTAGAATTAGAATCATCAATAGAAGCAAAACCATCAATGGAATAAAGACCTTTCATATTGTATCTAGCATCATCTTCTTTACTATCAGTAGCTTGAAGCAAAGGCGCTAAATAATTACGAACCTCTGGATGTCCATAATACCATACACGATCAGTACCCTTTAACTCTACTTTTAAATTAGAAGTCTTATTCATACTTGACCCTTTGAATGGTGCCTCTTTTACATATGTCAAAATAAAATACTTAGTCTCTAAAACGATAGTTGTATCCGTATTACTAACATTTACTTCTACTTGTGGAAAATTTCTACAAAATACAAGTTCTGTTGGTCTATCCTCAAAAACACCATTAGGACTATATTCTAATCTTACTAGCCTCTCCGTCAATACGGTAATACGATATTTTGCACCAGTTAACACACTATAAGGATTCGCTTTTGCTTTTCCTAAATCGAGCGCAAATTGATCTCCTAAATCATACATATTATCACCCTTTTTCTATAATTCTTCTATTTTCATAAAGTTAGTACTTTTCACTTCTTTAAATGGATATCCACCAGTAATAATAATTTTATCGCCTGGTTTTGTCGAAATTAAATCAAATGTGACTTTCTTAGATACCTCAATAATTTTATCAAAATCTTTTAATTCTTCTATCAATACGGGATTAACAGCAAAATGAAGTTGTAAAGATTTTACTGTTGATGGATTAGGACTCACCGCAATAATTGGACAACTTGGTCTACAATTACTCATCTTACGTGCCGTATACCCACTCATAGTGGGAGCAATGATACTGGAACAATTTAACTTACTGGCACATTCTGCAACACTACGAGAAATCATTCCGGTAATATCTTTATCTTTTTCTTCATGTCTCTCTAAGAATTCTAAATAATCAATATCTTTTTCAGCAGAATTAATAATTTTTTCCATCATATTCAGTGTTTCAATTGGAAACTTACCAACGGTTGTTTCATTACTTAACATAACGGCATCGGCACCATCTAGTACCGCATTCGCAACATCACTAACTTCTGCTCTTGTCGGACGAATGGTCGTTTCCATAGAAGATAATAATTCTGTTGCCACAATACTGACAATTCCTGCTCTATGACATTTATCAATAATTTTCTTCTGCACTCCCGGTACTCTTTCTAGGGGAATATCCACCCCTAAGTCACCACGAGCTACCATAAGACCATCACTGACTCGAATAATTTCATCTAAATTATTTACCGCATCCTCATTTTCTATTTTAGAAATAATACCGATGTGGTCATTTTTAAGTCCTATTAAAATATCACTAGCAGCGAGGACATCTTCCTGACAACTAACGTGAGAAAGCGCTAGAAAGTCAACATTCATTTTATGAGCAAAAACAATGTCTGTTTCATCTTTCTTAGTCATTCTTGGTAAATGTAATTTCACACCCTCTACCGCAACACTTTGTTTATCCTCAATAATACCATCTGTTAGTACTTCGCATAAAAGAAAATCTTTTTCGATACTAATCACTTCAAAAAGCATAAGTCCATCTTTTACTTTGATAATACTGTTATACTGAACTTCTTTTATCAAATCACTATAGTTAACAGAAAATTTGGTACTATCTCCTTCTACAGAATCCATATAAATGCGTACTTTATCTCCTTTTCGGAAATAAGCTTGTCCATTGGTAAAAGTTCCTGTACGTACCTCTGGTCCCATTAAATCGACCATAACCGCAATACTCAAATGAAGTTCTTCATTTAGTTCTTGTATTTTTTCTATTACATCAGTACAAAAATTATAACTAGCATGACTCATATTAAGCCTAGCAACATCCATACCATTTTGCATTAACCGTTTAATCTGTTCCTTTTCCATAGTTGCTGGTCCAATGGTAACTACCACCTTAGTCTTATTCAACATACTATTCACCTATTATCAATTATATCATAATAATGAAAATTTACAATAAAAAAAGCATATAATCCCTATATGCTTCTTAAACTTTTTAACAATTTTATAGATCCCATAATACAAAGGGTACTAATTCCTAACATCATAATCATCATCATCGTATCATCATAAGTATTTGGTGTTTTCATAGACGTATCATCAGTGAGAATTAAAGGAGGCTCAAGTCCACATGCGGAATAGCCTACCCGATAAGGATCTTCTGCAGTTCCTGTACCAGCACAAATTTCTGTATTCTTTAAGGAAACTGTTGGTAAAACAGCGGAATTAGCCTTACATTCACTAATTGGAGCAACAGAATTATTTATTGTTGATTCCTCATCATTACTAACTGTCCAATCTTTAAACGGGAGTTTTTGCTCATACAACTCTCTAGAAGAAACTGATGACATAGAAGTTACCGCATAACCAGGACACCATGATTGATGTGTTGTTCCCATATACATCATCTCATCAGATGTTAATAATCCAACTGGATATTTTAACTTTTTGTTTCCCTGAGAATTATTAACGGTAAAAGAATCTGCCTTTCTAGAACATTCTAAAGTTGGTTTTCCTTCTTCAAGACGTTGATAGGTTGAAAAGGCGGATTCATTAACAAAATATCCATAGCCAAAACGAAAATTTGTATTTATATCAAAATTGCCAAAGTTAGTAGTTCGATCATTACACCAAACAGTATCTTCTAATAAATGTGTATAAGGAACTAGATTTTTTTGGTACCAAGTATCGACTATAGATTTTCTATCTGAATCAATATCATTAGCGGGATTAATATATTTTTGATAGAATTTATAAAGTTTCGCTAGGGCTGTTTCTATCATCGCTCCATTTCGAAGTAATACATAATGTACATAAGTATCTCCACCAGAATAAGCATATAAATCATAAAGGTAATATACCTCTTTACAAGTATTATCATCACTTAAACAAACATAATGTCTCTTTCCGATATTCTTTTCCTTCGTTAATACTGTTTCAACCGTATCTAAGTTTTCTAATGGATAAGTTACGGTGTCCAATAAAGTATATTTTCCATTCTTATACTTTACATCATGACCTAAGACCAACTTTTTTCCTTCTAATTCAGCCATCGTACTTTCATAAGTATCTCCGTTATGATAAATGGTATAAGGAATCCAATAATCATCATCTGAGAAATTTTCCTCAATATGGTATATGGATTCACAACTCTCTTCATTATTCTTACAAGTGTACTTATTTTTTAACTCATTTTTAGACATGGACTGATAACTTTCTGGATTTTCCAAATAATATTTTCCATCTTTAAAAGTTACTTCATCAGCAAATAAGAAATTCTCATAATCACGCAAAGAATCACTTTCGACTGATAGAAAAGTATTCCATTCCAACTCAGCTTGAGTGTTAACATAATTTCCTTCAGGACTATAATCCCAAGACCAATCTAAGAAACTAGAATCGCCTTTTTCTTCCATGTAACCTCTCTCACTACCGTCTTCAAAACCATACCATTTTAATAAACTAGGATCAAAAGTAGTATTAACGCAAGTTCCATCACTTCCTGCTTTTCCATCATACATGATTTTAACTCCACCAGTATCCGTTGTTCTGACAATTAAATAGCAATTTCCTTCTAATAACACATGGTTGTTATCTACGGCACCACGATAATAATGGATTGGATATTTATCCTTTAATGTAGATGCGATAGTATATACTCCTTTTCCATTAGCAATCGTATGGTCATAGTTATAACTACCATAATATTCCCATGGCTCCGAAAAATCAATTCCTTTATCACTCTCTACAAATTCACTTTTGATGTCATCTCTAACTGCTTGCTCTGCTATTGCTTCATACAAAGTTTTACTTTTGGCACTTACTGGCATTATCATGCTAAATAACATAGCAAATGCTAATATAAAATTTATACTTCTCTTCACTTCACATACTCCTATCCTACTAATCATTATAGCACCGTTTCCCCTCCTTTTCAATTAAAAAAGCACTCTATCAAATAATGCTTTTCCCATAAAAAAAGGAAAAAATATTTTTTCCTCTTAAATCCATACTCCAAAAATAATCGCTGACATACTTAAAATTAAACCAATTACCCAAAAAAATTTCACGATATCTCTCTCATCCCATCCTAGTTTTTCTAAGTGGTGATGAAAAGGTGTCATTAAAAATACTTTTCTATGGAAGTAAACCATACTAATAATTTGGATAATACATACTAAAGTTTCAAAAATAAAAACTCCGGCAACGACTAATAATGTGATTTCATGTTGAGAGATAATGGCAACAGATGCCAAAGTAGCCCCCAACGAAAGGGAACCGGTATCTCCCATAAATACTTTCGCAGGATGCGTATTATAAACCAAAAAGCCAAGTAATGATCCTACTAATACAAAGCAGAAAATAGCAATATCTTCTGTTCCTGCTATCGCACTACTATTCCAACTAATAAGGGCGAAAGCTAAAAATGCCATTACGGATAATCCACCAGCTAAACCATCCAGCCCATCAGTAATATTAACAGCATTACTACTAGCTACTAATACAAATAACAAAAATACGCCATAAAACCAACCCATATCAATTCGTATTCCTAATGTATAAATATCTAAGACAGGTTCTGCTCCTCCTCGCATATAAATAGCAAAGAAAACTAGCGCAATGAATAATTGACCTGCTAACTTTTGAAATTCCGTAAGTCCAACATTGTTATGTCTTTTTATAATCAGGAAGTCATCTATAAATCCCAAAGCGGCATAAGCCAGAAAGACAAAGATGACAATTAGCAAGTTATAGGAAAATTCTACTTTCCCCATCAATAATAAAATAATAATAGCTGTAATGGTTGGAATAATAAAAATAATCCCCCCCATCGTCGGTGTGCCATCTTTATCATGATGGCTTTTTTCCAAATAAGTGCTTACCTTTTGATGTGCCAATTTCTTCAGTAAAGGAACTGCAATAAGTCCAAAAATAACCGCAATGATAAAACCAATCATCATCGCTAACATGGCTTTGGTTATTACAAGCATTTAATCATCCCCTAATATAATCGGAAACCACCTTTTTATCATCAAAAAATATTTTTTCATTTCCTATAATTTGATACTTTTCGTGGCCTTTTCCAAGCACTAATAGTATATCATTTTTTGTCAATAGTTGTATACCCTTTTTGATAGCAATCTCACGATTTGACTCTATTTCATAATTGATATTGTCAAGATTAGAAGTGATATCTTTCAAAATGCGCATAGGATTCTCACTTCTAGGATTATCACTTGTAAAAATAACATAATCTGATTTTCTGGTAGCAATTTCTCCCATTACCGGTCTTTTAGATTTATCTCTATCGCCACCACAACCAATAATCGTAATAATTTTATGGTAATCCATCTCACGAACGGCATCTAAAATATTCTCTAAGGCATCCGGGGTATGAGCATAATCAATAACGATATCATTTTCACCATAAGAGATGGAATCCATCCTTCCTTCTGGGGAATGACAATTTAAAATGGAATCTTTTAAATCATGATAGGTATATCCCATTTGATAAAATAAGCAAATAGCAGCCGTCATATTATAAACATTATAATTCCCTAAAAGTTTCATTTGATACTCTTCTTCATTGATTTTAAATCCTTTCGGTAATATCTCTATTTCATAATCCGTATGGGAACAACCGTAGGTAACATAATTGTTTTTCTCAAAGAACGAAGCACAAGGGTCATCCCCATTAATAATGGATACTCCCCCTTCTTTCACTTTTTCAAATAATTTTTGCTTTGCTTTTAAATAATTCTCCATCGTCAAATGGTAATCTAAATGATCTTGCGTAAGATTTGTAAATATTGCATAATCAAAAGTTAAAAAATCTACTCTTCCTTGATCTAATGCTTGACTACTTACTTCCATTACTGCCATTTTGCAGCCTTCTTCATAACTCTGTTGAAATAGTTCTAACAATTCTTCTTCCCCTGGTGTTGTATTTGTTAAATCTTTGACTTTTTCTTTGGTATAAAATCCTAATGTTCCAATATAACTACAAGGAATACCAAGTTGCCAACAAAGTTGCCATATTAAAAAGCAGGTAGTCGTCTTACCATTCGTACCTGTTACCCCAATTACTGGAAGTGGTACCATATTTTTTTTCGCATACTCTGTCAAATATTTCTTCGTACTAGGAACAATTTCTGTTTCTACTTCGTATTCTCCATATTCGGCGATAATTTTAGTCGCACCTGCCGCAATGGCTTCTTTGATAAAATTATGGCCATCATAATGGGTACCTTTCATCGCTAAAAAGGTATCTCCCTCCACTACTTTTCTAGAATCACATTTTAACATAAGAACACCTCAGTATATCTTATGAGAAATATGTCCTAACGTGAAAAAAGAGTTGACTAATCAACTCTTAACATTTCCCTTTTTCTCTCTTCGATTAACTGTTCTACTGCCTTCCGGTCGTTATAAGGAATTCTATCATCTTTCACAATGATAAACTCCTCATGACCTTTTCCTAAAATTAGTAAAATGTCTTGTTCTTTTAATAATTTTGTCGCATAACGAACAGCTTCCATTCGGTTTGGTTCTACCATATAATGGTTAGAAGTTACACCTTCTAACATATCCGCTACAATATCCTCAAATCGTTCTTCATGTAAATCATCACTCGTAACAACAACATAATCAGCATTTTGTAATGCTAAAGACATCATAATAGGTCTTTTTTTAGCATCCCTACTTCCCGTACATCCAAAAACAACATACGTCTTATTATGCGGTATTTCTTGAACTGTCCGAAAGATATTTTCCATCGCATCTGGAGTATGAGCATAGTCCACGATAACGGTATTTCCAAAAAAAGGAATAATATCCATTCTACCTGGTGGTGGCGTTAATGTTGGCATGACACTCTCAATAGTATTCTTATCAATTCCTAATAAATCTAAAATAATCACACCACAAAGGACATTATAAACATTGTATCTTCCGATAAGTGAGGTATGAATATGTAAATCATTTACTGTAAATTCACTGCCATATTTTTGTAAAGATACGTTCTGTAATTGATAATCACTTTTTTGAAATCCATAAGTGATAACATCGCCAATTTCAAATCGTTCATGATAAGGATCATCTATATTAATAATAGATTTTCCACCCTCTTTTACTTGATAAAATAACTGTTCTTTTGCTTTCGCATAATTATCCATTGTCTTATGATAATCTAAATGATCCTGTGTAAGATTCGTAAATATGGCATAATCAAAAGGAATACCATTTAGCCTCCCATAGGATAATCCTTGACTGCTTACTTCCATAACAACGTATTTACATCCTGTTTCATAGGATTCTACTAACATGTCATACATATCACAGATATCGGGAGAAGTATTCGGTAAATCTTTCATTTTCTTTTCTTTATAAAATCCTATAGTGCCTATATAAGATGCTTTTCTACCAATGGCACGTAATGCTTCATATAATAGATAAGCGGAAGTAGTTTTTCCATTGGTACCAGTAATTCCGATAATAGTTAACTGATTTAATACCCCTTGATACGTTTCCTTTAAATAATTTTCTAAATAAATACGAGTGTCTGGAACAATTTCTGTCTCTACGGAATAGGATCCTTCTTCTGCTACTATTTTAGTCGCACCATTATGGATAGCTTTTTCTATGTAGTCATGTCCATCACTAGAAATGCCCCTTAAAGCAACAAAGGTATCTCCTGCCACTACTTTTCTAGAATCTGTTTTCAACTGTATCATCTTCCACCTCCACTTTTTGATATTGATCATAATTTTTAGAATATGACATTAAATTGTTAATTTCACTATAAGTAATATCTACTTTAAAAGAAGAATAAACCATATTTTTAGACATTAAATAATTGGTTAAATCTAATTCTACTTCTTGAATTTCATAGTCCTCCTCTAATACAGTTAATAAGATTTCCGAACCGGCTTCAATTTCATAGCGATAAGTTGTTTTTATCCTACCATCTTTATATTTCATCTGTTCTTCTAAAGTACCATTTTGAATCCAAAGAGAGATGGTAGAAGGAGATAATTCTTTTATCGATAATTGAATGAAAAAAGGTCTTTCTTCTTTTAATGTTTGCAAAGCACTATCCACTACATAAGATATTCCATCTTCCACAAAATACTCTTTATTTGCATAAGTAATATAATTCTTCTTTTCATAATAAGTTCCTTCTAGTAGCTGCGTATTCTCATTATATGTGAATGTCATGTGATATTGGAAATTCTCTCTAGACTGATAATTTTCTAGGAAGTCATCACTCTTAGTAGAAGAACTACTGTAACTGACAGGAGCTTTCGGTAATATAAAGAAGGCCATATAAACACATAGAAAAAACAATATCCAGAGTCCTAATTGTAAAAAAGCATGTTTTCGTGGATTATTCTTCTTAATATCTTTATATGCATGATAAAGTTTTTTAATTTTCCCCATACACTACCCCAATATTTTTCCTACAAGTTCTTCTTTATTTGGATAACCATTCATATAATCTTGTGCTTTCATTCTCTTTTTTCCTTCTGGCTGAATCAATGTCAAAATAATTTCGCCATCTTTAACCGCTACATGAATTCCTTCTTTTCCAACTTGGATAATCTCTCCTGGTATCTTACCTGTATACTCTTTTCCTATTTTAGATTCCCATATCTTCATACGACTGCCATTCAATAATGTGTACGCACCTGGAAAACTATTTAAACCGCGTATTTGATTATAGACTTCTCTTCTCGTTTTCGTAAAATCTACTTTTTCTTCTTCCTTTGTAATATTATATGAAAAAGTAGCTTCCTCTTCGCTTTGTTTAATTCTTTCAATATTTCCACTAATAATATCTGGTAACGTTTCTTTTAATAAATCTCTTCCTAGTATACTCAATTTCTCGAATAATGACTCTGCGGTATCCACATCTTCTATAGGAATTTCTCGTTGTCTAATAATATCCCCATCATCCATTCCTACATCCATATACATGATTGTCACACCAGTTTTCGTATCTCCTTCTAAAATAGCATGGTGAATCGGTGCCCCTCCACGATGTTTTGGAAGCAAAGAAGCATGAACATTAATGCATCCATATTTCGGAGAATCTAGTACTTCTTTTGGAATAATTTGTCCATAAGCACAAGTAACGATGATATCTGGATTTAACTTTAAAATATCTTCATACTCTTTTCGTATCTTTACTGGTTGATAAATAGGGATATGATATTCTAGTGCCACTTGTTTGACTGGCGAGATACCAAGTTTTCCTGAACGTCCAACTGGTTTATCAGGTTGTGCGACCACTCCTACTACCTCATAATTTTCAATTAACATTTTTAACACCGGTACACTAAAGTCCGGCGTTCCCATAAATACAACTGTTATTTTAGAATGCATATCATCACCTAAAACTATTATAATATGTTTTCCATGTTTTTTCCACTCATAAACTTGCCATTGTTATTTTCACAAAAATATTTTACAATAAAAATGCAATAAAAAGGCATTTACCTGCGTTATTATAGTGAGAGGGGCAAAATCATGAAGCAATCACAAGGTTTAAATTTTCATGCTTCTTTTTTAGAAACATTACTTTCCAACATCAAGGATGAGGAATCCTTCCATGAGTTATATATTCATCTAAAGGCACCTATTTATGCCTACAGCCTATCTCTATTAAAAAATAAAGAGGATGCTCTAGACAATGTCCAAGATGTCTTTATCACTCTTTACCGAGAAATAGATTCTTATCAACCAAATCAAAAGCCAATGAACTGGATATTTACTATCACTAGAAATGCCGCCCTTACCAAGCTGCGGAAAAAAAGAATAACCGTAGAACTGGAAGGAAATGAAAATAGTATCCCATTTTCTAAAAAAGAAGATCAACTCGTATTTCAATTTTTCATGGAACAACTAAAAGAAGAAGAACGAAACATTATTTTACTACATCTATTATGGGGATTTAAACACCGTGAGATTGCAACTCTTTTAAATAGTAATTTATCGACTGTTCTATCAAAGTATCATCGTGCGATTAAAAAATTAAAAGAAATGGAGGAAGAACATGAATAAAGAGGAAATACAAAAAAAATTATTTAACTTATTCGATGAACAGGTTCCCGATCAATTTGCTCAAATTCTCTCAAAAAGTCAAAAAGAAGAAAGGAATTATGATATGGAAAAAAATAAAAAAAATCAGGGTTGGTGGTGGAAACTTTCTATTGCATTTACATTCTTATTAATGTTTAGCGGATTTTTCTATGTTTATCAAGGAAATCACGCAGTTGACTCTATTATTGAAATTGATGTTAACCCTAGTATTCAACTAGAAGTTAATAAACATGAAAAAGTAGTAAAATGGAGTGCCTTAAATGAAGATGCCGAAGAAATTCTAAAGGATATGGATTTAAAAAATGTCGATATAGATGTCGCTTTAAACGCTATTATCGGATCTATGGTTACCAAAGGTTATCTAGACGACCTATCCAATTCTATTTTAATTTCTGTTGATAATGATGATCCAAAAAAGGCAGAGGAACTTCGTCAAGAATTAGCCCAAAAAATTAATCAGATTTTAAATACGGATAAAATAGAAGGTTCTATTCTAAGTCAAACCTTATCAGAAACTTCTAATAAAGAAAAGAAATCAGAGATAGATGCCTTAGCGCAAAAATACCATATCTCTACTGGAAAAGCAAAATTAATCCTTGAGGTGGTTGCTAATAATCCACTTCTAACAGTAGAAGACTTAGTAGATTTATCAATTAATGAAATTAATATTCTTACCCAAGGTAAGGAAAGTAGTTTATCAAGCATAGAAAAGCAAGGAAATGCTAGTACAAAAGCTTATATTGGCGAAGAAAAAGCAAAAGAAATAGCTTTCAATCATGCTGGAGTAAAAAATCCTCAATATGTCGAAATCGAATTCGATACGGAAAATGGTATTATCCTTTATGAAATAGAATTTTATGAAAATAATAACGAATATGAATATGAAATTAATGCTTTAACAGGAGATATCATCACGAATAAAAAAGAAGAAGAAAAAACAAACACTCCTTCTAACAATTCTGATAGCTTAATCTCTACAGAAAAAGCAAAAGAAATTGCCCTTAATCATGCTGGTATCAAAAATCCTCAAAATTTAAAAGTTGAACTTGATAGAGAAGATCAAGAATATAGTGTTGAATTTACTTACAATGGATACGAATATGAATATGAAATTAATGCTGTTACTGGTAAAATTATCAAATCAGAAAAAGAATTAGACGAATCGGCAAGTCGAAATAGTAATACTAATTTTATTTCTTCTGACAAAGCAAAAGAAATTGCTCTTAACCATGCCGGTATCAAAAATCCTCAAAATTTAAAAGTTGAACTTGATAGAGATGACCAGGAATATAGTGTGGAATTTCTCTATAACGGATACGAATACGAATATGAAATTAATGCTACTACTGGTAAAATTATCAAATCAGAAAAAGAAAGAGATGACTAAACATCATCTCTTTTCTTTATACATATAGTCCCATATTCTCGTATCTGCCACGGTTAGAATTCGTATCTACATCATCCACCATAGCAATTACTACTTTTTGTTTTTTCAAGCTAGCTTTCACATCGATAATTCTCTGATTACTAGATCCTCTAAATTTTAAATTGTAACTATGTTTTGCCATGATAAATCTTCCATCTACTAAGATATCAATCTGTTTCAAGAAATCCATAATAGCTGGATTTTTTTTACTCATATCAAGCAATTCTTCAAAGGTAAATCCCGTATAACACCATACATCCATTTTATATTTATGAACAGCACGAGCAATCAACGCACATGCTTCCGGTTGATAAAACGGATCTCCCCCACTAAAAGTTACTCCATCTTGAGCTTCTAGTTCAGAGATTTCTTCGATCATTTCATCGACATCTTTCTCAAAACCACCATCAAAATCATGTGTAGAAGGATTATGACAGCCAGGACAATTATGGAGACATCCCTGTGTCCAAACTACCGTCCTAATCCCCGTTCCATCTACCACACTATCTAATTGTAACTCACTCGCTAATCGAATTACCATTATTTTGCTTCAGCAGTTTTAATAGAGCATTTAATTTCTTTGATTCCAGTATGTTTTACTCTATCTCTTTCCTCTGCTCTCTTTCCATTGTTAAAACGTTTTACATCTCCTGAAAGATATCCTGTCACTCTTCTAATTCTTTCAAATCCTACACCTTCACCAACTAATTTTTCCATATTTTTTATCCTCCTTCTTTATTAACAGCCACAATTAAGGCTTTTTATTTCTTCTAGTGGTACGCTATCAAATTCTTTGCGTCCACATCCTGGGCAGACATCGTTGATAACACCAACATATCCACAAACAGGATCACGATCTACTGGATGGTTAATAGCTCCATAACCAATACCAGATTCTTTCATTAAGCGAATAACGCTTTCGAAAGCTTCTACATTTTGAACAGTATCTCCATCTAACTCTATATAAGAGATATGTCCACCATTCGTTAAAGCATGATATGGTGCCTCTAAGGCAATCTTATTTTTAATACTAATGTTGAAATAAACGGGAATGTGGAAAGAGTTCGTATAATAACTTCTATCCGTTACTCCTTTGATATTTCCATAAATGGCTTTATCGATTCCTACAAAACGTCCTGACAAACCTTCTGCAGGGGTTGCAATTAACGTAAAGTTCAAATTATATTTCTGGCAATACTCATTGCATCTTTTTCTCATAAAGGTAATAATTTCAAGTCCCAATTTTTGAGCCTCTTCACTTTCCCCATGATGTTTTCCAATTAAGGCTTTTAACGTTTCTGCCAATCCAATAAATCCAATCGTTAAAGTTCCATGTTTTAAAATTTTTCTTAAACGGTCCGTTGGTTTTAACTTATCTCCATCCGTCCATACACCAGAAGCAAGTAAGAATGGAAAGTTATATACTCTCTTATTACATTGAACCTCAAATCTTTCAAGTAATTGATCACGAACCAAATCCATCATTTCTCCCAAATCTTCATAGAAGCCTTTCATATCTGCTTTTTCTCTTTCTTTCAAGCAAATACCATGCTTAATACCAAGTCTTGGTAAGTTAATAGAAGTAAATGATAAATTTCCACGTCCACCTGTTGTTTGATTATCTGGGTCGGTAACATCTGCCATAACACGTGTACGACAACCCATATAACCAACTTCTGTTCTAAAATCTCCTTCTTTATAGTACTCTAAATTAAATGGAGCATCTAAGAATGAGAAATTTGGGAATAATCTCTTTGCAGATACCTTACAAGCTAATTTAAACAAATCATAGTTAGGATCCTCTGGATTATAATTGACACCCTCTTTTACTTTAAAGATAGAAACTGGGAAAATTGGTGTTTCGCCTTTTCCAAGTCCAGCTTCCGTTGCTTCTAAGAAATTCTTAATAACCATTCTTCCTTCTGCTGAAGTATCCGTACCTAAGTTAATACTTGAAAACGGTACTTGAGCTCCTGCTCTAGAATGCATCGTATTTAAATTATGAACAAAAGCTTCCATTGCTTGATAAGTTTGACGATTCGTCTTAGCTAGTGCGCGATCATACGATTTTACAAATAGTCTTTTGATGGTAGAAGAATCTCCATAAATATGCTGAAATCTTTCAATATCAAATTCTATGGTTGTCAATTTATCAATTTCTTTTGCAATTTTATCCATATTGATAAAATCAAATAAATCACAATAATCTAGCAAATCAAATATTTGTTGTTTAAATTCTTTCTTGAATGTTTTTAGTACACCAGGTGCTAAATAATAATCAAAAGCAGGAATACTTTGACCACCATGTTGATCATTTTGGTTAGATTGAATAGCGATAGCTGCAAGAGCACTGTAAGAACCAATTCCTTTTGGTGTTCTCAAATGTCCATGCCCAGTCGAAAATCCATTTTTGAATAGACGATCTAATTCAATCTGCATACAAGTAGTGGTTCCCATTGCTAAGAAGTCCATATCATGAATATGAATATCTCCTTCATCATGAGCCTGACTGAATCTTTTCTTCATCAAATAAGCTTTTGCAAACTCTTTAGATACCGTACTTCCATACTGAAGCATAGTACCCATGGCACTATCTCCATCAATATTGGCATTTTCTCTTTTAGTATCATCTTCATTAGCTGACTTTAATCCAAGACCCTCTAATGTTTTTAAAAACTTATGTAGACGCTTATCATCGGAAAATAATTCTCTTGATTGATTTCTTCTTTCCCTATATTCAGAAAATGAAGTTCTAACATCATTATATCCTTGTTTTCCAAGCTCTTCTTCAATTAAATCCTGAATTTCTTCAATTTTTATTTTCGTTTCATTTTTGTATTTTTTCTCAATTGTTTTAATAACGCCAAGATATACTTTATTAATATCTTTCTCCGTATAAACTTTGCATTCTTCTTCTTGTTCGTTTGTTTTTGTAACTACACTATCAAAACCTTTTTTAATAGCGATTGCAATTTTACTAGCATCAAACGTGACTTTTTTTCCATTTCTCTTGATGACGTCAAGAGTTATTTTTGTGTAAGTGTCTGACATCTTGATTTCCTCCTACTTTCTACACTTTGATTATACTCTTCTTTTTTTGCAGAAATCAATACTTTTGGAACACTTTTTGAGTGGTTTTTGCATTATATTCCCTTTTGCCTTTATTTATCAATTTTTTACTTTTCAAAAAATTTACATTTTTTATTTTTTGCTTTTTTTATTTTTTTGATGTTCGTGTTTTTAGAACACTTAATCGCCAGTTATCCTTTTGTTTACAATGAATTTGTATAATATATGTATATTTTTTACACATTTGATTTTTTTCTTATTTTTTTAATTTTTCATTTTTTTATTTTTTTACAAAAATCAATTTTTCAACTTTTTTTATTTTTACTAAATCAAGGAAAAATAAGGGCGAACAACTGTTTTGAATGTATAAAAAAATAAGAATACTTTTTGGTTAAATATTCTTATTTATTTTTTTTGACAATTTTGACAAAAATAGGTACTTCTTCCTCCTACAAAAATTCTCTCCACATTACTACCACATGTTGCACACACTTTTTGATTATGAATTTTTAAATTTTGTTGGAATTTACCATGTACACCTTTTTCTGATTCATAACTACGAATGGTTGTCCCACCCATAGATATAGCCTCTTCTAATATTTCTCTAGTAGCATTCCTTATCTTTTCACATTTTTGTTTAGTAAGACTAGATGCAATAGTTAAAGGATGAATATGTGCTTTAAACAATATTTCATCTGCATAGATATTTCCAATACCCGTGATAACAGACTGGTCCAATAAAACAGTTTTAATCGGAATATTTCTCTTTTGAAACTGTTCCATTAAATATTTGGATGTTAACGTATCATCCCACGGTTCTTTTCCTAACTTAGAAAGTGGCTCTTGTTGAAGGCAAGTATCTTTTGGAAATAAATACATCCTTCCAAACTTGCGTGTATCATGGTACCGTAATTCTCTACCATCACTTAAAAGAAAAACGACATGCTCATGTTTACTCCGTTCCTCATCTGGTAGCTTAAAAAAATATTTTCCTTCCATGCGCAAATGACTAATGAAATCATAATCATCCAATTCAAAAATCAACCATTTACCCCTTCTACCCATTTTTCGGATTGTCTGTCCTTTTAATTTTTCCTGTAAACTTTTTTTCGTTTCATTAGCAAGAATTTTATCGTAATGTACCTTTACACCTTCGATACGGACATCTTGCAAATATCTCTCTAGCGTTCTTCTAACCGTTTCTACTTCTGGTAATTCTGGCACTTTATCACTTCACTTTTTTCTTAATATCTTCTTTTAACATCGTTCCTGCCATATCGTTTCCATCTAAAGCTTCTAAAACTCTTTTCACAGGATCCATAGAAGTTCCATATAAATAATTATAAACTTCATTTTCTTCTATCTCAAATTCACTCATACCATTATAAATTAGTTCTTGAACGTAATACCGAAATAGTTGTTCATTTCTTTTTTTAACCATTTCCGATTCATTTTCATAGCATTGAATTCGATAGGTTCCATCAAACACTAAGTTTTTTTCTCTTGAATAAGAAGCATAGTATGGCATATATCCTAAATCATAACCTAATGAAGATAACATTAATAATTCTTTTCTCATATTCTCTAACGATTGCTTTAATCGTGATCCTCCCCCAGTAAGGGAGAAAAGCCAATCATCATCTATCCATGGGGTTGCACATCCAACATACTTTCCATCCTGATAAACAGGATAACGAGGTAATAAAATGGATTTGGTTCGTACTTTCGATAATGCAATACAATTTTTTTCACTAATAAATTCTTTGGTAGTAGGAAAAATTCTAATTTTATCTTTGCCAATATGATATACATCGATATCTCCTATACAATAATGTGATTTTATTCTTTCTAATGTTAATTCTCTCTTTTCCATAAAATCCTCCCGCAAAATTATTTCATTATATAACAAATCGCATAGTCTAGTCAACCCCTTTGTGCAAAAAAAATAGGCTTTCGCCTATTTATTATGCCTCTGGATAGACACTCACTTGTTTTCTATCTTTTCCAACACGTTCAAATTTTACATATCCACTAATTTTTGCATAAACAGTATCATCTTTACCAATACCTACATTTGTACCTGGATAAATTTTAGTTCCTCTTTGACGATAAAGAATAGATCCACCTGAAACATATTCTCCATCTGCTGCTTTAGCACCTAATCTCTTAGAGATAGAGTCACGTCCATTTTTGGTGGAACCTTGACCTTTTTTATGAGCGAATAATTGGATATTTAATGTCATCAATTTCATGTGATGAGCACCTCCTATCTTATAATTTTAATATACTTTTTATAATCATGAGCCAAATTATCTAATAGACTAATCATATTCTCTACCAGTTTATCAATAATAGTATCATGCTTCATAATTCCTACTTCTAGAAAACCATCAGCTTCACTATATACAACACATTCCTCATCAATACTTATTAAAGCATTAATGGTTGTAATACAAATACAAGATACAGAAGCACATACAATATCAAAACCAGGTTCTGCATATTCCGCATGTCCTTCTACCTTAATATAGTGATACTTATCTTCTTTTTTTTTCAAAGTAATTGTTATCATACTATTTTACTTTAATACTTTTAATCTCTACTTTGGTGTATGGTTGACGGTGACCTTGTGTTCTATGGTAATTTTTCTTTTGATTGTATTTATAAACAATAACTTTCTTTGTCTTACCATGCTTTACTACAGTACCAGTAACTTCAGCACCTGCAACATAAGGTTGACCAACTTTTCCATCTGCCATTAAAACTTTGTCAAACGTTACAGTTTTTCCTGCCTCTACATCAAGTTTTTCAACGTAAAGTACAGTTCCTTCTTCTACATAGTACTGTTTTCCACCAGTCTCAATAACTGCTTTCATATTTTCCTCCTTTATAAATCTCAGACTCGCCTTTCAGGTTCTTCTCATACTCTGCCTTGCCGTGCGGTTGTAGAATGAGGCTCTACACAGTTATAAATTTTAACATACATCCCCTCTTTTGTCAACTAAAATAAGTGTTTTTATCGTTTCTTTCTCTTTTTTGACGTTCCTCAAAGTATTCTTGTAAGATTTCTTCTTCCTTGTGCCAATTCCCCTTATAAAAAAAGTGATGATAACGACTTCGTTTCATTTTCAATAGTTTTTTACCTACAATCTTCTTTTTCCGGTAATAAGAATACTGATGTTGGTAGCGTTCAAAGAGAAAATGAAGAAAAATACTAGAAATATTTTTTTTCATTCGAAAACATTGAACAGCAAGGTAACTAAAAAATAAAAACGCATAAAGGGTTTTATTACTAAGAAAAAGAAGAGCTAGTACAATACTAGAAAAGCCAAAAAGGATTTGATAGCTATGGTAATAAGAAACAAAAACATTACTAAGTAAAAATAAAAATTTCGATCCATCTAAAGGATAAATAGGAAGCAAATTAAAATATAATAGTGGATAATGAAATGGCGTTTTATAAAAGGTATAAAGTAACATTTGAAAAATAGGTCCTAAAGAGGCAATAATCATCTCTTGATAAATTGGTCGATTTAATTTTTCTTGAAACTCTGTCATTCCTCCAAAAGGGAGAATTAGAATCCGTTTAATATGCCAGTGGAAGAAAACCGCACCACTAATATGCCCCAATTCATGAAAGAGAATGACAATCATAAAAGATAAAAAATCATGAAAATGAGCGGTTAATACGGATAATAGGGCAAAAAAATAAAAAAGTGGATGAAATTCCACTTTAGAAAGGATATTTTTCATAGGGAATAATCTCTCCTTCTTCTTTATATACTAGATACAAATATTGCTTGGATATCCCCAATAATGTTCCGGCTTCAATGTAGTCATAAAGTTTCACATCCACTTGTGTTAAATTCCCATACCAGCAGTCCAAACCATCCAATTGTTCTACAATGACAACATTACCATATCCTTCTTTTTCCCCTACAAAAATAACTAATCCTGTTTCCAAAACTGGAACGGGATAAGTATCTTCTACTTTCAATTTTACACCATCTAAATAAGGTTCTTTCGATTGATAAGTGAGGGTTTCCTGAAATACTGGTTTGGTATCTATATATTTACTGAAAGGAAATGTTGTTCCAAATAAGTTTTGGTACCATTTTCCAATTTCTAGAAAAGGTAAATGTTCACTATAAACCTTCTCATAAACCCACTCTTTCCACCTACTATCTTTTTTGATGCCAATGAGTAATAATAGACTAATGAGAATGGAAATTAAAGTTCGTTCTATAGTAGAAAGTATATGCACGGTACCACCTATTAATTACTATGCAATGCTTTCTTTTTTAGAACAAAAAAAAGATTTATTGTTCAAACAACAAATCTTTGTTCATCATATAATATTGGAAACAAGATATCAAAGATAAAATAGCTGCTAAAAATAGTAAAAAGTCAGCTACCCGCAAATTGAATAATTCAAATGGTAAATTGTAAAATAGTGTAAGCGTAATACCAGTCATTAAACACATCGTTTTTAATTTACCAGATTTGATAGCCGCTACTACTTTTCCTTTACTTCCTGCTACCATCTTAATAGAATTTACAATACTATCTCTCATAACAATAATAACAGGAATGATAGGATGAATAAATCCAGTCGCTGCTAAAATAATCAATACGGAATTAACAAGCATTTTATCAGCAATAGCATCTATCATCTTTCCAAAATCGGTAATCAAGTTTCTACTACGAGCAATATGCCCATCTAAAAAGTCTGTAACAGAAGCAATAATAAAGAATACTCCCGCAACAAAATATTTTACATCCACTACTATCTTTTCAGAGATAAATAATTTTGGAATATGAATTCCCATCATATCAAATGGTAGTACCAATATAATGACAATTAAGAAAGATAATAAAATTCTAGTAATTGTAATTTTATTTGGCAAATTCCAAATTGTATTTTGTTTTACTTTTCTCTTCATTCACTAACCACCAATCCGTAAGAAACTTCTTTCTTAGAATTAATACCTTTTGTTTCACTTGGATCTTCATCATCCTTAGATACCATTAAGAAAATAAAAATAGCAATGCATATAATGATAATAATACCAGCTACTATTAAGAATTTCTTAAGAGAATGATTTTCCTTTTCTTCTACTGTATAAGGGGAAGTAACTTTCTTCACTTGTTTCTTATCATTTTTTTTATTTGCTTTCTTAATGTCTTCTAGGGAAATTTTAGAAGTATAGTCAAAGACAAACTCATTAAAGTCTTCCACTATCTCTTCATAATCCAATCCCAAATATTTTGCATAATCCCTAATAAAGTATTTTAAGTAAAAAATATCTTTAAAAGCCTCCCTATTGCCAGCTTCAATATTTTCGAGTTGAGAAGGCTTCAGTTTTAAATCTTCGGCTGCTTCCTCGATAGATATTCCCATACTTTCTCGAGTTTCCTTCAGTTTCTCTCCTATCTCTTTCATATGAAAACCTCAATTCTAAAAATAAATAACACTTTATAAGCCATGTTCTGTACCACAAGGGTGGCAAACATTTATCTACCAATTACTTGGTCCTTAACTCCGTTTGATTCCTTTGTTAAAGCTCCCCTACCAAAATTTGGGTTTCTCGCTCGTGGGGTTTACCACGTTCCACTCTTTCTATTTCTAAAAAGCATCGTCACTATGGCACTTTTACACTATACTAAACCATATCCGAAGACTTAGGTTATTCTAGAGCCGTTAGTAAAAACTACTAGGGGTTATTTTTTCCCCCTACACGAACACTACAATCATCGCAGACTGTGCGAGCATGGACTTTCCTCTATATATAAATATACAGCGTTTGCCCAAAGTATTATTCTTTTCCGTATATTATTTTTTCTAGATTCGATAAACGACGAAGTAAATCAGCATTCGCACCGCTTGCACCTTGTCCCTCTGATTCACTTAACACCTCAATCTTTGTGCGGAGACTTCTTACTTCCTTTTTAAGACGGATGTTATCTTCTAACAACTCTTTTTTATCTTCCTCTAGTTCATGAATCATAGAAGTCATTTCATCATAATCCTTAATAATCATATCTAGAAAACGATCAACTTCCTGTGGTCGATAACCTCTTGTATCAATTTTAAAATCTTTTTCTAATATATCCTTGCTAGTAAGCACTACCCTATCTTGATACATGTAATCCACCTCTCTTTATTTCAGTCATATTATCTCAAAAAAAAGAAGGTTTGTCAAACATTCCCCTTCCTTTGCTTAGACCCAATTTGATACGTATTTAACTTGATATAATTTACATCGTTAATCATCGTACTAAACATTTCTTCAACGTGCTTCTTCCTATCCATTTTCTCACCTCATTATCACTATATCGTAGTAGAGTGTTAAGATTTGTCGAATTAGACTTGCGAAGTAGCATTAAATTGAAAATTATAGTATAATATCTCTAGGTGACGTTATGAAATATCCAAATGGGATTAAGAAGACCTATGAAAGTAAAGTATCCTATGGAAATAGAGGAATGACACTAGAAGAAGACTTAAATATTAGCAATGAATACTATAGAGATACGAATGAGGCTATTATTTATAAAAAACCTACTCCCATTACGATTCATAAGGTAGACTTTCCTTCTAGAAGAGAAGCTATCATCAGGGATGCTCGTTTCGGTATTCCTTCGACTACGGATTATAACGGTATCTATCGAGGAAAATATATCGACTTTGAGGCAAAAGAAACAACGAATAAAACAAGTTTCCCCCTTTCTAATATTCATGCTCATCAAATTACTCATTTGTGTAGAATTATAGAACATGGAGGGATTGGTTTTCTCATCGTTCGTTTCACTAGTTTTAATGAAACTTACTTATTAGAAGGAAAAGATTTTTTTCAGTTCATAGATAATGAAAAAAGAAAATCCATTCCTAGGACTTATTTCCAAAAAGTTGGGAAATTGATTCCCATTGGACTTCGTCCTAGATTAGATTACTTAAAATATATTGAGGTGAATAATGAAAACAAATAATAAGCAAAAAATCAGTTCCATGACCATATGCGTACTGATTATTAGTTTAATAATTCTGATTGTAGGCATTCTGGCCGTAGGGTTTCTTCCTAGTTTTTTAACAGTGGCTATCCTAGATATTATCTATTTTAAAAAGGAACTTTCCATAGCTTATCGAAATATTAAAAAAATGATAAAAAAATCGAAGGCTCAAAAGGAAAGCGCCAAAATTCCAAAAACGAAAGAAGCCATTTATGAATATAAAAAAGGTGATGAAATTATCACGACCAAGGAGGATAGTATGAAAAAGAAAAAAAAGAACACATCTTCCCAAAAATCGAATAATACGCAAAAGAAGAATAAGCCTAAGAAAAAAGTAGGAGTAATTATCTTTGAATGTTTCCTACTATTCTGTTGCTTCTGTTTCATGGTAGGAATGTCTGCAGTACTAGCCTTCTGTACTTACATCGTAACGAGTGCTCCTAAATTTGATCCTGAAAAATTGTACTCTGTTGAACCATCCACCCTCTATTGGTCTGATGGTTCCGTTATGGCAGTTGTCGGTACGGAAAAGCGTGATATTATCACTTATGATGAATTACCGGAAGTATATATTAATGCTTTAGTAGCTACTGAGGATGCTAATTTCTTCCAGCACAATGGAATTGATTTAAAAAGATTCTTAGTAGCATCCGTAAAACAAGTACTAGGACAAGATGATGCAGGTGGTGCTTCTACTCTTACTATGCAATTATCTAAAAATACCTATACTAGTAAAACAGCAACAGGATGGAAAGGTATCGTTCGTAAATTTACCGATGTATACTTATCTGTCTTTAAAATTGAACCAACTTACACAAAAGAACAAATTATTGAATTCTATGCGAATACCAACCAATTAGGTAGTACTTATGGAGTAGAATCTGCATCCAAAATGTATTTTGGAAAGAGTGCTAAAGATATGAATATTTCAGAAGCAGCTCTTTTAGTTGGTATGTATAAAGCACCTTCTGCTTACAATCCTTTTCTTCATCCTGAAGCAGCAGAAGAGCGAAGACAAACCGTTCTTTACCTGCTTAGAAGACACAATTATATTACCGATAAAGAATATGAAATTGCAAAAAAAATGACCGTTGATAAAATTGTTACCCAAACAGCTGATGATTGGACCGGTGCCGATGAGATGGATGATTGGAAACGTTCTGCTGTTGATACCGCTGTTTCTGAAGTTATTAAAAGAACTGGGGATAACCCTCGTGAAACACCAATGAAAGTCTACACGACATTCAATAAAAAATATCAAGAGCATGTTGGTAAAATCATGACAGGAGAAACTTATAAATGGGAACATGAAAATTCACAAGCTGGTATTGCGGTTGTAGATGTTCATAATGGAGCTTTAGTTGCCGTTGGTGGTAACCGTGATAATAGTTCTGATAACAATCTTAACCATGCTACCCAAATCAATTATCAAATTGGTTCTACCGCTAAACCGCTATATGATTATGGTCCAGCTTTTGAATACTTAAACTGGAGTACCGCAACCGTTCTAGCCGATGAACCAATGGATTATAGTGATGGAACAAAGATTGGTAACTGGGACGGTAGTTATTGGGGATTTAGAAGTATTCGTGAACAACTTGCAGGTTCTAGAAATATTCCAGCACTAAAAACATTCCAATTACTAGATAAAGATAAAATTCGTTCCTTCGTAGAAAGTCTTGGTCTACATCCAGAAAATTATCTTCATGAAGCTCACTCTATCGGTGGTTATGGAGGAAAAGAAGAAGATGGTATCAAACGTGGTGAGAACCCACTATCCATGGCTGGTGCTTATGCTGCATTTGCTAATGGTGGTTATTACACAGAGCCTTATTCCGTTACTAAAATTGTTTATGCTGATGGAGAAACCGTTAATGTTCAAATGGAAACAAAACAGGTTATGAGTAGTGCAACAGCATACATGATTACTAGTATCTTACAAGACTGTGCCGAAGACATGGTTGTTCCAAGAAAACAAATTAACAATGTTCCATATGCTGGTAAAACAGGAACTACTAACTACGATTCAAAGACAATGAAAGCAAATAAATTACCTTCTAATGCCGCTAAAGACTTATGGGTTGCCGCCTATAATACAGATTATGCAATATCGGTTTGGTACGGTTTTGACTCCTTAAAAGAAGGATATAATAGAATGGGTACAAAACCACATCGAAATTTGTTCCAGGCCGTAGCTAAGAAAATATTTACCAATAAAGCAAACTTTAAAATGCCAGATACTGTTACGAAAGTCAAAATTGAAACAGACTCAGCAACTTTAATGCTACCTAGTGAATTTACTCCTAAAAAATACATTAAAGAAGAATTATTTATCGCAGGTACAGAGCCATCACAAGTTTCTACTAGATTCTCTAAATTAAATGATGTAAGTGATTTAGTAGCTACTGTAAATGGTGGTACAGTAACCTTATCATGGAGCCCAATTGCTACTCCAGATCCATTCAATAAAACACTATTAAAAGAGCAAAATAAGAGTGCTTTCGTTAGTGAAAGTAGATTAAATTCTTATGTCAATACACTCTATAAAAAGAATGTTTCCGATTTAGGAGAAGTTGGATATAATGTCTATGTTCAAACAGAGGTTGGACTTACTCTTCTAGGATGGACTCCAAATACAAGTTACACAGTAAGTGGGCAATCGGGCAATGTAACCTTTATTGTAAAAACGTGTTATTCCAAATTTAAAAACAATATCGCAGATGGAAAGAGTGTTACGATTGATGCAGGTGATGCGCCAATCACTCCTACCGATCCAACCGATCCAACCGATCCAACAACACCTGATGTAGATAATCCTGAAAATCCGGATGACACGATATAGCAAAAAGAGAACTAAGTAAATATCTTTGAAGTGATAAAGTAAAAGTAGACACATAAAAAGAATGTGATCTACTTTTATTTTGTTATAATTAAATAAGAAAGG
>CANRDU010000003.1 GCA_947629445.1 uncultured Bacilli bacterium
ATATGGATGAATTAAATAGAGTGAATGAAGAACCGGAATTTCGGGAATATATGAGTTATGAAGAAGATCAAAGAAAGATAACCAACTCATTAGTCAAAGAAAGTATGAGAAAAGGAATAGAAAAAGGAATAGAAAAAGGAATGAAGCAAGGTTTGGAACAGGGAATGGAAAAAGGGGTGAAGCAAGGTTTGGAACAAGGAATGGAGAAAGGAAAACAAGAGGAAAAAAGAAATATGGTAAAAAGCATGATAGAAAATGGTATGTCTAAAGAGGATATTATGAAGTATTGTAATATTACTGAAGAAGAGTTTTCTAAGCTAGAATTGTAATTTGACAAAATATATTTTTTGTTGTATGTTATATGGCGTCGAGTGAGTATGTATAAGAATTCGAGCTACATAGGGGAAACCTACACGTTGTTATGATAAACACGGAGTCACTATTTAGGTGTTTTCGTGTTTTTTTCTACTTTTTAGCGAGCACCTTATCGACAACAATCGAATATGGGTGAGTATGCATAAGAGTATTCGAGCTGCATAGAAATTTAATCAATAAATTTTACACGTCCAAACGGAGGGAGTCACAATTATGAATCTTTTTCGTTTGGATTTTTTTTGTTTATGATATAATGAAAAAGAAATCATAATAACCATATGCTAGCTAGAAGAATAAAAAAAGTAGTTTAACTTCAAAGCATAAAGAAGAAAGAGGTGATGGTATGAATGTGATTGAAGTAAAAAATTTATGTAAGACTTTTAAAGTTAAAAAGAAAGAAAAAGGTCTAAAGGGAAGTTTTCGTTCTTTATGGCATCCTAAATACCAAAAGATAGAGGCTGTTAAAAATATTGAGTTTACGGTAGAAAAAGGGGAAATGATTGCTTTTATTGGTCCTAATGGGGCAGGTAAGTCTACTACTATTAAGATGCTTACGGGTATTTTATACCCAGATAAGGGTGATATTTCTATTTTAGGGTTGGACCCTAGAAAGGCTAGAAAGAAATTAGCGTATGAAATTGGTACCGTTTTTGGTCAAAAAGAACAATTATGGACACATTTAACTCCTTATGATAATTTTAAGTTTTTTGGAGCCATTTATGATATTCCTGAGGAAGCAGTAGAGCGAAAGATTCAAGAGTTAAGCACTTTATTTGAATTGGAAGAATTTATCAATACTCCAGTTCGAAATCTTTCATTAGGACAGAGAATCCGTTGTGAAATTGTGGCATCTTTAATTCATGATCCAAAGATTTTATTTTTGGATGAACCGACGATTGGGCTAGATCCTGTTGTCAAAGAAAATATTAGAGCGCTCATTAAACGAATGAATAAAGAGTATAAGACGACTATCTTTTTGACGAGCCATGATACATCTGACATTGAGAAGTTATGTAAGAGGGTTGTCATTATTAATCATGGTGAATTAGTATTAGATGATTCTATGGAAAATTTGAAGTATCACTATTTAAATAAAAAAATAGTAGAAGCTAAAATGAAGGAAAAAGTGAATTTAGAAGACGAAGATGGTATCACGATTTTAAAAGATAAAGGATATAATTTAAAAATTGAGGTAGATACTAGTAAAAAAAGTGTTGCAGATGCCTTAAAACTTTTAAATCCTGACAATATTATTGATATTAATATTTCTAATATTCCACTAGAAAATATTATTACGGAAATTTATAAAAAGGAAGAAGACAAATGAGAAAGTATGTATTTATTTTTAAATCAGAAGTCATGAGTAGTCTTCAATATATTTGGAATATTTTGTTTGGTTTTTTGGGATACTTAGTTATTTTATTTATTTTCTTTCAATTGTGGCAATATTTATATAGTGATCCTAGCCAAGTAATTCATGGTTATACAATGGAGGAAATGGTTTGGTATGTTATTGTTACCGAAGTTTTATGGAGTAGTCTTGGTGGCAGAAAATTATGTATGAAAATTAGTAATGATGTGAAAAGTGGAAATATCGCTTATAATTTATGTAAACCATATAGTTATATTGGATATGCTTTATCTAGTCATTTAGGAAGTATCTTATTAAAGTTTATTATTTATGTGATTTTGGGAATGAGTTTGGGATTACTTTTTTTAGGAAGTTTTCCAAGTATTAGCATTCTTTCTATTTTGGTTGTTCTATTATCTTCTATTTTAGCTACCATAATCAGTACACTTCTTATTACCTTTATTGGACTATTTGCTTTTAAGATAGAGGATGCGAATCCCTTCTACTGGTTATATAGTAAATTTATTCTCGTGTTAGGAACTATTTTTCCCGTAGAATTTTTTCCACAGGTTATCAGACCTATTTTGCAATATAGTCCTATTTTTGCAGTTACTTATGGACCGGCTAAGCTGTTTGTTCATTTTACTTTAGAAAATGCAATCGAAGTGTTATGTATTCAAGGAATTTATTTAGTAATTTCTTATCTACTATGTTTATGGTTATATAAGAAAGGGGTGAAGAATTTAAATGTTAACGGCGGTTAAAAATCAAGGAAAAATCAGTATTCTCTCTATAAAATATGCCCTTATGAAAGAAATGCTTAATAAGACGACTTTTCTTACGAATGTTATTTTTATGATTTTAAATAATGCTAGTTTTATTATTCAATGGATTGTCCTTTATTCTATTCAGGATAATATAGGTGGATATACGTTTCAGCAAGTACTCTTGCTTTGGGGAGTAGCAGCAGGTAGTTATGGGGTTTCTCACTTTTTCTTTGAAAATGCCTATGAATTAGCAGAAACGATTACTGATGGTAAATTGGATGCTTATATTGTTCAACCGAAAAATATACTTCTTTCTGCGATTACGTCAAAGGTGAAAACCTCTGCTTTAGGAGATTTACTTTATGCTTATATTATGTGTGTGGTAGTCGCTAGGTCTTTTTCTAGTATCCTTTTATTTACCTTTTTAATTATTTGTGGAGGTATTATTTTAACGGGAATTGCGGTTATACTAGGAAGTTTAAGTTTTTGGTTTAAAAGAGCAGATATGGTAGCAGAAGCTGGAAATGGATGGATGACCAATTTTGCCAATTATCCAGATGGCATTTTCAAGGGAGTTGTTAAAGTACTTCTTTATACGCTTATTCCAGTTGGCATTGTAAATTATATTCCCGTTCAACTTTTAACCCATTTTCGTTTGTCTAATTTAGGAATTGTAGTGGGGTTTGCAAGTGTGATTATTCTTCTTGCTTTCATCGTCTTTTACCGAGGATTAAAAAGATATTCTTCTAGCAATCTCATGAGTATGAGAATTTAAAAAGAGATAGATTTATTCTATCTCTTTTGTTATAATGTAGGAAGAGGTGGATTATGAATTTAGAAGTTTCAACAACTAGCAAAAATATATTTAAAAATATGGATAAGAAGAAAGTATTCCTAATTGGTGGTATTATTGTCGTATTAGGTATTGTTATTTTCTTCTTGGTAAGAAATATAATGAAGGGAAAAAATCAATATCCATATGAAAACATTAGTGATACTAGTGCATTCTTCTTACAAAATAGGGAAGGATATTATGCACTTTTTAATGAAGATGGAAAACAATTATCGAATTTTATATTTGATAGTAAAAGCTCTTTTTATGGCGGTGTTGCGAAGGTTTCGACGAAAGATGGTATGTATGGAATTGTTAGAGAAGATGGTAAATATTTAGTGGAGTTAAGCAACCATTATATTTCCAATTATCAATCTATTTTCTCTATTACAACGGAATCTCCAAAGAAATCTTATGTAGTCAATTATAAAGGGGATAAAGTTTTAGAGGGAGCCGAAGTATCTATTCATAGTTTCTATGATGCTGCTATTTACTATGTGGAAGTGAAGGCAAATGAAAAAGCGGAAGTAAAATCCGTTCAAGTATTAAATCATAGAGGAGATATTATAGATACGATTCCGAATAAGGACTATTTTACGACGTCTACTCCTTCAGAGGGGTATACGACTCTATCAGATGGTGAGAAAACGTATGTCTACAATATTGATAAAGGAAAGAAAGTAGCTGAAGTAGAAGGTGGCTATTGCGTTTCCCAAGCTTATGGAAATGTTGTCATTCTGTCTAGTTGCAGTAGTTGGTATAGCCAAGATACGGCTAATAATTATGTCGTACTCGATAATGGAAGAAAAAAGTATACGATGGATAAATCAGAATGTAATCTTTCTATTTTAGAGGATGGTACGGTTGTCTGTTATCAGCCTAGTGGGGAAAATGCTTTTGTAAAGCCAAATGGAGAACTTTCTAGTGAAAGATTTAAAAAAGCATTTAGTAGTAAAAATTATGTGGTGGAAGAAAATGGAAAGTATACTTTTTATGCGAATGGCAAGAAAGAAAAAACAGTAGGATGTGCTTCTATTTCCTTCTATTTAGAAGATGGTTATATTCTTCGCAATCGTACTTATGGGGAGTGTGCGAGTGAAGAATCTGGTTATGCTTATTATAATGTTAAGGGAGAAAAAGTATCTGATACCTTTTATTCCGCTACTATCTTTGATGATAATGGTTTAGCAATTGTTTCAACGGATAGTAATAATTATTATTTAATGAATTCTAAATATAAAAAGATAACAGATGCCTATACGAAAATTCGGGGTGTTGGAAATCTATATGTCGTTACGAAAAATCAAAATAACATGTTAATGGACAAAGAAGGAAAGATTATTGCTGAAGGATTCCATGATTTCAATTCAGTTTCTCGTCATCAGAATCAAGAAAAGTTTGTAAGTGTTACCTATGATGATAAAACGCTTATCTATGATGGTATTACTGGAAAAGAGATTGGGGAAGTATCTGGTACTTCTGTATCTTTAGAAGAACACTATTATGTTTATGGAGATCATTATTACAGTTATAATACAGGTAAAGAATTTTATACGAATTAAAGATACGAAAGGAGGGGTTCTATGTTTATAGATGAAGTAAAAATCGAGGTTATAGCCGGAAATGGTGGTAATGGCTGTCTTGCTTTCCGTAGAGAGAAATATGTAGAAATGGGTGGACCTTACGGTGGCAACGGTGGACGAGGCGGAAATATTGTCTTTGCGGTTGATGAAGGATTAAATACGCTTATTGATTTACGTTATAGTAAAAAATATAGAGCCAAAAATGGTGCTCACGGAGAAGGAAAAGGCATGAATGGTAAAAATGCCCCTGACCTTGTGATTAAAGTACCTCTCGGAACAGTTATTACGGATTTAGAGACGAATTTTATTTTGGGTGATTTAACCAAAAAAGATAGCCGGGTTATTGTTGCTTACGGTGGTAGAGGTGGCAGGGGTAATATGGCCTTTGTGACAAGAACGAATCCTGCTCCTGATTTTGCTGAAAACGGGGAACCTGGTGAAGAAAAAAAGTTAAAGGTAGAATTAAAACTACTTGCCGATGTCGGTTTAGTAGGAATGCCAAGTGTTGGAAAATCTACGATTATTTCGAAGATTTCAGCGGCAAAGCCAAAGATTGCTGCTTATCATTTTACGACGTTACATCCAAATTTAGGCGTTGTGAAGACAAAAGATGATCGTTCTTTTGTCGTAGCCGATTTACCAGGACTTATTGAAGGTGCTTCTCTTGGCGAAGGACTAGGGGATAAGTTTTTAAAGCACATTGAAAGAACTCGTGTGATTGCCCATGTGATCGATATGAGTGGCTTTGAGGGAAGAGATCCTTATGAGGATTATCAAATTATCAATAAAGAGTTAGAATCTTTCAACGAGAATTTAATGAAAAAACCACAAATTGTATTGGCGAATAAAATGGATCTAGCGGATGCGAAAAGGCGTTTAGAGGAATTTAAGAAAAAAGTGAGTGTTCCTGTTTATGAGATTAGTGCTTTAGAAAATCAAGGCTTAGATGATGCTTTAATCGCGCTTGCCGATGCTTTAGATAAAATTGAAAAGGTTCCTCTTTATGAAGAAGATCGTTTTGAAAGTCATGTTTTATATAAATTTAGGGAGGAACAACCATTTAAAGTATGGAAGGAATCTGATCATGTCTATGTGGTAAAGGGTGAAGAAATTGAAAAAATTTATCAGATGACTTGGTTTGTTACCGATGAAGCATTCCTTCGCTTTTCGAATAAGTTGCGAAAACTGGGGATTGATGACAAATTAAAAGAGATGGGTATTCAAAATGGGGATACGGTTAAAATTTTAGATTACGAATTTGAATATCGAGAGTAATCTCTTTTTTTTTGTCTATAATGTGTATTTTTCACATTCTTTAACTTGAATAATAGGGTGGTTGTGTTATAATGGTATTAGGTGAGAATATGAAGGAAAGAGGATTTACTTTGGTAGAGTTATTGGCGGTTATTGTGATTTTATCATTAATTGCTTTAATTGCTGTTCCGGCTATTACAGGAATTATTAAGGAGAGCAAAGATACACTTTCTGATGCTCAGCTAAATAATGTTATATTAGCTGCTAAAAACTGGGCAAGTGATGTTAAAAATGTGAGTAAATTACCTGCAGAAGATGGCGATAGTGTATGTATTCATTTAAGTGAACTCCAAGCTGGTGGATATGCGGATTTAGAGATTAAAAATCCAAAAACGGGAAAAGATATGGAAGTGTCTGTGAAAGTTATTAGAACGGGTAAAAATTTAGACTTTCAAGCAGTTGCTGGACCTGCTTGCCCATGATTTATACTTCTTTAGAAAATCCTAGAGTTAAAGATTTAAGAAGACTTCATACAAAAAAATATCGTGATGAAGCTGGCCTTTTTTTAGTGGAAGGGGAACATTTAGTAGAGGAAGCTTACAAGGCAGGTTTCTTAGAAACTTTAATTTGCGAGGAAGGTTGTAGTTTTTCTTTAAACGGGGTAGATATGATGGTAGTGTCTCATCCTGTTTTTATGTCCTTAACAGAATTGGAAACTCCAAAACCCGTTATGGGAGTTTGCAGGAAAAAAGAAAATGTGGATTTAACAGGTAACATTTTAGTACTTGAGAATATTCAAGACCCAGGTAATCTAGGAACAATAATTCGAAGTGCGGTAGCTTTTCGAATGGGTGGTATTCTCATAAGTGAGGATACAGTAGACCCTTATAATTCTAAAGTTGTAAGAGCGAGCCAAGGACTTCTTTTTCAAATTCCTTTTCGTATTGGAAATTTGTATAATGAACTTTCTTCCTTGAAAACAAAGGGATATACGATTTTAGGAACGAAAGTTACTAATGGAAAAAACATCAAAACTATTGAAAAAAAATCTCAGTTTGCTATAATAATGGGAAATGAAGGTCAAGGCATGAGTGAGATGTCGGGAAGGTTTTGTGATGAATTTGTCTATATAGACATGTCGGATAAATGTGAGAGTTTGAATGTGGGAGTAGCAGCAAGTATTCTCATGTATGAGTTAGATAAGTAGGTGCAGTATGGATTATATTTTTATAGGGGACATTGTAAATACTCATGGCTTAAAAGGAGAAATTCGTATTATAAGCGATTTTAAGTTTAAAGATACTGTGTTTCGTAAAGATCAAAAGTGTTATATAGGAAAAGATCACAAAGAGGAAGTTATTGATACTTATCGCACTCATAAAAATTATGATATGGTTACTTTTCAAGATAAGAAACATATCGATGATGTTATTATTTATAAGAATGAACCAATGTATGTGAATCGTGCGGATATTGAGTATGATGGATATTTAGACGAGGATTTAATTGGTTTAGAGGTATATTGCCAAGATCGACATATTGGGCATGTAGATAGTATTTTAAAGACGAGTGCTCATGAGATTTTAGTAGTGAAAAATGGTAGTAAGCATATGATTCCCAATGTAGATGAGTTTATTGAAAAAGTAGATTTAACGAATAAACGATTAGACATTCATTATATGAAAGGATTACTCAATGAAGATTGATGTACTTACTCTTTTTCCAGAAATGTTTAAGGGCTTTTTAGAAGAGTCTATTATGAAAAGAGCGATAGAATCTCACAAGGTCGAAATTTGTTTTCACAATATTAGAGATTATTCGAAAGATCCTCATCGAAAGGTGGATGATTATGGTTTTGGTGGCGGAGCTGGAATGGTTCTCATGCCACAACCTATTTATGATGCCATAGAGTCTGTTAGAAGAGAAGATTCTCATGTCATTCTTCTAACACCACAGGGAACTCCTTACAAGCAAGAACATGCTTACCAGTTATCTCATTATTCCCATTTGATTTTGGTTTGCGGACATTATGAAGGATTTGACGAGAGAATTCGTTCCTTTGTCGATGAAGAAATTAGTATTGGGGATTATGTTTTAACAGGTGGAGAAATTCCGAGTATGGTACTTATGGATAGTGTTACTAGGTTATTAGATGGGGTAATTGAAGAAGAATCTCATATTCAGGATTCTTTTCATGAAAATTTGCTAGATTACCCTGTATATACCAAACCGGTAGATTTTAAAGGGATGAAGGTTCCTGAAGTACTACTTTCAGGACACCATGAAAATATTCGTAAGTGGAGATATAATCAACAACTAGAGAAGACTAAGGAAAGACGGCCCGATTTATTAGAAGAGAGATGATTTTATGGTTCAAGGACAATGTTACTTTATTACAAAGCAAGGATATGAGGGAGACGTTGTCTATTTTGATTTTCATCAGTTAGAGGATGGATTCAATGTTACACCCAAAAATCAACTTCAGTACGATGGTATTATCGTTAGTAAGTTAATTATCATTAAAGATAGTTTAATTCAAAAAGTTTTAAGGAGAAAAATTCAAAAAAAGTTTGAATTGTATTTAAATTATATTGTTGATCTTTTAGAGGATGATAGTGATTCTGCTCCTTCGGGGTTAAATGAAATTTTAGGAGAACTCAGTCGATATAAGGATGTTTTGCGCTATCGCTATCAAAAGTATTTAGGAGATAAATACGTAGAGTTGATGAATAAGAAGATTGACGTATTAGAGTATGAATTAAAATTAAAGGCAATGGATTATGCACCAAAGCAAAATATCTATGATGACGAAGAAGTGATAGAACGAAGTCGATAACTAGGTAACCCTAGTTTTTTTCTTTCTTTTTTAGGAAAACTCTTGAAAAATGGGAATATTATGATATAATGATAGTGGCTTTTTTAAAAAAACACATTTATGGATTATATTGCCTAGTGCCGTATGGTGGTGATATAAGAAGAGATAAATGGAAGAAGAAACGAAAGGATGTGTATGTATGACAGTAGTGTCAATGAATTTATTGCTAGAAGCAGGCGTTCATTTTGGACATCAAACAAAAAGATGGAATCCAAAAATGAAAGAATACATTTTTACTTCAAGAGATGATATTTATATAATCGATTTACAGAAAACAGCTAAGAAGATTGAAGAGGCTTATGCCGCTTTAAACGAAATTGCTAAAAATGGTGGAAAAGTTATCTTTGTAGGAACAAGAAAACAAGCTCAAGAGGCTACAAAAGAAGAAGCTATTAAGAGTGAATCTTACTATGTAACTGAAAGATGGCTAGGTGGAACTCTTACTAATTTTAAGACAATCAGAAAGAGAATTAAAAGATTAGAAGAGATTGAAAAGATGGAAGAAGACGGAACATTCGATGTTTTACCAAAGAAGGAAGTAGTTGGACTTAGAAAAGAATACGCTAAGTTAGACAAATTATTATGTGGTATTCGTGGAATGGAAAAACTTCCACAAGCTATGTTTATCGTAGATCCATCTAAGGAAGAGATTGCGATTCGTGAAGCTAGAAAGTTAAATATCCCAGTATTTGGTATTGTCGATACGAACTGTGATCCAGATATGGTAGATTACGTAATTCCAGCTAATGATGATGCTATTCGTGCTGTTAAGTTAATTATTGGTGTTATGAATAATGCCATCTTAGAAGCTAACGGTGGAGTAATTACTGACTATGTTAGTGGTAAGACAGAGGAAAATGGAACGGATATTATGAAACGTGCTGTTGAATCTGTTAAGAGAAAAGAAGAAAAGAAACCATTTGAGAAAAAACCATTTGATCGTAATAAAAAATCATTTAATAAAGTAGAAAAAGAAGTCAAAGAAGAGCCAAAAGCAGAACCAACAGAAAAAGAAGAAGAGACTGCTCCAGTTAAAAAAGCCGACGTTAAAGAAGATTTAACGGAAATGACAGTTTCTGAACTTCGTGAACTTGCTAAGGCAAAGGAAGTTAAAGGATATTCTACAATGAAAAAAGCAGAACTATTAGATGCTTTAAAATAAATTATTAAAGATGATTTTTTAATCATCTTTATTTTGGTTAAGAGGAGGATATTATGATAAGTGCAAGTTTAGTTAAAGAACTAAGAGAAAAGACAGGCGCTGGTATGCTTGATTGCAAAAAAGCGTTAGAGGCAACTGATGGATCTATGGATGCCGCTATTGATTGGTTAAGAGAAAAAGGAATTTCTAAGGCTGCTAAGAAAGCTGATAGAATTGCTGCAGAAGGATTAGCTGCTATTAAGATTGATGGAAATGTAGCTGCCATTGTGGAAGTAAACTCAGAAACAGATTTTGTTGCTAAGAATGAGGAATTTACTTCTATGGTAGATATGATTTTGGATGCTATTATTAAGAATCCTGTTTCTACTAATGAAGAGGTTTTAGCGCTTAATACCGAAGAAGGAACGGTAGAGGAATTAATTGTTGCCAAAACTGCTAAAATTGGCGAGAAGTTAAGTTTCAGAAGATTTGCAAGAGTAACCAAAAGTGATTCTGAAAACTTTGGTGATTATATCCATATGGGTGGTAAAATTGCCGTACTAGTAGTATTAAATGGTGCGGATAGTGAAGTTGCTAAGGATGTTGCTATGCATGCTGCTGCTATGAGACCAAGTTATGTAAAATCTAGTGAAGTTCCAGAAGATGTGTTAGAAAAAGAAAAGAATATCATGAAGGAACAACTTATCAATGAAGGAAAACCAGCTGATAAATTAGATAAAATTTTAGTTGGAAAAGTAAACAAATACTATGAAGAAGTATGCTTAGAAAATCAAATTTTTGTCAAAGCAGAGAATAAAGAGACTGTTGCTAAATTCGTAGAGAATCATCATGGTAGTATTGAAAAAATGGTTCGTTATGAAGTTGGCGAAGGAATGGAAAAAAGAGAAGAAAATTTTGCAGAAGAAGTTGCAAAACAAATGGAAGGAAAATAGAAATATTTTCCTTTCTTTTTATGCCAAAAAGTGATAAAATGAAAGAAGAATAGGGATGATGTTATGGGAAGAAAAAAATTACGTTGCCCAAATTGTGGGACACTTATCAAAGATGATGAAAAATCTTGTTCCGTTTGTCATCAATTGATTCAACGGGAAGAAAAAGAGGATGATGATTTTGAATTAACTGAACAGTTTCCAATTGCGAAGGTTGTTTTCTTAGTTCTAATTTTTATCGGTATTGTACTCACGGTAAAAGGGTTTGTAGAGTTTCAGAATGTAGAATATTGTACAGCTGATGATTGTGGGTTAAGGTCTCTTTTTATGGCGGGGGTTGGTCTTATTCTCATTATTTCTGCTTCTATTGCTCTTGCCCGTGAAGGAACAAAATATAAAGTAAAAGCTTAGGTTAATTCAATACCTAAGCTTTTTTCTTCTATGATATGGTAAGAAAATTCTTCTATATTTGGTAAATAGGATAATGGTAAAAATAATTGATAAGTAACTTCTTCTTGATATTCTTTGGAAAAAACGGGATAGGGTTCTATTCTATTTTGGACAATTTTTTCTTGTTGATAGGGAAATGTCATTTCTAGAATTACTCCTTCTATTAGATTTATTTTTTTCGCTTGATCAAGTGCCGCAACGACACTATTCGTATAGGCTCTAATTAATCCTCCCGCACCTAATTTTGTTCCTCCAAAGTAACGGATAACGCAAGCAAGAATGTGATCTAAGTTTTGATGCTCTAATACCTTTAAAATAGGCATACCAGCAGTTCCACTAGGCTCTCCGTCATCCGAGAATCTTTTTTTATTATCGAATATATAGCCGTAACAAATATGAGTAGCATCCGGATATTCTTTTTGTAGTTGCGAAAGTATTTGATCTACTTCTTCTATATTAGAAAGAGGAAATACTTTGGCTAAAAATTTAGATTTTTGAATTTCCATCATGGATGATGCTTTTTCTTCGATTGATTTCATAAAATCACCAACTTTATTATAACAAGATTTGTCTAAAGTGACAATTATGTCTTTTCAAGAAAATGGGAGTCTGCTATAATAATGCACTGTAGGTGGTAGTATGCTTAAAGAAGTAAAAATAGAATTGACTGAACAATGTAAGAGAGAGTGCATTCATTGTTCTAGTAAGGCGAAGATGGAGCATCCCATCATTATGCCCTATGATGTAGTAAGAAGAGTAATCGAAGAATCGAAAGCATTAGGAGCGCGTTCCATTGTATTTACCGGGGGAGAGGCAACTTTATATCCTTCCTTAGAAAAAGTGGTTGGTTTTGCTAAAGAACAGGGACTTCAGACAAAATTATATACGATGGTAGATCCAACCGAAGAAGGAATTCGTACGATTCAAAAATTAACTTTTTATGGATTAGATGAGATGATATATTCAACGACTTATCGTCTTACGCGGGATGGTGTTGTAAGCCTTCCTGCCTTAAAAAAATTCTTTCCTAAGTTGTTAGATGAAACACCCATTCATTTAGGAGTTCACCATGCTGTTACAGAGGAAACAAAAGATGATATTGAAGATGCCCTACAATTATTTTTCTCCTTACCAGAAAATCGTATCAAGCATTTTTCTCTTCTTCGATA
The DNA here is from genome assembly GCA_947629445.1 of uncultured Bacilli bacterium. Lineage (GTDB taxonomy): Bacteria > Bacillota_I > Bacilli_A > RF39 > UBA660 > UBA5578. Next base: position 12,748 of record CANRDU010000003.1, read on the forward strand.
TGTTCCTCATGGAAGAGGAGATACTACTCTTATGCTTACCAAGGAAGAAACTTTAGAACTTAGAAAAAATATTCTTCGCTGGAAGGAACAATATGGCGATAAATTCCGCCTTGGTAGTCCTTGGAATTATTTAGGAATTACACATACTCCTTGTACTGCTGGTGATGATACGATGATTGTTGGATTTGATGGCAATGTCTATCCTTGTGATGCGATGAAATATTTTGATTATTTAGGAATTGGAGGCAATATCTATCAAAAGTCTCTAGCCGAAATTTATGATTCCTCTTATTTTCAAAGTATTCGAGCCCATAAAGATCAATTGGGAGAAAACTGCCAACATTGCAAGCAATTTGTGAATTGTCATGGTGGATGTTTAGGACAAAAGATGGTTCATTATGTAGAAACAGGCGATTTAACTTTTCAGCAGTATGGATTACTTGCCCTTAGAACCATGAAAAACTTTTCTACTTCTTCAGAGCAAAAAATGAATGGGGAAATGGGTATCATAGGGGAATTAGGAGAATTTATCGATTCTTTTAAAAAATATAAAACGCATGGTGTAGAGGAATCGGTAAAAGAAAAACTGAGAAAAAATTTAATGATAGAAGCTGGTGACATTTTATGGTATATTCCAGCCTCTTTAGGAAATTTTTATGACATGTCTTTTGAAGAAATTGGAAATTACATTTTTCACCAGGAAAGGGGCTATCGAAGAAAAATTACCGCTAATGCGATTGCGGAGTGTGCTTTGAGTAAGGATCCAGAATGCTTCCTATCGGATGATAGGAAGGACCTCTTTATAAAATCATTAGATAGTTTACCATTAGATGGTTATTCCTTCGATACCGCATGGAAACGTTTAGTATCTCTTGCCTGTCAAATAATATATGCGAAAGAGAAAAGTGAGGTACTAGAATTAAGTAGTGAAATGGTAGTTATTTTATCTGCCATTGTGCGAATGGAATTATCTTCTAGTATGGAAGAAGTAGCTTCTCTTAACATAGAAAAATTAAAAAAGCGTTATGAGAGTGGATTTGATGAAGCAATTGCTAGTTCTAGAGTTACTTTGCTATCGGATTATAAGCAGGAAGAACCAGTCCGAGAATATCCTTATCAAAAACATATATAAAAGGGATTTCCCTTTTTTTCGTGCAAAAAGTATGTTACAATAAAACCGGGATGTTTATGAAAGAAAAAATAAAAGAATATATGGAAGCGCTTGTAGAGGATGGTGTTTTTCCAGGCGCTAATTATGCGATATACTATCATGGTATCACCGTCATGGATAGTGTTGGGAAAAGGTCTTTATTTCCTTATCCAGAAGAAAACAATTTAGATACTATCTATGATATTGCTTCTCTAACAAAAGTATTGGTGACGAATGTGTTATTAGCCTATTTAGAAGAAGAAGGAAAAATTGATTTTCAAGATTCCTATCAAAAATATTTTCCTTATTTTCGTTATCCTAATGTCACTTTAGAACATCTCCTCACGCATTCTTCTGGATTAGTTCCTAAGTATGATAAAAATAATCTTGTAAGGAAAGATGAGTTTTTTGAGAAAATAGAAGCTAAAAATCAACCAGGAGAGGATGTCATTTATTCCGATTTAAATTATATTTTACTAGGATTTTTAATTGAGAAACTAGAGGGAAAATCACTAGATATTTTAGCGCAAGAAAAAATTTTTAAACCCCTTCATATGAAAGATACTACTTTCCTTCCTACCGATAAGATGCGGTGTGCTCCTACGGAAGAGATGGAAAATAGGGGGATTGTTCGTGGTGAAGTTCATGACGAGAAGGCCTATTTTTTAAATGGAGTAGCAGGTCATGCCGGTGTCTTTGCAACGGTTCAAGATTTTTTCTTATTTATGCGTGCTATTTTAGAAGGAAAGATACCAAATTTGTCAAAGAAAGCAATTGATCGTTGGTTTCAAGTTCTTGCTACTTCTAAAACAGGGGTATCCCGCAGTCATAGTTGGATGTTAGCAAGTACTTATAAGGATACTAAGTCTTTTGTTTCTTCTAATGCGATTTTGCACACAGGTTTTACAGGCAATGAATGTATTATTGATAGAGATAATGAGTACTTATTTTTACTTCTTTCCAATCGTGTTCACCCGACAAGGGAAAATACCAAACTAATCGATAGAAGAAAAGAAATGAATGAGACAATTTATCACATAGTAAAAGAGGGATAATATGGATTATATTAAACAAAAACTATCATTATTAACAACTAGTCCAGGATGTTATTTGATGAAGAATAAAGATGGCGTTATTATCTATGTTGGAAAAGCGAAAAATCTAAAGAATCGCGTTAGTTCTTATTTTCGAGGAACTCATACGGGAAAAACAGCCAAACTCGTTAGTGAAATTGTCGATTTTGAATACATTACCGTAAATAGTGAGGTAGAATCTTTTATATTAGAGATTAATCTCATCAAAAAATATAATCCAAAGTATAATATTCTATTAAAAGATGATAAAAGTTATCCATATATTGAACTTACAGATGAACCTATTTTTCGTTTGAAGGTCGTACGTTCTTTAACGCGTAAAAAGAATCAAAAACATCTATATGGACCTTATCCTAATGTTACTGCTGCTAGAGGTGTTGTCAATCTATTAAATAGAATGTATCCTATTCGTAAGTGTAACACGTATCCTCCCAAAGCTTGTCTTTATTATCACATTCATCAATGCTTGGGATATTGTGTTGAGAAAATACCTTCCGAAGAAATAGAAAAAATGAAAGAAGAAATTATTCGTTTCTTGCGAGGAGATCACTCTTTTATTACCAAACGAATTGAAGAAGAGATGCGTACTTATAGTGAAGAAATGAAATATGAAAAAGCTCTAGAAATGAAACAACTTTTGAATTATATTACGGTTACGTTAACTCATCAACAGGTAGAAGTAAAGGATAATGTCGATAGAGATATTTTTGGTTATTATGTCCATAAAGGATATTTAAGTATTCAAGTATTTTTTATCAGGGGTGCGAAAATCGTAGGGCGACATTCTAAGATTCTGCCAATGATTGAATCTGCTTCTGAAGAATTGAATCGCTATATCGCTGATTTTTATCATAATATTTTAAAACCAAAAGAAATTTTAGTGCCGGAAATTTGTGAGGAAGGTCTTCTTTCTGAATATTTAGAATTAACAGTTCGTAAACCACAGAAAGGTGAAAAGTTAAAGTTAATTGATATGGCTTCTGAGAATGCCAAAATTGCTTTAGAAGAACAGTTTGAATTAATTGAAAAAGATGAGAAGAGAACTTATCAGGCGAATGAAGAATTAAGACAAATTTTAGGGTTAGAAAAATTAGACCGGATTGAGATTTTTGATAATGCCCATTTATTTGGAACTTATAATGTATCGGGAATGGTTGTTTTTCGAAATGGAAAACCGGCGAAAAATGAATATCGTAAATTTAAAATATCCGTTGATCAAAATGATGATTATGGTACGATGAGAGAAGTGATTTATCGTAGATATTTTAGAGTATTAAAAGATGGACTGGAAAGACCTGACTTAATTATTGTAGATGGTGGGTTAGGACAAATTCATGTTGCTTTAGAAATTATTGATTCCTTAGGACTTTCTATTCCGGTTGTAGGATTAAAAAAAGATGATAAACATAGTACTAGTGAATTATTAACGCCTTATCAAGCATTCAACATTGATAAAAAAAGTAACGTTTTTTATTTGTTAGAAAGAATGCAGGATGAAGTCCATGAGTTTACTATTCATTATCACAAACAAATTCGTAGTAAAGGTTCTTTGAAAAGTGTATTAGATCCTGTTGAAGGAATCGGGGAGAAAAGAAAAAAACAATTGTTAAAAAAATATAAAACAGTTACGCAATTAAAAAAATTAACGGAAGAAGAATTGAGAACGTTATTGCCCGAAAAAGTAGCTCATGAACTTTATGAATATCTTCAAGCCTATGAGACAGAAATATAAATTGGCATATTGAGGAAAATGTGATATAATAGCGAATATTTGTGAAGGAGATTAGAAATGGCAAAAGGTATAAGAGAAAACGCCATTAGTGCGTTATTGATTTGTTCAGAGAAAGAAGGCATTCCTCCAAAAGTGAAATCTATGCTTTTGAATGTACTATCATTAAAAGTATTAGAGATAACGAAAGATTTAGAACAAGTCAAATGTTTATTAGCAAGTGAGAAAGGAAAAATAGAGAGTCGGGGAACCGATCTTAGTGCCTATATGCTAGATAATGGATTATCTGTCAGTGACATTTTGAAATCATATTATCGGCATCGTTTGATAGACACGGAAGGAAATGCTCAGTTAGATTCTAATTTAATGGTTTCTGAATATATGTTGATGCTTGGTGTATTTAGCTGGTTAAAAGAAGAAAGAAATCGTCAAGCGAAAGCTGATGAAAAAGAGATTCATAAAGTCCAAAAGAAAATAAATTCGACAGGATGGCCTGCTATCAAACCATTATCTGATGCAGAAGTAAAAGAATTAGAGAGTTATATCCAGGATAAGAGTTTACAATACGAAAAGGAAAGAAGAATGATTTCTTACATCAATCAAGAAAGTAGAATTATTCTAACAGAAATTTTAAATAGTCTCGGTACTTCTTTTGCGCAAGAACCAAGAGAACACGTTACGCAAATTGTCAAGGCTGCCTATTCTTTGACGTATACATCGAAAAGTGTAGATTGCTTTATGACCAACCGTTCTAGAAGAAAACCAGCGGTAGAAAATGATGTGGCATTTTTTGAGAGAATGGGAGAATCTTCCTCTCGCTTAGAAGAAATTATGATGCCTAAAGAACCTGATGCGAAAAGTAAAATTTATATTCATTCTTAAAAGGACAAAAAATGTCCTTTTTTTCATGGATATTTTACCTAGGATTTTGCATACAATTATGATATAATAGCAATAAGGAAGTGGAACATGAGAGTAGTTATTAGTGCTGGTGGAACTGGCGGACACATCTATCCTGCTTTAGCGATTGTTCGTAAAATCAAGGAAAAAGAACCTAATAGTGAATTTTTATATATTGGTACGCACAATCGGATGGAGAAGGATATTGTTCCCAAAGAAGGAATTCCTTTTCGGACGATTGAGGTTTATGGATTTAATCGTAAACAGTTATGGAAAAATGGCAAAGTATTGTACTGCTTATTAAAGTCTAAAAGAATTTGTAAAAAATGGTTGAAAGAATTTAAACCCGATATCGTTATTGGTGTTGGAGGATATGTAACGGTTCCTGTTTTATCGGCTGCTCATTCTTTACACATGAAAACTTTTTTACATGAGCAAAATAGTGTTCCAGGAAAAGCCAACTTAATGCTCGCTCGAAAAACGGATAAAATTGGAGTTTCCTTTGCCTCTTCTATTTCTAGTTTTCCAAAAGAGAAAACAGTTTTTACAGGAAATCCTTGTAGTGAGGATGCTCTTTTGAAAAAGCCGATGAAAAAATCGGAAATGGGATTAGATGATCATAAAAAATTAGTATTAATTGTTATGGGATCTTTAGGGGCTAGTAGTGTCAATGAAGTACTAAAAGAAATGTTAAAGACAGTAGATAAGACACCATATCAATTCTTATTCGTAACAGGAAAAGCAGATTATGACGAAATTGCCAAAATTGCCTTTCCAGCAAATGTAAAAGTAGTACCTTATATCGATAATATGACTTGTATTATGAAAAATGTAGATTTAATGGTAACGCGAGCAGGAGCTTCTACTTTAAGTGAAATTATGGCTCTTCAAATACCATCTATTTTAATACCGAGTCCTTATGTTCCGAATAATCATCAATATAAAAATGCTCTAGATTTGGTACGGGAAAATGCGGCTATGTTAATCGAAGAAAAAGATTTAGATGCGAAAAAATTAATGGCCAGTATGGAAGAAATTTTGCTTTCTACTAGCAAGCAATTGGAAATGAAAAAGAATCTTTCTCATATGGGGGTAAGCAATAGTGCCACTAAGATTTATGAAGAGATTCAAAAATTAATAGAAGGAAAACGATAATATGGAGATAATCAACGATATTCGTGCGTTAGAAGTAGGAGAAGTTCTAACGAATGTAGATATAAAAGAATATACAACATATAAAGTAGGTGGAAAAGCTTTAGGACTTGTCTATCCTAAAGATGTGGAAGGTCTTATTATCTTACTAAAATATCTTAGAGAAAATAATATTAAACATAAAATATTAGGAAAAGGGTCAAACCTCATTTTTTCTGATGAACCTTATGAAGGAATTTTGATTAAGTTAGATTCTTTAGATACTTTAGAGATTAAGGGAAAAGAAATTACGGTAGGAGCAGGTTATCCATTAATTAAATTAGCGATCCGTCTTTCCCGGTTAGGATATACCGGTATGGAGTTTGCTGCGGGAATCCCTGGTACTGTTGGTGGCGCTATTTACATGAATGCCGGAGCTTATAAAAGTGATATGGGATATATTGTCAAAAGTGTGAAAGTTTTAACCCCTAGATATAGTGTCGTGGAAATGACTAATTATGATATGCAATTTCACTATCGTTCTTCTTTTTTACAGCACCATAGAGATTATGTCTGTCTAGAAGCAACTCTTATTTTGGAACAGGGAAATCCTGAAGAGATTATGCAGTTAATTGAAGATCGTAAAAAGAGAAGATTAGAATCTCAACCACTAGAGTATCCTTCTGCTGGATCTGTTTTTCGTAATCCTGAGGGAGATTTTGCTGGTAGAATTATAGAGGAAATTGGCTATAAAGGATATTCTATCGGTGATGCTGAGGTAAGTACAAAACATGCAAACTTCATTATCAATAAAGGAAATGCCAAAGGGAATGATATTAAGAAACTAATATTAGAAATTAAGCAAAAAGTAAAAGAAAAATACGATATTGATTTAAAGGTGGAACAAGAATTCGTAGAATAGGAGAATAAAATGAAGAATACGTTAAAAAAGGGTTCAAAGAAAACAGTCAATTCTAGAATTGCTAGACAGGCTCAAGAAGTAAAAAAGAAAAAAAAGCAAAAGCGCAAGTTAAAATTACAAAAAATTTTTCTAGGACTCCTTGGTATTCTTGTTCTAATGGTAGTTGGTTGGTGCTTATTACAAGTGAAAATTCGCTCTATCGTTATTGTCGGGAATGAATGGTTATCGGATCAAGAAATTATTGATTTAGCAGGTATTCGGGACTATCCTAGTACTTTCAAAAATCCTTTTTGGAGGATAGAGAAAAAATTAGAGGAAAATGATATGATTGCATCAGCTACTGTTCGTAAGAAAAATTTTTTCACAGGGGTAGTGATTACGGTAGATGAGAATTTACCACTATTCTACTATGCTCCGTATGAAAAAACGGTGTTAGAAGACGGTTCACAAATTGATGGTACCTATTTTGTTCCTACCCTATTAAATAAAATACCAGAAGATGTCTACCAGGACTTTTTAAAGGATATGGCGGGAGTTCCTAAAGATGTCTTACGGAAAATGTCAGAGATAGAGTATAAGGCGAATGATGGCGAAAATTTATTTTTTATTTCGATGAATGACGGGATTTATGTTCATATATCCAGTGGTACTTTTTCAGAGATTTATGATTATTTAGATATTGTTTCTAGAATTGGAAATAATAAGGGTGTTTTACATTTAGAAAGAGGAAAATATTTAGAACCAATAGAGGAATAATGGTTCCTCTTTTTTTTGAATTCCCCTAATTTCTTTTACTTTTTTGGATTTTTATAGTATAATGGTACTAGATTGTAGGAGATGATGATATGAAGCACATTTATACTAGCGTGGATATTGGTTCAGATAGTATAAAGGTTGTTGTTTGTGAACTTTATCAAAACAAACTCAATTTGCTTGCTGCATCTTCTAAAGAAGCAAAAGGAATTAAAAAAGGTTTGATTACGAATGGGGAAGAAGCGGTATCTTCTATTCGAAGTGCTTTAGCAGAGGTAGAGGGTATTTTAGGAATTCCTATTCATAGGGTAATCGTTTCTGTACCTGCCTATTTTGCAGAATATTCTATCGTAAAAGGGGCTATTGCTATTGATCCTAATCGCGGGGTTGTAACCGCTAATGATATTGAGCAAGTATGTACGCAGGCGATTACTTCGAAACCACTAGAAAATAGAGAGTTTGTAACGATGCTCCCTGTCGATTTTAAGGTAGATGATAAAGTTGGTATTAAAGATCCTACCAATATAGAAGGTTCTTCTTTAAGTGTAAGAGGAGTTTTAGTTTCTACCCCTAAAAAGAATGTTTACTCTGTATTAAGTGTATTTGATAGTTTAGGAGTAGAAGTAGTAGATATTACCACCAATAGTATTGGTGATATGTATGCATTCCGTAGTCGCGATACTGATACCAAAATTGGTACTATTATCAATATTGGAAGTGAAACTACGACGGTATCTTTGTACAATAAGGGAATTATTGTGAAGAGTTCTATTATTCCTATGGGTGGAAAGAACATTGATAATGATATTTGCTATATGTACAAAACAGATGCTAAAACTTCTAAAAAATTGAAACATCATTTCGCTTTAGCTCATAAAAGAAATGCGAATACAGGGGACACTTATGAGATTTCAACGTCGCTTGATAAATCCTTAAAAATTAACCAGTTCGAGGTTTCTGAGATTGTTTCTTCAAGGTTAGAAGAGATTTTAAATCTCGTAAAAAAAGAGTTGAATATATTGACAAGCAAGCAAATTGATTATATGATAATAACAGGTGGAACTAGTAATATGGTAGATATTGAGTATATTGCTGCTGAGGTTTTAGGAAGAAATGTCAGCATAGGCAGTATTCGATTACTAGGTATAAGAGATAATAAATATTCATCATGTGTAGGAAATATTGTTCACTTTATTAGTCAATTAAAACTAAAGGGGCAAAACTATTCGATGATTGAAAATGAGGAAGCTTCGAAACTCGCAACCGTTAGAAAAACTTCCGTAGAATCATCACATGAAAGCATGTTAGGAAAACTTTATGGATATTTTTTTAGCGAACAATAGGAGGTTATAAGTTATGTTTGGATTAGAAATGGATCAGATAGCAAAAATAAAGGTAATAGGTATCGGTGGTGGCGGAAATAACGCTGTTAACCGTATGATAGATTCTGGTGTTAAGGGAGTAGAATTCATTGTTGCTAATACAGACTTGCAAGTGTTGAATTGCTCTAAGGCTCCTGTTAAAATTCAAATTGGAGAAAGTCTAACTGGCGGAAGAGGTGCTGGTGCAAAACCAGATATCGGAAGAGAAGCTGCCCTAGAAAGTAAAAAAGAAATTGAAGAGGCTCTACGTGGTGCGGATATGGTTTTCGTTACTTGCGGTATGGGAGGAGGAACTGGTACGGGAGCTGCTCCTGTTGTTGCTCAAATTGCTCAAGAACTAGGTGCTCTTACTGTAGGTATTGTTACAAAACCATTCTCATTTGAGGGTAAAAAAAGAATGGAACAAGCAATTGCTGGGTTGGAGGAACTTAAAAAGAATGTAGATACTCTTATCGTTATTCCAAATGATCGTTTAAGAGAGATTATTGATAAACAAACACCATTACTTGATTCTTTCAAAGAAGTAGATAATGTTCTTCGTAGAGGAGTTCAATCTATTTCTGACTTAATTGCAGTTGCAGGACTTATTAACCTTGATTTTGCCGATGTTAAGACAGTTATGGAAAAACGTGGAAGTGCTCTTATCGGTATTGGAATTGGTGTTGGCGAAAATCGTGCGACAGAAGCTGCTCGTCAAGCAGTATCTAGTCCACTTCTTGAAACTAGTATTAGTGGAGCTACCGATGCTATTATCAATGTAACAGGTGGTAACAATTTAACATTATTCGAAGTAGAAGAGGCTAACGAAGTAATTCGTACGAGTGCTAATACCGATATGAATACTATCTTCGGTGCGGTTATTAATGAAAATTTATCAGATGAAATTATCGTAACGGTTATTGCTACAGGATTTGATCAAGAAACAGAACCTTTATATCACTCTTATGCAAAACCGGAAACGCAACAGACGTCATCTCGTCGTATTGATTTAACAGATAACGATGATGATGACGATGATGACGATGATATTATTCCATCATTCTTAAAGAAAAGAGGAGGCTTTTAGTCTCTTTTTTTTGAATTTAAAATCGACATATTTTCTCTACTAATTATTCTATAATGATAGTGGTGATGCCATGAAAATATATTTAGATCTTCTTCTTCTTTTTAATTTTTTAATTGATTTATTATTACTTCTTAGTGTTGCATCCATTCTAAAGCGAAGAGTTAGTTTTTATCGGTTGGTAGGTAGCGCTTTTCTTGGAAGTTTTAGTGTTTTTTTTCTCTTTTTGCCACTTTCTAATTTTGTTTTACTTTTTCTAAAATTTGGGATGAGTATGATGATGATTTTGGTAGCATATTCCTACCGTGATATACGAACCTTTCTTAAAAATCTAGGATATTTTTATTTTGCTAGTATTCTATTAGGTGGTTCTATTTATTTATGGAATTCCACTTTTTCATTCGGGGGTATTCAAAATTCGTTTGTTTCTAATTCTTATCAATTAAATTTTTTTGGCTTACTATTTTTATCGCCCATTATCATTGCTTACTATGTACGAAAGATGAAAGGGGTGAAAGAACAGTATGCTTTCTATCAAAAAGTGAGGATGTTAGTGGATCATCATGCCATTAGTGGTGTTGGATATGCCGATAGTGGAAATACCTTAACCTATAAAAAGAAACCGGTAATTTTAGCTCGTAAAAATTTGTTAGAAAATAAAAATGCTTCTATCTATCTTCCTTATCAAACGGCTTTAGGAATAGGAATGTTAGCGTGTTTTCCGGTTGAGGAAGTATATCTTGATAATAAAGTCTATAAAAATATTTATGTAGGTATTATGCAAGAAGATATTTTAATGGATGGAGTCGATTTTCTTCTTCATCAAACTATGATAGGAGGACTATATGATTAAAAAAATTTGGCAGTATTTAAAAAAATTATTTTTAAAACCAATTTATTTTGTCGGTAGTTTGGATAAGTTACCAGAACCTCTTTCTAAAGAACAGGAACTTTATTACATTCAAAAAGGGGATGAGGAAGCCAAAGCGAAATTAATTGAACATAATCTAAGATTAGTGGTCTTTCTAGCTAAAAAATATGAAAATACAGGCATTGATTTAGAAGATTTAGTAAGCATTGGGACGATTGGTCTTATTAAAGGAATTAATACGTATAATTTAGATAAAAATATTAAACTCGCAACCTATGCCTCTCGTTGTATTGATAATGAAATTTTAATGTTTTTACGAAAAAATAAAAAAAGGAGAAGTGAGATTAGTTTTGAAGATAGTTTAAGTTTTGATTCCGAGGGGAATGAACTACATTTAGAAGATATTTTAGGAACGGATGATGATATTGTCACAAGAGGAATCGAAAGAGAAACAGAGAAAAAATTGATGTATGCAGAGATAGAAAAATTAAGTGAGCGAGATAAAGAAATTATGATGTTACGGTATGGCTTAAATCATCATGAAGAGATGACTCAAAAAGAAGTAGCGGCTACTTTAGGTATTAGCCAATCTTATATCTCACGAATCGAAAAGAAAGTTATCAATCGACTAAAATATTTATATAAATAGTAATTTTCCATTTTTTTCTTGACACTATTTTTTAATATTTTGTATAATGAAATTAGGATGAGTGTTCATCATGGGAGGTTTTATGAAAAACAGAAATTGGAAATGGATTTTGCTAATAACGATTGGTGTTTTATTGATTAGTGGGGCTTATTCTCTATTCATTGGAAATGAATATGCGGTTACTTTTGATACAAAAGGTGGAACTTTCGTGGAAACTCAGTATGTGAAAACAGGAGAAAAAGTCGTTCTCCCAGAACCGCCAACGAAAGAAGGATATCGATTCATTGAATGGCAACAGGATGGCAAGACTTTTGATTTTTCTACGGAAGTGAGAGATGAAATTACTCTTACCGCCCTTTGGCAAAAGATTGGGGAATCAGACAGTTTATATTACGAGGTTACTTTTATGGATGGGGAAGAGATGATAACCACGCAATATATATTCCCAGGAGGGCTAGTAACAGAGCCAGAATCACCAACAAAAGAAGGATATACTTTTAAAGGATGGTATTATCATGATAAACTCTTTGATTTTACAAAATATGTTTCACAAGATATCGTGTTGGAAGCAAAATGGGATAAGATTTAAGAGAAAGAGAAATAAGAAACTACTTATTTCTTTTTTTGATGACTAAATTTCCTAAAAAATAACAAAATTTGCTTGATTTCGTTAAAAAAAAAGAAAAATGTGATATAATGAAACCAGAAATGCTATCAGGCAAGATGTTCCACGATAGTGTTTTGGAAAGGAGTAAGAACATGGCAAACAAAACAACAAAGAATAAGAAGGTTTCTAATGCGTCAAAAGATACTGCCCCTAAGAAAGTATCTGCTAACGCAAAATCTTCTCGTGAGGAAAGCAACGTAAAAGAACAGAAGATTTCTCAAGAAGAAAAAATTGTCAAAGAGGAAAAAGTAGAAAAAGTAGTAAATGACAAAAAGTCTTCTTCTGAGAAAAAAGTAGAATCCGTAAAAGAACATCCTCACGAAGCAAAAAGTGTAAGAGAAAGTAACACTTCTAAGTATGAAGAAGAAAGTCAAGATTCTTCTATTATTTGGAAAGTCATTGCTGGCATTGCTATTTTAGCAGTTGTCCTATTCTTAATTGTTAAGGGATGTGGACGTAGCAAAGAATTTGAAGTTACTTTTGATACACAGGGTGGTTCTGAAGTGACATCTATTACAGTTAAGAAAGATGACACTATTAAAGAACCAGAAATCCCTACAAAAGAAGGATACATATTTGAGGGTTGGTATTATGAAAATCAAAAATTTGACTTTGATACAAAAATAAAAGAGGATATCACACTAGTAGCAAAATGGTCTCTAGCGGATAATCTCGAATTAAAGGTAAAGGAAATGTCTCTTCAAATTGGTGATAAAACGAATTTGACAGTTACGAATTTACCATCAGGAGTATCAAGCAAAGATTTGGTTTGGACGTCTAGTGATGAAAGTGTTGTTACTGTCGATCAAAACGGTAATGTGAAAGCTCTTAAAGCAGGTACTGCTAATATTACTTTAAAGACTAGTGATGGTAAGTATAGTGTAACTTGTAAGGTTACTGTAGTATCTGAAAAGATTTCTCCAAGTAGTGTTTCTATTAGTGGAAATAGTGTTGTCGCACCAGGAGATAGTTTAAAACTTAGAGCAGTCATTAAACCAAGTAATGCGACAAACCAAAATGTTACATGGTCAAGTAGTGATGCTAGTATTGCCACTGTCGATGAAGATGGTAATGTGAAGGCTCTTAAAGAGGGTACTGTAACAATTACGGTTACGACAGAAGATGGTAAGAAAACAGCTTCTAAGAAAATTACTGTTAGTGCTCAAAAAGGAACATCTTCTAACAATAATTCTGGAAGTAACAATAACAAGAAAGTATCTGTAACAGATGTCACTATTAATAGTAGTGATAAAACTATGACGGTAGGCGATAAAGCTACGTTAAAAGTTACCATTAAACCAAGTAATGCTACTAACAAGAAAGTAACATGGAAGAGTAGTAATCCATCTGTAGTATCTGTAGATGCTAATGGAAATATTAAAGCTCTAAGAAAAGGTACTGTTCGTATTACCGTTACGACAGAAGATGGTAAAAAAGTAGATAGTATTGTTGTTACTGTTAAAGAAAAAACAGCTAGTTACGAAATGACATTAAGTGCTTTGGTAGGGGCAAATGGAGACGTTGCTCAATATGAAGTTGCTATTACCAAAGATGGAAAACCGCTTGCAGATTCAGATTATACAAAAGTTGTTTTCAAAGCTGGTAGTGAAGAAGTAGTGTTTAGAACTAAAAATCCTACTCTTCAACACGGAAGATTCAGTAATACTAGTTCTATTACAAAGGGAACCATTACCCTTGCTGATGGAAAAACTAGTACTATAACCATTAGATGGGGAAAAGATAAAAACCGTGAATTATAAAATATTCAAAATAAAATGATAGAAAGGAAGAAAAAAATGAAAAATAAGATTGGCAAATGGTTTGTTTTCGCAATCTTAGGATTTCTTGCATCAACCATATCTGTTCATGCGTTAAGTTATGATATAACAGATCCAAATTCATTTAGTGCAATGATGGATAAATATGACAGTACTACACAAAGTATTTATGTCATTGGATCTTATGTTTTTACAACGAAACATACATTGACGACTCAAGATATGATGTTAGCTGCTTTGAGCATCGATTTAACAGATGCGGAAGGCGATAGAATCAAAGATTCAGAGGCTTATAACAAAATGACTATCTTCAAGTTGGAACGTGATTATGATGAAGAAACTGATGAGCCAACTGGAACATGGACAGTCGTAAACAATTATGTTGGATCTGACAGTCTCAAAGAAAACAAATTAGTCGATGTCACATATGTTGATTATGAAAAAGTTCAAGGAGAATCTTCATTATCTGTAACTTTTGATGCTTCTCAAGATATGATAGATGATTTAACACCATGGGGTTATCATGTAGTTTTAGAGAATCAAAAAAATATTACAGTAACTCCAAGTGAAGAAGATCCTACTGTAGTTAAGTTAGGTGGAAAAGTTTATTATCTTCCAGAAATAGATAACTGGGAAGAAGATAAACAAACTGGATACTATCTAGCTTTTGAAGTAAAAATTCCAGAGGAATATAAAGGAAAAGCACAGTGGTGGCTTAGTGAGGATAACAAATTAACTCATGATGGCAGAAACTATGCTGTTTATAGCCTTTCAAAAGATGCTTCAGAAAAATCATTTGAAGTTTGGGTAGATTTTGATGGTGACGGAGAAGAATATGAAGCTACTTCTTATGTATTTGATTATTCAGATATAGAGTTTGTAGCACAAGCATCTAAAGCAAAAATATCTGCAAGTACGACAGATTCAGAAGTATTAAACGTATATAAAGATGCTTTACATATCTTCCCAGAAGATTTTGTAACGATTACAAATGATAATAAAATTACAGGAGATATTCATTATAATCCAGATGTAGCAGTTGATCCTACAAAGGATAGTAAAACAAATTATTATATTCCTGTAATTGTTGAAATTGATAAAGAATATGCGGGAAAGGCAACCATTACTACAACAAATAATGGTGAACCAAAATCAACTACTTTCCAAGCTAGTGCTGATAATGCTGATAAAAACATGATGGCACTTTTATTCACAGTATCAAAAACTGATACAGATAAAACATTTACAATTACAATTGATTTAGATGGTGCAGAGGGAAACTTTGAACCAGTTGATTACGTATTTGATTATACGGATGCTAATTTCTTAGAAGTACCAACAGCTAGTGTTAGTGCAGAAGGTGCTACAGAGAATCAAGCAAAATATGCAAGTATAATTGAAGAACAATTTAATTTTGAAGGAAACCAAAAAACATTAACAGTTGATGTTAAAGATAACAAAGTTACTTTAACAGGAGAATTAGTTAATAAATCTTATCCATTTAATGGAAAATCAAACGAAGATGTTGATGGATATTATTTCCAATATGTAATTGAAATTAGTGGGGATGCTAAAGACAGTTCTATTACTATTCCAGCAGAACCAGGTGAAGCAAAAGTTATTAAATATGCTGATTATGATTTCAAAGATGAAAATGGTAAGAGTGGTATTGTAGTTCTTCATAAATTAAACGAGACAAAAGAAGACAAGACATTTACAGTTACCGTTGATTTAGATGGGGATGGAGATGCTGATGAAACTTATACATTTGATTATAGTCAGGTAGTACTTGGCGAAGAGTCAAAAGTAACGGTAGTATCAGAATCTAGCAAAATACCTGCTGGTGATAAAACATCATATGAAGAATGGGGATTCCCTGGTACTGGTTATGATTTAATAACTATTAAAGACAATGTTATTTCAGGTACAATTCCATATGTTGAACATATTTCAACGGATGCCTTCACAGGTGTAGATGTTACAGGAAACTATATGGTTTATGCTATTGAATTACCAGAAGGAAGTAATACAGATGGAAAAGCAGAAATTAAATTAAGCTGTACAACTGGTACTAATTGTCAAGGTGGTTGGAAAATAGAACCAATTACCGGTGAAACCGTTTCAGTTCTTCATTCTGTTAAAAGAGATGAAGATGGTAATCTTAAAGATATCGTCGCTTATGTTGACTTAGATGGTTTTGAAAATAATGAAATTTCATCTATGGCTGCTGATGTTGATGCTATCTATTTACCTTATGAAATTAGATTAACTTTTGCTGAAGATGTTGTTGTACAAGAAAAATCTTCTGTTGAAGTTTCAACTGACTTAACAGAAGCTCAAGTAAAAGAATTAACAGATGCATATGGTTATACTGAGAATAAAGAGAAACTAACTGTAACTGAAGAAACACATGCAACTGACAATCTTCCAGTATTTAAGTATTCTGGAACAATTGATGAACAAGTAGTAAATGCTAATTCTGGTTATGCAGATTTAGAAGCTGGATTCTTTGGATTAGTAATTACACCTAAGACAATTATTCCTAATAAGACAACAGTAACTATTGATAAAGCTTCTAATAAAGGTGAAGGTTCAAAGATGATTACTTTCAAGGATAATGAACCATTAGTACTACTTCGTCAAGTAACTGAAGATGAAGAAATTAAAATTACTGTTGATATCGATGGTAATGAGGATGCTTATTTACCTTATTCATTCTATATTAATTATGAAGGAGTAACGGTTAATAAAGTTTCTCATGTATCTGTTCCAAATACAATGGATGCTGAAGTATCTAAAAATTTGAAAAGTGTCTTTAATTTTGAAACACCAGCATCTCAAGATGTAACAGTTACTTACGATGCTGATACGAAGACTATTAAAGTTACTGGTAAAGTTGCTAGAAATACAGAAGTTAAAAATATGGGTGAAAATCCATCTGGATATTATGTTCCATTCTCATTAAAATTTGATAAGAAATATGAGAATATTACTATTCAAATGCCAGGTAACAATACTGTATCTACATACCAAAATTTTGATACAGAAACAGAAATTGGAGCATTCCTTGCTGTTCATCCAGAAAAAACAGATAAAACAGCCAAAATTACTGTTGATTTAGATGGCAATGGAAATGTATATGAACCATTTGAGATTACATTTGATTATAGTGGGGTTCAATTTGTTGCTGAATTGGATGCTAAATTAGATGATGCAACATTAGAAAGTTTAAAATCATTTGTAGATGGATTTAAAGGTAATAATGAGGACTTTGCTATAGAAGGGACTAAACTTACCGGTTCCGTTACAAAAAGTGAAACTTATTTTAACGGAAAGGATAACGAACAAGTACAAGGATATTTCATTGGCTTTGTTCTTCACATTCCAGGACTTACTCAAGAGAGTAAGGTAACAGTTGGAAATACAACAATGGAACCTTACGATACAACAGATGATAAAGATCCTGGATATGCTATTGTATTCCAATTAAAAGAGGAAGGTCCTAAGACTTTTACAATTACTATTGATTTAGATGGTGATGGAAAAGAACCTACTGTTTATACGTACGATTATAGCGATTTACAGTTTAAAACAGAACAAACAGTAGCTAATTTTGCTTCTACTTCAACTACTACTCCTAATGCTTCTTATTCTATTAGTGAAACTGGCCAAATTAGTGGGGTAGTACGAGAAGCTGCTGATGATAATAAGTATCATTTTAATGTAACGATTGCCCCACAAAATGTTTCTGAAAAAACAGTTGTAGAAGTAACTGATCCTAAGAATAATGTAACTACTTATTCTTATCAAGATGGAGTTTTTGTTGCTAATTCTGCTATGAATGTTAGAAAAGTTTCTAGACGCCGTTCTCAACTATTAACGATTTCAAATCCTACGTTAACATTAGATTTAGAAGCTTTAGTAGATGTAGAGAATCGTGTATATAAGATTACTATTGATGCAGATGGTGATGGAGAGTTATACGATCCAATTACTTATGATATTGATTATTCTGAATTGAAATTAGGAGATATCGAGAATGTCACGAAAGCTTTTGAAAAGACAGCAGAATTAAAAAAAGTAAAACTAGAAAGTAAGAGTTCAACAAATGCTTATGATCGTTATACAAGATATTATGATAAGGATGCTAATAAAAGATGGTCAATTGGAGATAATGGTGAAGAATCTTATACTTATAGTTTAGTTGGCGCACCATATATACCATATAAAGAATATAATGCTTTAGATCGTCATGATCAACCAAAGTATTATGTAGATAATTTCCACAAAGTAAGTCAAGATGCTGAGTGGCAATATCATGCGACATTGTATTCTGGTATGGGTATTCCAGGGTTATCTCTTTTAAATAATGTTACAACAGTAGTATCTGTAGAAGAGAAACCGGTTGATGCTCCTGAAGGGTATGTTTACTATGATGTTATCCTTGATAAAGATACTGTTAATGAATGGTTAAAGAATAATTATGGTTCTACGCCAGAAAATGTAAGAACAGTAGATAGTAATCAGACGGTTCATATTGCTGTTGATGAAGATGGCATTATTCGTTCTATTAAGGCACATTGGAAAGAGGATAACGGTCAAGAGAGAGATATCAATGTTGAAATTACAGATATGGCAGAGCAAGAAATAGAGTGGCCAGATACAGGACGTGATAATGACTACTGGTTAAACGTTTGGGCTGAAAAGCATTTAGGACTTAATGGTTTTAAAACCGTAGAAGAAGCTGTTGCCTATCGTAAAGCTTACTGGAGTCAAGATTAGAAAGAGGATTTATTCCTCTTTTTCTTTGCTTTTTTAAGGTTTTATGATATTATGAAATAGTCAGGACGTGAGATTATGTTAATGGTTGAAAATTTGGGATTACGTTACGGAAAAAGAATTTTATTTGAAAATGTTAATTTAAAATTTGAAAATAATAATTGTTATGGTCTTATCGGAGCTAATGGGGCAGGTAAGACAACTTTCCTTAAAATTCTTAGTGGTGAAGTAGAATCAACTAGCGGAAAAGTTATGATAGGTAAAGGGGAGCGAATGTCTGTTTTAGTACAAAACCATAATGCTTATGATGACTATAATGTGCTTGATACGGTTATCATGGGGGATCAAGAACTTTATGATATTAAAACAGAAAAAGAAGAACTTTATATGAAAGAGGATTTTACGAATGAAGATGGAATTCGTGCTGGTATTTTAGAGGATTTATTTTTAAAGAAAAATGGTTGGCAAGCAGAAGCAGATGCGGCTATTTTACTGGATGGATTAGGAATTCCTACTGCTCTTCAAACGAAAATGATGAGAGATTTGAAGGAATCTGATAAGGTTAAAGTTATGCTTGCACGGGCTTTATTTGGAGAACCGGATATTTTGCTATTGGATGAACCTACAAATGGACTGGATTTAGAGAGTAAAAGTTGGTTAGAAGAATTTTTAATTGATTTTAAAAATACGGTAATTGTGATTTCCCATGATCGTTATTTTTTAAATAAAGTATGTACCCATATGGTGGATATTGATTACGAAAAAATGACGTTATTTGCAGGAAATTATGATTTTTGGTATCAATCTAGTCAGTTAATTCAAAAACAAATGCGTGAATCTAATAAGAAAAAAGAAGAAAAAATTGCGGAACTTCAAGATTTCATTCGAAGATTTAGTGCGAATGCATCTAAGTCAAAACAGGCTACTTCTCGTAAGAAATCCCTTGAAAAGATTGTACTGGAGGATATTAAACCATCCAGTAGAAGGTATCCTTTTATCCAATTTGAACCAGAAAGATATTTAGGAAAAGAGGTTATTCATCTAGAGAAAGTATCAAAAGTAATCGATGGTGTCGAAGTGTTAAAGAATGTGAGAATTACGTTAAAGCCTGGAGATAAGATTGCTTTGTTAGGGACAAATGAAGCAGGAAAAACTGCACTTTTAGAGATAATAGGGGGAATAATGGAACCAGATACTGGTACTGTGAAATTTGGAACGACCGTCATTTGTTCTTATT
Source organism: uncultured Bacilli bacterium (assembly GCA_947629445.1). Taxonomy (GTDB): domain Bacteria; phylum Bacillota_I; class Bacilli_A; order RF39; family UBA660; genus UBA5578. Next base: position 32,853 of record CANRDU010000003.1, read on the forward strand.
ATCCAAAAAAGAATGATGAATACTTTAATCAAGATAAAAATATGGTAGAGTGGTTGCGAGAATATTCTAGTGTTAAAGAGGATGCATTTGTAAGAGGATTCTTAGGAAGAATGTTATTTAGTGGTGAAGAAGCTTTAAAAAAGGTCAATGTTTTATCGGGAGGAGAAAAGGTACGTTGCATGTTATCGAAAATGATGTTAGAACATGGTAACGTTCTATTATTAGATGAACCTACTAATCACCTAGATATGGAGGCAATTACGGCTTTAGATGAAGGGTTAATGAATTTTAAAGGTTGTATTGTTTTTGCAACCTATGACCAGCATATTATTGAAAATATTGCAACCAGAATTATTGATATTCACGAAGATGGAACTATTACGGATAAAGAAATGACTTATGAGGAATATATAAAGCGCTATGGAGAATAAATTTTTTCTAGAGAATATGGTGGAAAAGTTGGAGAAGGGGAAAAATAGTTTTTTTCTAGATCCAAAAGAACAAAAACAAGTAGCTAGTCTTTTAAAAAAGAAAGGAATTTCTTATTCTATTTATGAGCCATATCCTGGAGCAGAAAAGGTACTCTTCTATGAGGGCAAGTTTCCTGATATTGAGTTATTAGAAATTGTTTCTAAAATACCTTTAGAACATCGCTCTATTTTAGGGGTTTTGTTTGCTCACCATATTCTCCCTTATTTTTATAGTGATATTATGATTACAGATACTTGTTACTTGGTAGTTTTAAAACCTATTGCCATTTATTTACAAGATCACGTTCATGAAATTGGAAAAAATCCTGTACAAATTGTAAAAAGAAATTTGAAGTTATTAACACGTTTTGAACCTCAGTTTGATACTCTGATTCTCCATGTTTCAAGTCTTCGAATAGATACGATTATGGCGAAAATTATGTCGGTGAGTAGAACGAAAGTAGAAGAAAAACTAAAGGATAAAGAGGTCATGGTGAATTATCAAAATGTTACTAAAAAAGATATGCTGCTAAATTTGCAAGATGTTTTTTCTATTCGAGGATATGGTAAATATATCTTGAAGGATATCGTTTACCAAAATAAAAAAGGTCATATGGACCTTGAAATATTAAAATATAAATAAAAAGCCATATAGAATTTCTATATGGCTATTTTTATTAAGATGTTACTTCTTCTGTTTGTTCGATACCGATATGATGTTCTTCTTCAGGACCAAAAATATCATAGATGAAGAAAGAACAAATGCAAGCTACTACGAATAATAAGATATATTTTAAAGCACCTTTCATAAGTACCTCCTATATTAAGCGAATTTCTTGTTCCGTGTAAAAAGGATGATTAGGATCAATTCTATCATAGAATAAAATGCCATCTAAATGATCAATTTCATGTTGGAAGGCAATGGATAATTCTTCACGTGCTCTGATACGAATTTTGTTACCTTCTGTATCATATCCTTCTACAGTTACTCTTGCGTATCTTTTGATATGACCTTCTACTTCGCGGTTGACACTAAGACAGCCTTCACCTTCTTCAGCCGCAATCATTTCATCGGAATAACTAATGATTTTAGGATTTACAACGACATAATTATTAAATTTTCCTTCGGTATATTCATGAACGATAATAATGATTCTTTTTGCAATACCAATTTGTGGGAAAGCTAGTCCCATTCCTGGTCGTAAATCATATTTTTTTTCGTATTCTTCAATTTGACTGTAGGTTAATTCTTGGATGGCTCTTTCGATATAATCTTTATATTCCTGTGGAAGGGGAAATGTTGCCTCTTCACTTTTTTGATGTAGAATTTTTTCTTTTTCATCTAATATATTTAATTTTTTAAACATAATTTCACTTCCAAGCAACACCATTATAACAGATAACTATCTAAAAATCAAAAGAAAAAGAAGGAAGTCCTTCTATCTTCTTGAACCAGAATTATTATTATATCCACCATCAAAAGCACGAGCGCCTATGATGATTACTAAAAGAATAAATAATACTAAAAGAATCGCTGCACCATATCCAGCTCCGTAGTAACCATTGTTGTTATTGTTGCAGCATCCACCTTGAGCACCAGGATATCCACCATATCCTTGGTATCCACCATAGTAATACATATAAACCTCCTAACTATTCAATATATCATATTGCAAAAAAATATGTTTGTTCATGACAATTAACTAGGAAAAAGTGATATAAAACGTTTGTCAAACATGGGATAATATGATATTATAGTATATGTAGTACAGTAGAGAAGGTGACTTATGTTAAAAGCAATTAAACAGAGATTCTCTGACATGGATAAAGTATTGTTACTCATTGTTTTAGGCTTTTGTATTTTTGGCCTTTTCAATATTGTAACTGCTTCTTCTAGAGAAGCAGTAGTGGGTGTTGACAAATCTGTTTACTTTTATTTTTATCGTCAACTCATTGTATTAATTGCAGGATTGGTTGCCTTTTTAGTGTTAATTAATATTGATACGAAATATTATCATGGGTGGATTTTGTTACCGTTTGCAGCCCTGATTATTTTAAATATTGTCGCCATTATTCATGGTAGGGTTACAAGAGGTGCTTTAAACTGGATTAGTATTGGTTCTTTCAGTTTACAGCCCAGTGAGTTTTCAAAACCAGTAATAGTGGCTATTTTAGCCCTGTATATTGAGGATTTTGGGAAAAGATTACATAATCCTAGAGTAAAGCATCAAAATATGATTTGGGCATTCTTTATTTTAGCGTTAATTATTCCAGCAATCGTATTTTTCCAGAAGGATTTAGGAACGATGTTGATTCAGCTTTCCATCTTTGGTGTTATTTATTTATTGAGTCCGATTCTCTGGAAAGAAAAATTTAAATATATTGGCATATTAGGTATTATTGTCGTCTTTTTTGGGTTATTAGTTTATGCGAAGCAAGGATCTATTTTATCAGAAGAACAGATAGAACGTTTTAATTATTTAAATCCTTGTTCTCCAGAAAAGTTTGCAGGGAAAGGATATCAAGTTTGTAATGCTTATATCGCTATTAATCTAGGTGGAGTGAATGGAGTAGGAATTGGCAAGAGTACTCAAAAGTATTCTTATATTCCAGAAGCCCATACGGATATGGTATTTGCTATTTTTGCAGAAGAATATGGTTTAATAGCGGGACTATTTGTTTTATTTCTCTATGGCATTATTTTGTACCGCGTGTTGATGCTTTCTAGTAAAGCAAATACTATACGAGGAAAATATATGTGTTTAGGGATTGCTACTTATTTCTTTGCTCATATTTTTATTAATTTAGGAGGAATGTTTGGACTTATTCCGTTAACGGGTGTTCCTCTTCCATTTTTATCGTATGCCGGTAGTTTTACGATTTCGCTATTAGCTGCTTTTGGAATTGTAGAAAGAATTCATATTGAAACGAAACAAAGGACAAGTAGCTAGGGGGATTTTATATGCAAGAACAACTAAAAATATTGGAACAGGCTATTATCGATTCACAGGATATGGATGTGAAAGCAGAATGTAAATATTTAGAACCTTTATTTGCAGAGGTTTATGAGGAAACTAGAAAAGAAAATTTTGATGATCTTTCTGCTTTATTAAAATTATCACAATTAGAAAATAAATTATCACGAAGAATTTTACCAGTATGGCCCAAATTAGAGCCTCCCATCGAACGAGATTCCGATGAGGCTTTGTTACAAATGCTTGTGTATTATACAAGGAAGAAAGCAGAAGATTTGTACCACTGTAATATCAAAGAGGATAGTTTACGGACAAGAAGTAAGGATTTTTCTCAGTTGCTTTCAAGTATTGCAAAGGGGTTAGAGGTTCCTGCTTGTATTTTAGATATGGCTTCTATTTTTCACTTACCAGTTCCTCATTATGTCGTTCTTGCTTATGTAAATGGTTTCTATTTACTAGATATTACTTACCAAGAATTCTTTTTAATGGGGTATAATTTTCCTACTCGTTATTATGAGTTTTCTCCTTATAATCGTATTTGTGAGGTAGGGGGAAGAATGTTAGGAGAAAGAGTGAAAAGCGCTACTCTCATGATTGAGGATGGCTATTTACCAGTTTCTAGTACACATTTTAAAAATTACTGTGATGCGTATGCAGAGTTTGGATCAATGGATAAATGCCAGGATGAAAAAGAGTATTTTCAAAAATTGTTAGAACCTATTCAAGGTAGTAGTGATAAAACGGATAGAATATTACTTTCTAAGGTAGATAAGAAATAGAAATGTGTAAATTGAAAGGGTATGTACAATTTTACTTGCACTTTCTTTCAAAATGTTGTATATTATATTCGTACTTGTTCTTGGATGCGAGAGTCTCCGACTCCACCTAGGAAGAAGCGAATATTTGAAAGGAGAATAGATTATGGCTTTAACAAAAGAAAAGAAAGCTGAGTTAGTTGCAAAATATGGTAAAGATGCAAATGATACTGGTTCTATTGAAGTACAAATTGCTATCCTTACAGAAGAAATTAATGCACTCACGGAGCACTTTAAAGAACATAAAGGTGACCATCATTCTAAAAGAGGACTTCTTAGAAAAGTTGGTCAAAGAAGAAGCTTACTTAACTATTTAATTAAGAACGATGTTACAAGATATCGTGCGATTGTTAAAGAGTTAGGATTAAGAAAGTAACAATTTAAGGAAAAAACAAAGACACTCTTTTTTGAGTGTCTTTCTAATAGATGGAGGAAGTATGAAAAAAATATATGAATTAGATTTTAGAGGTAGAAAATTAGTAGTAGAACATGGGGAACTTGCTAAACAAGCACATGGATCTATTTTAGTAAGATATGGGGATACCGTTATTTTAAGTACAGTAGTAGTTAGTAAAACCGCTAATGTTCTTTCTGATTTCTTCCCACTTATGGTTTTATATCAAGAAAAATTATATTCTGTTGGAAAAATACCAGGAGGATTTATTAAAAGGGAAGGACGTCCTACAGAAGCGGCTACGCTCGCTGCTCGTATGATTGATAGACCAATGCGTCCTTTATTCCCAGAAAACTTTAGAAATGAAGTACAAATTGTCAATACTGTACTCAGTGTCGATCCAGATAATTCTCCAGAAATGGCGGCAATGTTTGGTTCTTCTTTAGCAACCTGTATTTCTAAAGTACCATTTGATGGACCAATTGCCGGTGTAAAAGTAGGAAGAGTAGATGGTAAATTCATCATTAATCCTACCGTAGAAGAAGCTGAGAAGTCAGATATCGAACTTACGGTTGCGGGAACGAAAGATGCTATTAATATGGTAGAGGCAGGAGCTAAAGAGGTATCTGAAGAAGATATGTTAGAAGCTTTAATGTTTGGTCACGAAGCAATCAAAGAATTAGTAGCTTTTGAAGAGAAAATCATTGCGGAAATCGGCGTAGAGAAAATGGAATATGAAGTTCTTGAAATTACGGATGAACTTCGTAATGAAGTTTCTAGTTTATGTGCAACGGATTTGGATCAAGCCCTTCGTATTAAAGACAAATTAGAAAAATATAATGCTATTGATGAGATTAAGGAAAAAGTAGTAGCAAAATATGAAGAAGAAAATCAAGAATTAGAAGAAGATGCTTTGAAAGAATTGCTTACGAAAGTAAAATTGGTATTAGAAGAGATTGAATACGATTTATTCCGTTCTATCGTTGTAAAAGAAAAAGTACGTGCAGATGGAAGAGCTATGACTGAAATTCGTCCTCTTTCTACAGATATCGATTTGCTTCCACGTACTCATGGTTCTGCTTTGTTTACTCGTGGGGAAACACAAAGTTTAAGTGTTACAACATTAGGTGCTTTAGGGGAACATCAAATCTTAGATGGTTTGGATTTAGAAACAGAAAAGAGATTTATGTTACATTATAACTTTCCTCAATTTAGCGTAGGAGAAACAGGAAGATATGGATCTCCTGGTCGAAGAGAAATTGGACATGGTGCTTTAGGAGAGCGAGCTTTAGCGCAAGTTATTCCAGATGAAGATGTATTTCCATATACAATTCGGGTCGTAAGTGAAATTTTAGAGAGTAATGGTTCTTCTTCGCAAGCAAGTATTTGTGCAGGTTGTATGAGTTTGATGGCTGCAGGTGTTCCGATTAAGGCTCCAGTTGCTGGTATTGCGATGGGACTTATTACTTATGGCGATGACTATACGATTCTTACAGATATCCAAGGAATGGAAGATCACTTAGGAGATATGGACTTTAAAGTAGCAGGGACCAGAAATGGTATTTGTGCTCTACAAATGGATATTAAAATTAAGGGTATCACGAGAGAAATTTTAGAGAAAGCTTTAGCCCAAGCTAAAGTAGCGCGTATGCAAGTACTAGATGTTATGGCTGCTCAAATTGCTGAACCAAGACCAGAAGTTTCTGAATATGCACCAAAGACGATGACTTTCATGATTAATCCAGATAAAATTAAGGAAGTTATTGGAAAAGGTGGAGAAACCATCACAAAAATTATTCTTGAATGTAGCAATGTAAAGGCTGTTAATGACGTTAATGCGGTTAAAGTAGATTTAGAAGATGATGGTAGAGTTATTATTTATCACACCAATAAAGAAATTATTGAAGCAACGGCTAATCGTATTAAAGACATCGTAAGAGAACCAGAAGTTGATAAAATCTATACAGGTAAAGTCGTTAAAATTTTGAGTGATAAAGGATGCTTCGTAGAGTTATGGCCAGGATGTGAAGGAATGGTTCATATCGGTCAACTTGCTATGGAACGAGTTGCAAAAGTAGAGGATGTTGTCAAAGAAGGCGATGAGATTATCGTAAAATGTTTAGGCTATGATAATAGAGGTCGTTTAAATTTATCTAGAAAAGAAGCTATTAAATAGTTTCTTTTTTTAAATTTTTATGATATAGTAAAAGAGTAGGAAGGTAGGAATTTATGTATAATAATGATCCAAATTACAATAATATGAATGGAACCCCTAATATGGGAGGAAATCCACAACCAATGCAACCAGGAATGCCACAACAAGGGATGCAACCACAACAACCAATGATGCAACAACCGATGATGCAGCAACCAACAATGTCACAACCAGGAGTAAATCCACAATATAATGGAAATATGCAACCAACGGGCATGGCTCCAAATTATAATATGGGAGTTGCATCTACTCCAGCGAAAAAGCCAAATACAGGTCTTATTGTCGGAATTGTCGTTGCTGTTATTGCTGTTATTGTCATCGTACTTGTATTTGTACTAGGAGGAGGAAAATCATTAACTTGTACACAAGAGCAATCCCTAGAAGGTACTTATAAGTTGAACCAGACGATTAATCTTTCATTTGATAAGGCTGGTAAGAAATTAAAGACTGCTAAATTAGAGGTTAAGATGGAAGTAGAAAGTGCAGAACTTCTAGAATATGCGGCTCCAAATGCGGAAGATGAATGTAAAGATTTTGAGGACATTAATGGTGTAGGCTGTAAGGTATCTAAAGAAGATAAAACCATTACAGAGACAATCACTATTGATTTAGATAAGATTTCTAAGGAAGATGCTGAAAAACTAGGTCTGGATATTACGGATACTGCTCAAACAATAGATGATGCAAAGAAGTATTATACAGATGAGGGATATACTTGTAAGTAAAAAAGAAACGAAATATAGTTTCTTTTTTTATTTTATGATATAATAGAGTTGGAAAGGTAAGATGATATGAGAAAGTATTTTACATTAGTGCTACTTCTTTTAGTATGCGTTGTTGCAGTAGGATGTGGTAAAGAAAAAGAAGAAAGTGATAAAAGTGATAGTAATTCTAATGATAAGGTAGTAACAACTTGTACATTAAATAATACTTATGATAATGGTTCTATCATTGATGCTACTTATAAAGTAACATCTAAAGATGATGTTGTTTTATTGGTAGAATCTACAGAGAAAATTACTTCTGATGATTCTAGTTATTTATCTGCTGTACAATTACAAACACAAACTCTTTATAGTAGATTCGATAATTTAGATCATTATGATTATGATGTTTCTGTAAACGGAAATACATTGATTAGTAGCACTAAAATTGATTATGAGCATATGGACATTGATAAGTTCTTAGAAGTCAATCCAGATGGTGCATCATTATTTACAGATGGTAAGATTAAACTTGCTACTGTTAAATCTATGTATGTATTGATGGGTGCAACTTGTAATTAAAAAAATAGTTCGTTGGAACTATTTTTTTATGATTTCATATATCTCTTCTACTGTTTTTTCTTCTTTTTCTTGATAGACAGGAATAATGTGAAGATGAAAATGTTTTACTTCTTGAACAATACCGTTATTTTGAACAAGTCGAAAACCATCTGGATGAAGTTTTTCTTCTAAACGGTTCATCATTACTTTCGCACTTTTCATAATATTAGTAAGTTCATTTTCAGGAATCAGAAACATATCTTTATGATGTTCTTTTGGTATAATTAATGTGTGTCCTGGTGATTCTGGATGAATATCCAAAAAGGCAAGAACATGCTCATCTTCATAAAGTTTTTTAGAAGGAATTTCTCCTTTTATAATTTTACAGAATATACATTCTTCCATATTATCACGCTCCTATTTTATTATATCATGAAAAAGATGAGAAATCTCATCTTTCGTGAATACTTGCGGATATTCATTACTATAATGAACCTTTCTATAAAAATCTATACATCCTCTTTTTTATTTTGTAATTTTCTAGTATAATACTTTTGGAGATGATTATATGCATACATTAGAAATTAAGGATTTGACAGTTACTATAGATGGTAAAGAGATATTATCGCATTTCTCACTTACTATCAAAAGTGGAGAGATTCATGCTATTATGGGACCAAATGGAACTGGTAAAAGTACTCTCACAAAAGTGATAATGGGTAATGATAGTTATCACATCGAATCGGGAGAAATACGATATGATGGAGAAGATATTCGAAAACTATCCGTAAGTGAAAGAGCGAATCTCGGTATATTTTTAGGTATGCAGTCACCTATCGCAATCGAAGGGGTAAGCAATGCTGATTTCTTACGTACGATTGTTTCTACGAAAGAGAAAGAAAACTTTAAACTATTTCCATTTATTAAAGAATTAGATAAGACGATTGAACAATTAAATATGGATCCAGATATGATACATCGGGATGTCAATCAAGGATTTAGTGGTGGAGAGAGGAAGAAAAGTGAAATTCTTCAAATGTATTTGTTAAAACCAGATATGGTATTATTAGACGAAATTGATTCCGGATTAGATGTCGATAGTCTAAAAATTGTTGGTGAGAATGTAACAGCCTATCAAAAACAGAGTAAATGTGGGGTTCTTTTAATTACGCATTATCGTCGTTTATTAGAATATATAAAACCAAAGTTTGTCCATATTATGATGAATGGTCGGATTGTGCAAAGTGGTGGGATGGAACTAGTAGACTATATTGAAAAGAATGGTTATGAAAAAATAGAAAAAAAACAAGTAGGGATTGGTACTTGTATCGTGAAGGAAATCGCACGTCATGAATAAAATAAAAGTAGTAGAGGAAACAGTTGAATCAAAACTTTCTAAAAAAATTTCCTTTACCGTCAAAGAAGCGAAAAGTGAATTAGAAATATCAGAATTAACCATTCAAATTGTAAAAGATAGTGATTTGGAATTAGATTTTTCTTGTACTTCCAAAAAATGGAAAATAAATGTGGAAGTTTTATCAGATGTTCATAGCCAATTTTATGTTTATCAAAAAGCGGAAAATTCGAAAATACAATATAATCTTAAAATACATTCTAATGCCTCTCTTCAACTTTTTAAATTCCAAATGAATGCTAATAAAGAGATGATGGAAGTGCGTTTATTAGGGGAAGGCGCAAGTATAGATTACTTCTTGAAGGATATTGCTTTTGATAAAGAAACGATGGATTACTATATTTTCCATGATGCCCCAAGGACTAGTAGTAATATAAAAAATAATGTTGTAACTACCCAAAAAGGAAGAGCAGTGTTACAAGTTTCCACTTTTATTCCTAAAGGAATGAAAGAATGTATTGCAAATCAAACAAATCGTATTATTAATAATAATGAAATGAAGAACGAAATTCGTCCTAATCTCTATATTGAGGAATATGATGTTACCGCGAATCATTCCGCTTTAATTGGAAGATTTCGTGAGGAAGAACTATTCTATCTAGAAAGTAGAGGAATTGATGAACAACAAGCTTCTCGTCTTCTTTTAGAAGGTTTTTTATTAAGTGATGTTACGAATAAAAAGATGAGAAAGGAAATTTTAAAATCTACAAAAAAAGAGTGGAGGTGATTTATGAATCGGGAAGATTTTTTGATGTATAATCAAGATATTATTTATTTGGATAGTGGGGCGACCACTTTAAAACCTAAAATTTTAGCGGATACTTTGAGCGATTATTATAATCATTATAGTGCGAATGCCCATAGAGGAGATTATGATATTAGCTTGAAAGTCGATACTCTTTTTGAGAAGACCAGATATCTCGTTAGTAATTTTATCAATGCCAATACCAATGAGGTAGCTTTTACGAATAATGCAACAGACTCTCTATCTAAGATTGTCTGGGGATTCTTTGAAGATTATTTACAAGAAGGAGATGAAGTTCTTCTTACCAAAGCAGAACATGCTTCCAATGTACTTCCTTGGTTTGAGTTAGCGAAAAGAAAAGGAATTGTAGTTCATTATATACCTCTAGATGAACATTTAAAAGTAACGATTGAAAATGTAGAAAAAGCTATTACTAGCCGTACCAAAGTCATTTCTCTTGCCCACGTTACCAATGTGGTGGGAGATGAAAGACCTATGAAAGAAATTACGAAAATAGCTCATGAAAGGGATATATTAGTTGTCTGTGATGGAGCACAAAGTGTTCCTCATATGAAGATAGATGTAAAAGATTTAGATGTTGATTTTATGGCTTTCTCTGCTCATAAAATGTGTGGGCCAACTGGTTTAGGAGTCCTTTATGGAAAAGAAAAATATTTAAAACAGTTTAGACCTCTCATTGTTGGAGGAGGAATGAATTCATCTTTCGAATTTGATGGAACCGTTATCTATAATGATATTCCTCATTATTTTGAAGCAGGAACACCAAACATTGCAGGTGTAATTGGTTTTGGTGCGGTATTAGAATATTTAGAGCATTTAGGAATGGAACGGATTCATCAGTATGAGAAAGAATTGCGAAAATATGCTATTACAAAATTAAAGGATGTTCCGAATATTATTCTTTATAACGAAGAAAGTGAAGCGGGTATTATTACTTTTAACATTCGCGATATTTTTTCGCAAGATCTAGCCATCTATTTGAATAAGTATCATATTTGTGTTCGAGCTGGAAATCATTGCGCTAAAATACTAAAAGATGAATTAGGAATAAAAAATACCTGTCGGGTAAGTCTTTATTTTTATAATACGAAAGAGGAAATTGATGCTCTCGTAGAAGCTTTACAAAACCCGAAGATTAAAGATGAAATTATTTAGTTAAAAAAGAGTTGACAAAATGTTTACTCTTTTTCTATGCAAACATGTAAAATGGTTGTTACTCACTGGAAAAACTGCTATACTTAGAGTAAATAGTGGTAGTGAAAATACAATTCTATTTACTGCTTGGATAGAAAGAAGGATTCTTAACTATGAATATTGTTTATCGTATGATGTCTGTTATGGTTGAAATATTTAGAAAGTATAGGTTAAAGTATGAGTAAATACGAGTATAGTTTTAAAGTAGAAAATATCGAGCCTTATGCCAATTATTGTATTCACAACCATTATAAAAAAATAAAGGATACGAAAGAAATAAGAAAATTATATAAAAATAAAACGAATATTGTAGCCACTATTACTATCGATATAGAAGCAAATGCAACCGTATTAGATTTTAGAGAAGATTCTGGGGTTACAAAATTAAAAAAAGAAGTTCTAGAGTCTAAACCTCTTAAAGTATTAAAGAATAATCAAGAATCTATCTTTTCTATTTTATCGATTTTTCAATATAAATTAGCCAAGACATTCGTGCGTAATCGCGTGATTTATGAAAAAGAGAATATACGCTTTGAGATTGATAAATATCTAGAACCAGCACTTTGTTATGTAGTTGCTCTGGAAGGAGAAAAAGAGGAAGTTGAAGAAATTTATCGGGAAATAAAAAATTTAGAATAAGCACTTCGTTGCTTATTTTTTTATGATATAATGGATATGGTGGTAGTATGTCAGTTATTCATGTATTAGATGAAGTTTTAGCAAACAAGATAGCAGCAGGAGAAGTCGTAGAAAGATGTTCTTCCGTCGTTAAAGAACTAGTTGAAAATAGTATTGATGCTGGAAGTACTGAAATTAAAGTAGAACTATTAGAATCTGGTACCAAAGAAATTAAAGTAATTGATAATGGCAAAGGAATGGAAAGAGAAGATGCCATTTTATGTTTCTCTAGGCATGCTACTAGTAAAATTTATAGAGAAGAAGATTTATACCGTATTGGTACTCTTGGTTTTCGGGGGGAAGCTTTAGCGTCTATTGCGGCAGTTTCTAAAGTAACACTTTCTACATCAACAGGAAATGTAGGTACCGTTGTTGTCATAGAAGGTGGAAAACTAATAGAAGAAAAAAGGGGAGATAGTCGTAAAGGTACCATTATGACGGTCAATGATTTATTTTATAATACACCAGCTCGTTTAAAACATTTAAAAAGTTTATATGCAGAACTTGCCAGTATTACTGAATATCTCCATAAATTAGCGCTTTCTCATCCAGAAATTCGTTTTGTTTTATCGAATGATGGTAAAGAACTATTTAAAACGGATGGTAGCAATAATCTTTTAAAAGTAATCCACTTTATTTACGGGGCAACGGTAGCACGCAAGATGCTTGCGGTAAAAGATGAAAATGAGGATTATGAGGTAGAAGGATATATTTCCTTACCAGAACTGCATCGTTCTAATCGGAATGGGATTGTTACCATTGTAAATGGTAGAATTGTTAGAAATGCCGAATTAAATCGTTTTATTCAAGAAGGATATCACTCTTATCAGCCAGAGAATCGCTACCCGATAGCAATCCTTAATATCAAAGTAGATACGAGCATTGTAGATGTGAATATTCATCCTACAAAAATGGATATTAAATTTGGAAAACAAGAAGAATTAAATAATCTTGTTTATGAGATGATTCGAAATGCTTTAAAGCCAAAGACATTAATTCCCCATATTGATGCTAAAGTGGAAGAACACCCTCAAAAAGTTCATTATGAAGAAGTAAAATTATCTTTTGATGAGGTAAAAGAACCAGAAACCAGTTATCCTATTAATGAAGATTTTACTAAAGAGGAAGTAGAGATTCATGAGGATGTGAAGGAACATCTTCCTATCCTTTATCCCGTTGGTTTGGTCCATGGTACCTATATTATTGCCCAAAATGAAACGGGAATGTATTTAATTGATCAACATGCTGCCAAAGAAAGAATCAACTATGAAAAGGTAAAAGAAAAATTAAATCACCCTGTTAAAGAATCTATCGCTTTATTAGTACCGATTACCTTAGAATATCCTGCGAATGAATTTTTCGTTTTAAAAGAAAATTTCGAACTACTTCGCAATATGAATTTTGATATTGATGAATTTGGAGTGAATTCTGTCATTATTAAGGCTCATCCCGTATGGATTCCAACGGATTATGAAGAAGATAACATTCGCAAAATCTTAGAGACAGTTATCTATCGAGAGAAGAATTTTGATTTAGAGAGATTTTACGATCATGTATCGGCAACAGCGGCTTGTAAGATGAGTATTAAGGCAAATACCAATATTACCATGGAAGAAATGGAACATTTACTAGAGGATTTAAGGAATTGTGAAAACCCTTTTAATTGCCCACATGGTAGACCAACGGTTATCTATTATTCCAAACAGGATTTAGAAAAACTATTTAAACGTAGTGGTTTTTAAAAAAGAGACAAAATAGGAATTTTGCTGGTGCTGAAAAAGATATGCAAATATCTTTTTTATCTATTCTAAAAGAAAACTTTATGATATAATTTGAATATGGAGGGAATAAAAATGAACGATAAAAAAAATGAAAAGATTACATCGAGAGATGTCGATTTTGCTAAGTGGTATACAGATGTTTGTAAAGCTGCTGACTTAGTCGACTATTCTTCTGTCAAAGGAAGTATGATTATTCGTCCTTATGGCTATGCTATTTGGGAGAATATAGTATCTGTTTTAGATAAAATGTTTAAAGCAACGGGGCATGTGAATGTACAGATGCCGATGTTTATTCCCGAAAGTTTATTTAATATTGAAAAAGATCATGTAGAAGGTTTTGCGCCAGAAGTAGCATGGGTAACGCAAGGTGGAAATGAAAAGTTAGAAGAACGTATGATTGTAAGACCAACGAGTGAAGTGCTTTTCTGTGAACACTTTAAAAAGATTATTAAGTCTTACCGTGACCTACCACTATTATATAATCAGTGGTGTACGATAGTGAGATGGGAAAAAGAGACGAGACCATTTTTACGGAGTCGTGAAATTTTATGGCAAGAAGGGCATACCATGCATGCTACGAAAGAAGAAGCAATGGAAGAGACTCTTCGCATGTTAAATGTTTACCGTGATTTACAGGAAAACTATTTAGCGCTCCCTGTCATTGTGGGAAAGAAAACAGAAAAGGAAAAGTTTGCTGGAGCGGAAGCTTCTTATACCGTAGAAGCCATGATGTGGGATGGCATTGCTCTTCAAAATGGAACTAGTCATTACTTTGGAGATGGTTTTGCCAAAGCTTTCAATATTCAGTTTTTAAATAAAAATAACGAATTAGAAACCCCATATCAAACTTCTTGGGGAGTAACCACTAGAATGATTGGTTCCATTATTATGGTTCATGGAGATGATCATGGTCTAGTGTTACCACCAAAAATTGCTCCCGTTAAAGTAGCGATTATTCCGATTGGGGAAGTAGACGAAGTATTAGATAAAATTATAGAAGAATTAAAGACCAAAGATATTTCTTTCACGGTGGATAAGACGGATAAGTCTCCAGGATATAAATTTGCAGAAGCAGAAGTAAAGGGCTATCCAATTCGCTTAGAAGTAGGAAAAAGGGATTTAGAGCATGAGGAAGTAACTATTGTTAGAAGAGATACTTTAGAAAAAAGCAAAATCCGTTGGGAGGACGCTGTAAGTCGTATTGAAGAATTATTAGAGGAAATCCAAAAGGATATGTTAGAAAAAGCAAGGAAAAGAAGAGACTCTATGATTTATGATGCGAAGGATTATGATGAATTCTTAGAGATTGCCAAAAATAAAAATGGATTTATTAAGACTGCTTGGTGTGGTAATGAAGCTTGCGAAAATAAGATTAAAGAGGATACTACTTACAAATCTAGATGTATTATTGAAGAATGTCATGATGAAAATTGTGTATGTTGTGGAAAGAAAGCACAATATAAGATTTATTGGGGAAAACAATATTAGGAGGAAATATGATAGAAGAGATACTAGAAAATACCGAGATGGAAATGGTAGAAGCCATCGAAAATATGGAGAAAAGATTTACGAATATTCGGGCAGGAAGAGCCAATCCTGCTATGTTAGATGGTGTTATGGTAAATTATTATGGAGCGGATACCCCGTTAAAGCAGTTAGCGACGATTTCCATTCCAGAAGCTAGACAGTTATCTATTAAACCATTTGATAGAAGTTCTATTGGCGCTATTGAGAAGGCTATTTTTGAAGCTAATATTGGAATTACTCCTAATAATAATGGCGAAGTTATTATCTTAAATATTCCTGCTTTAACGGAGGATACGAGAAGAGAATATGTAAAACAAGCAAAAGGATATGCAGAAGACTGCCGTATTGTCTTAAGAAATATTCGTCAAGAAGCTAATAAAGCGATTGCAAAGACAGAATCAACAGAAGATGAAAAAAAATTAGGGGAGGAAAATGTCCAAGACCTAATTAATCAATACAATAAAGAAGTAGATGAAAAATTTAAAGTAAAAGAAACGGAATTGATGAGTGTTTAACTTATCTTTTTTTGACAAAGTATGCTATAATGAAGATGGTGAATCATATGAATCTATTTTTAAAGAAATATTTTGGAATTATAGTGACTTCGATAATCCTTCTGATGTTTTTAGGATCTACCTTTTATTCCCTTTTAAAATATGATCAAGATTATGAAGAAATTCAAAAGGAACAAATTCTAGAACAAATTCGTATTTATTGTGATCCTATTCCTTCTGAATACGAAGAACTTTGTGCTTCCTTCGAAGAAACTTTAAAAGATGTTTCTGGTGCTCATTTTCTAGATAATTATGATGGAGGAAAACTATATCAATTATTAGCAGGAGAAGAAGGCGTGATAGATGAGGAGTATGAAACAGAACGTTTTTATGACGAGTTTAGTATTGTTCTCACACTCTTGATTGCAGTATCATCGATTTATTTATGGCATATGAAAAAGAAAAAAGGGAGACTCAAAAATGAATTCGTTCGTATCTCTTATCAAAAATGGTTTCGAAATAATTATTTCGTAGGGGCTTTGATAGCGATAATTCCAATTCTTTTTTTGGTAATTGCTTATATTTTATGCTATGTAGTTACCAAAACACTTCCATCTTCTGAATTAGTGCCTTATGGGATTCATTTTCTGACGCTTTTCTTATTTGCTTTAGGCATCTACCATTTAGCGCTAATAGCCGATCGAAAGAGTAAAAACTTTTTTCTTACGATGATTATCTTTTTCACTTTATTGGTATTATGCTATATTGGAAATTCCCTCATCGGGCGTTTGGTTTTCCATATTGGCTGGACAAATTATCCAGAATTAGGCGATATCTTTACTTTTAGTTATTTTCAAACGGCTGACTTCTATT
The DNA here is from genome assembly GCA_947629445.1 of uncultured Bacilli bacterium. Taxonomy (GTDB): domain Bacteria; phylum Bacillota_I; class Bacilli_A; order RF39; family UBA660; genus UBA5578. The sequence continues at coordinate 49,714 of CANRDU010000003.1, forward strand.
TTCCTCTTTTCATGGTTATTTTCTTTTCCTTGATAACGTTTGGAATCGTTTGTTTATGTTATAAAAATAAAGAGAGGTTGTTGATAGATAGTGAAAGAAATTAGACTTTATACCAAAAATGACATAGGATTTCTTTTAACATTGCTTTCTATTGTCGCTTTAGAGATTATGAATCTTTTAGATATTGTCCATAGTATTGCTCATTTTGATTATACCAGTTATTTTTCTTCTCATTTCAATATGATTATGTTTCCCGTTTTTTTAATTATGATTTATATGACGATTCAAGTGTGTAGATATCATGACTTAGATACGGTATGGATTTTACGGTACAAAGATCGCTCTTATTATGTGAAGAGACTTCTCAAAAAAGTTTGGATTCATAATGGCATTGTTTACTTTTTTATCATCCTGATTACTTGTCTTATTTCTTATATTACTTTTCTAGTCGCTGGGACAAATGCCTCTATTTGGGAAAAAACTTATTTAGAAGGATTAGGAGTTCCATATTGTATATTTGAAACGATAAAATATTATTTTTTAGTGCAATTACTCCTTAGTATGTTTGTTATTTTCTTAAAATACTTGCCGAAGATACTTTCTTATTTCTCACTACTTCTCATTTTATTCTTTAGTTTTACGCCAATTGAAAATGTACCGATTCATGGCATGAAAGATATGATTTTAACTCCTAATGGATATATTTATAGTCAACGTTTTCAAAGTTTCTTTTTACAAATAGGAATAAGCAGTTTCTACTTGGTTCTTTTAAGTGTTATCGTTATCGTATTCTATAAACTTTTACATCACCGCAAGTTTGATATTGGATAGGAGGATTTATGAAAATTGAAGTGAAAAAGGTATCGAAAAAGTTTCAAAAAAATGAAGTGTTAAAAGAGACTAATATGGTTTTTGAAAGTGGAAAAATATATAGTTTAATTGGTCGAAATGGTAGTGGCAAAACGGTTCTTTTAAAAATTTTATGTGGTCTTTATTATCCTACGAGTGGAGAGGTTTTATTTGATGGCATCGATTATTTAAAAAGGAATAGTTTTCCCAAAAATCTAGGAGCTTTAATTGAAAATCCTGCTTTTATCGATTCTATGACTGGTTTAGAAAATTTAGAAATGCTTGCGAAAATTAATAAAAAGATTGATAGAGAGAAAATTATAGAGACATTAAAATTAGTAGGACTTTATGAAGAGCGTAATAAGCTTTATTATAAATATTCTTTGGGAACGAAACAAAAACTAGGATTAGCCCAAGCATTTATGGAAGATCCAGACATTCTTATCTTAGATGAACCCTTTAATGGGATTGAAGAGGAGACTGTAGAACGATTAAGAAATTACTTGCTAAAACTGAAAGAAGAAGGAAAGTTGATTATTTTATCAACGCATATCAAAGAAGATATTGAAAAAGTAACAGATGTTATTTATCGGGTCGATAACGGAGTGATTAGGGAGGTACACTAATCACTCTTTTTTAGTTTACTTTCTTTTGATGAATTCCGATAAAATCCGTTTTTTTATTTGCACTCATTCACTATATTTGATATAATGTTGAAAGGTGAGAAAAGTGTTTAGAGATGATAAAAAGCAATTAGACCATCAATCCCTCAATGAGGTTATCGGTCTTTCTAAAAATATTTTAAGAGTTTTATTTGTTTTACTAATTATTTTAATATCTTGGGTGGGAATTGTCATTTTACGAGAATTAAAAATTCCTACTATTCTTCGAACGGTTTTGGAAATATTAAGTCCTCTATTTATCGGGATGATTGTTGCTTGGCTTTTAAATCCTTTTGTAAAATGGTTAAAGAAGAAAAAAGTGAAAAGATTATTTGGTGTTATTATTTCTTATATATTGTTAATTGGGGGATTAACGCTTTTTTTAGGAACATTGATTCCAATACTCTATGAACAAATTATTGATTTCGTAGGAACACTACCAGGTCTATTTAGTGGTATTGAGAAATGGTTAGATCAGTTTTTATCTAAGTTTAATACCATTGAGGCTTTTGATATTAATAGTGCGAAAGAAAATTTGTTTTTGCAATTAGAGGCATTTGGACAGAACCTTTATCAATCTCTTCCTGATTATATTGTTAGTGTAGGAAGTTCATTGGTATCTGGCTTTAGTACTTTCTTAGTAGGGTTAGTAATTGGCTTCTTTCTATTACTCAGTTTTGATGATGTGGAAGAGACATTTATCTATTTATTTCCTAAAAAATTTAGAAAAGATGCGGATGAATTATTTGGTCAAATTAACAGTTCTCTTAAAAACTATGTTTTGGGAGTATTGTTAGATGCTTTTGTAATCTTTATTATTTGTAGTATTACTTTTTCACTCGTTGGATTACGAGCTCCACTTTTATTTGCTATTTTCTGTGCGATTACGAATGTTATTCCTTATGTTGGACCTTATATTGGCGCAGTACCAGCCGTTATTGTTGGTTTTTCCATGAATCCGACGATTGGACTTTTGACCGTTGGTTCTATTGTGATTATTCAGTTTATTGAAGGAAATTTCTTACAAGAATATATCTTGAGTAAGACAACGAAATTACATCCAGTAACGATTATTATTGGACTTTTGATTTTCCAACATTTCTGGGGAATTATTGGTATGGTTATTTCAACACCAGTAATTGCGATTGGAAAAATTATTTTCCAATTCTTCAGTAAAAAATGGAAATGGTTAGATTATATGGATGAGGTGGATTAATGAATAAAATAGTAGCGATTGATGGACCAGCCGGTAGTGGGAAAGGAACAGTAACTCCTATTATTGCGAAAAGGTGTCACTTGGTAAATATTGATACGGGGGCGACTTACCGCTGTGTTGCTTTAGCTGCCTTAAGAAATCATTTAACGGTAGAAGATGAAGAGGAGATTATAGAATTATCTTCTAAAATTACCATTGCGTTTGATGAAGAAGGAAAAGTATATCTAAATGGGGAAGATGTATCTTCCGAAATTCGTGGTAAAGAAGTAACCCAAATTGTTTCTCCTATTTCGAGTATTGTAGCGGTACGTAAAAATATGGTGGATTTGCAAAGAAAAATGGCAGAGGGAAAAGACGTCATTATGGAAGGTAGAGATATTACAACCGTCGTTTTTCCAAATGCTCCTTATAAATTTTATTTAGATGCTTCCTTAGAAGAGAGAGCAAGAAGACGCTATAAGCAAAATCAGGAAAAAGGTATTGATATGTCCTATGAAGAGGTATTAGAGAATATTCAGAAGCGAGATTATAACGACATGCATAAAGAAGTTGGGTCTCTCAAGCGGACAGAAGATGCTATTTATATAGATACTACTCATATGACGATTGAAGAAGTAGTAGAGAAAATGATGAAAATTATTGAAGGTGATTAGAATGAACCTAAAAGACTTATATATTGATTTTTTTATTAGACATGGACATAAACAAATTCCTAGTGCCCCAGTAGTACCGGAAAATGATCCTAGTGTTTTATTTAATACAGCAGGTATGCAACCATTAATTCCTTATTTAATGGGGCAACCGCATCCTTACGGAACGAGACTTTGTGATTATCAAAAATGTGTCCGCACCAATGATTTGGATTCGGTAGGGGATGTTACTCATCATACTTTCTTTGAGATGCTAGGTAATTGGAGTTTAGGAGATTATTTTAAACAGGAAAGTATTTCATGGAGTTTTGAGTTTTTAACAGTAGATTTAAAGATTCCAAAGGAACGTTTAGCGGTTACTGTTTTTGCTGGTAATGATACTATTCCTTTTGATCAAGAATCTTACGATAAATGGTTAAGTTTAGGAATTCCAAGTTCTCGCATTGCGAAAACGGTAGAAGATAATTTTTGGATTGCTGGAGAGTCTGGTCCATGTGGTCCAGATACAGAGATATTCTATTTCCGTAGTGAAGAGGATATTCCAGATACTTTTGATCCAGAAGATAGTCGTTGGGTAGAGATTTGGAATAATGTATTTATGCAATATCATAAGGATGCAAATGGTGTGGTAACAGAGCTTCCTAAGAAAAATGTAGATACTGGAATGGGCGTAGAGAGAACGACCGCTATTTTAGAAGGTGTGAACGATAATTATCTATCTAGTATCTGGAAAGATGTTATTGAACGGATTCGTTCTATTTCTGGACTTCCTTATGAAGGGGAAAATAAAAAAAGTATGCGTATTATTGCGGATCATATGCGTACGGCTGTTTTTATTAGTGCTGATCCTGCAGGAATTAAACCAAGTAATACTGATCAAGGATATATTTTGAGAAGATTAATCCGTAGAGCTATTCGTCATGCCAAAAAATTAAATATCGATATGAATAGCGATTGGGAACAACAGTTAGCTATGATAATCTTGGATAAGTATAAAGATTATTACAAAGAATTAGAAGATAATTATCAGTTAGTTTTAGATGTTTTAAAGAACGAAAAAGAAAAATTTAATAAGACTCTTGAAAAGGGCTTAAGAGAATTTGAAAAAGCAACTAGAAATACGGATAAAGTAGATGATGTTACGGCCTTTCATTTATATGATACTTATGGCTTTCCAATTGAGCTTACCATGGAACTTGCCAGTGAACGAGGAATCGAAGTAGATGAGGCTGGATTCGAAAGAAAATTTAAAGAACATCAAGAATTGTCTCGAACGGCTTCCGCAGGTAAATTTAAAGGAGGCCTTGCTGGAAATGGGGAAATTGAAACCCGTTATCATACTGCTACTCACTTATTAAATGCTGCTTTAAAAATAGTAGTAGGACCAGATGTTCATCAAAAAGGAAGTAATATTACATCTGAAAGAATGAGATTTGATTTTAGTTGTGATCATAAATTATCAGAGGAAGAAAAAAGCAAAGCAGAATCTCTAGTAAATGAATGGATTCAAGAAGGATTAGAGGTAACGGTTACCGAAATGAATAAAGAAGATGCCATTAAAAGTGGTGCTGAATGTATGTTTATTGAAAAATATCCAGATGTGGTAACAGTCTATACAATCGGTAATGTATCCAAAGAGTTATGTGGTGGTCCTCATGTAAAAAACACAAAGGAACTAGGGACATTCCATATTAAAAAAGAAGAGGCAAGTAGTGCGGGAGTAAGACGTATTAAAGCCGTCTTAGAGTAGGAGGAAGTATGAAAAAAGGAAGAACTGGAAAAATGTCTTTGTTAGCAGTGGCATTTTTAGTTGCTCTTATTGGGATTTCTTTTACTTTAGAAAAAGATCAAAAAAATAAGAAAGATAATAGTAATACCAATAGCAATCAAAATCCTGAAGAAGTAACAGATGCGATAAGATTTAAAAATGAATATGAAGAATTAAATGGTCAAAAGGCAAATGGGGATAAAACTTTCTTAGAAATTTCTATTCCAGAAGATAATCCTATGAAATATGCTGAGTTAGAAGAAATCATGACGCTACTAAAAAGTGGCACAGGTGTCATTTATTTTGGACGTCCAAATTGTCCTTGGTGTCGGAATGCGGTTCCTGTTTTAATAGAGGCAGCGAAGGAATTAGAGATTAGTGATATTTATTATTACAATGTCAATGCTATTAAAAACGAGTGGGCTGTTAAAGATGGCGAGGTTGTGAAGACATCTCCTGAAAAAGAAGGATATTATGATTTGTTAAAGATTCTCGATAAGGAATTAGATGAATATACGGTTACGGATGAAAATGGTAAAGCATACGAAGTAGGCGAAAAAAGAATTTATGTTCCAATGGTTGTCGTTGTAAAAGATGGAACGATTATGGCTAGTCATGTAAGTACAGTCGATTTACTAGATGGACAAACTTCTTATGATCGATTAAATGATAGTCAACGAGAGGAACTATTAAATCTCTATGTAGAAGATTTAGCAGAATCTATCGATCCAGGATACTGTGATGAGGCATGTGAATAATGAATTTTCAAGTTCGTTGTGAAGAAATATTAAATCAAATAAAAGAAAGAAGAGATACACCATCTCTTCTTCTTCATGCTTGTTGTGCACCGTGTAGTAGTTATGTTTTAGAATATTTAAGCAAGTATTTTAATATTACTATTCTCTATTATAATCCAAATATTTATCCAGAATTAGAGTATCAGCGTAGATTGCAAGAATTAAAAGATTATTTAAAAAAGATATCTTTTTTGCATTCTGTTACATTAGTGGAAGATTCCTATAATCCTGATGAATATTATCAGGTAGTAAAAGGAAAAGAGGAATTAGGAGAACGAAGCGAGAGGTGTTATTCTTGTTATCAACTTCGGATGTCTCGTGCTTGCAAGTATGCTAAGAGTCACCATATGGATTATTTTACGACTACATTATCGATTAGTCCCTACAAGAAAAGCGATTGGATTAATGAAATAGGAAAATCCCTACAAGACCAATATGGGATTTCTTATTTGTATGCTGATTTTAAAAAGAAAAACGGTTATAAAAGATCGATTGAATTATCCAAAGAATATGGACTTTATCGTCAAGATTATTGTGGGTGTGTCTATTCTAAAATAGAGCGTGAAAAAAAAGAGCAATAACTCTTTTTTTATAAATCCTTACATTGTGCGCCTTTTTCTAAATACATGGATTTAATGTTAGATAAAGTAAACCGATAGTCATCTGTTAAGTATGACTTTAATGTCTCAGCATTATCTCCTTGAGATAGTTCTTCCAGATTAAATTTTGTATAATCAATCGTAGTATCGACAGTTAGGATATTACCATCAACCGAAACCTTATAGTCATATCCACCATCTGGTCCGTATTCTTTGGTTGCACTAGAGTCTCTTTCCACACTTTGTTGAAAATCGATAATAGTAGGACGATTATTAGATTTTAATAGTTGTCTACTTACTAATTTGGTTACATAGCCATCTTTATCTGCATAAATAATAAATTTAGCACCCATGACATATCCTTCTGTTTCTGCATAATCATAATCAACGGTACATACAGAACTAGCATTCTTTTGATCTAACTCTATTTGACTGGATAAATCGGCAACGAGTTCTTCTTTTTTGTTATTGTTATTTTCCCCACATCCGGATAGGGTAACCATAACTCCTAGCGCTACTAACCATAAACTTATTTTTTTCATATTATCACCATAGTCATTATAACATAAAAAAACTTTACGGAAAAGAATTTTCCTATAATTGCTTAATTTTCTTTTTCTTGTTATAATGAGTTAGGAGGAAGTATGAAAATATTAATCGCAACCGAAAATATTGTAAAAGTAGAAGCTTGTCAAGCTGCTTTTGAAACTTATTTTGAAAATGTGAAAGTAGAGGCTGTCCATGTACCATCAGAAGTAGGCGAAATGCCTCTCAATGATGAAATCGGAGAAGGCACTAAAAATCGTATTAAAAATTTAAAAAAATATGCACAAGAAAATCATTTACAAGTGGATTACTATGTCGCTGTTGAATCTGGCATCAATAATTATTTTAAATCATGGATGATTACTAGTGTTGCAGGAATAGAAAATGATTCTGGTCTTGCAAGTTATTCTACCTCCCCAAGTTATCCTATCCCAGGAGAATATGTAGAGGAAATCATTCGAGATGGCTTAGGAGTTGTAATGGACCGTATTTTTGCAGATGATGATTCAGGACACCATAAAGGAGGAATTGGCTTTTTAACACATGGTAAAATCACTAGACGCTCTTTAATCCAAGAATCTTTTATGATGGCACTCATTCGAGTAATTAATGATAATTGGTAAAAAAATTTAACAAAATTTTCACATGATTAACACAAATAAAGGTTATAATGAATTTGTCAGCTGGAAAACATAAGTGTGAAATACTCCTCTCACTTATTACTTTTCTACTACAAACCTTATTAACAAAAATTTTGTTAATAGCATCCAGCTAACGAAAAAAGAATAGAAATATTCTTTTTTTTCACGAAATAACCACATTTATTGTATAATATGAGAATGAGGTGTCTTATGAAAATATTAGTAGTAGATGATGAAGAATTAATCCGTAAGGTCATTCGAGAATATCTAGAAAATTCTTCCTATGAAGTAGAAGAAGCTTGTGATGGAGAAGAGGCTATTGAATGTATTAAAAAGAAAAACATTGATTTGATGATTCTAGATATTATGATGCCTAAAAAAGATGGATATGAAACGTTAAAAGAATTAAAAAATATTCGTTCCCTTCCTGTCATTGCGTTATCGGCTCGAAAAGAAGAGTACGATAAATTATTAGGATTTGAACTAGGGGTAGACGATTATTTAACAAAACCTTTCTCTCCTCGTGAATTAATGGCAAGAGTAAAGGCTGTATTACGTAGAAATAAAGAAATGAATTATTATATTCGTAAGGATTTTGTCCTCGATTTTAAAGGCCATTCTTTAAAAATTGAGGAAGAAGAAGTCAAACTCACCCCAAAAGAGTATGAATTACTCGTCTATTTTATTCAAAATGAACATATCGCGCTCTCTCGGGAACAACTTCTCAATAAAGTATGGGGTTATGACTTTTACGGAGATGATAGAACTATCGATACCCATATTAAGATGTTACGAAATAACTTAGGAAAGTATCGAGATTGGATTATTACCGTACGAGGAATGGGGTATAAATTTGAAAGCGAAGAATAGAAGTATCCATACCCAGATTTGGTTCTTTTTCCTCTTATTTTCCATTTTCTTATTATTCTTTATTTGGGTAATACAGGTATTATTTTTTGACTCTTATTATGAAATTCACAAGACGAAAGAACTGAAGGATATGGCAGCGAAAGTCAAGGATGGTTATGGGAATGCTGATTTTTATGACTTTTTAGACGATCTTTCGTACGAGGAAGGCATTTGTATTGATATTGAAAAAAATGGCTATAATGCGTATCGCTCTTTTAGTTTTAATCGTGGTTGTATGATACCTGGAAAAGTATTTTATAAGAATGATTTTCCAGAGAGTAACGAGGAAGTGAAAGCCTACAAGATTGATAATCCTAAATTTAATAATGAAATTTTAGTTTATGGTGTTAAGTTAGATACTAAGACATTTGCTTATGTAAGTGCTTCTATTGAACCATTAGATTCCGCAACTGTTTTGCTCCGTAAACAATTTATTATTATTTCTCTTTTTGCTTTAGGTTTAGCGGTTTTAGTAAGTTATGTACTATCCAAACAAATATCGAAGCCCATTGAAGAATTAAGCAAAAAAGCAAGTAATATTTCACAAGGAGATCATCAAGTTGCTTTCTCTTCTGATACGAATATTCGGGAAATTCAACAGTTAGAAACGAGTTTAAATGAGATGCATGGAGAATTTGAAAAGACTGAAGAACTCCGTAGAGATTTAATGGCAAATGTCAGTCATGATTTAAAGACTCCATTAACGATGATTCGTGCTTATGCGGAGATGGTGCGTGACTTAACGTATAAAAATAAAAAGAAAAGAGAAGAAAATTTAAATGTTATCGTAGAAGAAACAGAACGTTTAAGCAATCTTGTGGATGATATTTTAACACTTTCTAGTTTACAATCAGAGTCCGTTGAATTAGAAGATACTACTTTTTCTATTCATGATATGATTGTCTCTACGATTCAAAAATATGAAGTATTATTAGAAAAAGAAGGATATCATTTCCATTATGAAGGAAAAGAAGTACTTGTGTTTGCAGATAAAAAGCGAACAGAACAAGTCATTTATAATATCATTAACAACGCAATTAATTATACTGGGGATGATAAGAATATATATATTCGACTACTAGAAAATAAAGATACTGTGCGAATTGAAATAGAAGATACTGGAAAAGGAATCTCAGAAGAGGAAAAAAAGCATATTTGGACGAAGTATTATCACTCCTCTAAGCAGCACAAACGAAATAGGGTAGGAACGGGTTTAGGACTTGCGATTGTAAAGAATATTTTAGACAATTATCATCTTCCATATGGCATAGAATCTAAAGATAAAAACGGAACTATTTTCTATTTCGAACTAAAAAAAGGAAACAAGTAATTCTACTTGTTTTTTTGTCTTTAGTTGTGATACAATAAGTATGTTGAATAGGAGAGTTCTTATGTCAGAAAAAGGTTTTTCATTAGTAGAATTAATCGGTGTTCTCGTACTTCTTTCTGTAATTGTCTTGGTAGCCTTTCCTAATATTTTAACAGCTATTCAAGGAACAAATCAAAAAATAGAAGAAGCAACGGAACAATTATTGATTGCGAATGCAAAAAGTTATATTAATGATACGCTACCAGGTAGGAGTGGTTGCGTGAATGTTTCTACCCTCGTCGAAGAAGGATATACGGAAACACCAATTGCAAATTCTGATAGTACAAAATCTCAAGAAATACAGAATTCTTGGAGTGTTCATTACGATTGGGATAATGGTAAATATGTAAATTTCACTTTGAGGGATTCTTCATGTTAGAACGTTTGGAATTACTGATAGGAAAAGAAAATTTAGTCAAACTGCGCAATGTGAGAGTCTTAGTAATTGGTGTTGGTGGAGTTGGCGGATATGCAGTCGAAGCTTTAGCTCGTTCTGGGATAGGATCTTTGGTATTAGTAGATCCAGATGTCGTAGAAGAATCCAATGTGAATAGGCAGTTAGTCGCTCTTTCTAGTACCATTGGTCAAAAGAAAGTGGATGTATTAAAAAGTCGTGTTCAAGATATAGGATTAGATACGAATGTAGATGTATTTTACGATTATGTTACTGAAGAGAATATTGACTTTTATCTAAATGATGTTGATTTTATTGTAGATGCTTGCGATTCTGCCATGACGAAATTAGCTATCATGAAAAAGAGTTTAGAAGGTAGCATTCCTTTAATTTCTTGTATGGGTACAGGTAACAAGATGGATCCATCTAGACTTACCATTACAGAACTTTCCAAAACCAATTATGATCCGCTTGCTAAAAAATTGCGAAAATTGGTACGTGACTTTCATTTAAAAGGAAAAATAATGGTAGTATCTAGCAAGGAAGAAAAGAGAAAAAAAGGAGAACGAATCATCCCTTCTAATGCATTTGTTCCCGGAAGTGCCGGACTTTTATGTGCCAGCTATGTTATTAATCAAATCATAAGTAGGTGATGTATGCAAAAGTTAGCGGAAATTGTCAAAACATTTAAAGGAGAAGTATTGTGCATTGGTGTTGAAGATACCAGTATCTTAAAAGCATTATCGCATAATAATCAAGTAAATGTTTTTACATTAGACCGAAAAATATCGACAGGACTTTTTTTTAAAAAGAAAAAAGTCAAAACCAAAAGTGGTAAAAAAGTAAACATGACAAAAATGCGAAAATCTTTCAAAAAGAAATCTATTGATTATATGGTTTGCGATATCAATTCTATCTATGATTATTTTAAATATTTTATTTACGATAGTGTAGTAATTAATAAGAAAAAATTGTATTTATATGGGTATTCAAAATATTTAGACCCTAATACCTTAGCAAAAAGATTTGAAAGATATCATGCGAAAGTAGAAGTATCCTCTCAGGGAAATCAATTTCTCCTTATTATTGATAATGAAAATAGTAAGGGCAATTGGTTAAAAGCAAAATGGTATATTTTAGTGGATAGTTTCCACAATTTAGGAGATTTAATATCAACAGCATTAACTAGTTAGAAGGTGGAATATGAAAATTATTGTGAGTGATTTTGATGGAACTTTATTTGGTGATCAATTTGAGGAAAACAGAAAAGCCATTAATGATTTTGTTCATCGCGGCAATATGTTTGTTATTGCAACTGGAAGAGCTATGAATTACCTTGCTGAAGATTTAAGCATGGTAGATTTAGAATGTGATTATTATATATGTAATGACGGTGGTGTTATTTTTGACAAATATTTTAACGTTTTATTTCGAAAAGATATCCGTCAAGAACTTGTTCGACCTATTTATTATTCTCTAAAAGATAATGATAATATGTTAGAAGTTTTTATCGATACCAGTCATGGATATGTAACGGATGCTAGTAAATGTGCAAATGGTATTATAGCGCGCCCTTATAATAAGGAAGAGGCTATGATTACTTTGGAAACTATTTTAAGAAAGTATCCAGATGTCAATGGCTATATGAGTACGAATTGGATTAATTTATTTGATAAATCGGTTTCTAAGAAAAATGCGATTGATTATCTAGTAAGTACGTATCATTATAACCCGAAAGATATCTATACGATTGGCGATGGACTTAACGATTTCGACATGATTGAGGCTTATCAAGGCTATACCGTTGCGGATAGTAAAGATGATCTTCTTAGTGTTTCTAGAGGAACTGTCCATAGCATCAAAGAATTAATCGATTTAATAGAAGAAGAAAATGAAGAAGAAGTAGAATTGGAAGAAGAATGGTAATCATTCTTTTTTTTGACATATTTTTTCCTTCCTTTGTATTATAAATAATAAGGAGGTATCTTATGGCAAAACATTTTCATTCTAAACGTAAACTGCGAAAAAAGTGGCTAATAGAATACATCTGTTTATTCTTATTTGCTTATTTTACCATTAAATTATGTATCTATTTATTGGTAGATATCAATCCTGCTTCTTTATTAGAAATTGAAAATGTAGGAGGAGAAATTTATCAAAAATTTCAAAAGTATACCGTGAATAATCCCATCTATCTGTTAAATTATGAAGGGAGTCCCAAAAAATTACTTCCCGTAAGTATCGAAACGCCATCTTCAGAGGGAGGAAAAAGAATTTATCTTTATAGTACCCATGATGATGAGGCTTATGCATCCAAAGAATCGATATTAGATGCATCCGAGTATTTAAAGGAGGGATTAGAGAAAGAAAATATTACAGTTATCAAAGAAAATGGTAGTATTTCTGAATTTTTAAAAATGCATAACTATAATTATCAAGCTAGTTATGTTGCGAGTCGCTATTTTATTGAATCAGAGCTTTCAAAAGCATCCTACGATTTAATTATTGATCTTCATAGAGATGCGATTAATAAAGAATCATCTACTACGGTGATTAACGGAAAGAATTGTGCTCGGATTTTATTTGTAGTAGGAAAAGAGCATGACCACTATCAAGCCAATTATGATTTAGCATACACTCTTCATAACATTGTACAAGAAAAATATGAAAAGTTAAGTAGGGGAGTACTACTACAAAGTGGACCAAAAGTAAATGGTATCTATAATCAAGATTTATCCCCTAATATGATTTTATTGGAACTTGGTGGAAATAAAAATACTTATGAAGAAGTAAAAAATACAATTGATTTGATTGTACCGTTAATAGGAGAATATTTAAATGGAAAGAAAATATAAAATATTTCGTTGGACGTTTTTTCTACTTTTTATTACGTTTTTAACCCTTTATTTTTCACAGTTAACAGGCTATTATGAATTTCAGAATTATCAGAAGATGACTATGACACAAGAACAAATTAAACAATTTGAACAAGATGTTCGTGAAGGAAAAGAAGTCGATATTAAAGATTATGTTGTCAATCGGGAAAGAAACTATAAAAATCGTTTTTCTAACTTAGGCCTTAAAATCTCTACGGGTGTTAGTACCATTATTAAAAAGAGCGTTATTAAGGTATTTGGTACAATATCTGGTTTCGTCTCTGGTTAAAATGTGATATAATGAACATGGTGATAGTATGTTATTAAAACGTTCTAAATGGTGGTTGTGGCTTATTTTGTGTTTCGCAACGTCTGGGCTTTGTCTTTTCTTTTTAGCAGATATCTTAGGAGAAGTAGAAGAAGATGCTTGGTATATGCAAGGACGATATTGGCTTTTAGGACTCCTTTGTTTTGTTTTCCCTTTTATTATTATGTTAGTGGTCTTTGCTATTCAAATGGCATGTCTTGTGGCAGCAAAGCTAGAAGTTCCCTTAAAGGAAGTTTATTTATCTCCCTTTATATGGATTCTATTCCTTATTGTCCCTATTATTGGTTGGATTTTATTCCCACTCTTCATTCTTTATTTATATATTGCTATTTTTGTCTCCCTTGCTCATGGTGAGGCTGAAAATTTCATAGAGGAAAAAGAAGAGTAAAAGCATAGGTTTTCTATAAAAATAGAGTATCTTCATATTCTATTTTTTTTGGTTCTATGTTAAAATATTACTAGGTGATTTGAGATGGAATCTTTAACCAGAAGTGAACTTAGAAAAAAGATTATGACAATTCTCTATCAAATAGGAGTTTATAAGAGCAATAAAATTGAATATGATGTAGATAAAGTAATTGCTAGTTCTATAGAAATAGATAATGAGTTTGTGAAAAACTGTGTTTATGGGGTAATTACAAATGAAAAAGATATTGATGCCCTTGCCAATAAATATTTAAATAAATGGACGATTAATCGTTTGGGATTTACTGATCAAGCTATCTTAAGATTAGGAATCTATGAACTCATGTATACGGATACACCAGAGGTAGTCGCTATCAATGAAGCGATTGAGTTAGCAAAAGACTATAGTGATGATGATGTACGTAAGATGATTAATGGCGTTTTAGACAAGGTATATCACGAAAAGGTGGATCATGAATCAAAATAGTGCGAGATATTTAACCGTAACCGCTATTAATCGATATTTAAAAGACCAATTTGATCGTAATGAACATTTACGCTCTGTTTTTTTAAAGGGTGAGATTTCTAATTTTAAAGGACATACGACAGGTCATTTATATTTTTCTTTAAAGGATGAAAATAGCAAGATTAACGCTATTATGTTTAGTAGAAATGCGGCTAAATTAAATTTTAAGCCAGTAGATGGTACCAAGGTATTAGTATCTGGGCGTATTGGCATTTATGAAGCAACTGGAAGTTATCAAATTTATGTAGAGGATATGCAAGAAGATGGTTTAGGAAACTTGTATATAGCCTTTGAAAAATTGAAAGAACAACTTTCTAAAGAAGGATTGTTTGATCCCAGCCATAAGAAACCTCTACCTAAGTATCCTAGTCGTATTGGAATTGTAACCGCACCAACCGGAGCAGCTATTCGCGATATTTTATCAACGATTGCCCGTAGATATCCTCTTACAGAGACAATTCTTTTTCCTAGTTTAGTACAAGGAGAATATGCAGCTCCTGATATTGTAAGGAATATTAAAAGAGCTTCTAGCTATTCTCTCGATTTATTAATTGTAGGAAGAGGAGGGGGCTCTATTGAAGATTTATGGGCTTTTAACGAGGAAATCGTTGCTCGAGCGATTTATGACTCTGAAATTCCTATTATTAGTGCGGTAGGTCATGAAATTGATTTTACCATTGCCGATTTTGTTGCGGATCATCGTGCCCCTACGCCAACGGGAGCTGCAGAGATGGCTGTTCCTAACATTGTGGATTTGAAAAAATATATCAATCAGTTAAAAATTCGATTAGGCGAAGCCATTATGAAACGTTTAAAATATCAAAAACTAGTATTAGAATCTATCAAGAACTCTTTTGTTATCAAGTCACCAATGATTATGTTTGATAGTAAGAGGCAAGCTCTTGATTTGTATCATCAAAACGTGATAGAGAGTATGAATAAATATCTTACCAATAAACGTGTCTTATTAAATCAATATCAAAAGCACTATATTTTAAATAACCCTAGAACTTTATATGAACTTAAAAGAGATATTTTAAAAGTAAATAAAGAAAAAATAACGAGAACATTTCTAAATATTTTATCTATCCAAAAATTACATCTCACTCATGCTATTGAAAAATTGACGTTAGTGAATCCTTTGGAAGTACTAAAAAGAGGATATACTGTTATTTATTGTGAGGGCATGGTTGTAAAAGAAAGCAAACAGTTAAAAATTGGAAATGAGATTCAAGTACATTTTTGCGATGGTATAATCGAAGCGAAGGTTGAAAAGAGAGAAGGAGAATAATGTGGCAAAAGAAAAAAATGAAAAATTTGAAGATAAAATGAAAGAATTAGAAGAGATTATCAATGAGTTAGAAAGTGGCGAAATTGATTTAGATACTTCTATTGAAAAATATACAAGAGCAATGAAATTAGTAGGAGAATGTGATGAAAAACTAAAATCTATTGAAGGACAGGTAAATAAAATTGTCAAGGAAGATGGAAGCTTAGAAGATTTTCATTATGAAGAAGAAAAATAATACTGAAAAAGAATCATACTGATTGGTATGATTTTTTTGTACAAAAAAATAGAACCGAAGTCCTATTTTACCATCCAAGCATTTGGAATATACCGTTCTCCTTCTCCATATGAGAAACCTTTTGGATTATTATAAATTTTTCCATTAATGACTAGTTCTGAAGAACCACCACCATCCAAATTAGCGGCATTATAAGCTTTATAACGCTCAAATAGGTGAATCATATCTGTATAACTAATTCCAATGCTACCATTCGCACCACGACCGTTGATAACTAGAAATAATACGATCCCATCTTGTCTTTGAGCAATAGCGGTTCTATTAGCGGTACCACCTCCACCATTTCCCGTAGTAATAGCAGCTTCTCCGTTAACGATTAAGAATGGTCCAAACGTCATAGCTTCCCACATGCCTTTTTTAATAGCTACTTGGGCACTTTCTGTTGTCAGCATCAATTTATGATCTTTTGTAAAACCAATTAAACCACCATTATTACTTCTTACACCAACGGAAGCAACTTTTCCGTTTTGAATAACGGTACCAGTTGGAATAAGTCTAGATCCATCGAAAGTATATCCGCTAGCATTCATAGCGATAATGGCATCGTTTTCTTCTGCCATATCCGTTAATACCTGCCCCCACTTACTAATCCTAGAAGAGGTAACAAGCGATATTCTAGAAGCATCATAGATAACTACTAAATACCCATTATATCCTTTTTCATCAATTTTGATAACTTTATAAAGATCATTACCAGGATCTCGTTTTAAAATTTCCTCTTCTGTTTTCGACTCATAGACATCTGTTTGGGTATCATGAAAGATAATATCATCTAAATTGGTATTTTGAGAAGATTCTACAATAGTATTCGCTTCTAATGCATCATTAATCGCTTTTTCAGAATATAAAACATTTGCAAAATATTGATGACTTCCCGTTGCGATTGCCGTAGTAACCCACCAATCACGGAACTGAATATTAGGTCCGTAAGCTACCACTAAAAAAGTGATGATGAGCATATCGCCAATTGCAAGAATAATCGTAAAAGGGGATAGTTTTCTTTTTTTCACAGATACTTGTGTTTGCTTATTCATAAATTCCTCCTAATTGATAAGGATAAATATAACTTCCATTACCTTCTACTATAGTTAAATTACCTTTCAAGTAAAGAGAAGGTCTAATGGTCAAAGGTTCTGTTATGGTTGTTTCATATAACGTGTGATTATCACTTACGGAATAAATACCCATGTTATTTTCAGGACTATTCGTGAGAAGCATCGCATTGGGAACTTCATATGCAAAAGGATCCCCAAGAGATAGTAGCCCTACCTGTAAAGAGATACTGCTTTTAAAAACAGTTTGATAATTGTTATCGGTCAAAGAATAAGACCCCGTATAGAAATTTCCTTCCGTTATCCACTCTTTATTTTGTAAGTTCTCATAATATTCATGATTTAAATAGTAAAGGATATTATCTTCTGATGTAGTATTTAGTTCATTGGAACTTTTAGAAAATGGTTTTAAAAGACAATTTCCTGTTTTATCTATAACACAATCGGTACTGACAATTTTTAGTTTATCATCTTCCTTAGAAACAATTCTCCATAAACTATCATTAAAAGAAAGATAACTTCCCACATAGGCATCTTGTAAAGTAGCAACAGAATAGTCTTCTAATATATAAGGATTGTCTGGTGCACCATCGCCATCTACGATATGAATGTCACCAGGAATCGTAATAGTAGGTCGAATTCCATATTTCGTGTGATCCTTTGCATGTCCTACCAAACCATCTTTTTCAACGACCCATGCTTCTTCTACGTTATAGCGATTAGAAGTCCAAAAGGGAGTACCATTATTTAAATAACTATCGGTCGCTGATGCCTCTAAATAATCATCGACGCCAAGTAATCCAATTTTATAATCTTTATTCGTTTGAAAACATCCTGCTTCCTCTAAAGAAGAAAAGGAATCTATACAAATTTTCGTGGAAAGTAGTTCTTTACTTTCTAATGATTTCTCAAAAATTCCTGTATACGGTTTATCGAAATCATTAAGCCATCCTAGAACATAAGTTTCAAAAGAACTTGTATAGGGTAGATAGGTAATCACATCTTCTGTTACCATAGTAATGGAATTATCTTCATTAATACGGACAATTCGCCAAATCAAACCTTTATAACGGACATGATTGCTCGTTACATTACCCACATAGCGATAAATATCATTGGTTAAAACCAACAAATTATCTTGATGAAGTTCTTCTTCTTCAATGAGATGGCTTGCTAAGGTGTCAGATAAGATAATGGGCTTTAAACTTTCTTGATGATAATAAAACATTCTCCCTAAATAAATACAACCAAATGAGAGAATGAAAATAATACTAATTATCTGAAACAGGAATTGCTTTTTCAAATGATATTTTTTCTTCCTTTTCATAGGGCCTCCAATTTATTACCAGTTTTTATCATTATATCAAAAAAGAGACATTTGAACAATCAATTTCTTTACGAAGAATAAATTATGTGATATGATATAAAAAGAGAGTAGGAGTTCCTATGCAGAAATCAAATAGTAAGAAAAGAAGAGAAAATATTGGATTTATTCTTTTGATGGTAGTAGCACTTAGCATATTAATTTTTTTAGAAGCTTTTACAACCGAAAAAGAATCATCCCTAGAGCAATTAGACGATGCTAATATTAATATTCCTAAATTGGTTATTAATGAGATTATGACGTCTAATAAAGGGGCTTTCGCAGATGCTGAAGGGAAACTATATGATTGGATTGAACTTTATAATGGAACGAATAGTGATATCGACTTAACGGGCTATGGTCTCAGTGATGAGGTATCTGGAAATACAAAGTGGTTATTTCCAGCTGTCACTATCAAAAGTAAGGAATATTTGATTGTTTATCTTGCAGGAACGACAGAACATGGATTATATGCGAATTTTGCTTTAAATAAAGCAGGAGGAGAAACCATTACTTTAAAAAATAAAGCAGGGAAAGTAGTAGATAGTGTAAAGACAACTTCCGTTGATAAAAATGGGGTAATGGCAAGGACTGGTAATGGCAAATGGATAGAAACGATAGATATCACACCAGGCTATGATAACAATGAGGAAGGTAGAAAGCAATTTTTAGAAGCAAGAAAAACGACTACCGATTTAGTTATCAATGAATTTTTACCAAATAATCAAGGAAATATTGCTTTTGATGGGAATTTATATAGTTATGTAGAATTATATAACCAAGGAAATTCCGATATTTCTTTGCAAGATTATCACCTATCGAATGATTCTAATCGTCCCTTTATGTGGCAATTACCGGATGAAATATTGAAACCAGGGGAAACTTATCTAATTTATACATCGGAATTAAATAAAGAAAATCATGCGAATTTTACACTTAAGAAAAAAACAGGCACTGTTCTTTTATCTTATAAAGACAAGATAGCGGAAGAAGTGAATTATACAAACTTGACAGGAGGATTTGCATACATTAGACTTTCCGATCAAACTTTTAGGGAAGGTACTAACATTACTCCTGGATATCCTAATACAACGGATGGTATCAAAGATTTTTCTTCTTCAAAAAGAAAAAATCCTAAGGATTTAATCATTAATGAAGTGATGAGTTCTAATGATGAATATCTCCCTCAAAATGGTGGAGAGTATTATGACTGGATTGAACTTTATAATAATACTGATCATACGATTACGTTAAGTAATTACGCATTAACGACAAATGCTGATAATAAAAAGATGTATATTCTTCCAGATAAAGAATTAAAGAGTCATGAATATTTTGTGGTAATGGCATCAGGAGATTCTTCTTTAAGTAATCGATATAATCATGCAAATTTTAAAATATCTTCCAGTGAAAGTATTTATTTATATCAAAATGATACATTAGTCGATTCTATGTTTGTATCGAATACGCCAAAGGGTTACAGTTATGGAAGAGGAGAAAAAAATGGTTTCTATTATTTTGAAACACCAACACCACTTGCTTCTAATAAAAAAACAGGAGTACTAGAAATTGCTTATGAACCTATCTTTCAAACCCCACCAGGTATTTATGATGACAAAAAAGAGTTAGCTGTTACTTTAGAAGGAACAGGGACTATCTATTATACTTTAGATGGATCGATACCAACTACTAGTTCTAAAGTATATGATAGTCCTATTCTTTTAGATAAAACAACGGTTATACGAGCGGTATCTTATGAATCTGGCAAAAAAGCAAGTACCGTTATTACTGGTAGTTATATTATTGGGGAAAATCACACATTACCAGTATTATCTATCAGTTTACCAAATAGTTCTTTTAGAAATTTATCCAATCATCCAGACGATACCAATTTAACGGTTGCTGCTCATGCTGAACTATATGAAAAAAATAAGTCTTTTTCTATCGATTGTGGTATGAAATTGTTTGGTGGTCAAACGAGATATATCTCTAAGAAAAGTTTTGCATTAAAATTTAAATCACAATATGGTCCTTCTAAATTGAATTATAAAGTATTTGATAACAGAGAAGCCGTATCCTACGATACCTTAGTCGTGAGAAGTGGTTCACAAGATACAGCTGGTTCCATGATTCGTGATGAACTGGCAACTTCCATTATGAATGACTATGGAACGGTTGATGTACAAGCTTATAAAGCTGTCGTTCTTTATATCAATGGAGAATATTGGGGTGTTTACTTTTTAAGGGAAAAAGTTGATGAAGAATTTCTAGCACATCACTATAATGTCTCTCGGGAAGGCGCTAACATTATTCGTATTGATAATGTAGTGACCGTTGGTAGTTCAAAAGATTATAATGCTTTAAGAAATTATATTCATACTCATGATATGACAAAAGATAGTTCTTATCAATATGTAGAATCTATTTTAGATATTGATAACTATATTGATTACTGGGTTGGAGAATTTTATACCACAAATAATGATATTGTTAATACTCGTTTTTTTAGCCATCCTAATATTGAGAGTGGCAAAATAAAAATGATCTTTTACGATTTCGATTATGCTTTCTATAATTATTCATTTAACTATATCAACTGGATGACGAAAGCAGGTGGTATGGGAGAATTCCACTATGACAATAGCATTCTTCGAGGATTATTACAAAATGAAAAGTTTCAAAAAAGATTTTTAGAAAGATTATCTTATAATATGAAAAATGTCTGGTCGGATGAGAATGTCATGAACCGTTATCACGAACTCATAGATCTTATCGAACCAGAAATGAAACGAAATCAAGAACGTTGGAAAATGACTTACCAAGAATGGCAAGATAGTTGTAAAGAGCTAGAAAAATATATTAAACAAAGAAGAAGTTATTTAATCAATCAAACAAAGAGTTATTTTCATTTAACAAGTAAGGAAGTGGAGGAGTACTTTGGATAAGAAACAATATCGACATGAATTAAAATTTATTTTAAACCAAAAACAAGCTACTATTTTAAAATATCGTTTATCCTTACTGATGGAAGTAGATACGAATTCGATTTATAAGGATCATACCTATCTTATTCGCAGTTTATATTTTGATGATACATCCGATACTGCGTACTATGAGAAAATAGATGGTCTTGAAAAAAGAGAAAAATATCGTATTCGCATCTATAATTTGGATGACTCTTTTATCCGATTAGAACGAAAAGAAAAAAATAGAGATTTAACTTATAAAAAACAAGTAAGAATTACCAAAGAACAATGTTTATCGCTTTTAGAGGGAGATCTTTCTTTCATCCCTTTAGAAGAAGAAGGGCTCCTTCAAGAATTTGCTTGTAAGCAAAAATTGCAGCACCTAAGACCATCTGTCATTGTAGATTATAAAAGACTAGCGTACACTTATCCTATTGAGGATACTCGAATTACCTTTGATGAAGAAATCCAATCTGGTAAATTTAATTATAATTTATTTGATTCTCAGATAGACTTAGAAAATGTTTTAGAACCAGGAGAAGTCGTTTTAGAAGTGAAATTCAATGATGCTATTCCTAGTCATATTGCGAGTGTTGTCATGTCCATTCCAATGATTCGTCAAGCAATCTCTAAATTTGCTTTATGTAGAGAGAAAAAGGAGGTTTAATATGAGCTTTTTAGATATGATTAAAAAAAGTGTTGTAGATGAATTTGCTACATCCATTGGGGCTGGAGATATTTTCTTCTCCCTATTAACAGCGTTTATCGCTGCCATTATTATTACCATTATTTATAAAAAAACGTATACAGGAGTATCGTATACGAAATCTTTTGCATTATCTATTATATTACTAGCCATGGTAACATCTCTAGTCATTCGTACTATCAATTCTAATTTAGCCCTTTCTTTAGGTATGGTTGGAGCACTTTCTATCGTTCGTTTTCGAACGGCTGTCAAAGATCCTGTAGATACTATTTTTATGTTTTGGGCGATTACAGCTGGTATTATGTCAGGAGCAGGGCTTTATATCATGACGATTATTGCAACACTAATGTTAGGTGTCTTCTATATGATTTCTTATATGACAAACTTTAAACCACGTCAAAAATATCTACTAGTCATTAAGGCAGATAAGGATTATGCTGATTATATTACCAAGTTAATGTCAAAAAAGAAAAAGTGTCTTTTAAAGACCGAATCTTATAAAGGAAACAATGTAGAATTTACGTTTGAACTGGCTGATAAAGAAATTTCGAAAGAAATATCTAAGTTAAAAGATCAAGAAGAAGTGGAAAGTATTCATCTTGTCAATATTGATGGATAGAAGAAATTTCTTCTTTTTTGTTAAAAAGATTTGACAAATAAAAAAAATTGTGTTATTATATGCCCCATTGAAGGGGGAAAAAGTATGAAAAATAAAGTATTAACAGTTATTTTCGCATTATTTGCATTCTTAATGATGGGAAATGTAGAGGCAGCCACTACTTCAGAAACAGATGAGGAAACTTACAGTGTTGTTATTGTTCACCGTGATAGTCAATCAGAGATAATTGTTGCTGGTGCTACTATTACTATGAAAGATGAAAATGGTCAAGTAGTAGAAACTTGGGTATCTACAAAGGAAGGACATAAAGTATCTGGATTAACAGCTGGAAAATATACATTAGAGATTGTATCTGCTCCAGAAGGTTATGAATTAAGTAAAGATGTCATTTCTTTTGCCGTTATTCCAACTTTACAAGATGGTAGAGAGGTTACTATTTATAGTAAAGCAAAAACTGCTAACACCAAAGTAGGAACCATTACGGTAACAAATATTGATGCCGCTACTAAAAAACCAGTAGCTGGTACAACATTAACTTTAAAAGATGCTAACGGTAAGGTAGTAGAAACTTGGGTAACTGACAAAAAAGCACATACTATTACTGGATTAAAACCTGGTACTTATACATTAATCGTTGAAAAAACAACTGCTGGATATGATGTAAGTAATGGTGTTGTTAAAATTGAAATTGATGATGAATGTGATACCATTTCTGAGGTAACTATTCGTCATACAGCGCTTCCAGAAACAGCTGATGGTATTATGTTAATCTTTGCTGGATTCGCACTTACTATCGCAACTGGTGCATTCGGTATGTACAAATTAAGTAAACAAAACTAAGAGAATACGAAAGTATTCTTTTTTTATCAATTTGAAAAAATTCATAAAATGTGGTATTATATCATGAACCAATGGGGGAATAGGGGGGATATTTATGAAACAACAGAGTTTTTCTTATCAACAGGAAATATACAATGTGATT
This sequence comes from uncultured Bacilli bacterium, assembly GCA_947629445.1. Classification (GTDB taxonomy): domain Bacteria; phylum Bacillota_I; class Bacilli_A; order RF39; family UBA660; genus UBA5578. The sequence continues at coordinate 73,523 of CANRDU010000003.1, forward strand.
ACGGTTTTAGAAATTAATCATATGCAACTTGTGATCTCTGCAAATCATGAAAACAACTATTCTTGCTTTAAACATAAAAAATTAAATGGTCGTAGTGTCTATACACCATTTCATTCTTTAATAAAGGTATTACCACAATATCAAACAATTGCAATGCAAAATATTGATCACTTAATCGAATCTTTTATAAGTGGTCTAGAATCTAACAAAGACTTAGAAAAATTAGAGAGAGCTTTTCATGAGATTGCCATTACAAGCAATGCATTATTTAGTGAGGAAGTTACGGCTTTATTACCAAAAGAATACTTCGATGCTATTTTCGAGGTAAAGATTCAAACTTCTGAGAGACGTAGTGTTTCACAACTATTAGAATTAGAGGCAAAAGAGGTAACGAAAAAAGAAGAAGTACCACCTACTAAGGTCGGTTTTCCATTTCAAAAATTTGCTTACATGCTTTTAGTAGTGATTTCATTTGTTGGATTTATGAATTGCTATAGTGCTTATGCTACTTGGAAAGAAGAAGGAAAAGAAGTTAAAAAAGCAGCTACTGAATTAATTGCAGATGCTAATATTCAAGAAGAAGTGGGAGGAGAAGTTGTAGAAAATGTAGAGCCTACCACTAATGAAAATACCAATAAAAATACGAATACCAATAGTAATCAAAGTAAGAAAAAGAGTACTAAGACAAATGACTATTGGTCATACATCGATACTCCAATGCTTAGTGTTGATTTTAACAATTTAAAGAAAAAGAACCAAGATACGGTTGCATGGCTTTATGTCAATAATACCAATGTCAATTATCCAGTAGTACAAACTACTAATAACAGTTATTATTTAAATCATGCCTTCGATCGTTCTTCTAATAGTGCTGGATGGGTATTTGGAGACTATCGTTCTGATTTTACAAACTTTGATAGAAATACCGTTATCTATGGTCATAGAAGAAAAGACTTAACAATGTTTGGTAGTTTAGGTAAAACTATTAAAAAAGATTGGTATACTAATAAAGATAATCAAATTATTAAATTATCAACACCTACAGAAAATACATTATGGCAAATTTTCTCTATCTATACTATTAAAGAAGAGTCATATTATTTAACACATGATTTTGAAAATGATGCCGCTTATGAATCTTTCTTAAAGAAATTAACTTCTAGAAGTATCTATAACTTTGGTGTAAAAACATCTAAAGATGATAAAATATTAACGTTATCTACTTGTTTAAACTTAAACGGAGATAGAATTGTTATTCATGCGAAATTAGTAAAAACGCAAAAACGTTAAAAGAATTCTTAGGAATTCTTTTTTGTATAGAATAAACTCTTTTTTCCATATTAATAGTGTAGCCTATAAGGAGTTTTTTATGATTAAAAAATTAAATTTCCTAATGCTTCTGCTTCTTGTAGCTCTTCCACGAACAATTCTTGCCTATTCTGACTATATTGTAGCTGGTGGAGATAATATTGGAATCCAAATTAAAATGGATACCGTATTAGTGATTGGGACCTATGATATAGAGGGCATTGATCCAGCAACGAAAGCCGGTTTAAAAGTCGGGGATAGAATAGAAAAAATAAACGATAAACAAGTATCTTCAGTAGCAGATATTACCAACCTTCTTACTAATAATCGTAGTAATACGATTGAAATAGGCTACGTAAGAAATGGTAAAAGTAAAAAGACAGAACTTACCCTTATAAATGGGCAGTCAGGTCTTTATTTAAAAGATACTATCTCAGGAATTGGAACTTTAACGTTTATTGATCCCGAAACCAAAAAATTTGGTGCATTAGGTCATGAAATAGTGGACTCTACCAACGGGGAATTAGTAGACGTTCAAAGTGGAAAGATTTTTTCTTCTACTATTCATAGTATTACAAAAAGTAGAGATGGTATTCCTGGAGAAAAAAATGCTACTTTTCACTCCGGTAATTCTTTAGGAGAAATTAAAGAAAATACCAATAAAGGGATTTTTGGAGTATATGATAGTAATTTTTCTACACAAAAATTATATAAGGTAGCAAGTACGGAAGATATCAAACTGGGAGATGCTTATATTAGGACAGTAGTGGACGGCAATCAAATTCAAGAATATAAAATTCGTATTATGAAAGTCTCAGAAACCAAAGATAATACCAAAAACATTGTCTTCCAAATTATCGATACTGACCTATTAGAAGAGACAGGTGGAATTATTCAGGGAATGAGTGGTTCACCAATTATTCAGGGAGATTATATTGTTGGAGCGGTAACACACGTAGTAGTAAATGATCCTGAAAAAGGATACGGGATACTAATTACCAATATGTTAGAGGAAGCAGAAAATGGAGAGTAGAAATACTCTTCTTTTGAAGTTTCTATTGAAACTATAATACTTTTTTTGATATAATAAATATGAAATAGTAGGTATGAAAATGGTGATGATATGTATCATGTAAAAGATGGTGTAATGGGACTCGCTATTGGCGATGCGATGGGGGTTCCGACCGAATTTAGTAAAAGAGAAGATTTGCTTGAAAAACCCGTTTTAAAAATGATGCCTCGTATTCGTGATGGAATTCCAAAAGGAGCTTGGAGCGATGATACCTCACTTACGATTGCTACCATGGATGCCATTACAAAAAGTGGTATTAATTATACAGCTATAGCGGATAATTTCGTACGGTGGTTTACCATGAATCAATTCTGTTCTATTAATGAATCTTTTGGAATTGGGAAAACGACATTAAAGGCTTTGGTTCGCTATACGCAACATTTAGAGGAACCTTATGAATGTGGATTAACCGATATGAAAGATAATGGGAATGGATCCCTTATGAGAATATTACCAATTGCCTATTATTGTTTAGTACAACGATGTACAGATAAAAAAATATTAGAGATTGTAAAGAGAACTTCCTCGATAACGCACGGTCATGAAATATCTATTTGTGGTTGTTATATCTATGTGCGTTATGTTATGAATCTCCTTAGAGGAAATAATAAATTTTCTGCTTTAGCACAAGTGCGCAGTCTCGATTACAGTGCTTTTTCAGCTGACACTTTAGAAAGGTATCATCGCGTTTTTGAAGCCGATTTTATGAAACTTACTATTGATGATATTAGAAGTTCCGGTTATATTGTAGATTCCCTAGAAGCTGCATTATGGTGCTTTTTACAATCTAATACTTTTAAAGAATGTGTTATTGCGACAACTAACATCGGTGGCGATACCGATTCTATAGGGGCGATAGCTGGTGCCCTTGCTGGTATTTTCTACGGATATAATAATATTCCAAAGGAATATCTAGAGAATTTACGGAAAAGAGATTATCTCGAAAGAATCTGTGAAGATTATGAATTTTATTTACGTCGATTATAATGGCTAAAAATTAGATTTTATGTTATAATGAGAAAGATTGATAAAGAACACTTCCTTTTTATGGCTGTTTTTTATTAAATCGAGCATAATAAGGAGGTAACCATGGAAAAAGAAGACATTAAGATTATCTGTAAAGATTGCGGTACAGAATTCTTATTTACTGTTGGTGAACAAAACTTTTATGAAGAAAAAGGTTTAGAACATCAACCAGTTCGTTGTAAAGAATGTCGTGCAAAGAAAAAAGAAATGCATAAAACTGCAACAAACAATGAAGAAAGAGCCTAAACTCTTTTTTTTATTAGCATTATTTGGTATAATACGTACGAAGTGAGGTGTTTGTATGATTAAGGAATTTAAAAAGTTTATCGCACGTGGCAATGTCATGGATTTAGCAGTCGGTGTTATCGTTGGAGGTGCTTTTAGTTCCATTGTAACTTCTCTAGTTGAAAATATCTTAATGCCTATTATTGGAGTTATTACAGGTGGTCTTGATTTTTCAACGCAATTTGTCGTAAAATTCGGAGATGCTACTATTAACTTTGGAATGTTTCTTCAAAGTGTTATCGATTTCTTGATTGTTGCATTCTGTATCTTTTTAATGGTAAAAACCGTTAATAAAATATTACATACAGAAGAAAAGAAAGAAGAAAAACCTAAGAAAAGCGATGAAGTAATTCTTCTTGAAGAAATTCGTGATGCCTTAAAGGATAATAAACCAAAGCCATCTAAAGAAGAAAAAAAAGATAAAAAGAAAAAATAGGATTTCCTATTTTTTTATTACATTCCAGCAGTCATAACTGGCAAAATAACATATAGACCAATCATTCCAAGTATCAATAGAATAACGATTAATTTTTTTACTTTTGAATTCATATACTCAACTCCTGTATGTATTATAACACATTTTTAAAAAATGGAATATGTTTTTTAAAAGAACATATAGTGTAATGGGTGAGATAATGAAAAAACTAATGGACAAACTATTTTCTGTAGATAAAAAAATCGTAATATTCTTATTTATAATCAGTTTTATTGGAATAATAACAGGTGCTCTTTATATGACCGTACTAAGCAATCCAGATAAAACCCTAGTACATGATACACTAATTTCTTTTTTAGAAAATGTAGAACCTTCTAACTATGTAGAAGCTTTAAGAGGCAATTTAATTCTCAATCTTCTTATGGTTGCTCTTATATGGCTATTAGGTTTTTCCGTTGTAGGACTTCCTATCATCATTTTTCTATTATTTTATAAATCTTTTGTAATTAGTTTTTCGTTATCCAGTTTTATTGCCAATTATGGGTTAAAGGGAACTTTAATTGGATTTCTCTATCAGTTTCCTCACCAACTAATTATGCTTATTGTCTATCTATATTTAGGATGTTATGCTCTTCGTGTTTCCTTTTTGTTAGTAGAATCGATTATCAGAAGAAAAAATCTCGATTTTAAACTCATTATGAATCGATATTTACTAGTCTTAATCGTTTCTCTTATCACCATTGTCCTTATGACATTGTTTGAAACATTCATAACTCCATATTTGTTGAAAAATGTGATAAATATGCTATAATAAAGTTGTTGGTGAAGAGTATGAAAAAAGTAATTATTGGAATGAGTGGTGGAGTAGATAGTAGTGTTGCTGCTATTCTTTTAAAACAACAAGGCTATGAGGTTATTGGTCTATTTATGAGAAATTGGGATACCTCTATTAATGGAGATTATCTAGGAAATCCTGATTTAGGAGGTTCTATTTGTCCTCAGGAAAAGGATTATAATGATGCCAAAGCTGTATGTGATAAACTTGAAATACCTCTTCATCGAATTGACTTTGTCAAAGAATATTGGGATTACGTATTTACGTACTTCTTAGAAGAATTAGAGAAGGGGAGAACTCCTAACCCAGATATTATGTGTAATAAATATATTAAATTTGATATGTTTGTTAAAGAGGCAGAAAAACTAGGAGCAGACTATATCGCAACAGGACACTATGCTAGAATGAAAGATGGACAGCTTCTTAGAGCACTCGATAGCAATAAAGATCAAACATACTTTCTTTCGCAAGTTTCTAAAAAACAATTAGAAAACGTTTTATTCCCGATTGGAGAATTAGAAAAACAAGAAGTAAGAAAGATTGCCAAAGAATATGGATTAATTACCGCAGAAAAGAAAGATTCCACCGGTATTTGTTTTATTGGAGAACGTAACTTTACTAAGTTTTTAGAAAATTATTTACCGAATATACCTGGTGATATTGTGGAGATTGATACGAAAGAAGTAATCGGTAAACATATTGGTCTCATGTATTATACAATAGGGCAAAGAAGAGGATTAAATATTGGTGGCTCTAAAGAAAGAATGTTTGTAGTAGGAAAAGATTTAAAGAAAAATATTCTTTATATATCTTATGGAAATACCGATTATTTAATGAGTGACTCTTGCATTATTGATACTATTAATTTTAATACGGATAAAAGGCCTGGTAAATGTACTGCCAAATTTCGATATCGTCAACCAGATAATGATGTAGAATTAGAATACTTAGAAGATGGTAACATTTTAGTAAAATATCCACAAGGAGTAAAAGCCGTTACCCCTGGACAAGCTTGTGTCTTCTATGATGGGGAAGAATGCCTTGGTGGTGGAATCATTAAAGAAGTAAGAAAAAAGGGAGAAAAACTTTGGTATTTATAAAAGTATAGAAATATACTTTTTTTCTTTGTCAAATGGTTTAAAATTATCTTTCATTTATTACAATAAATGAGATTTTATTTCAATAAAAAACTCCCATAGGAGTTTCTTTTTTTAATATTTCAACCGCACCACTTTATTTATAATTTGATTCTACATCATATGATGATTTAAAGTCAAAT
>CANRDU010000004.1 GCA_947629445.1 uncultured Bacilli bacterium
ACCCTAGAGACGAATAATATTCCTTTGCTTCGAAAAGTAATTGAAATTCCAACAGGAGGGAAGAGTCCTTTCCAATGCGAAGTATATTTCGTTGATAAAGTTGAAAAATCTATGCGTTGGGGAACGAAGAGTCGGTTAGAGTTTTTAGAGCCAAAGTATCAGTTTCCAATTTCTATTGGAGCTTGTGGCGAGATGCGTTTTGTGATTGAAGACTCTAGAAAAATCTTGTTAAAACTAGTTGGTGTGAAAAAACAATTAGATAGTGAAAATATCGATGATTTCTTTGAGTCACAAATTTTAATGAAAGTAAAAAATTACATGGCTCAAATTATCACAGAAGAAAAAATTTGTATTTTTGAACTTGATCAACAACTAGAAAAATTTAGTGAAGAATTAAAGAAAAAACTAGATGCAGATTTTCAAGAATTTGGAATTAAATTGAATAAATTCTTTGTAACAACGATTGCTAAACCGGAAGATGATAAACAATATTTAGAGTTTAAAGAATTATATTTCAAACAATCGGTAGCTTTAGCAGAAGCTGAATTAAAACAAAAATTAGAATTGATTGAGGAAGATACCAAAGCTAAAAAAGTAGTGATGTCATCTCAAGCAGAAGCAACGAAACGGCGTCAAGAAGGTTATACTTATCAAGAAGAACAAGGTTATAAAATTGGTGGAAAAGTAGCTGAGAATCAAGCGGTTGGACAGTTTACCAATGTTGGTGTTGGCCTTGGAATGATTAGTGGCATGGGAGGAACTATTAGTAATCAAGTGAGTAAAGAAGTAACTGGTGCCTTCGCTACTTTAAATGGTGTTATTTGTCCAAATTGCCATAAAGAACTAGAAAAAAATACTTCTTTTTGTAAATATTGCGGTACCAAAATAGTAACAGAGAGGCATTGTACAAAATGTGGATCACTCATTTCCGAAGATGCTGCATTTTGTTCTCATTGTGGGGAAAGGGTAGGATAGTATGAAAAATAAAAAGTTAATAATCTTATCAGGTGTTGTTGCATTTCTCATTACCTTAATAGTATTATTCGTTCTTCCTTATGAAGGTAAAAATTTTAAAATCATTACTACGAAAGATAGCGATGCTTATAAGTATGCTAAAGGAAAATCTATTGAGGTAGAAACGATTGCTGATTCGGAAAAGGATTTCTATACGGAAAAGAAAGAAAATTTTTCTTATGACCGTTATCAAGAAGGAATTGTGATTACGGATTATCATGGAATTAGTGAAGAATTGGTCATTCCTAGAAAAATTGATGGACAATTTGTTCTTGCTATTCAAAAAGATGCTTTGAAAAATGATGAAAATTTGACAAAAGTGATACTTCCAAAAACTTTACTAATGATAGAGAAAGAAGATTATCAAGAAATTGAGATTGCTTGTTATCGTTCATTTCTTTGCGAGGAATTAAAAGAAGATGAAAATTTAAAAGTAACTGTTTTAAGTGACTCTGATTTTTATTCATTTACCGATTCTTATCTAGCTTTTGAGTATAATATTGGTGATTCTATTGAGATTGTGAAATATACAGGCTTGTCTAGAGATATTGTAATTCCAGAAACGATTAATGGTTATGAAGTAACTTCAGTACATTTAACAGTAGATAAAGATTTAAATAGTATTTACTTACCAAAAACGGTAAACTCTATCAGTCTTGATTATTCCGAGAAAATTTATTCTCCTATCTTCTTTTTCACTATTGTAATGTGTGGGATTGCCTTACTCCTTTTTATAGGTGTTGTGATATATGTATCTTTGAAAGATGCACAAGATATTTTCTATCAAATGCCAGTGATGATCATTTCTTACCTTTACCTAATTGGTATTTATGGTTATTCCATTTATGCGAATATGACAAACCAGAATGCTAAAACGGTTATTTTAGTTGAAATTATTGTGTCCCTCCTTTATCTTGTTTTATCTATTTTCTTATTAGCTAGTAAAAAGCGAATTAGAAATTATGATGAAAAAATTGCACATAGTACTTCTTATGTTCAAGATACCTTAGAATTATTAGAAGAATTAGATTTATCAAATTATGATGAAGACATTCAAAAAGAAATAGAGGAGATAAAAGAATTAGTTCGTTATTCTGATCCCGTTACGGGTCCTAAAACAGAGTCCCTTGAAAAAGAAATTCAAAAAATGATTCAAAAGGAAGAAAATACGAAAGAAGATTGGGACAAAATAAAAGATTCTATGCAAAAGAGAAATCGTATTTGTAAGGAAAATAAGTAGAGAAAGTATATTTTAGAATATACTTTTTTCTTGGCTTTCTCTGTGAATTGATATATAATGAGTATGGTGAAAGAATATGGGAAAAAAATATGATAGTTTAAATCATTTAAAAGAAGCAGGTATTAATGTTCATGAATATGAGAGCCTTTCTTCTTTGGAAGAATTAGAAAGATATGCACAGCAGAACCATAGTTTTTCCATTCGTTTTGATCGGGATACGAATTATCACCAACTTCCTTTTTATACATATGATGAAGAGACATTTTCTTTAGAGGAAAGAAAAAAGTATTTTGAAAAAATAGTCGAGGGAGCTAAAAACTTAGATTGTACGATGCTCGTATCGAATGGACATCAATATGATGTGATAGAGCGTTGTAATTTCGTGATACGGATTGAAGGGGATTTGTCTTTTACATTAGAATATGGCACTACTAAAGTACCATTACGCAATATGTATGAATATCCAACTTCCGTGATTTCTGGTACTTTGAGTGAAGAGATAAAAAATATGAATTGGATAAATAAAGAAAAAAATAATTTAACGGAAGAAGAACTAGAAGAAATTTTAGCTTGGGCGATGAGTATTCAAGTAAAAGAGCATACGGTAGAAGGAACTTTATATGAAAAACCAGTAGGAATTCAAAAACAGAAGATTGTGTGCTGGCAAATAGACTAGAAAGAGTGATTATGTGAGATTTGAAAAGTCCTGTGGGGCAGTAGTTTTTGATGGAGAAAAGGTCTTGGTTGTTAAGCATCAAGCTGGTCATATTGATTTTCCAAAAGGTCATATGGAAGAGGGGGAAACAGAGGAAGAAACTGCTCTTCGTGAAGTAAAGGAAGAGACAAATATTGATATTCTTTTAGAAGGTGGGAGATCTGTTATTCATTATTCTCCAAAACCTAATGTAGAAAAGGAAGTAGTTTTCTTTCTAGCTCGTAAGAAAGAAGGAGAAATTGTACCACAATTAGAAGAGATATCAGAAGCCAGTTGGATTGATAGTAGTCAAGTCCTTAATCTTTTAACATTTGATACAGCCAAAGAGGTTTTTCAAAAAATGTTGCAAGAAAAAACTGCTAAACATTAGCAGTTTTATTTTGCTATCATATCCACAATAAGAGAAGTGATTTCTGCTGGATTTTCTAGTGTTAATCCTTCAATCAAGCGAGCTTGAGCATAAAGAATTTGAGCATATTTTTCTACTTCTTTATTATCTTCTTGATAAAGGCTTTTCAACTTTTTAGCAATAGGGTGAGAATCATTAATTTCCATAACAGCACTTGCTTTTATTTTTTCTTCAGTTGGCATAGCGCTCATAATTTTTTCCATTTCCATAGAAACAGGACCTTCTGTTGTAAGACAAACGGGATGATTCTTTAATCGATTGGTAAAACGAACGTCTGTAACTTTGTCTTTTAAGGCCTCTTTCATTGCCTCTAAAAGTTTTTTATTTTCTTCATTTTCTTTCTTGATAGTTTCTTTTTCTTCTTCACTATCTAAATCAAGAGACTCAGATGACACATTCATAAATTCTTTGCCATCATAATTCATTAACGTTTGAATGACGAATTCATCTGTATAATCTGTTAAGTATAGGATTTCATATCCTTTTTCTTTTACCTTTTCTACTTGTGGTAGAAGATCAATTTTATCAACAGATTCTCCAGCGGCATAGTAAATTTTATCTTGTCCTTCTATCATTTCAGCTATATATTCTTTAAAAGTAATCATTTTCTTTCTCTTAGAAGAATAGAAAATCATTAAATCTTGTAGAACGTCTTTATGAATACCAAATTGGTTATAAATACCGAATTTTAATTGCATACCGAAGGCCTTAAAGAATTTTTCATAATCTTCTCTTTTTTCTTCTAACATGGTTTCAAGCTCTTTTTTGACTTTCTTTTCAATATTCTTTTCAATTAGTTGGAGCTGACGATTATGTTGAAGCATTTCACGAGAAATATTTAAAGATAAATCACTACTATCTACTAAACCTTTTACAAAACTAAAATAATCTGGTAGTAAATCAGAACATTTATCCATAATGAGAACACCGTTTGAATAAAGTTCTAATCCTTTTTCATATTCTTTGGTATAAAAATCATAAGGAGCATGACTTGGTATATAAAGTAGGGCAGTATAACTAACATTTCCTTCAACAGAAGTATGGATTACTTTCATAGCATCTTCATAATCAAAGAATTTTTCATGGTAAAAGTTTTGATATTCTTCTTCTTTAATTTCTTTTTTGTCTTTCTTCCAAAGAGGAATCATACTATTTAGGGTTTCGGTTTCTATATGTTTTTCTTCTTTTCCATCATCCTCATGAACATGTTCTATATCCATTTCAATGGGATAGCGGATATAATCAGAATACTTTTTTACGATTCTAGAAATATTGTTGGTATCTAGATAATCGCTATAATTTTCTTCTTCGGTATCTTCTTTGATTTTAAGGGTAATAGAAGTACCTACTTCTTTACGATTACTTTTTTCAATACTATATCCGTCTGCTCCACTAGATTCCCAGGTATAGGCATCTTTCGAATCGATAGAACGACTATCTACGGTAATTGTATCACTAACCATAAAGGCTGAATAGAAACCAACACCAAATTGACCGATGATATTGACTTCGTCTTCTTTCTTTAAATTCTCCTTGAAATCAAGAGAACCACTTCGAGCGATAGTACCTAGATTATTTTCTAACTCTTCTTCTGTCATACCACATCCATTATCAGAAATGGAAAGAGTTCGCCTTTCTTTATCAATCTCAATAGTGATTTTAAACTCATCTCGATTGATTTTTACTTTCTTGTCAGTAAGAGAGCGATAATATAGTTTATCGATAGCATCACTTGCATTGGAGATTAACTCTCTTAAAAATATTTCTTTATTCGTATAAATAGAATTGATCATTAAATCTAATAACTTTTTGGATTCTGCTTTAAATTGCTTTTTTTTCATAAAAGCCTTCTTTCTAGTTGAATCATCAACATCTTCATATTACCACTATTTCTAGCACTTGTCAATCATGAGTGCTAGAAAAATATTTTCAAAATAGAAGTAACTATGATATAATAAAAAACGGAAGGTAATATATGACAGAAGTACTTATTCAAATGTTAGGTTTAATAGGTTGGGCAAACTCTGTTCGAAGCTATTGGCGTAAAACAAAAAAGAAAATTTTATGGAGTCAAATACAGGGAGATATATTTTATATTCTTCACTATTTTTTTCTAGGGGCTACTGCTGGGGTAGCGACCATGGCAGTTTGTTTATTACGTGAAATTGGCTTTTATTTGTGTAAAAATCATAAACAGGAAAAATTATTATTTTATATTTTGGTTCCCATCTATTTGATAGTAGGAGCTCTCGTTTCTAATACACTGGTCGATGCTCTTCCGATTGTAGCTTGTATTATTTATTGTTATACACAGACGATGGCAATGTCTTGGATGATTGTAGGAGGCATTATCGATGCGGGTTATTGGCTCTGTTACGATTTATTTTGTGGCTCTTATGTGGGGATTATTGTCGACTTTATTATCATACTTTCTAATATTTTCGCCCTTATTACCAAGAAGAAAAGTAAAGAAAATGTATAGTACATTTTCTTTTTGTTTACAGTTATGGTATAATAATCTTGGCGGTGATTAGATGCAGTTTGAAAATACAGTGCTGTTAGAAGAGGACCTATCGACGGTCTATAATAACCTGACAGATCCTACTAATATCATCTGGAGAACTGATTTAAAAAAAGTTGTTTCTATGGATAGCAAGCATTTTATGGAATACAATTTAGATAATTATCCAACTTTTTTTACCATTATCAAAAAAAGTAAAAATAAACAGTATCAATTAGAGTTTGTCAATAATGAAGCAGAGGGAACGATTTGTTATAAATTACAGGAAAAAGAAAATAAGACCGAAATTACTGTTTCCCTAGATGTCAAATTTACGGAAAAGAAAGAAAATTTTTGGTTTAAAAATCAATGGAAAAGAAAATGGAAAAAATTTGTTCGCAATATCGAAAATGTAGGAAAATAATGCAAGGCTAAATACCTTGTTTTTTTTTGGTACTTTTAGTATACTTTTGTATAGTAGATAATCAAGAATGAGGTGTGAGAATGAATTACTACAGTCAAGATAAAGAACAAGTAATAGAATCATTACAAAGTAACTCTTTAGGATTAAGTCAAGAAAAAGCTAAAGAATTGCTTTTAAAATATGGAAAAAATGAACTGCCATCTGCTAAAAAAGATAGCCTTTTGAAATTATTTTTCTCTCAGTTTCAGAATCCTATTGAGATTATTTTAGTGGTAACAGTTGTTTTATCTTTTATTGCTGGAGAAGTAATAGATGCTATTGCCCTCATTGTCATTATTTTAGCGGATGTTATTATGGGTACTGTGGAAGAATGGCGTGCTCGAAAAGATGCCGAAAGTCTTATCAATATGATTAAAGTAATGTCTAAAGTAATTCGTGATGGCAAAGAAATAAACATTGATTCTAGTGAAATTGTAGTGGGGGACATTATTTCCCTAGAAAGTGGTGACAAGATTAGTGCAGATGCAAGAATTATAGAATGTCATAACTTTCAAGTAGATGAATCTGCTCTTACTGGTGAAAGCGTAGGAATTGTAAAGACAAGTGATACTTTGCAAGAGGATATAGCCTTGGCAGAAAGAAAGAACATGGTTTTTGCTGGTACATCCGTTATTACGGGAAGGGCTAAAGCTGTTGTTGTTGCAACTGCTTTACAAACCGAAATAGGTCATATCGCAGATAAAGTTACGAATACAGAAGAGGAAAAATCACCTCTAACCATTCGTATTGAAAAGTTTTCTAAGCAAATTAGTTTGATTATTATCGTAATCGCTATTATTACGGCAGGGGTATTAATTTATCGAAATTATGCTTGGAATACTATTTTTCTAAGTGTTATTGCACTTTCCGTATCGGCTATGCCAGAAGGATTACCTTTAGCTCTTACCATGGCTCTTACCATAGCTTCTAAAAGAATGGCTAAGAAGAATGTTATTGTGAAGAAATTAAATTCTGTAGAATCACTTGGTAGTTGTACGGTAATTGCTTCTGATAAAACAGGAACCCTTACTGTCAATGAACAAACCGCAAAGGAAATTGTGTTACCTAATGGAAGTAGTTTTGAAATTACGGGAACAGGATACAATGATCGAGGCGAAGTAATCCCTAAAAATGGGGCGGATATGAATGATGCTCGCGAGATTGCTTTTCTAGGTCTTATAAATAATGAAGCTCACTTGGAGAAGACAGAAACAGGATGGAACTCTTTTGGAGATTCTATTGATATTGCCTTTTTAAGTTTGGCTACCAAAATGAAAATACAAGAAAAAGCAAAAATTGTAGAAAGAATTCCTTATGAGTCAGAAAATCAATACTCTGCTGTATTTTATGAAAAAGAAGGAGCCCTATATTGTACCGTAAAAGGTTCCTTAGAAAAGGTAATGTCTTTTTCACAGAGCAATTCTACTTTTAATGAACAAAATGAAACTTTAACAGGAAAAGGATTCCGTGTAATTGCTTTAGCGGATGGAAAAGTAAATGGCACGAATAAGGAAGATATCCAGAATCTAACATTTAAAGGTATGGTTGCCTTCATCGATCCAATCCGCGAAGAGGTAAAAGATTCTTTGATAGAATGTCGTCATGCGGGTATCAAAGTAGTGATGATTACAGGAGATCATCCTCTTACTGCCTATTCTATTGCGAAAGATTTAGGATTATGTCAGGAAAAAGAAGAAGTAGCGACTGGGAAAGATGTTGCTTACTATCGTGAAAAGGGTGAACAAGAATTTGATAATTTCATTCGGAAAATTAAAGTCTTTGCCCGTGTCACACCAATGGATAAATTAGACATTGTAACTTCTTTTAAGAGACAAGGAGAATTTGTTGCGGTAACGGGAGATGGAGTAAATGATGCTCCAGCAATCAAAGCCGCTAATATTGGAATTGCTATGGGAAGTGGAACGGATGTTGCGAAAGAAACGGCTTCTATGATTGTTTCTGATGATAATTTTACTTCGATTGTATCTGGTGTGAAAGAAGGAAGAACCGCCTATAGTAATATACGAAAAATTACTTTGTTTTTGTTAGGATGTGGCTTTGCGGAAGTATGTTTCTTCCTACTATCTATTGCCTTTGGATATGAAATGCCTTTAGTTGCTATTCAACTATTATGGTTAAATATTGTTACAGATGGACTTCAAGATATTGCTTTATCCTTTGAAAAAAGTGAAGATCGTGTTATGAGGGAAAAGCCTCGTGATACAAAAGAATCTCTTTTTTCAGGTGATTTAATGTTAGAGGTATTAATACTAGGGGTTACTATTAGTGCTGTCGTATTTGGTGTTTGGAAATATATGATGGATAATGGTACAGATATGATGGTTGCTCGTGCTGTTATCATGATGTTAATGGTATTTATTCAGAATGTTAATGTTTTGAATTGTCGCAGTGAAAAGCGTTCTGTATTTAAAGAGAAAATTTTAGATAATCCACTAGTAATTATTACCGTAGTGGGCTCTATTCTTCTACAAATTATCATGTCTGAAATTCCAATAACAGCGATGTTTTTAGATGTTACCCCATTACCTTTTAGTACCATTGTCATTTTATTGTTATTATCGCTTGTGATTATCGTGGTTTTTGAAGTATATAAATTGATTTATCGTCTACGACATCATGAGTAGAAAGCCTATTTTATAGGCTTTTTTTAGTAAAAACATGTTAAAATAGTGATAGAAATGTAGGGATATTTATAAAAATGATAGAGATGACAAAAGTAGATTATGTAATGAATGCCTTAAAAAAATCCAGTTTTCGTAGTAAGTTTTCTCTAAGTCTAAAAGATAAAGAATATATTGAAAAAAAGGGAATGGAAGTTATTCGCAGTCATGCAGGAGATTTTGTAAAGAGTAGGTTATCTCCAGCAATGCCATTACGAGACGGAAAGCAGACACCCTGGAGAGGGCATCCCGTTTTTGTGGCTCAACATGCAACCGCAACTTGTTGTAGGGGATGTTTAGAGAAATGGCACCATATTCCCAAAGGTAGAGAACTGACGGAAAGAGAGCAAGCATATATTGTTGAAGTGATCATGACATGGATTAAGAAGGAGTTTCAGTAAGAAAAAGTTTACTATTCTATGAAATTTATCAAATTATTACTATAAAATCATGTAAGGTCATGGTATAATAACATTGTAATGATATGAAACTCACTTATGGAACATAGTAAGTTTGAAGGAAACTTTTTACGCAGTTTTATGATAATGTGAAACAAAATTCATAAGTTTATGAAGAATAATGGAAAGGTAGGTTAAATTATAATGTATGATTTAGAAAAATTTATTGGACAAATAGAAGACGATGAAGAAGACAAAGATACACTTGAATACTTAAAAAAATTATATGTAAATCATGATGATGGTGCAGATAGTAGAACGCGGGTATGGAGTAAATCTGTATTTGAAACTAATTTGAATGGAGAATCTTTTTGGAGTATTGGTTTTGAATATATGTATGAACTAATCAAATTGTTGGGGAATAAGGAGCAATATGATAAGTTCAGTTTTGAACAAATAGAAAATCTTCTTGATAACGACAATGAGATACAAGCATTGTTAAAGACAACGAGTGAATCGGAATATGTAACATTAAAAGAGATTTTAACTTTAAAAGAACCCGTTAAAAAAGCACTTTACGATTATATGAAAGGTAAACTAGCAATGAAAAAGCCTACTAATTTTTCAGACGATAATCGCAATGTAGAGTATACGGAACTTACTCCTAATAGTTTCTCTGCTGAAAATGGTCAGTATGCAGCAAGAAATGTTTTATTTAATAATTTAAAAGTGGATAAAGTAGAGATATTGGGAGATATTGAGGAAGGATTAAAAACTTTAAATAATATAAGCGAGCAGTATAAAGATCAAGATTTAAAAAAGATATGTGTCGAAATGCTCGTTAGTGAAGATTTCTCTGATTGGGATGAAAACGCAACCACTTATGAAAAATGTGATAAACTTTTAAAGGGTGATGTTCAAATGATTTATATTAATGGTGATGAAATGAAAATATGGTTTAATACAACACATGACGATGCATTTGGTGGGCATAATCCTGTTTTATATTTATATACGGAAATTGGTCGTAAAAGTATCGAGGTAGAATAAAAGAGGAAATAAATGCAAATCATTTCCTTTTTTGTTTAGGATTAATTTATAGTGGAATAAGGACTTTCAATCAGACGAAATTACTATTCCAAAGAAGAGGTATTTAAAATGAATGGTAGAAATGAAATATTAAATAAATTCTATAACGAGATCTGCGATGAAGATACAAGGTTAGATCCTAAGCATAGAAAATTAGAATTTTTAACAACAGACAGATATGTTCAAAAATATTTAAAACCTGGTTATAGAATACTGGAAGTAGGGGCAGGAACTGGAAAATATTCTTTGCATTATGCAAAACAAGGATATCAAGTTAATGCGATTGAATATGTGAAGCATAATTTAGATATATTAAAAAGTAAAATTACAGATGAAATGGATATCGTTGCCGAACAAGGCGATGCGATAGATTTATCAAGATTTGCTGATAATACTTTTGATATAGTATTAGTTTTAGGACCTTTATATCATTTATATACTGAGGAAGAAGTAAATAAATGTATAAGTGAGACTAAGAGAGTATGCAAGGATGATGGAGTAATGATGTTTGCTTATCTACCTAATGATTCCATAATGATAAGTTGGGCTTTATTACAAGGACACTTAAAATCTGGATATGATAATAAACAATTTGATGAAAATTTTAAAATGATTTCTGACCCAAGTGAAATAATGAGAACATTTTATATTGATGAAATAGAAAAAATTATGGATTTAAATGACATAAAAAAAATAAACAATATTTCGACATCTGGAGTTGCGCCACATTTTAGAAACATCGTTGATAATTTATCAGAAGAAGAATTTGAAATTTGGAAAAATTATCATTTTCGTTCTTGTGAAAGAAAAGAAGTTCAAGGTTATAGTACTCACATGTTATATATTGGTAAAAAATGAAGCGATAGTTTATAGTGATAGATTATCGTTTTTTCTTTTGAAGATATTGGGAAAAGTAAAAGTTATAGACGTTTTTTATGTGACGTGGTAAAATGATTAATATAGAGGAGATAAGAAATATGAATATGGGAAATTTTGTGGGAGCAATGTTAGGAATAAAATTGGTAAATGGTAAAATTAGTCCCAAATATGGTACTGCGGCGATTGTGGCAATGATAATTATGGTATTCTTTTTTATATTGTTCTGTGGAACAATGATATATGGATTAATCAATATTGATATGGAAGTAATTGTAATGTCTGTTTGTGGACTATATGGATTTGGATATTTATTATTGATAAGCCCTTATACCCAGAAATCAAGTAATTATTATATCGAATTTCAAAGTGAAAACTCTTTAGCGGGTTTTAAATTGGCATATAAAGGTAGATGGGTAAATATACAATACAGGCTTGATAATCAAGGAAAGTTTGCCTTTGCTAATAACAGGAACAAATTAAGTTGTTTATCATATGTTGATGGCACGAAGATGAGTAATTTAGAGAAATATAAAATAATCAATTATTTTTCTAAATGGTTAAAAGACAATGGCTTGTTATCGTTAGAGGTTACTTCTACTTTGGAGCAATGATAAGCAAAAAGACAACGTTAAAAGATAATGATTTAATGTTGTCTTTTTTCTGTTTGCAGATTTTATTAAATTTTAATTAAGGATAACCTTTCAAAAGGGTGAATGCTGTTTTTTAAAAAAATAAATGTCTCATGATTCATGCGACAATTTTCCTTTAGTATGTTACAATACATTTATAGTGAAGATAGAGGGAGGATAATTAAAAATGACAAATACAAATGATTTTTTAGGTAAAGAGGTAACCGTAAAGATAGATAGACCATTAGGGTCAACACATCCAAAACATGGATTTATGTATATGTTAAATTATGGCTTTATACCGAATACAATTAGTGGTGATGGTGAAGAATTAGATGCTTATTTAGTTGGCGAATTTGAACCAGTAGAAGAAGAAAAAGGCAAAGTAATAGCGATCATTCATAGAACGAACGATGATGATGATAAGTTGATTGTTTCCAAAAATGGAAAAGAATATTCTGATGATGCCATTAGGGCTATGACAGAATTTCAAGAACGATTTTTCGAGTCAATCATTATTAGAAAAAAATAATTTATACATGTTTGAAAAAAGGCTTCTATCATTATTGAAAATTTAGCTTTTGTTAGGGAAAAAGTTGAAGTCATGTTATAATTATGTAAGGAAAGTGTGAATATATGAGTAAATATGTAAGAGTGATGGATGGATTGAAATCTAATGCAAATGGTTTTCAATATAAGTTAAATGAAGTGAATAATGCTAATCATTGGAATCGCAATGCTGATAATCCGAAAGAAATGGGAGGATTTAATTTTAGTACTGAAGATAAAATATTAAGATGGTTACATCGTGGTGATACGATTTATGATGTGGAAATTCCAAAAGATGCTGAGGTTGTTCTTTGCGATGAAGAAAAAGGTATATATCGGTCAAATAAAATCATTGTTTCAAATCCTAGAAAAATAACTGACGAAATCGTTTTAGATTTATATCAGAAAAACACCTTATCGAATAAAATAATAGCACAATGTTTACAAACATTATTGTGGAAGGATAGATTAGAATTTTGTAAATATATTATTAGGGATAGTATTAATAAAGAAAATATAGATGAAGTATTAGATGAATTCGAAAAATATACTAAAGAAAGGGAAAAAGTAAATCCTAATAGTGGAGATACCAAGATCATTCATGATATTTTAAAAGAGATTCAAAACCAATAGATATAGTTTATATTACGGAGAATCTAGTAGTGGAAACAAGTTGCATGAACGACTTGTTTTTATATAGTTTTCCAATATTATCATTATTACCTAACTGGATTTTTCTTTCAAACTGAAATGAGGAAGTTTTAAACAAAAAAACTAATCCACTTGGATTAGCTTTTTATCAAAAATGGAGTAAATATGGCAGATATTTATCACTTTGTTCATAAGCATTAATATATAAAATATCAATCTTCAGAAGTAATATATCATTTGTTTTTGAAAAAATCACATGGTTATATTGTTTTTTTTAAATGATAAATATAATAAATATTGTCTATAATCGCATAATAGCTGTTTTGGTAATGAAATATATTGGAATTATTATTTACGGCTATATTTATTAAATCTTTTAAACTAGTTAAATAGATAATATTATCCATATTAATATTAGGTTTCTTTTGAATAGTGATAATGATATCTTGATAAGATTTTAAAATTGTCTTTTCATCATTTCTATAGAATAAAATTTTACTTATTAAATAAATAGTCGCTATAACTAAGATAATAAATACTATTATTATTTTTAGATCAACATTTTGTTTATTATTTTCTAAAAAAGCATTCTCTTCTTTCATAGTGATTTCGATAATATTTTCGTTAAGAGGAATCACTAATTCCACATAAGGATTATCTTTATCATTAATTTGTACATTAAGTTTGATAGATAAATAACTTTCCGTTTTAATATTATAATATTCCTGGAAGGATTCAACATAATTAACATAATATTGATAATCTAATTTGTAATTTTCAATTATATGAATTTCTCTTCCATCAATATTATTTATATTTTTTAAATTAAAATCTTTAGTCCAAATTAATTTCGTGCCATTATCAGCATAACTTTTGATAGTAGCCGTCATATTATAAGAATAGTTAATATTTTCTTTCGTCTTGTCTTTTAAATAATAGTCAAAATAAATATCAATATTTTTAATGGAATTTGCAATATAGTAATGATCAGATTCTAATGTATCTTTTAAAAAATAATTGTTAGGATTTAAAGTAACTTCATAATATGTTTGGTTTTTGAATTGATATATATTGCTTTTTTGTATATTGTTATATGTATATATTACTCCTAAAAGAAGAATTCCTATAATAATACTAAAGAATAATATCTTTATTTTTTTACTTTTTTCTTGCAATTTAATTCTCCTTCGCAAATAATTCATTTAACCAAATAGAAGGGTATCCTAAATATTTAAGAGAAAATTGATAAACACCTTTTATATCTTCTTTTTGAACTTTGATATAATCTACACTATTATTGGCATCTCCTTTGGTAACATAATAATCATTTATACTTACAACTCGGTGAACAATCATTTGATTTTGATATTGAAAGACAATAATATCCCCAGGAACGATATTTTCTTCTTTTTTATAAATGACAACATCGCCTCTTTTAAAAATGGGGTTCATACTATTGGACAAAATAGCGATAGGTTGATAAGTAAATAATCCAAGCATAAATAATACAAATAAAATAGATGCCATAATCGTGAAAGGAAGTATTGTTCCTACATTCGTAAAATGATTTATCGTTCTTTTCCTAAAAATAAAGTATCTAAATAAATAGTAAATGATTAAAACTTTAATGATCCCAAAAGAACCTTCCATAAACCAATTACGATAGGGAATCATTGGTAAAATAATTTTCGGTATTTCCTGAAATACTTGAATAATTATAGAAACATTATAGTGTGAATTTAAAGATAAATAAGTAAATAGAATATTTTGAGCAATAATAGGGATAATTATGGAAATAAAATAATGAAAAAAAATGATATTCTGCGAAAAGAAAAGGGCTTTAAAATTAATTTCACTGAAAATAATGATAATGGTTACTAAAACTTTAAAACCAAAATAATTTTTGTTGCTTCTAAGCAGTTTATAGCGTATTATTTCAACACCACATATCGGTAAGATAACTTTCCATATATTTATAAAAATATTAATGAATGAATAATTAGAAAAATTTTTCTGAAAGCCGAAAATAAAACCACTAATGAAATAAAGTATAAAAAAGATAATGGATATAGTCAAAGTAGTATTCATTTCTTTTCTCTTGGAAAGTTTGAAATTTTGAGGATAAAAAATGATTAGAAAAATTAACCAAAAAAGTGGCTTAAAAACATTCATATAAAAACGATTCGTATAAAAGAATATATGACTTATGGTATAGATGCTTAAAAGAAAAAATAAATGTTTATTTTTAAGCGTTTTCTTTTTGAACATATTGAATTATCCCTGTTAATGTTTTGGTTTTCACATCAGGAATTTCCTTCGTATTTTTAACATAGGTTACTATGATATTAAAGGTAGTGGAATCCCCAACATTTAAGTCTTTTTTTAGTTCAGATGTTGTATAGTTAATTTCTTCAATTCCACCTATTTCTTCTGTGAATATTATCGTTTGTAATTCGGCATCAATAGTTCCTAAATTTTCTATGGTAACTTCATAAATGATTTCATCGCCAGGTTTATTCAGTTTAGCTGAAAAATTAATAGAATCTTTAGTAAATGAAGGTGTTCCAGCATCGCAACCATCGGGCACTTGGGTAGCAGTTATATTTGTTATTCTGACGTCCCACTCACCAGTAATTTCGGCAGTTCCATCAATAGTAAAATCGGTTGCAAATGTCGAATAACCAACAGCCATTAAAATAATAGTTGCAAGAAAGAAGACAATGATAATGAATATTTTTTTGTTATGCAAATTATATTCTCCTTTCTATTTAGCTTATCAAAGTTAAATTAGAAATAGCATTTGCTATTTCACTCATAATTTATGTTAAAACAGATAATTGGTATTGTTGTTAATCCTAAGTGAATTTAAAAATTTTACTAATCTATAGAATTTCATATTTTCTTTTTTAAAGGATATAATTATTATTCCTAAAATGATGCCTAGATAACAAAAAAATCCCATATATTTGAGATTTTTTACAAATAGAGTGAGTGATGAAAAATTTATATATACGATATATACGATCATTTGGATAATTATTAAAAAGGTAAGGGGAGAGATAAACTGGGTTTCACTGAAACTGATAACGTTGGTCAAAAAAACCTAGTTCCCGTTAAGAACTAGGTTATTTAATAAAAAATGGAGCAATTGTGTATCTCGTTTGAGAAACAATTACCTACAAATGTAATAAGAGATAAATCTTAATTACATACTCATTATATACTTAAACAAAAGATAATGCAATTACTTCTCAGTATTATTTTTAATTAAATCTTTTATTTGATTTATGGATTTATTTATTTCTTTTATTTCATTATTATTAATTTCAATTTTAGTTTCTATATTTTTTATTGAATTATCATTTTTATTTCTATATTCAAAAAATATACTTAATCCCAAAGCACCTATGGCAATAATAACTGATATAATTGAAATCCAAAATGAACTTTTAATATTATTAATATTGATTCTAAATTCATATTCTTTTTTTAAATCTAGCAATTGTTTATTATAATCATCATAAATATTTTTTATATTTTCAAAACCTTTTATTATATATTCATCTTTATATTGAAATTTGTGAATATCAATACCATTAAATATGGAACTATATTTATGAAATTTTGAATTTAGTATTTCATATTGCTTATAATTTTTTCTAATTTTATTAGTTTTGCAATTATACAACTTAATCTTTTCATTTGTAATATCTCCTTGCATCTCATCTAAAAGATAAAAGGCAATAGAATTAATAAAAATATTTGTAAACTCATTACCAGTATGTTTTATTATATTTTCTTTTTCTTTAAGATAAAAAAGAACACTATTTGAACGATCTATTTTATTTCGAGATATCATAATGTTGTACCACATAGTAGTATCAATGAACGAATCGCTTTCTCCACTTTTTCCAACACATACACTTATATTTTCAAGTTCTCTAGCTAAATAATGTTCTAATATTTCTAAATCTTGATAGAAAGATTCTGCTCTATTTGTTACTTTAAAGTTAGTTTGATATGTATTAATACTTATTGGTGGTTTATTTTTATAATCTAATTGAAGAGGTAGATATTTATTAAATAGTTTGTTGAATCTACATTTAAATTCTATAATAAAGTCTTCATAATCATTATTGCGTTTTTTCTTAACGGAAGTTCTGCTTCTACTATAAAGATACTTCTTTTTATATTTTAATTTATCATAAATAGTAGCTATATTTACTTTTTCATTAAATATATTGTTTATTTCGTTATTAAATTTTTCTGTAACTTTTAAATCAAAAGATATTCCTAAAAGGTCATTTGATATTTCAAAAATATGAATAATTATTAAATCACATAATTCATATAGTTCATTATCCTTTGGTGATAATCTACATAATTCAGTACAACCATGATAGTTAGTTGAAGTTATATAACTATCTATACATTTTTTTAATTCTTTATGTCTAAGTTCTCCACCTAAATAGCCTTTTAAATAATTGTCTTTATATAGATTAATAATTCCTGGATATAAATTATGGCAATCATTTTTAGAAACAATATTCAGTAAAAATATATCATTTAATCTTAAATATTTGTTTTTAGGCATGGTAGTATTTTTTTCATCATATGCTTTTTCAAAATTATCCTCCGTATATAGAAATTTTTCCATATCGGTTAATGGTATTATTTTTGATGTCTTATTTCTTATACTTTTTTTAATATTCATTACCTTATTTAAAAAAAGATTATCTTTATCTATTCTTTGCTTACTAAATTTATTTTTTATTTTCATTTCAAACCTCCCAATAATATTATAAGTCTATATTCCACAAGCCAAGCTGTCCTTTAACTTCTTTATCATTATTTATTTTTTTAGAATTAGTTAATTTCCAAGCATAACCAGTTCTATATTTAGAACCATATGCTATATTTTTTTCTGCAATTATTTTTTTGTTTAACTCATCATTTAATTCTAAACAATCTTCTATTTCTACTTCAGCTAGTATTTTTTTGATGGAAATTCTAAATTCAAATCCCTAAATTTTTCTAATTCTTTTTTATCAATTCCAGTTCCAGCATGAATTAGTATTTTGCCTCTATAATTGGTTTTCCAAGATCTAAATTCATATTTTTTTATACCTTCTGCAACAAGTGTAGCCCATGGTTGCTTTAAAGTTAATACTTTCATTGAACCACCTCAAAAACATTTTATCACAAATTCTTATAAAGGTTATTATATTACCTTGAATTATGATATAATTTATATGAGAGGATGGTGTCATATCATGGAATTAAAAAAAATGAAATTTATCGATTTATTTGCTGGTATAGGTGGATTTAGATATGCACTAGAGTCTTTTGGATGTAAATGTGTTTTTTCATCTGAATGGGATAAATATTGTCAAGAAAGTTATAATTTAAATTTTGGAGAAATTCCATATGGAGATATAACAAAAATAGATGAAAAAGATATTCCAAGTTTTGATATACTTTGTGCTGGTTTTCCATGTCAACCATTTAGTATTTCTGGAAAGCAAAAAGGATTTGAAGATACAAGAGGAACATTATTCTTTGATATAGTACGAATTGTTAGTTATCATAAACCTAAAATCATTTTTCTAGAAAATGTTAAAAATTTAAAAGCTCATAATGGTGGAGCAACTTTTGAAGTTATTTCAAAGACACTTGATAGTTTAAATTATAATATTTATCATAAAGTTCTAAATGCTAAAGATTTTAATTTACCACAAAACAGAGAAAGAATTACTATTATTTGTATAAGAAAGGATATTGATAATGGCAAATTCAAATTTCCAAGCCCATATAAAACATTTGCTACTATTAGTGATATAAAAGAGGATGATTCAATTACAAATAAATATATCCTTAATAGAAAAGATATCCATATAGACGAAAAAAAATTAAATGAAGCAATAAAAAATGGTAAAGTTCAAAAGCCTCTACAAATTGGGGTTATAGGGCAAGGTGGTCAAGGAAATAGAATTTACCACGAAAATGGCATAGGAATAACCCTAGCAGCTTCAAGTGGCGGTGCTGCTTCAAAAACAGGGGCTTACTATATTAATGGTAAGGTAAGAAAATTAAGTCCTAGAGAAGCCGCAAGATTACAAGGATTTCCTGAAAAGTTTAAGATAATAGAAAATGACAATCAATCATTAAAGCAATTTGGTAATAGTGTACCAATTAACTTATTAAAAGAAGTTTTTAAAGGATTAAAAGATGTTTAGGAGGATTAGAATGAAAAAATGGGAAGATTTTGAAAATGAAATGACTGGATATTTACAACAAATGTTAAAAGATTATGATGTTTTAGTAAAGCAATATGGAAATGCTGATAGTACAGTTCCAGACATAGAAATAACAATTAATTCAAATAATAAAAAGTTTTATGTAGAAATTAAAATGCCTGCATCTCAAACTTCTCAATTTGTTGTTGAAATAAAAAATGGTAAATTCGTTTATGGTAATAAAAATAAATTTAAAGAAAATCAATATTCTAATGAAATCATAGATATACTAAATGATAATTATAATTTATATAGTAAAGTTGCACAAACAGGTATGATTGTTCCTGTTCCTGAAACAATAGCATTTAGTTGGATTGCCTCAAATATGAAAAATAAAAATGTTGAATTTATAATTTCAGTAGATAATGATGGAAATAAAAAGATTTTCTCACTAGATCAATTTAATAAATTCTTTAACATTAAAACAATTTTTAGAAGAAAGAAAAGTGGAAGTCAAGATTTGCCTAAAACATATTATGATGATTTTAAAAAACATTTAGATTTAAAATTTTCAAAATATAAATATTCATTAAGTACCAATGGGAAAAAATTATATTTAGATTTACCTTTAGATTTAACTAAAAGTGAATGTTATATTGATAGTAATGTACTGCCAGAGGGAAAACGATACTTTCTATCAAATAAAAGAAATGGAAAGTATGAAGTAAAAATAACCTCAGCAACAAATAATCCAAATATTATCTTTGAATTGTCTTTAAAGGATGATGCTGATTTTGATATGTTTACTATTCAATGTTTGATTGAATACATAAATAATAATATGTAAAAAAGTGACTATAATTCGTAGTCGCTTTTATTTGTCATATAAAATTCTTCAGCTGCTTCGTTCATTTCTCTATTAATAGATTTAAGTGCTTTATTTATTTCTGATTTATTAATTGTTCTAGGTGGATTAAATATAACTCTATGTTCTTTATCAGTTATTAAGTTTTTATTATTCATATCATTAGCAATTTCTCTAAAAAATCTAGAAGTAGTTGGATTTTTGCTATTAGCATTTTTACATAGATAAGTTATAAAATCTTTTCTTTCATCCATTCTTTTATTCATAACTGCATGAACGAAATCTCTATCTTCTCTTAATTCAGTATTTTCCATTTTAAGCTTCTGATTTTCTTTAATGAGTTTATTATTATCATTTTCAACTTTATTATTTCTATCTTTTTGATATTTTAAATTATCATTAATTGAAGATATATTATTAATTATATTTTTATAATTATCAAAATCATCAATTATAGATTCAACATCTTTAATTAAAGTTTGTAATCTTTCTTTTTGCTTATTATTAAGCTTATAACCACCAAGTCTAGATTCTTCTAAACCAGATAATAAATCTTGCAACTCTTTTGAAGAGTTGTTTATCGATTTTATCTTATCATTATTTTTATCAATACTTCTTTTATTAATTTCTAGTTCTTTTTTTAATTCTTGATAATTAACCATATCTTTAACATAAATATCTTTATTTCTTCCTTTTTCTTTAGTCTTCAGAGTAGCATTTTCTTTTTCAAAGTATTTATTAAAAGTATTAATACATTTTTCTCTCATTATATTTTGTATATGCTCAAGTCTTTCTTTAGTAAATACTGATGATTTATTTACTTGCTTGTATAAACCCGTTTTACAACCATCCTTGACGGGAACACCAACTATATGCATATGTGGGGAAGTTTCGTCTAAGTGTACAACAGCATTTGTTATTTTAAACTCTGGAACAACTTTTTCTAAATCGTGCAAATGTTCCTCATAAACACTAACCATTTCTCTTTTAAACTCAAAATCTTTTGAATCCCAATATTCTTTATTCCCAAGTTCAATTATAATCTCACAAGCAAGATCCCTTTTTTCATCTTTATTAACATATTCAAAATAATCATTAATTCTTCTACTAGGTCTAGATTGTTTATTATTATATTCAAGTCTTGCTTTTTCAAATTCAGTTTTATAAAATTCTTTAACATCATAAACAATATCATTAGTCCCTTTTAATTGATAAATATAATCATTATCATTTTCATATTTTCTAAAATCATGATTATTAACTTTTGACAATTGATGATAATTTTGTATTCCATTATTTGCAAGAGAAGAAGAACCACTTACATTATTTCTGGCATTTCCTCTTGCTGATGCTTTTCTATTTTTATTACTTCCCAGATGAAATGAATAAGTTAATTCAGTCATATAATTCCTCCTTTTTAGTGTGGGCTGATATATCCCATATCATGGTTATCCAAGATATATAACCCCCTAGATATCTTGTACAGCCTTCAGCCATACAAGATTTCGTGGACTAAGGATTACTCCTTAGAATCCTCTTTAACAGTCTTTACAAACGAAGTAACAATTCCTAACTTAAACTTATTTGATAAGCTTTCAGGATTATCTATATCTTTAATAATAGGAATTAACTTTAAAACTTTTTCATCTTTTTCTAGATCAAAAAATATTTCTTCAGGCATATCTTCTAAACTAAATTCAAATGTTGGGTGAATATGTAGTCTAACACCACCAATATCTTTAAACTCTTTCATGTAATCTTTTATCTGTGATTCCTTTAATGGATAACTAACATTTAACATTACTGATTTATCATTTGAAATAAATTCTACTGGAACTTGTGATAAACCAAGTTCAGATAATCTACCAACTTTTTCAGTGAATAATGATTTTAATTTTATATCTATTAAATGTATCCCATTTGGATATCTATCATCTTTTTCAAAAGTAAGGGATTCAATATATTTAGCTATAAATTTTTGTTTATCTTCTTTAGTCATTGTTTGCCACTCTGTAAGAAACATTGAAACATCATTTCCGTTTTGCATAAATATTCTTTGAATATCCCTATTAGCCATAACTTTCTCTGGCGTAAATCTATTTCTATTTTTGAGATCTTGTTCTTTTTCTAATTGTTTAGTTAATATATCAAGTTTTTCATTTATCACTTTTAAATCTTCTTTAAAGTCATTTAGCTCTACAACTTCAGACATGTAAGCCTTTTTAATTCTTTCTTTTTGTTTAGTAAGATTAATTATTTCTCTTTCAATATCAGATTTATCAACTTGTTTTTCTTTATCTGCAAAGAGTGGTAAGAATAATTCGTTATACTCATTATCAAATCTTAATAATTGACCAACAATCTTTTCAAATTCTTCTTCAACATAAGACTCTCTAATGTTTTCATGGCAATCTTCACAATTGTAATAAACATATTTTCTTCTTTTTCCACCAGATCCTTTGCATTTCATAATCTTGCCACACTTAGGACATTTAAGTTTTTGAAAGAAAGTATAAATTCTATCTCTAGTATAAGTTCTTTGATTAATAATCTTTTGTGCTTGGCATTCTTCCCAAATATATCTTGGTATAATTGGATCAACAACATTCATATAAATAACTGGTTCAACATTTTTCCATTCTTTAAGTCTTTTATACATTTCATAATCCCCCATGTATAAACGATTATTTATTATTCTTTCTATATGAGTATCTTTCCAATTTTTATTTAATACTTTTTCTTCATTAAAGATATTTGATATTTGTAAAAATGTTTTACCTTGTAAATATAAATCAAATACTCTCTTAACAATAGGAGCAGTAGCTGGATCAATTATTGTTTTTCTATTTCCATCCTTTTTAAATCCCAAAGCAACTTGTCCAGGTAAATGACCTGATTTAATAGCACCATTTAAACCAAACTTTGTTCTTTCTGATACTATTTCAATTTCAAGTTGTGATAAGACAGTAAGCATTCTTACAAAGAATCTACCATTAGCAGTAGAGGTATTAACATCATCTCTATCACATACTAGGTAAGTATTATATTTTTCTAGTTGTGAAATTAGCTCTTCTAAATCTCTAACTGAACGAGTAACTCTATCAAGTTTATAAGCAACGATATAATTAATTTTCCCATCTTTCATATCTTTTAACATTTCTTGAAACTTTGGTCTATGTTCCATATCTTTAGCTGATATACCCGCATCACAATATACTTTATATACTTCATAACATTTATAATCACATAATTGTCTTAACTTTTCTTCTTGTTCTCCTAAACTAAATCCTTCACGAGCTTGATCTTCAGTTGATACACGAATATAAATACCTGCAACTTTTCTTTCTTCTTCCATTTAAACCTCCTTATTACTAAAAAAGAGGAGACAATAGTATCTAGTAAGGTCTAAATACTACTGACTCCTCATTAAGTTCAATATTATAAAATTTTATATGTTTGTATTTATAATTCATAGATGTACCTCCATTTCTAGAGTTACCTCTTTCATTGGTTATTTATAATATCACTTTTTAAATATTTGTCAATTCCTTATTGAGGGAATACTATTAAGAGCATTTAGCTAGTTTAAAGTATTTTTCAAGTTCAGATAAATTATGTTTATCATTTAGAGTATTAACATAGAAAGTATCAATTCCATTAAAGAACAAGAATGTATAATTATTAATAATTACTTTATGTGGATCTACATAAGCAAGATTAGATGGTTCTAATCTAATTAAATGACCTTTTTCTAATCTTATAGATGTAGAAGTATAATTCTTAGCCCAATCAATCTTTTTCTTTAAATCAGGGCTTAAATCAAGTTTTTCTTTAATAATATTTAACATATCATCACAACCTTTCTTAGACACAAAAAAACTTAATTATTTCTAATTAAGCTTTATCTCAACATCGGTTGTTCCGACGATTTTTACAAATGGAGCGGGTGATGGGAATCGGACCCACGTTATCAGCTTGGAAGGCTGGAGTTCTACCATTGAACTACACCCGCATCAACAACTATAATTATACTTAGAACTCTAGCCTTTGTCAAGACTAAATTTTAAATTTAAAGAAACTTATATTTGCTATTTTTCTTCTTCTAATAAAATGAGAAAATCAGTTCTAAACTTTTATTCCATTCATATAGTTTATTGTAGAAAGGAATGAAATATCATTTATGGAAACATTAAAAGTAGGAACAAAATCCAATCCTAATTCTGTAGCAGGAGCATTGGCGAATGTATTTAGAGAAAAAGGAGAAGTGGAAATTCAAGCTATTGGAGCAGGCGCACTTAATCAAGCTATTAAAGCTATTGCGATTGCAAGAGGATTTGTCGCACCATCCGGTAAGAATTTGGTATGTATTCCAGCTTTCACCGATATCGTAATTGATGGGGAAGAGAGGACAGCCATTAAACTAATTGTAGAAGCAAAATAGCTTCTTTTTTTGTGAATTTGACGAGCGTTCAAGAAACTGCTAAAATGTTTCCAAGTAGGGAATTTGTAAAAATCACAAATTTTCTGACTACAAAAGCCAATTGACAACAAATTAGGAACGTGCTAGTATAATGGCACTAGAGGGATAACAAGTGGAAAAAAATTTGAAAGAGTTTAAATTTTTGCTAGAAACTAGATTAAAAGAGACAAATCGTGTTTTTATAGTGCCTCATTGCACTTTGGATTTTGATGCAATAGGGTCTGCTAGTGGTATGGCAGAAATTTGTTCTCATTTAGGCAAACAAGCTATTATTGTAAGTGATGATGAATTAACTCAAATGAACGTAGGAATTCGTAGTATTTATGAAATAGCACTAGGAAAATATACGTTTTTGACATCAGAGCAATTTCAAAGTTGTACGTTTTCAGACGATTTACTTTTGTTCGTAGATGTAGGAAAAATGAATTTAATACCGTCTGCTGTTGCTAACCGCTTAAGTCAGTTTTCTCACGTGATGTTGCTTGATCATCATAAAGAGGATGAAAATTCCATACCAACTTTTGAAAAATATGTGAATACAGATATTTCTAGTGCTTGTGAAGTAGTTACAAGGCTTTGTCGGATGTTTTCAACCAGCATTGATAAATGGTTAGCGAAAGCACTGTTAGCAGGAATTTTTGTAGATACTAATAAGTTGAAAAAAAATACGAATGATAGTACGTTAGGTATTGCTGCCCATTTGATTCGAAGAGGGGCAACCATTCAGGCTGTTAATGATTTGTTTGTAGAAGATTTTGAAAATGATCGAAAGATTCATCACCTTATTGATGGAACAGAATTTATTACGCATAGTATTCATAGTGTTGCTTTGATTTATAATCATGAGCATCCAGAGACAATATATACTCAAGCGGAATTAGCACAAGCTGCTGATTACTTATTACCATACAAGGTAGATGCTTCTTTTGCCATTGGGCGTATTTCTGATACGGATATCGGAATTAGCGCTAGAACTTCTGGAGGTATGGATATTGTAGAAATTATGCATATTTTTCAAGGAGGGGGAAATGGTTATTCTGCAGCTGCACGTATTTTAAATGTAACAGATTTAACTTTTATTATGCAGCAGTTGTTGCGGTTAATCAAATGCGAAGATTTCTATACGGTTAAGGGTGAAGTACTTACCGAAGAAGTACGGAATCAGGTGGATGCAGAATCGCTTTGTCTAGCTACTACGGAAGAATCATCTCATCAAAAAGTATATGTAGCATGTTAAAAGAAAGGAAAGATAGTGTGGATAAAGAATTTAGAAGAGGAATTATTTTGGAACATTATCAAAATCCTAGAAATAAGGGATTGGTAGAGGATTCTAGTTATTACTATGCTGATATGAATAATGAATCTTGTATTGATGAAGTAGAAGTGCAAGTAAAAATAGAGGATGGTATTTTAAAAGATATCCATTTTGATGGGGAGGCTTGTGCTATTTGTACAAGTTCTTCCTCTATTATGGTAGAAACACTTATGGGAAAAACAGTAGAAGAGGCTATCAATATTTTAAAAAATTATGCTAATATGATTGATGAAAAAGAATATGATGCAAGTGTCTTGGAGCAAGCTATTGTATATGATGATATTTATAAACAACCAAATAGAAAAAAATGTGCTCTTTTACCTTGGTGGGGCATTGAAAAAATTTTAGGAGAATTGGAAAAAAATGACACCCATCATTAATTTATTAGTAGCACGTATTGTACAGTTTTCGGAAACGCATTATGATGCAGATGGCATTTATTTAGATTTTTTAGTTGACGAGTTACGCCCCGTTATTGCAGTAGATGGGTTTGTAGTAGATGTTTTAAATCATCAGGTGTTTGAGATTGTTCCTATGATAGAAGGAGTGATTCCTATCGACTTTTTATCTACACTTCGTAGGGATTCTCTTTATGCGTATGAATGCTATGATGCTATTTTTGAACCAACATATTTCTCTTATTTTGTTGAGAAGGCATTGGAAACTTATAAATGGTATTTTCGAGAATATAAAAAAGAGGATACGAATGTCTCTTCAAGAAAATCTAAAATTATTCCCTTTGAAGAAGCGAAACAAAAAATAATCGAAAAAAGAAAAAAACAAAGTTTTGATGAAAGAAAATCATAAATTGTACTGATTTTCTTTTTCTTTTTCTCTTTTTTTAGTATAATGGTTAATAGGTGATGTTATGGAAATTCGAGGACTTGATGAAGAAAAAGTAAGAGAAATATCACGTTTGAAAAATGAACCTGATTGGATGTGTGATTTTCGCTTGAAAGCTTACCAAAAGTTTACCGAATCTTCGCAACCAACTTTTGGACCTGAATTAAAAATTGATTTCGATAATATTACGTATTACAAGACTAGAGCCACTAAAAAAGTAGAGAAAAGTTGGGATGATGTTCCCAAAAATGTACGGGATACTTTTAACAAATTAGGAATTCCAGAAGCAGAAAAGAAATATCTTGCTGGAATAGGGGCTCAATATGAAAGTGAAGTTGTCTATCATAATATGATAGAGGAATTGGAAAAGAAAAATATCCTTTTTTGTGATACGGATACAGCCCTAAAGAAATATCCAGAATTGTTTTCTAAATATTTTAATCATTTAGTAAATGTTAACGAGAATAAGTATACCGCTTTAAATGGAGCAGTATGGAGTGGTGGAACTTTTATCTATGTACCACCTTATACCAAAATTGATCGACCTTTGCAAAGTTATTTTCGTTTAAATAGTGCTAATATGGGGCAGTTTGAACGGACACTCATTATTGTGGATGAAGGTGCTGAACTGCACTATATGGAAGGCTGTACAGCTCCAACTTATTCTGAAGATTCCTTACATGCTGCTGTTGTGGAAATATTTGTCGGAAAAAACGCAAAATGTCGATATACTACTATTCAAAATTGGTCTAGTGATGTCTACAATTTAGTCACGAAAAGGGCTAAAGTAGAAGAAAATGGATTGATGGAATGGATTGATGGAAATATTGGTTCTAAAACAA
This sequence comes from uncultured Bacilli bacterium, assembly GCA_947629445.1. Lineage (GTDB taxonomy): Bacteria > Bacillota_I > Bacilli_A > RF39 > UBA660 > UBA5578. The sequence goes on from CANRDU010000004.1 coordinate 27,799, forward strand.
ATATGAAATATCCAGGATGTCTATTAGCAGGACCATATGCCCAAGGAAGATGCATCTCCATTGCTGTTGCTAGTAATGGTCAAATTCAAGATTCTGGAAGTCGTATGATTCATTTAGCGCCATATACGAAAAGTGATATTATTAGTAAGTCCATTGCAGCTAATGGTGGGGAAGCAAATTATCGAGGTACGGTAAGAATCACGAAAGAAGCGCATCATTCACAAGCTATGGTTAAGTGCGATACTATTATTTTGGATGAAGAGTCTAAAAGTGATACGATTCCTAAGAATATCGTCGAAAATGTCTCTTCTACTTTAAATCATGAGGCAACGGTTGCGAAAATTAGCAAAGATAAACTTTTTTATTTAATGAGTAGAGGGATTAGTGAAGAGCGAGCTAAAGAACTCATTATTATGGGATTTATTGATCGTTTCCGTGAAGAATTACCAATGGAATATGCAGTAGAATTGAATGCCCTTTTAAAAAATTATTTTTAAACATCGAAAGATGTTTTTTTTGTTTTATACAAAAGTTATAAGACGAAAAGTCTTTCTTGATAAAATTTAAAATATTGCTATCAAGAAATCAAAAATCAACTGTTATCATGGTTTATTTTATTAATAATAGACTTTTTGATTTTCACAATAAGTGTTGTATGATGCAAGAGAAAGGAGGAAAAATTGTGTTAAATCAAGCTGTATTAGTCGGTAGAATTGTTCAAACCCCAGAACTAAGAGAAACGGATAGTGGAAAAAAATTAGCTCACCTTACTTTGGCTGTTCCACGTTCTTTTAAAAATGCCAATGGCGAATACGATACGGATTTTATTTCTTGCGTAATGTGGAAAGGAGTAGCAGAAAGTACAGTTGAATATTGCAAACAGGGAGATTTAGTAGGAATTAAAGGTCGTATTCAAAGTAGGCAGTATGAAACAGAAGATGATCAAAAACGTCAATTAGTAGAAGTAGTTGCTGAAAAAGTAACTTTCTTATCTAATAAGCCAAAAGAAGCAGAATAATCTGCTTTTTTCTATAAAAGAGTAGGGTTTATATAAATTGTATGAGCTTTCCAGAAGAAACGATACTGAGATACATTTCTTTTTTTAGATGTTTTTGATATAATGGAATTAGGGTGATGATATGACTTTATTAGATGTTATCGAAAAGAAGAAGAGAAAGGAAATATTGACCAAAGAAGACATTACCTTTTGGATAGAAGGAATGTGTAAGGGTGAATTTCCTGATTATCAAATTAGTGCCCTTTTAATGGCAATTGTTTTAAATGGCATGACTGATGAGGAAACATTTGCCTTAACGGATGCGATGTTAAATAGTGGTGATTCGATTGATTTAAGTGCTATCGATGGTATAAAAGTAGATAAACATTCTACTGGTGGAGTTGGTGACAAAGTAACCCTTATTTTAGCTCCGCTTCTTGCTTCTTTTGGATTAAAAGTTGCCAAAATGAGTGGTAGAGGGTTAGGTCATACAGGTGGAACTATCGATAAATTAGAATCGATTCCTGGATATCGAGTAGAGTTATCCCGTGAAGAATTTATTCAACAAGTGAACGAGGTTGGTGTTGCCGTAATTAGTCAGTCAGGTAATTTAGTACCAGCTGATAAGAAATTATATGCACTACGAGATGTAACGGGAACAGTTGATTCTATTCCACTAATAGCATCTAGTATTATGTCTAAAAAGTTAGCGAGTGGAGCCGATTTTTTATTTATGGATGTTAAAGTGGGAAATGGTGCTCTCATGAAAACCATAGAGGATGCTAGAGAATTAGCGAGACTTATGATTGAAATCGGAAAGCATTATGGTAAGACTACTATTTGTATTTTAACGAATATGAGTGAACCATTAGGGAATGCTGTTGGTAATGCTTTGGAAGTGGAAGAGGCTATTCATACGTTAAAAGGAATGGGTCCAGAAGATGTTATGGAACTGATTATAAAAATAGCAGGATTAGTAGTTAGTCGGACAGAAAATATTTCATTAGAGGAAGCTGAGCAACAGTGCTTCAAGAAATTTAATACTGGTGCTGCTTATCAAAAGTTTGAGGATATGGTAACTGCTCAAGGAGGAGATTTAACAAAATTAGAAATTTCTAAAAGAATTTTCTCTGTAAGGACTCCAAAAGCAGGTTATATTGCCGCTATCGATACTTTAGGAATTGGGGAAATTGCTCGGAAAATTGGCGCCGGAAGATTCACTAAAGAAGATAAAATACGTTATCAAGTCGGTATGGTGTTATCACATAAAGTGGGAGATTTTGTAAAAGCAAACGATGAGTTACTTAAAGTTTATTTGGATGATTTAGATGTGCGGGTTAACGATATTTTGGATTGCTTTACGATTCAAGATAATCCTGTCGAAGCACAACCACTTATTTATGAAATTTTAGAGTAATGTCAATTTTTGTCAATTTCTTGTAAATTTATTGCAGTTTTAAAGTAGATGGGATATCCTAATAATAAGGAGCGTGATATTATGATATATCCATCTATTGATAAGTTGTTAACAAAGGTTGGATCAAAGTATTTATTAGTAAATATTGTTTCTAAAAGGGCAAAAGAGATGGAAGAGAAAGAATATTACCAAATGAAAGAATCAGAATATGTTTCTAAAAAGGCAATAGGACGATCTCTAGAAGAAATAGCAAAAGATTTAATTCACATAACAGAAAAATAATAGAAGAGGAAAGATATGAATGGATTAAAAAAGGAGTTTTCAAAATTAATAAAAGTTGCTAGAAATCCAATGGTTCGTGTATTACCGGGACAGATTGCATTCTTTCTAGTTTTATCTATATTTCCAATATTAATATTAGTTGGTGTGATTGCTTCTTTTTTCTCTATATCTTTAACTTCTATGATAGAAGCTGTGCAAGAGGCAGTTCCTAGTGGGGTTGCAGATGTTTTAGTACCCGTTCTCCAAGGAAAGGGTTTTGATACTCATGTCGGTATCTCCATGTTGACAGGCTTTTTCTTAGCGAGTAATGGAGCTCATTCTATTATTTTAGCTTCGAATACCTTATATGGGTTTCCTCATGCAGAACTTTTAAAGAGAAGGATAAAATCTTTGTTTATCATTGTATTAATGATAGGACTATTTGTTTTTACCTTATTAGTTTTAGCTTTTGGTGATGATATTTTAAGGGCAATCCTGATGTTGATTGGATCTAGTTCCCTTACAGATATTATCTATCGATTAGTGATATATCTGAGATGGCCAATTGCCATGTTGGTAATGTATTTTAATGTTAAATTGATATATACGATGGCACCAGATTGGAAGATATTGAGCAAATATACGACAAAAGGAGCAATATTTACTACCATTGGTTGGGTGATTGCTACTGCGATCTATTCTTATTATACAAATCATTTTTCAAATTATAGTTTATTCTATGGAGGAATTTCTAATATCGTAATTTTGATGATTTGGATTTATGCTTTATCTTATATTCTGGTTGTAGGTATTGCCATCAATGTGAGTGAGTATCAGAATGAAGATGAAGAGAATAATTAACTTATTCTCTTTTGATTTTAGGAGGAATTATATGAGTACACATATCGAAGCAAAGCGTGATGAGATTGCAAATACGGTAATTATGCCGGGAGATCCCTTAAGGGCAAAATTTATTGCTGAAACTTTTTTAGAAAATAGTAAATTGGTAAATCAAATAAGAGGGATGCTTGCCTATACTGGAGAGTATAAAGGACATAAGGTAACGGTTATGGGTTCTGGTATGGGAATGCCTAGTATTGGAATTTATTCTTATGAATTATATAAGGAATATAATGTAGATTCAATTATTCGTGTAGGAACAGCAGGAGCCTATACGAGAGATTTGAATCTTTATGATATTTTGTTAGTTCAAAAATGTTATTCAGAATCTAGTTTTGGACGTACTCAAAATGGCAGTGATGAAAATATGAAGGAATCTAACTTTTCTTTAAACTTTCATATTCAAGAAACAGCTGCTGAACTTGGAAGACATTTAACAATTGCGACGGTTCATAGCAGTGACGTATTTTATAAAGAGAATGATAATTATCAGGAATTATATGAAAAATACGGCTGTCTTGCCTGTGAAATGGAATCTTTTGCACTATTTCATAATGCTCAGGTACTTGGAAAAAAAGCGGCTTGTATTTTGACGGTTTCTAATAATCTTGTGACTGGAGAGGAAACAACGAGTGAAGAACGTCAAACGGCATTTAAAAATATGATAGAGTTGGCATTAGAAACTACTTTGAAATTGTAGGTGATAAGATGAATATAGAAATACCGAAAGTAGAACTACATGTTCATTTGGATGGTAGTGTACGATTGGAAACTTTATCTGAATTATCAGGATTAACGTTAGAAGATACCTTTCATCAAGCAGTTGTACCAAAAAACTGTGAAAGTTTGAGTGAATATTTAACCTGTTTTGATCTTCCTATTCAAGTGATGCAGACAAGAGAGAATCTTGTTCGAATTGCGCAAGAGTTAGGGGAAGATTTAAAACGGGAAAACGTAATTTATGCGGAAGTTCGGTTTAATCCTTTGGCACATACTAAGGAAGGACTAACTAAAGAAGAAGTAGTGGATGCCGTTTTGGAAGGCTTTTCTAAGGTAGATATACCTATTAATTTAATTTTATGCATGATGAGATCTGCTTCTTTAGAAGAAAATAGTGAAGTGATAATGCTAGCTAGACAGTATTGGAACCAAGGAGTAGTAGCGCTTGATTTAGCAGGAGATGAAAGTAAATATCCAACTTCTGATTTTGCTACTTTATTTGAAATTGTTCGTAATGTAGGTATTCCTTTTACGATTCATGCAGGAGAAAGTGCATCTTTTGAAAGTGTCAAAAGTGCTATTCAAATGGGAGCACGTCGCATTGGACACGGTATTCATGCTATCGAAGATGAAGAAACTTTACAATTGTTAAAGGATAAAAATATTTTGTTAGAAATGTGTCCAACTAGTAATATTCATACGAAAGCAGTTAACACTATAAAAGAACATCCTTTTTGGCAATGTTATCAAATGCATATTCCTATTTCCATTAATACGGATAATAGAACGGTTTCTTTTACAAATTTATCCAAAGAATATCAGACTTTAGCACAAACATTTCCCGTTACTTTTAAGGATTTTTGTGCAATGAACACCCAAGCCATAGCGGCCTCTTTTTTAGAAGATGAGCAAAAGGTAAAATTGCAAAGGACAATCGATAATTATTTGAAACAATTTAGTGAGTAGGTGAAAAATGAAATATACAAAAATATCAAAAGAAAATTATAATTTACATGTCATTGCAACAGATAAATTCAAAACAATCTTTATGAAAGTGAATTTTAAAAGAAAATTGAAAAAAAATGAAATTGCTATGCGGAATATGCTAGTAAATGTTCTTTTTGAGTCTAGTGAGAAATACCCATCGAAACGATTGATGGAAATTCAAACGGAAGAACTTTATGAACTAGGATATCGGGGCTCTAATTATGCTTCTGGTAAATATAGTATCATGGGATTAGATATTGTTTTTTTAGAACCCAAATATACAGAACAAGGAATGCTAGAAGAATCTATTTCCTTTTTAAGTGAAATTCTCTTTCATCCCCATATAGATAGTGGTGGATTTGATCAAGAAGGATATGACATTTCTTTTCATGGATTAGAGGATTATTTAGCATCTATTAAAGAAAATCCAGATTCTTATGCCAATATGCGATTGTTAGAAGAAATGGAACCAAATACAGTACTTTCTTATAGAAGTTGTGGATATCCCGAAGATTTAAAAAAGATAAATCGTAAGAAACTTTATGAATACTATTTAAAAGTATTAGCAGAAGATACTGTAGATATTTTTGTTATTGGTAATGTAAAAGAAGCAGAAATGGAATCATTAATAGCCAAGTATTTTCCTTTTACTAGCCGTAAAAAAGATACCAAGACACACTTTTATCATGCCAAAACGAAAAAGAATGCAGTCACATTTAAACAGGAGCAAGCGGATCTTAAACAAAGTAAATTGTTATTAGGATGTCAGATAGAGGGAGCTACGGATTATGAGTTACGATATGTGTTAAACTCTTTAAATTACATATTAGGTGGCAGTCCAAACTCAAAGCTATTCCAAAATGTGCGCGAAAAAAATTCTCTTTGTTATAGTATTGCTTCTTCTTCGCAACCACTTGTTAGTATTCTTACTATTAAAGCGGGTATTAATGCGAGTCAATACGACCGGGCTTGTGCTTTAATATTAGAACAATTAGAAGATTTAAGAAATGGCAAATTTGAGGATGAAGAAGTGGAAAACGCAATTACTACTTATAAGAATAGTTTAAAATCTTTTGAGGATAGTCCAGAAAGTATGATAGCGCTCTATGCTGGTGTTGAGTACTTAGGGGCAGATACTATCGAAGAGAGAATGAAAAAAATAGAAAAAGTAGATAAAAAGCAGATACAGGCCCTTGCTCGTAAAATTCATTTAGACACTATCTTTTTCTTGGAAGGAAATGATGAGAATGAAGAAGAACAGTAACATTGTAAAAAGTTATCTCAAACATTTTGATTTGGATTTGTATCAAGAAACACTTTCCAATGGCTTACTGATTAATGTTATTCCAAAGAGTGGCAATAATATTTATGTGACCTTTATTACTAGATATGGAAGTTATCATAATTCGTTTATTCCTTATGGCCAAAAAGAATATTATGATGCCCCAATGGGAGTAGCGCATTTTTTAGAGCATAAAGTGTTTGAACAAAAAGAGGGAGAGGATCCATTTAGTTTCTATACAAAAAATGGAGCAGATGCCAACGCTAGTACTTCCTATATTCGTACGTGTTATCTTTTTTCCGGTCCTGATTGCGTTCATGAAAATTTGGAATATTTACTAGATTTTGTACAGAATCCTTATTTTACGGATGAGAATGTAGAAAAGGAAAAGGGCATTATTGAGCAAGAAATTAAAATGTATGAAGATATTCCTTATTGGAAACTCTATGAGAGAACGCTTTATAATAGTTTTCATAATCATCCTATTCGTTATCCGATTGCGGGAACAGTAGAAAGTATTTCTCAAATTACCAAAGAAGATTTATATACTTGCTATAATACGTTCTATCATCCTTCTAATATGTTTATTACGGTAGTGGGAGATGTAAAACCTGAAGAAATAATCGAAACGATTAAAAATAATCAGGCGAAAAAGCAATATGAAGATAGAGATCCTGTTCCTTTAAAAGAAATAGAAGAACCTGATACTGTTTTTAAAGAAGAAGAATGTATTTATGGGGAAGTAGAAATTCCAAAGGTGTCCATTGCTTATAAGATGAATATTGGAAAGATGGATATTAATCGCTTTCGGGTATATGCAAGTTTTTACTTTGATTTAAAACTGGGAGCTACTTCGCTTTTAAGAGAACGACTAAAAAAAGAAAATGTGATTACTGGTGGTATTAGTATTGATATTATGGAAGCAGGTAATCATCTTTTATGTGTTGCTAGTGTGGAATCGAAACGACCAGAATATGTCGCAGAACAAATTGATAAAGAATTACAAGACAAAGATTTTAAAATGGAACAATTAAGTCGAAAGAAAAAAACGTTAAAAAGTGGGTGTATTTATCAGAGTGATAGTGTTTATTCTATTGCTGATCATGTCAATTCTAATTTGTTAAAATTGGGAAAAATCTTAATTGATGAATATGAGTGGATTGATTCTTTCAATGAAGAAGAATTAAAGCAAGCTCTTTCTATTATGACTTTTGAACATAAACAGATGACTATCCTTAAAAAAAGATAGTATTGATTTCTTTGGCTAAATATGATAAATTAGTAGTTAGTCGAAGGAGGTACTTGGGTGAAAATATTATTAATCGTGATATCTGTTCTCTTAATTGCCATTGTGTTATTGCAAAGTGGAAAGGCAGAGAGTGCTACTAATATTATGAGTGGTAGTAATAGTGACCTATTTAGTAATCGTAAAGAACGTGGAGGAGAGTTATTTATTACTCGTTTAACTTTCTGTTTAGGCGTTGCTTTCTTTGTTATTTGTATTGTAATGTAAAACTAAGGAAACTTAGTTTTTCTTTTTTGTTATCATGTTTTCTATAAATACATGGTATAATGATAGTAAGAGGTGAGTTTCATGAATCAAGTTCTACCAGTGGATACATTTATCGTTGTAAATAAAACGGTTTTACAAGATGATAGAAGAATTCTGATTAGTTTGTATGAGCCTCTTGTTGGAGCGATTGCGATTAATTTGTATAATACGTTATGTACTTATTTGGAACATTTGGAATTAATTTCGATGGAATACACGCATAATACACTTTTAAATACCATGATGATTAGTGTAGGAGAGATGATGGATGCTCGTTTAAAATTAGAGGGGATTGGATTATTAAAAACGTATGTAAAAAGTGGTAGTATCAACCATTTTATATATGAATTATATTCTCCTATGAGTGCGAAAGAGTTTTTTAATAATCCTATTTTATCAACGGCTTTACAAAATGCTTTAGGTCCGATGGAATATGAAAGAAGAGTAGAATTTTTTAAAATTCCTACTCTTAACCTAAAAAACTATGAAGATGTGACTGCTAAATTCAGTGATATCTTTGCTTGGACGAATGATTCTTTGAGGGATATTGAAATTTATAACTTACGGGATAAGGCGAAAAGACCATTGGAAATTATATCGAAGATTGATATTAATACCATTATGAGTATGATTCCAGAAGAATTACTAAATCCTAGAAGTATGACAAGGGATATGCGAGATTTCTTAATTAAAATCTCCTCTATTTACGACTATGATAATGAGGCTATGGTAGAATTAATTCGTAATTCGATAACGGAAAAACATACCATTGATAAAAATAAATTGCGAGAAATGGCTTTAAAATGTTATCGTTTCGATAATTATGGAAAATTGCCAAATTTGATATATAAAAATCAGCCAGAATACTTGCGGACTACCAAGACGGGAGTATCTAAGAAAATGCAAATGATTCACATTTTTGAAACGACGAGTCCTTACGATTTTTTGGCGAGCAAGTATAAGACAGGTACTCCTGCTCTTAGTGATATTAAAATTATTGCCTATTTATTGGATGATTTAAATTTACAACCGGGTGTTGTTAATGTACTAGTGGATTATGTCTTAAAAATTAATGATAATAAATTAACAAAAGGTTTTGTGGATGCTATTGCAGCCCAGTGGAAAAAGAGTAACATTGAAACGGTTGAGGATGCGATGAAAATTGCTGAGAAGGAGCACAAAAATAGAAGAGCAACACAGACGAAGGTAGTAGAGAAAAAAGAAAAGAAGCCAGCTTGGTTTCATCAAGACATTGAAGAGAATTTAGCAACCGAAGAGGAAATTAAAAAGATTGAAGAAGCATTGCGAGGTTAATTATGGAAGCATTAGAAAAAACATTAAAGAAAAATGAATTTGTCAAAGTAGATTTGGATCAAGAATTTGAGAAAGCTATGCAAGATTCGGTATTTAGTGAGATTGTTAAAAAGACCAAATTATCAGAAGAAGAATTAAAAAATTATACCTCTCTTTTAGAAGAAGCTGCTAGTGAATATCACCATTGTCTAGAGTGTAAACATCTTTTAGATTGCGCCAATCGTATTCGTGGTCATGTTTACTTTCCGGTTGTTAAAAAGAAAATATTGAACTTTGAATATAAACCTTGTCGTTATCAAACAAAGCAAGAAAAAAATAATCAATACTTAAAGAATATACGTTTTTTTAATACACCATCTTCGTTAAAAGATGCTAGTATGGCTAATATCTATAAAAATGATAAGAATCGTTATGAAGCCATTCTTTGGATTAGTGATTTTCTAAAAAAATATGAGGAAGATAGCAACAAAAAAGGAATTTATCTTCATGGTAATTTTGGCTGTGGGAAAACCTATTTTATTGCTGCTTTATTTAATGAACTTGCTAAAAAAGGACATAAGAGTGCCATTATCTTTTGGCCTGAATTTTTAAGACAGGCTTTCTATGATGATTTTAAAGAAAAATATGAATATGTTAAAAAAGTGCCTCTTCTTTTGATTGATGATATTGGGGCAGAGAATGTTACTGCATGGAATCGGGATGAAATTTTATGCCCATTATTGCAATATCGTATGGATGAAGGACTTACCACTTTCTTTACTTCCAATTTATCTATTACGGATTTAGAAGAACATTTAGCAAGTTCTAAGTCAGGAGTAGAGGCTATTAAGGCTGGAAGAATTGTATCTAGAGTAAAACAATTAGCGGATCCTTTGGAAATGGTTAGTAAAAATTTAAGAAAATAAAAAAAAGTGTTAACAAAAAAAAGAGAATATGTTACAATAAGGTTAGAAAAGCAATGATTGGGATATGATTATAAAAGATTTTTGAAAAGCGATTTAGGGATGGTGGGAGCCTAATCAAAATATTTTATCGTTACTCCCCATGAGCTGAACTCGAAAGAGATTTCCGGTACTTCCGTTATCAAATTAAGTAAAAGGTAGGATGGTACCGCGTTTAAACGCTCCTTGTCAGTAGAGGTGCGTTTTTTTATTTATTATGGAGGATGCTTATGAGCAAAAAAAAGAAGAAAAACAGTTTAAGGGAGGCCAGAACTATTAATGTTCAGTCTTTTTTGAGTAGGTTTTATGGTATTAAAAATGAAGGAATTGCAACGATGACCCATCAAAATGCTTCTTCTTTGTTTCCACAACTAAGAAGAACTAGCTTTGAGTTTGTTCAAAAAAATCCTGAATTAGTTTCAACAGGAAAAATTGTTTTGGTAGAAGATGCTACTCATTCTCAGGCACCATATTGGTTACCAGATTTAACAATGGTAGATGATAGTATTCTAGGATGTGACGAAAGGGAATTAACCGTTAAAAAAATTGTAGAAACTTTTGAAAGGGCTATTAATGGTGGCTTTGAGACTTTACTAATTGTGGAAGGAGACGAATCCTTAGATCCTTATTTATTCCAAGAAGTTACACTTCACGATGATTTTTTACAAGAGGAAACTTTTTCTTCTTTTGTAGAGACTGGTCAAAAACATGTTGGAATTGTCCTAGAAAACGATGCTACTGTTAAAAGTTATAGTGTTTTAAGTCATGGAGATAATTATGCGACTACGGTTGCACTTCCACCACTACAAAGACAGGCAACGGGTATCACGAGAAAAACAGATGCCATTAGTGTATTTTATGAAGGACAAGTATTGGGATTTGTAATAGATGGAGAGACTAGAATCATAGAAGATTTTTATGATTTACAAAAGGAACTAATGAGATTTATTCCTGATGCCTCACAAGATTTCATTGTGGAAACCAAACCAATGCCAGCGGAAGAGGTCCCTAAATTTGATGATTTTCATGAAATGACTACTTATGAACTGGAAAAATTAATGCATGTTTATCGATCTTCGGGACAAACAGCTCATTATCATGCTGCGAAAAGAGAACTTACAAAAAGAACGAAAGCAAATAAACTATACAGAATTGAAAAAGAAAAAATAAAAATAAAAGAAATGTTGAAAGGAGAAGAATAATGATTAATATAAAAGAAAATGAAAAGTTAAGCGTTTTAAATCATAGTTGTGCCCATTTATTAGCGCAAGCAGTTAAGCATTTATACCCACAGGCGATGTTTTGGGTAGGACCTGTTATTGCAGAAGGCTTTTACTATGATATCGATTTAGGAGATAACGTTATCACAGATGAGGATTTGGAAAAAATTGAAAAGGAAATGAAAAAGATTTCCAAAGATGGTAAAAGAATTGTTCGTCATGAAATTTCCAAAGAGGAAGCTTTAGAACAGTTTAAAGATGATCCTTATAAAATTGATTTAATTAGTCGTATGGATGAGAGTAGTACGGTTATTAGTTGCTATACGCAAGGGGATTTTACGGATTTATGTAGAGGACCCCATGTAGAGTCTGTGAAAGAATTAAAACATTTTAAATTATTAAAGGCAAGTGGTGCTTATTGGAAGGGCGATGCCAATAATAAGATGTTGCAAAGAATTTATGGTATTTGCTTTGAAACCGCCGAAGATTTGGAAGCTCATTTAAAGGAATTAGAAGAAGCAAAAATGCGAGATCATCGTAAACTTGGTAAGGAATTAGAATTATTTATGACGGATGACTTAGTGGGAAGAGGACTTCCGATGTTTCTTCCAAAGGGATATGTTGTATGGCAAGAATTAGAAAATTATATTCGTGAAAAAGAGAAGAAATTAGGATATTTACACGTCATGACTCCTTGTGTTGGAAATGTCGAACTTTACAAGACAAGTGGACATTGGGATCACTATAAAGAAAATATGTTTCCAGCGATGGAAGTAGAAGGAGAATCTTTTGTTTTAAGACCGATGAACTGTCCTCATCATATGATGATTTATGCTAATAAACTTCATTCCTATAAAGATTTACCAATTCGAATAGGAGAGATTGCTCATGATTTCCGTTATGAAGCCAGCGGTGCTTTAAAAGGAATCGAAAGAGGAAGACACTTCTGTCAAAATGATGCTCATTTATTTGTAACGAAAGAACAGATTAAAGAAGAATTTAAAAATGTTGTTGATTTAATATTTGATGTTTATAAAGATTTTCATATTACAAATTATCGTTGTGTCTTATCTTTGAGAGATCCTGAAGATAAAACGAAATACCATCCAGATGATGAAATGTGGGATAGGGCCGAGAATGAACTTAGAGAAGTACTCAATGATTTAGGAATTGAATATACCGAAGAGATTGGCGAAGCTGCATTCTATGGACCAAAATTAGATGTAAATGTAAAACCAGCTGTTGGAAATGAATATACCTTATCTACTTGTCAATTAGATTTTTGCTTGCCGGCAAAATTTGACTTGAAATATATAGATTCAGATGGTACGAAAAAAACACCAGTAGTTTTACATAGGGCAATCCTTGGTTCTTTAGATCGTTTTATGGCTTATATTATTGAAGAGACAAAAGGAGCTTTCCCACTTTGGTTAGCCCCAGTACAAATAAACATTTTACCAGTTAATAACGAATATCATCTAGAATATGCGAAAGAGGTAGAAGCTTGGTTAGAAGAAGCAAACATTCGGGTAGAATTAGATGATCGGGAAGAAAAAGTTGGTTATCGTATGAGAGAATCTGTTATGAAGAAAATCCCTTATACACTAATTCTAGGACAAAAGGAAGTAGATAATCGCCAAATTAGTTATCGAAAATACGGTAGTGAAGAAACGATTACTCTCTCTAAAGAAGAGTTTATGAAAAAACTTGAGGACGAAATAAAATTAAAAAAATAAAAGAGTTTTTGCTGAACTCTTTTTTGCATTTTTATGTATTCTATTGTATAATGTTTTAGAGGATGTGAAAAAATATGATTAATAAAAAAGAACCTATTAATATTGCATCACTACTAATTTCTTTAGTAGCACTTGTAATTGGTGTTATCTTTTGCTTTAATGATGGAGAAGCTATTTTCAAAGTAATTGGTTTTGTCGTTAGTGGTATTTTAATTTTATCGGGAGCAATTAAAGCAATTGCTTATTTCCTTGGCAGAAAAAAAGGATCTACCACTTTTGGAGATTTGGTAGGGGGACTTATTTTTATTGTCTCTGGAATCTTGATTGCAATGTTCCCAAATTTTATTCCAACTACCATCAGTATTGTTTTAGGAATTCTCATTTTATTTAATGGTATTCAGCGTTTGATATTAGGTCTTGCGGTTCGTCAAATAGATGCACAAGGCGCTAAAGTATTTTTGATAGAAGCTATTGTGATGATATTATTAGGTATCATTGTTATGACGAAATTGTTGTTGAACTTTATTGGTTTCTTCATGATTGCTTATGCTATTTCTGGCATTATCGGTTATGTATACTATACTAGTCAAAATAAAGATTACTCTGAGGTATTAAATAAAACTGTGCCAAAAGATATTAAAAAAAAAGAAGCTAAAGAGGGAGAATTTGAAGAGGAATAGACTACTAGAATACTAGTAGTTTTTTCTTGCTTTCTAGAAGATATTTGTGTTATAGTTATAACAAAAGAGGCTTGTATGTATGAGTAAACAACCAATCGAAACATTAATAAAAAAATATGCTAAGGACTATCTTTTTTTGTTCTCGCAAGAAAAGCAGCAAGAGATGGTGCAAGAGGTGGAAGAAAAATTAGTGGATTCTCCCTCCGTAAAAAATGACCATCAAATGGAAAAAAATGTTGAAAGTCAAGTGGTACTATGGATTAGTATGAATATCGCAAAGACTTTAGAAGACAATATTTCTCTTTTAGATTCTTACTTTCAAACGCAATGGCGAAAAGGCAGAAGAGATGTCCACAATTTAATTTCTTTCGCTAAATTTTTTAGTCAAGTTTCTTTTAAACCTAGTATTGATTTTTATTTTCAACTGTTTGAACGTTATGAGGTATTGGAAAATGCACTTCATCAAATAGTAGGAAATCAATCTAGTATTTCTTTTGATAGTTTGGAGCGTATTCCATCCTATGAAAAAATCTCAGAATTAATAGATGCTTACCTTTCTTTTAAAAATATCGAAATAGATTTTGAGGATAAGGGTAAAGAAAGTGATGAGGAAGATACCGGGAACTTTTTCCTTTCTACGGATTCTGTTCGTGATTATTTATTAACTCTTAGTGGGAAACTCTTAACACCTACTGAGGAGAGGGACTATTTTCTAAGTTTAAAAAACGGTAACGAAACGATGGCTAACAAAATTGCCGAAGCCAATTTACGTTTGGTTGTTTCTATTGCTAAAAGGCGTCTAGGCAGAGGATTAGAGTTATTAGATTTGATTCAAGAGGGAAATTTAGGATTATTAAAAGCGATTGGTAGATTTGATGTAGAAAAGGGATATCGCTTTTCTACATATGCTACTTGGTGGATTCGTCAATCTATCGACCGGGCGATTGCTGATTTTGGTTCCACGATTCGAAAGCCTGTGCATATCGTCGAGTCAACCAATCGACTCTTACGGATTCAGCAAATATTGACGGATGAATTATTGCGCCCTCCTACCTTGGAAGAGTTGGCTAATCGTGCAGGTATGTCTACTTCTCGGGTCACTACATTACTAGGGTATCAACAGCAAACGGTTAGTATAAATGCCTCTATTAATGATGATGAAGATACCGAATTAGAATCTTTTATTCCGGATATGAGAGATGATTATGATTCTATCATACAAGGAGAACTACGTAGTAAATTACTAGAAGCTATGGAAGTATGTGGATTGAGTCCTCGGGAAAGACAAATTTTAATTCTACGCTTTGGTTTAGATACGGGAAGTGGTAGAACATTACAGCAAGTAGGAAATATCTTTCATGTAACGAGAGAATATATTCGGCAAATAGAGGAAAGAGCACTTAAGAAGTTACGAAGTCCAAGAGGAAAAAGATTATTAAATGCTTTTCGTGATAAGCCAGATGAGTCTATTTCGTCCTCATTTGTTCCACTTAGAAGAGAAAGTTATGTAAATCAGGCTAGTGATTCTTATTTTTCAAAAAGAATAACCGATTATGTAACTGGTGATATAGATCGTATATGTGCCAAAGCACATAGCCTCCAATATGAATATCAAGAGATTTTAAAAAGAAGATTTGGAAGGGATTTTACCTTACCAAATCAAAGAGTTATGTCAGCAACGGATGAATTTCTTTTTCAAGAGGGAATTGTTCCAATGTTGAAAATGATGCTGAAAGAAGAAGATACAGAAGAAGAATTAGCATTCATAGAAATGAGAAAGAAAGAAAAACGTCAACCACATTTAGAGGAAGAATATAGAAAAAGGGAACATGGTGTGACTAGGAAAGGAGTACCAGAGATAGAAAAGAAAGTAGAAGAAGAAAACGTATCGTTACAAAGTAAAGAGACAACAATGGAATCTCCAGTAGATAAAATAGAAACTCAAAAAGAAGAAGGTGCTAAAAAAGATATGAAGCAGGAAAGAAAAAGAGGAAAATTATTGATATCCTATTTTGAAGGTTATACGTTAGAGCAGGTGAGAAGTGCTTTATATGTGCTTAAAGAAAGCGAACTTCAAACGCTCTATAAAAAGTTTGGCGAAACATTAGAAGAATTGCACTTAGAAGGGATGGAAAACCGTGAAAATGTATGTATCAGTCAACGGGCAATTCCGAAAATAAGACGAGAATTAAAAAATATCTATCATAATCAAGGAGGTATGTCACAACCAAGCAATCCGGATGAAAAGAAATCTAGCATGCCATCTAGTCCTAAAAAAGAAGAAACTTCTAAAAAAAGAAGAAGTTTAAAGTCGATTTATATTTATTATAGTGAAGAGAAAGAAGAACATGTGGATTATGGTATTTCTTTATTAAAATTAGATGAAAGATCTGTGTTGGATCATCTTTATGGGGAAGATTATCATCAACCACAAAAAGGTAAGATAACACCAGGAGAAAAAGCGAAACTTTATCGTGTAATATTACCTAAAATTGCGGCAGGGATTTCTGAAATAAAAGAAAAAGAGAAACTTGAAAATGTTTCTCATGAAAAAGTTACAACCACTTTGCCTGGCGTTCAGGAAGAATTTGTAAGAGAAGGTGAGATTCCACCAAGAGAAAGCACTTTTGTTCACGGGTTAACAAAAGTAGAGGATTCTTTCTCTAAGAAAGATTATGAAATGTTGCGAGATTATCTAAGAAGACCAGAGTTTCAAGCGGCTCTTTTAGAATTGCCACTAGAGGAAAGTGTGATTACGGCATTAACACTTTCCTTGATTGGAACAAAGCGAGTTTCTATCGCTACTTTAGCAGAACTTCTAGGAATAGAAAAAGACCAAGTAATGGAAGATGCTAAAAAAGGATTATTTCAGATAAAAAAATGTTTTGACTTTGAGATAGATAATCAAGGAGAACGATTTGTAAAGAAAATAGGAGGTATGCATTCTGATGGGAAAAAAGAAAAATAGAAAACGCGAACCAGAAGTAATCATTTATCCTATTGAGACAGAACTACAAAAATTTAAAATGAGATATGCTTCTTTTTTAACAAATATTTCGGATGATGAATTACGAAAGTGGTATCAAGAATCCATTGCCAATTACCAGAAAGAAAGTGGTATTAGTTGGGAGATTGATAGTGCTTATTATGTAGAGACCAAAATGTTCTCTAGGATGAACTCTCTTATTTTAGAAGGAGATATTGATTTAGAAATTGAGGTTATTCAAAGATATTCCTCAATGGCAAAGTTAATTTTAAAACAATGCAATTATCAGGGAACAGAAGGAGCAAAAATTGTTGATTTAGCTATTACGGATGCTATTGAAAATTATGATGGTACTAGTAATTTTCGAACACTACTAGTAAAAAGTGTGAAAGCAATGATTACGAAACTAGAGGAGAAAAAAACGGCTCCTGTCAAAAAAGTGGAACCACCTATACAGTCTCCTTTAAAACCAGAAATTACTGCTTCAAAACCTAGAAAAAAAGTAGATATTCCTACCATAACTACTCCGTTGATGGAAGAATCAATCCCAAAGCGAAATCTAGAAACCATTTTAATGCCATGTATTACGAAAGATAAAACATCTTCTCCTAGTCATAGAGAAGTATCTGAGTTAGACCTTTTGATTGCTTCTTTAGATATAGTTTCAAAAGCACCTTTGGACGATGAAAATTATGTTCGCTTTTTAGCGCTTAAATATGGCTATTTTCAAACCTTTTATTCTTTTGATGAAATTGCAAGTATTTTAAATATGAATAGGGAAAGAGTTATCGCTTATTACAAACAATCCCTTACTTTTGTAAAAGATTGGTTTGGATATGCGTTAGAGAAATATTTTACTTATATATTAACAAATGACGAAAACGAATGAGTTATTCATTCGTTTTTATAGTGGGAATTAAATCTTCTAGATTCTCCTCTCGATAGGTAGGTTCTGTTCCTTTAAGATAATAAAACATAGTTGCTTTATCATCATTTGGGGATGCAATTTCTCCGGTAATAGGATTTACTAAAGTTCCAACAATATTGTTGGGCATAGTATACCAAGCATCTTCTTTATCTTTTAGATAGTTTTCAGCAATATCTTTCCACATAAATCGTATTTCTTTACTAGTAGTAGAAGAATCATTAGGACCAGTATCATATCCACCCCAAATTCCAATCACAATATTGGGATTATATCCAAATATAAGACGATCATTGTCCGTTGTTCCCGTTTTAATGGCATATTTGTGAGTGAGATAAGAAGTAATGTCGTAACAAGTTGGATAACTGTAGTCAATGAAATGATAGTTGTAAGTACTGGTTAATGCTTCATTTAAAATATAGACTAAACTACTATTCAAGGTAGGTTCCATTTTATCTTCATTTTCATAGAGAATATTTCCTTCCATATCTTCTACTTTGGAGATTAATTTTCCATTGACGCGGTATCCCATATTAGCGAATGTAGCATAAGCTTGCACCATTTCAAATAAAGAGATTTCCCCGCTACCAAGAGCAAGGGAAGGATTGGCTTGCAAGGATTCCGTAATTCCTAATCGATGAGCCATTTCCACTAGGGTGTTTTCCCCTAAGAATAAATGTGTTTTTACTGCATAGATATTGTCACTATAGGCAAGAGCTGCGGCCATGGTAATATTTTTATTTCCGTATTGATTGTTGTAATTAGAAGGACTATAAGTTTTATTTTCCGAAAAGACAAAGGTTGTTTTTTCACTTGTAAAGGTAGTAGATTCCGTAAAACCATTTTCTAAAGCAGCATAGTAGAGGAAAGGTTTCATGGTAGAACCCACTTGCCTTTTTGCTTGAATAGCGCGGTTATATTGACTCACAGAATAATTTCTTCCACCTGTAAGCGCTAGAACATGTCCATTATTAGGATCCATCATAATAGCGGCAACTTGTAAATCTGGATTGGTAATATTTTGTTCCATCGCTTCTTCTAAAATGGTTTGAGCATTTAAATCTAGATAAGTATAGATTTTTAAACCACCTGTTTCTATAAACGTAGTAGGAACTTCTTCTATCTCTTTTAATTCTTGCATGACGGCATCTTGATAGTACATGAGTGTTTTTAAATTGTTTTGAGCGATAGAACCATAATAGGTAAGTTCCTCATGAGAAGCTTTTTCTTTCTCTTCTTCACTAATCATTTCTTCTCGTACCATACTAGCTAGAACTGTATTTTGTCTTTGTTTTGCTTTTTCTTCATTAACGAGGGGAGAATAATTAGAAGGTGATTTTGGAATTCCCACTAGGATAGATGCTTCTGCGAGTGTTAAGTCTTTCGCATTTTTATGAAAATAATAAAGACTAGCATTTTCAATACCATAAATTCCTCCATAGTTAATGGTATTGAGGTATGCTTCTAAGATTTCATCTTTGGAGTACTGGGATTCTAATTGGATGGTTAGCCATGCTTCTTTTAATTTTCTTTCCCACGTCTTTTCGAACGATAAAAATAAGTTTTTGGATAATTGCTGACTAATGGTAGATGCTCCTTGTAAATTTGCTCCATGGGTTAGATTAATGTATAGAGATTTGATGATACGAAGATAATCAAAACCACTATGTTTATAAAAATTCTTGTCCTCGATAGCAATAGTTGCCTGGATGGCATAAGAAGAAATATCTTCTAAAGGAACCCATTGATCACTTAAACCTTCCACTAAATTTCCATTTTTATCGTAGATATAAAATTCATTCGCACTTTTAATTACTAAATGACTCATGTATTTTGCGTAGGTATATAGTCCAAAATAACAAGTAGCGCAGATAATACTGATAAAAATGCTTAATTTGATTAATTTTTTTATGTATTTCATACCATCACTCAATTCTTTTTTTAGTATTCCTTAAAAAATAGAAAAATATGAGTGCAATTTAAGGTAAAGTATGCTATAATGTTTTGGAGTTGATGTTATGGCGAAAAAAAAGATAAAAACGATGTTGAAAACAAAGGATTCCGAGATTGTTTGGGAAGGTTTTGCGATCGCTTTGAATCATCAATTTCAATATATTGAAAATAATCATAAAATGATAATTGACATTACAGAAGATTGTGCTACAATGGAAAGAAAGAATGACGAATATACTATCTATTTTCACTTTCAAAAAGAAAATAGTTATGGAAAGATTGTATTGGAAGGAAAAGAATTACTGTTTGATGTGGTGTTAAAAACGTTTCAGTACACCAATCAAGAGTTTAAGATTATCTATGAGTTTAACGGTGTAGATTATGAATATACCTTATATTATTAGGAGGTACTATGGTAGTAGAAGAATTAGAAAAAATATTGGTACAAGTTTCTAAAGAATGTGGTATCCAAACAGAAACCATGCGAGTGATTTTATCCAATCGACCAGATTTATGTGACTACCAATGTGATGAGGCATTTAAATTAGCGAAACTAATGCATCAAAGTCCTATGGAAATAGGAGAAAAAATAACTTCTAAAGTAAATGAATTAGAAAATTTTCACGATTACTTTGAAAAAGTAGAATTTGTAAAACCAGGTTTTATCAATATGACTCTGAGTGCTACTTTTATCAATCACGTGCTTCAAAATATGAATGACAATCCTCGCTTTGGATTATCTCCTTTAGAAAATGCTAGTACGATTGTGTTAGATTATGGAGGACCTAATGTTGCAAAACCTCTTCATGTAGGACATATGAGAACAGCGATTGTAGGAGAATCCATCAAGCGTATTTTAGCTTATGCTGGATATCATACGGTTGCGGATGTCCATTTAGGGGATTATGGATTACAAATTGGGGAAGTTATCTATGGTATCCAAAAAGAGAATCTTCCATTAGATAAAGTAACCATAGCCGATTTAGATAGAATTTATCCTGCGATGAGTGCTTTATGTAAAGAATCCGAAGAAATTAAAGAAAAGTGTGCTCAAATTACAAAAGATTTACAAGATGGCAATGAAGAATATCATAAAATGTGGGAAAAGATTTATGAAGTATCTTGTGAAGATATTAAGGGAATTTATCGTTTCTTAGATGTATCCTTTGATTTATGGTTAGGAGAAAGTGATGCCTATCCCTTTATTCCAGAACTAGAACATATTTTTCAAGAAAAAAATCTTCTTCAGAAGAGTGAAGGCGCAACTATCGTTAATGTTTCCAAAGATACGGATAAAAAAGAAATTCCACCTCTTGTTTTTCAAAAGAGTAATGGAGCTTATCTTTATGCTACTACTGATTTAGCGACGATATTAGATAGAATGAATCGTTTTCACCCTGAAAAAATTCTCTATGTGACGGATAATCGTCAGAGTCTTCATTTTGAACAGGTTTTTAGGGCTGCTGATTTAGCTGGTCTTGCTCCATATTCTACGTTTGAACATTTAGAGTATGGAACGGTGAATGGAACAGATGGTAAACCTTATAAAACAAGAAATGGAGATTCTCCTAAATTACAATCTCTATTTGATCAAGCTAGAGAAATACTCATTTCAAAAAAAGATAGTAATGCCAATATGAGTGATGAGGATATCGATATTATTGTAAATGCTATTTTAAAATTTGCTGATTTATCCAATAATCGTGAAAGAGACTATATTTTTGATATTAGTAAATTTTCAGATGTAGTTGGAAAAACAGGACCATATATCCTGTATACTTATTTGCGAATTGATAAAATTATAAAAGATATCCATATTCCTACTCATAAACTTTCTAATTGCATATATAATAATTATGATCGAAATTTACGTTTAAAATTGTTAGAATTTTCGATTGCGTTTCAAAATGCACTTACTTATCGTATGCCAAGCTATATTGCGGATTATGTTTATGAACTTTGTGTCTTGGCGAATGCCTTTTATCAAAATAATCATATTTTGGGGTTAGAAGATATCACGAAAAAGAATGATTGGGTTTATCTTTTAATGCTTACCAATAAAATGATTAAAGAAATGTTATCTTTATTAGTGATAAAAATACCTACAGTAATGTAGAGTGATGGAGGATGAATATGAGTTTAAAAACTATGAAAAAAGAGGATTTAGAACTATTAACGTTTACGGATTTGACAGAAATGATTTTGTTAGAAAATAAAAAAGCAATGAATACTGCTGCTATTTTCCACAAAATATGTGATTTACTAGAGTTAACTGATAGTGACTATACTAGTAAGATAGGGGATTTTTATACTTCCCTTACCACCGATAAACGCTTCTTGTTATTGGAAGGTGCCGAATGGGATTTAAAAGATAGACATGTTGTCGATGTTGTAGTAGCAGACGATGATGAAGAAGAGGAAGAAGAGGAATCTTTAGATGATATGGAGGAAGAAGAATCTTTGGAAGAAGATATTGATGCTGTTGATGATGAAGATTCTCTAGATTCTGAAGAAAATGACCTTGATGACCTTGTTGTCATGAGTGAAGATGAGTTAGAGGAATAATCTTAGAAAATCGCTTAGAAAGCGGTTTTCTTTTTCCTTGCGTAAAAGCTTTATTTATAGTATAATCTAGTACAGAAAGGAATGAGATCATGATAGAAAGATTAACAACAATCGAGCATAGATTTCATGAAATAGAAGAAGAACTAACAAAACCTGAAACCTTATCAGATATTAAAAAGACTTTAGAATTAAATCGGGAACAGGCTTCCTTAAAAGAGAGTTATGATGCTTTTCAGCAATATAAAAGGGTCTTGAGTGATATAGAAGCAGCAAGTGAAATGCTTAAGGATTCAGACATGGCAGAATTTGCTAAAGAAGAGTTAGAAAATCTTCAAGTAGAAAAAGAAAAAATTGAGAAAAATTTAGAAATATTATTACTACCGAAAGATCCAAATGATGGCAAGAATGTTATTATCGAGATACGAGGAGCAGCTGGTGGTGATGAAGGAAATATTTTTGCTGGAGATTTATTTCGGATGTATTCAAAATATGCAGAACATCAGGGATGGAAAATTGAAGTATATTCAGAAGAAGAAGGTGCTTCGGGCGGATATTCCCAAATTGAATTTTTAGTCAAAGGGGATAATGTATATTCGAAATTGAAATATGAAAGTGGTGCCCATAGGGTACAGAGAGTACCAGAGACAGAATCCCAAGGAAGAGTACATACTTCCACTTCAACCGTATTAGTTATGCCAGAGGCAGAGGAAATTGACTATACTCTTGATATGAATGAGGTACGTATTGATATTACGAGAAGTTCTGGATGTGGTGGACAGGGTGTTAACACGACAGATAGTGCGGTTCGCCTTACCCATATTCCAACCGGTATAGTTGTTTATTCTCAGACAGAAAGATCACAAATTAAAAACAAAGAGAAAGCTATTAAGATTTTGCAAACTCGTCTTTATAATTTAAAACTAGAAGAACGAGATGCAGAACTAGGTGCTGAAAGAAGAAGTAAGATTGGAACAGGAGATCGTTCTGAGAAAATTCGTACATATAATTATCCACAAAATCGTGTTACTGACCATCGCATCGGCTTTACGACAAAACAGTTAGACCGGGTTATGGAAGGGGCATTAGATGAAATTATTGATGCTTTAATTAACGAAGATCAAACGAGAAAACTACGGGGAGAATAATCATCATGACAAGAAGTTTATCTTTGTTGATAAACTTTTTTTGTAGGAGGCTATTTAATGAAAAAGAAAATTATTGTGACCGTTATTGTATTTATTTTAATGTTAGGCGTTGGTACTGGAGGAATTTTGTTATCACGAAATTATGCTCATCATAAAAAAGCGGGAAATGAAGCAAGTTCTAGTCAAGAAAATTCTTCTGACAGAAGAGATGGTAGCAATTCTTCCTCGAATTCTTTAGGAAATGAAGAAAATAGTAACTCGGACGAAAACTCTAATACGAACACTAATGAGTCATCGAATGTTACGAATAGTAATTCCAATACTAGTACCAATTCTAATAGCGACAAAAATACCAATACCAATATAAGTTCTAGTAATAAAAACACAAATACAAATACTAAACCATCAAACACGAATACTACCTCTAATAAAAACACAAGTACTAATAAGAAATCATCCAATACCAATTCTACTAGTAATAAAAAGACCAATACGAACACAAATACTAATACCAATACGAATACCAACAGTAATTCTAATAAACCAACGACGACGACAGAAACAAAAAAATCAACAAGTACCAAATATGGTGTTAAAATCACTACGACTACTACCATAACGTATAGTGTTGATGCTAATGGTAATCGAAAAGAGATAAATAGAAGTTCTAAAACAAGTTATGATCGCTCTAAGTTTAACGCAAAAACCTCTGAATTAACAGCAGAATCTAAGACGAATAGGACGAAGTATAAGACCCAAATTAATGAAGTTTTAAAATATACGAATCAATATCGTAATGAGAAAGATGTTAGTGCGCTTACCCTAGATGAAGATTTAACATTAGCTGCAAATGTCCGTGCTTTAGAAATGGCTTGGAGTGGTAAGTTTGAGCATGAACGACCAGATGGAGAGCCTTGTTATGAAGTACTAGATGATCTAAAAATTACTTATTTTGCTGCAGCTGAAAATATTGCTTATGGATATCCTACACCGAAAGCGGTATCTGAGGGTTGGAAAGGATCAACCGGTCACTATAAAAATATAATGAATGCAAGTTATCATAAAATAGGAATTGGGGTTGCCTACTTAAACGGTACTTATTATTGGGTTCAACTTTTTACCGACTAGTTTATAGTTTAAAAAGGTCGAATAGAAAGAAAAGGGGATGATTAGTGTAATTTATCCCTTTTGATAGGTAATGAGGAGATATACATTATTCTAAGGAAGTACTGTCAAAAGCGATATTTATCAAATGAAAGTTTGATTACTGGTATATCTATCTCATTATGATTGCCTTAATTCAGTTTATCATTCGTCTTTTTTATGCTATTTATAGTTGTAAAAAGAATCAACATAAGTTAACTACTTTTTTGATGTCATATGTCATATATTATTTTTATTGTAGTTCTCTTTCAAACTATCTTGAATCACAATGAGAGATTCATTGACTTTTCAAGATAGATAGTATATACTAAAATGTAGTAATAGGAAGAAAGTAAGGGAGGAATTTCTATGAAATATTTGAAAGTAACATTTTGCATTTTTGCGATAAGTTTAGTGGCAAGAATAACTGGTGTTAGTGCTTGGGCTTCTTATGTTTTTAATGATGAAATTCATTCTGGTACTACAGTAACTTTACCAGCTTTCGGTGCGGACGTGGAAGTAGCGGAACAGGTTAAAAATACGAATGATGAGCAGTTTGTCATGATTGGTAGTTGTAAAGATACACTTACTAACGATGGAAGAGCTGTAGAAGGGCTTATAACGACGGGTTTTTCCTCTATTGGGTTTCAAGATGTAAGTACTGGAAAATCTTGGTTCGGTGAGGGTAGTAAAGTAGAAGGAAAATGGACTTTATATTTGAAGTCAACAAAAGTGCTTTTAACCACAGCAAAATGTACTGGATTATGGGTTTATGAATCTACTCCAGGTAGGTAATGATGATGGTAACAATTAAAAAAAATAAATATTTTATATTGGCTTTACTGTTGATGATTGTGATTGTTTTTCTTTCCTTCGTCGACAATTATAGGCCTTTTCTTTTTAATGATTATGAACAAACGAAAGAAAACTGTATTTTTGAAAAAGATTTATCGAATCCAGTATGTCAATTCTATCAAACAGAGGAAGCGAAAGAACAATTTTTATCGTATACTCCTATGGATGGATTAAGAGATCATATTCAATCAGATGGTATGATTACGACTATCTATAGTACGATAGAAGATACTAGGTCATTCAGTTTTTTACAGTACTTATCTCCGATGATTATTGCTATTGTGGTGATTAGCCTTATTCACTCATTTTTACATAGTGGAATGTTTCAAAATGTTTTACTGAGAGAAGATTACAAAAAAACTTTAAAAAAGCAATATAAAAGTTGCATGAAGGTAGCTTGTTTAGTTCCTTTTGCTTACCTTGTGATTATCATAGTGAGTGCATTTCTAACCCATGGAGATATACATTATTCTAAGGAAGTACTGTCAAGAGCGGTATTTACCAAATGGAAATTTGATTATTGGTATATTTATCTCATTATGATTGCCTTAATTCAGTTTATCATTAGTCTTTTTTATGTCAATATTGCTATTTATTGTTGTAAAAAGAATCAACATAAGTTAACCGCTTTTTTGATGTCATATATTATTTTTATTGCAGTTGATTTGGTAATTTACGTTGTTGTCTATGCTTTGATCTACAACCATATATTAGGATTTAAAGAAATAGGGGAATATTTCTTGATAAGTGGTTATTTCTTCTTTAATGCTAGTAATATTACCCCAATTTTAGTAGCACTTTTCGTATCAACCTTTTTATGGTGGGCTTCTTTTCTTGTTTTGAAAAAAGAATATGGAAATGCCGAGAAAGTGGTGTTGGACTATGAAAGTATCACAAACTAGATGGATGAGTATAGGACAGTATGTTAGTTCTTCTCATAAGTTTAAAACTATATTTCTTCTTCTCATTTTCTTAGCAATCTATGCGGTTCTAGCAGCAGGCGGAAATGGGGGAGAATATCAAGCAAGTATTATTGATTCTGCTTTAACAATCCTTTCTTTTAACATTTTCAATATAATCTTTTTTGCTTTACTTTGGAAGAATACGGTCGATGTTTGTACCTTGATGAATACGAAATTTGATTTCATTATTATGAGATTACAGAGTCGGAAAAAATATATTTTATTTGTATTGAAATATGTGTTATTGATGAATATACTCTTTATGGTTCTTTTTGCAATTCTTTATTTGTCAATTAATTTATTTATACCGAGTAAGAATTTTATGATTGCAGATTATGAATTTTATGGTATTTCTAATATGCAATATTTTCCCTTTTTTCTCTTTCGATATGTTAGTATTTCTCTTTTACTATCCGTTATTTTTGCTTTACTCTATTTGAATTTTAAAAAGAAAAGTATTTGGATGATCCTCTTGGTAATAGCTGGATTTTTAGTGTTTCCAATTCAGTTTTCTGTTCATTCAACTTTTTCTCTTTTTCTTTGGACGTATTTCTGCCCGATAGCTTATGAAAGTTTTTATCGAGAGGTTCTTTATTCCATTCTTTATTTGCTTGTTTTACTAGCTATAACTTTTGGTTTAGGATTTTATAGTTGTCGAAATAAAAGGATGGATATTGCATGAAATATTTATGGATGAATGATATTCGGTATATTTTTCAAAAACGAAAAAAATTACTGCTTTTATTTGCTACGGTACTGATGTTGTCCCTTTGGTTAGAATCGTATCAAAATAGTTCTTTTTATCATTTTGTAAGTGTCTCATTAGGGGTAGCTTTTAATTCTGAAAATTTTGAATGGTTAGAATTGTTAGCGTATTTATTCAATGTGGTTGTCTTTCTCTTTTTGATAGTCGATGTTTATATTAAAGATATGAGTTCACAGTTAAGTCATATTTTTGTAAGAATGTCTCCTCTTCAGTGGTTTATCAAAAAGACAATCGTATTTAGTGCTTGTATGTTATTTTTAAAACTGGCAGAATATTTGTTAGTAGGATTGGGTTCTTTTCTTCTATATCGTGGCGATATTATTATTGGAGATTGTCTATTTTTATTTGAAAAAGATTTTCTCTACATTCTTTGTTTGCAATTCTTATTGTTGGCTAGTTATTTTACTTTTCAAGTGTGGAGATGGAATGAAGCTCTCATGATTGGCCTATTTGTAATATTTATGTTAGTATTTGATAAAAATATGGTCTATTGTCCTTGCTGGAAGTTAGTGGTAGGACTGATGGCAGGATGGATAATTTGCGGTATATGGATTGGTAGGGAAGCCAAAAGATTGATAGAAGGAAATGGTGGAAAATAATGAAGTTAGAACTAAAAAATATCACGAAGAAATTTCGTGAGAACGTAGTAATTGAGGATGTAAATGTCACTTTAGAAAGTGGCAACATTTATGGATTAGTTGGTAGAAATGGTAGCGGCAAATCCGTTCTTTTAAAAATTATTTGTGGCTTTTATTCTCCTACCAAAGGAAAAGTTATACTAGATGGAGTAGACTATTCTAAAAAAAATGCTTTTCCTAAAAATACGAGAGCTCTCATTGAAAAGCCAAACTTTTTACCGGATTTAACCGGATATGAGAATCTTTTATTATTAGCATCTATTCAAAATAAGATAGGAAAACAGGAAATATTGGATGTGATGGAAAAACTAAATATGAAGACAGAAATTCACAAAAGATATTCTAAATATTCCTTGGGAACGAAACAGAAATTAGGAATTGCTCAAGTGTTGATGGAAGACCCAGACGTTATGATATTGGATGAACCTTTTAATGGAGTAGAAAAAGATACTGCAAAGGAGATTCGGGAACTTTTATTAGAGGAAAAACAGAAAGGCAAATTAATTATTATAGCAACCCATATGAAAGAGGATATTGATATGCTTGCGGATGTTGTCTATGAAATCGATGGAGGAAAAATGACGAAGTTAACGCAAAATTAATACTACTAGATGCTTCTTTTTGGAATATTTATAGGGAAAAGAGAGTAATATTTACTCTTTTTTTGTAGATTATGATACAATAAATAAGGTGAAACGTATGAAAGAGGAAGAATATTTAAAAAAATATTTGAATGAGGAAGACTTAGAACAAGGACTAGATAGACTCCATCGAGGAGAACCTGCTCAGTACATTGTTGGAAATGTCGATTTTTATGGATATTTACTAGATGTCAATCCTAGTGTGTTAATTCCTCGCTTTGAGACAGAAGAATTGGTTTCTAAGACGATTGCGCATCTTCATGAGTTTGAAAACCCTAGAATTGTCGATATTGGAACTGGTAGTGGTTGTATTGCGATTGCTTTAAAAAAAGAGATTCCTTGTGAAATGGAAGCAGTCGATATTAGTAAGAAAGCATTAGAAACAGCAAAATCAAATGCCATTAAGAATGATGCGGATATTCATTTTTTAGAGGGAAGCTTATTAGAGCCTCTTTTAGGACAATACGATTGTATTATTTCTAATCCTCCTTATATTGCGTATGGGGAAGAGATTATGGAAGTAGTTGCGAAAAATGAGCCCGCTTTAGCGCTCTATGCAGGGGAGGAAGGATTAGCTTGTTATGAGGTTATCCTAAAAACTTGTAAGCCACACTTAAAAGAGAAATTTTTATTAGCGTTTGAAATTGGCGCTACACAAGGAAAAAGATTATTGGAGAAAGTAAATTTTTATTTACCAGATAGTCGTGCTTGGATAGAAAAGGATATGCAAGGAAGAGAACGTTTTTTATTTGTTAGAGAGAGATAATTATGGATTTATGGCAATATGAAAAAGAATTGTATGCAAAAGGAATTACTTATATTGGGGGAGTGGACGAAGTAGGAAGAGGACCTCTGATTGGTCCTGTTGTAACATCTTGTGTCGTATTACCTCCTGATTTTGTCTTAGAAGGACTAACCGATTCTAAGAAATTAACGGAAAAGAAAAGGGAGCAATTTTATCCTTATATCAAAGAACATGCCTTAGCTTATGGAATTGGCATAGTAGGACCAGAAGAAATTGATCGCATCAATATTTACGAGGCTACCAAAGTTGCCATGAAAATGGCAATTTCGGAAGTGCAGAAACAAATTCCTTTAGAACATGTCCTCATAGATGCGATGCCACTAGAATTAGATATTCCCAGTACATCGATTATTAAGGGGGATGCGAAAAGTATTAGTATTGCTGCCGCTTCTGTGATTGCTAAAGTAACACGTGATCATATGATGATAGAATTAGATCAAAAATACCCCCAATATGGCTATGCTTCTCATAAAGGATATCCTACCAAAAAACATTTAGAAGCTATCCAAAAGTATGGACTTATTGAAGGATATCGTAAGAGTTATGGACCAGTAAAGGATCTGTTAGAAAAAGAGGGAAAATTATGAAAGTATTCTTGATATCAGATATTTCGGATATCGATGGATTAACTCCAGTTATTTTAAGTGAATTAGCGTTTGAAGATTTCGACTATCATCTTCTTCATGTAACCAAATTAGATGAATATTTAAAAGAAAAAATTCAAGAGAAATTTTTTGATGATTATGATAAAGTCTTCCTTACGGATTTATGTATGAGTAGGGAAATGGCAGAGGAAATCAATACACTTTCCTGGAAAGATAAGTTTCAAGTGCTTGATCACCATTATCGCAATCTCGAATTGAATCAATATTCCTTTATTACGGTAGTAGATGAGAGAAATGGTATTCATGAATCGGGGACTAGTTTGTATTATGAATATTTGTTAAAACATTATCGAAATGAATTTCTCATGAAAAATAGTGTTTCTTACATGGTTTCTTTAGTCCGCTTGAATGATACTTGGGAATGGAAGAAGTTTGGGGTAGAAGAAGCTCGTTACTTACCGATTCTCTTAGGATATTATGGGATTGATTTTTATATTCAAAATTATGTAGACTTCTTGAAGAAAAATAAAGAATTTTATTTTACCAAGGCAGAAACCATTTTAATTGATACGGAAAAAAGACGTATTCAAGAATATATAGAAGAGCAAAAACCAAATGTTATTTTTAAAGAATTGGATGGTTACCGCGTAGGAATTGTCTTTGCGGAACTTTATCGTAGTGAGTTAGGAAATGAATTAGCAGAATTTTATCGTGATAAAGTGGATGTTATTATGATTATCAACTTAAATAGAAGCCTTAGTTTCCGTGGCATAAAGGAAGACTATGATGTTGCTAGTTTTGCTAGCCTTTTTAAAGGAAGTGGACATAAATTAGCAGCAGGAGCTCCTTTACCAGATGGCTTAAAAGAGAAAATCGTAGACTTCATATGGAAGGAGGTTCAAGCTTCATGAATTTAGAAGTGGTGCGAGTAGGGTATTTACGTACGAACTGTTATATTTTGAAAAAAGAAGGACAAGTTTTAGTAATTGATCCTGGAGATGAATATTCTAAAATCAAAGAAAAAATAGGGGAAGATGCAGTTGCTGGCGTTATTATTACCCACCATCATCCCGATCATGTAGGTGCTTTAGAATATTTTGATGCGGAAAAGATAAAGGATTATTTTAATATGAAGGAAGGGATGCATCAGGTAGGACCATTTTCCTTTGAAGTCATTTATACACCGGGGCATAAAAGTGATTCTATCAGTATTTACTTTGCCTCAGAAAAATGGATGTTTACGGGGGATTTTCTTTTCCGAATGAGTATTGGAAGGACAGATTTTCCAACTGGCAATATGGACGAAATGATAGAAAGCCTAAAGAAAGTAAGTTCTTATCCCAAAGATATTACCATTTATCCGGGACATGGTCCTTCTTCTTTATTAGGCGAAGAGTTAGCGAATAACCAATATTTGTTGCAATAACTTTACAAGTAAAAAAAAGAATGTTATAATAAACATGTTTTTAGAAAGAGCGATAATAGGAAAGTAGTAATAAAGTAATGGAAAAAAGAGAGTTCATGGTTGGTGTGAATGAACAAGAAGTCTTTATGAATTCGTTCCTTAGCATTGTAAAAGAAAATTTATGACGGTGACGCGTTATAGTCTTGAGATTATTATGTAAATAATGATAAATTAAGGTGGTACCACGAGCAATTCGTCCTTAGCTGTGGTATCTCTTTTTTTTGAAGTTTTATCATAAAATTCATAGATTTAACCTACTGTTAAAAGCGTTAGAAGGGAGAAAAAAAGATGAAAGATTTAGAAAAAATATTATCAGAGTTAGAAACCAAAGTGAAAAAAATAGAAGAAGAAGGGGATTTAAATAATCTTCGCGTAGAATATTTAGGAAAAAAGGGATGCATTACCGCACTTTCTGCGAAAATTGGGGAACTACCTATTGAGGAGAAAAAGACATTCGGAGCGGAACTTAATCGCGTTAAGAGTAAAGCTACTGAGTTGATTGAGGCAAAAAAGAAGGAAATTGATGATCGAATCTTAAATGAAAAACTAGCGAAAGAAGATATTGATGTTACTTTGCCATCTACTCCAATTCCAACGGGTGCTCCGAATATTCTTGAAAATATTATCGAAGAAGTAGAGGATGTTTTTATGTCTATGGGATATGATGTTGTGGATGGACCCGAGATAGAAGAAGATCACTATAACTTTGAATTGTTAAATATTCCAAAAGGACATCCCGCTCGTGATGCTCAAGATACTTTCTATATTGAAGATGAGACAATGCTCCTAAGAAGTCAAACTTCTCCTGTACAAGCACGTACGATGTTAGCAGCTGGTGGGGATAAACCAATTCGGATGATTTGTCCAGGAAAAACCTATCGAAGAGATGCGGATGATGCTACTCACTCTCATCAATTTATGCAGATAGAAGGATTGTTAGTCGATAAAAATATTAGTCTTTCCGATTTAAAGGGAACATTCGATGTGATTGCGAAAAAATTATTTGGGGAGGATGTAAAGACCCGTTTTAGACCTAGTTATTATCAATTTACAGAGCCATCTGTAGAAACGGATGTTTCTTGCTTTGCTTGTAAGGGAGAAGGATGTCCTATCTGTAAAAATACGGGATGGATTACGGTAAGTGGAGCGGGTATGGTACACCCAAATGTTCTATCGAATTGTGGATATGATCCAAAAGTTTGGTCAGGCTTTGCTTTTGGATTTGGGGCAGAAAGACTTGCAATGTTAAAGTATGGTGTCAATGATGTTCGTACATTCTATCAAACAGACTTAAGAGAATCAAAGACATTCGATAGAAAGGATGTGTAATTATGATTAGTTTAAATTGGGTAAAAGATTACGTCGATTTAGAAGGGGAAGATTTAGGCGAACTTGCTGTTAAAGTTACCAAAGCGGGTGTCAATGTAGAGCAAGTAATTACTAAGCATATCGATAATCTTGTCATTGGCCATATTTTAGAGTGTACGGATCATCCAGATAGTGATCATCTCCATCTATGTCAGGTAGATATTGGAAAGAAAACCGTGCAAATTGTCTGTGGTGCTCCTAATGTTCGCAAAGGCCTAACGGTTATTGTCGCACTTCCTGGATGCGTTTTACCAGGAAATGTGGAAATTAAAGCTGGCAAAATTCGTGGTCAAGAATCTAATGGAATGATTTGTGCTTTATTTGAACTCGGAGTAGAAGAGAAAACAGAAGAAAATTATGCCAAAGGAATTGAAGAAGTAAAGGAAAAATTAAAACCGGGAAGTGATGCAAATCTTTATTTAAAAACGGATGATACTCTCTATGAATTAGATGTTCATAAACATAGAAATAATGATTGTTATTATCACATTGGTTTTGCTTATGAAATTGCTTGTATTCTCAATAAAAAAGTAAAACTTCCAGATTGTTCTTACAAAGAAATAAAAGAAGATATTCACGATTATATGGATTTAAAAGTAAAGACCAAAAAATGCCCTTATTATACGGCTAAAATGGTTCGTGATGTCGTCATTAAAGAGTCTCCAGAATTCATTCAAAGAAGATTAATTGCGGCAGGAATGAGACCAATTAATAACGTTGTTGATATTTCTAACTACGTTATGCTAGAGTATGGACAACCTCTTCATTTCTTCGATAAAGATAAATTAGGCGATAAAATTTTAGTAAGGGATGCTAAGGAAGAGGAAGAAATTATTACTTTGGATGGTCAAAAGAGAATCTTAAAAGCAAGCGATATTGTTATTACGGATTCTAAGAAACCTGTATGTATCGCGGGAGTTATGGGTGGAGAAAATACAGATGTCGATGAAAATACGAAAAATATTTTAATTGAAAGTGCTATTTTCGATGCCGTAAGTATTCGTTATACTGCTTCTAATTTGAATTTAAAGAGTGAAGCATCTATTCGTTATGGAAAAGGTCTAAATTATGAATATACAGATGCAGCTTTAAATCGAGCTTGTCATTTGCTCCAAAAGTATGCCGATGCCAAAATTTTAACGGGTACTTTAAAATATGATAAAGTAGATAAAAAAGAAAAAGTAGTTTCTTTTGAAACTAGCGAGATCAATTCTTTATTAGGCATTACCATTACCGATGATGATGTCAAAACAGAACTTGGACGCTTAGATTTCCCTTATACTTATAAGAAAGGAAAATTTACGGTTACGATTCCAAGAAGAAGATTGGATATTGATCCAAATATTAATGATATTGCCGAAGAAATTGGTAGACTCTATGGTTACCATAATCTCGTATCTACCTTACCAGTAGTACCAACAAGACGTGGTGTTTATGTAGGAGATGTTGGGATTAGAAAAACGATTTCAAAACGTCTTCGTGCTTTAGGATTAAATGAGACAAAGACATATACCTTAGTAAGTGAAGAGATGGCTAAAGCATTCCGTTATGATAATAAGGAAGCCGTTCTTTTACCAAATCCACTTAGTTCTGATAAATCGATTGTTAGAACTAGCCTGTTACCATCTCTTATGAATGTCTATGAATATAATAAATCTCGTCATGTCGAGGATATTTTACTCTATGAGATTGCGAAAACGTACAATAAAGCGTATGAAGAAGAAAGCAAAGTAGCCATGTTGATAAAAGGAAATTACCTTATCAATCAGTGGCAGGGAACAAAGGTAAAATGTGATTTCTATTGTTTAAAGGGAATTGTTGAAAACCTACTTACGTATTTAGGATTTAAAAATCGCTATACTTTTGAAAAAGCAGTATTACCAGAACTTCATCCAGGTATGAGCGCTGTTATTAAGTTAGATAGAGAAATCATCGGAGTTATTGGAAGAGTTCATCCAAGTTATCATAAAGATGAAATTTATGTAGCAGAACTATCTATGACCAAATTATATGAAAAACAAGTAAAACCAATTAGATATAAAGAAGCTTCTAAATATCCAGAAATTAAAAAAGATTTAGCATTTGCTATCGATAAGAAAGTCGAAGTAAATACGATTATCAATCAAATCAAAAAATCTGGTGGAAAGCTTCTTACCGATATTCAAGTATTTGATTTATATATGGGAGAAAATGTTGGAAAAGAGGAAAAATCCGTTGCCTTTTCATTGACATTCTCAGATTCTACTCGTACCTTGAGTGATGAAGAAGTAACCCAAGTATTTGATAAAATTATTGCGGATACGACGAAAAATTTATCTGCAAAATTAAGGAATAAGTAAAAACATTTATTCCTTTTTTATTGAAAAAATTGATAGATTTTGATATACTGTACTTGCATAGTAGGAGGTTGTATGAATAAGAAAGGTTTTACACTTGTTGAGATGCTAGCTATTGTCGTTATACTTGCAGTAATTGCATTAATCACTACTCCTCTCATATTAGGAATTATCGATAATTCTAGGAAAAGTGCGTTTGCCTCTAGTGTGAATAGTATGAAGGAAGCAATTGAGAATGATATTGGTAACAGAGACTTTTCTACTGCGATTAGTTATACCTATACAAATGGTTCTCTTTATGCAAATATAGATTCTAGACAGGAAGCAGTAGATATGAAGGGAAGCATCGCCGATGCAAAAGCCGGTATCGGAACCGTTGATAGTCTAGGTAATGTCAGGGTAGCAGTTTATTCTGATAAGTACTGTGCATATGTTGGTGGTAGTGGTAGTTCCAGCGTGACGGTCATTTCTGCCGATGGATTAACACAGGATCAATGCTTTGCTAAAATAGGATAAGCAACAATGAAATAAAAAGGATCAATCCTTTTTATTTTGATAATGTAGGAGGATATATGGGGAATGATATTATTTCATCATGGATAGAACGAAAAAAAACATTTATAATGCAGACTACACTACTTTTCATAAAGTATTTAGTCGATGAAAAAGTAAAATTGAATAAAACGGTAGAATACATGACTCGTATTTACTTCCGTGATTTTTATTTAATAGATTACCATTCCTATGAGGAATTAGATACCTATTTTTCGCTTGCTACATCTAAAGATGATTTGTTAAAAAAAAGTTTATTATCGGCTATTCGCTTTTATAAAGAAAATGGTATAGAGGAAAAAATAGAAGAAGATATTCGCACCATCGTTTTACTAGCCAATTCTTTCTATTTAGCGCTCAGTTTAAATGAAATAATGGATGCTTGCTATGATAAAAACTCTACAGATTTTATCTCTCCATTTTTCAAAAAGTATCAAAATAAAATGCGTATCTGTAAAGAGGGAAAACTTCCAAAACTGGAAGAAGAAGTTACTACACTTTTCAAAAAAGAACTTGCCATTTATCGAAAGTTTTTTAAATGTTTGGAAGATTCTCAATTTCACTTGACTTTAGAGCCAATTTTGGATTATACAAGTGGCTATATGGTATATGGAAAACAAGATATTCGTATGCTTTTACGATATGCTAAGAATGAGGTAGAACAAGTTTATCAAGAAAAATTTTATTTTCAACATTTACTGATTATCCTAGAAAAGATAGAAATTGTCATCATTAAAAATATGATGGCAAATGATAATTTTCATTGCTATTTTGTGGAAGTACCTCTTGCTTTCATAGAAAAGGAAAATTGCTATGAAACGATCAAGAAAATTGGAAGTCATTTGCAATTCCGTCAAAGGGTAGTATTTGTTTTTTCTTATAAAGAAATTATGAGGCATAGTAAAGTATTAGAAATGTTACGAAAGGATGGTTTCAAGGTAGCCATTAAAGACCTCGAGGAATTAGAACTTTCCGAGAAGATAGTGTCTACGGTTCAATATCTATTTATTCGACCAGAACTATTAGATGGCAATCCTTCTTATTTATCTTCTTGTGAAGATAAAGATATTCACTTTATTCTTTGGGAAGGAGGAGTATCATGAATCAGGAGTGGTTAAATTGTTTAATGCAAATACCCTTAGACAATTATGAAACATTTATAGAGAATACAAAATTAGATATGAATCTCGATTTATCTTCTAAATTTTTAGAAAAGGATTATTCTTGGTTAAGTATTGTTGAGAGGTATTTACCATTCTTAAAAAATACGATGGATTCTTCCTATTTTCTATTAATGGAAAAAGATATTCAAAAAAATTATGACAGTCGTTTCTTATATACGCTATTTTTACGACTAGATCATTTTTTACAATCACAATATGAACAGGTTTTAGCAAGTGAGAAAGCGGCTAATCAGAGCATATTACACTTGACGGGAACTACGTCTTTGGAAGAAGAAGAAATAGACATGGAACTTTCTTTAAAAGTAAAAAAGAAAGGAATTTCAGATAAAGATATCACGGTAAAAGAGAGACTAGAACAAGTCCTTGCTTTTTTAAAACCGCTACGAGACAGTGAATTTATGAATAGTATGAAAGGCGCTTCTGAAGTTCGTTCTCCCATTCGCCGTACCACTTTACTAGCTGGACATGAAAATTTTAAAAAACTATTGGAACTGTTTGAATTTTTAGATCACTATGCAATGTTAGAGAAAGCATTGTCTGGAAAAACGAAGAAGAGGGAAAGTAGCGAATTTTTCATTCCATATTTTTTAAACTATTCCATTTTCTTCCAACCTAATTTTTTTAGGGAAACGGATTTAGATTTTTTAAAGAAATATTTTGAATCGTTTATCCGAGAATTTGTGGCACAAAGTTCTATGGATGATAAAACATTTAAAAAAATGGTTAATAAAATGTTTGAAGAGGAATATGCGAAAAAGAAAAATCGTGAAAAAAATATTGAACAGATTTTAAAAAAGAGTTTAGATACTCATCAAAAACAGATGAAAGATGCTATCCGTATCTTAAAAGGATGACATCTTTTTTTCATTGACGGGAAGGTATTGGAAATGCTAAAATGACATTAGGTGATAGCGTGGTAGCAGAAGTATTAGTAGAAGTAAAAGCGAAACAAATTAATGATACATTTAGCTATAACATTCCAGATACGATGAGATTAGAAGTTGGCAAACGTGTTTTAGTACCTTTTGGTTCTAGAATCGTAGAAGGCTTCGTTTTAAAAATAGAAAAAAAAGAGGTGGATTATTCTCTTAAAGATATCATCGAAGTGGTTGATGAAGAAGTCATTTTAAATCAAGAGTTGTTAGAACTTGGCACCTATATGAGTAAGATTACGATGTGCAATTTAATTACCGCTTATCAAGCTATGTTACCGAAAGCATTAAAAGCCAAAAAAGGAACCCATGTTCCTAAAAAGGAGATTACATATATTGTTTTATTAGATGATGCTTATGCTCCTAAAAATGAAAAACAAAAAGAGTTGTTGGATTTATTAAAAGAAGGACCATTAGAGAAAAAAGAATTAGAACATTATGCATCTAGTATGAAAAGTCTCCTTCAAAAAGGAATATTAGGACAAAAGAAAAAAGAAGTATATCGACTCGATTATACGATAGAAACATCTTTGGTAAGACCAACTTTGACAGAAGAACAAGAGCAGGTACTAGAAAAAATTCAAAAAAAGGAAAATACTTTTGCACCTTTTTTACTACACGGTGTTACTGGTAGTGGAAAAACAGAAGTCTACATGAGATTAATTGAACGGGTATTAGAACAAGAAAAAGAAGCGATTGTTTTGGTACCAGAGATTAGTTTGACTCCACAATTAGTAGAAACTTTTCAAAGACGATTTGGAGATGCGATTGCTATTCTGCATTCCCGTTTGAGTGAGGGAGAGAAATATGATGAGTGGCGAAAGATAGCTAGAGGCGAAGTATCTATTGTAATAGGGGCTCGAAGTGCTATTTTTGCGCCTTTTCGCAATTTAGGTATCATTATTATTGATGAGGAACATACTGCTACTTACAAACAGGAAAATAATCCCAAATATCATGCGGTAACCATTGCTTTAAAAAGAGCTAAGACGCATCATTGTCCAGTTGTCTTAGGAAGTGCTACTCCTTCTTTGGAAAGTTATACACGAGCCAAACTAGGAATTTATGAACTACTTACCATGAAAAAAAGAATCTATCGAAATATGCCAAAAGTATCTTTAATTGATATGAAGGAAAATATGAAAAAGGGATATCGCATTTTCTCTAAAGAACTATTAGAGGCCTTAGAAGAATGTTTTCATAAAGGGGAACAAGCAATTATTTTATTAAATCGAAGAGGATATACAACCTCTATTGTCTGTCATGATTGTGGATATAAGGTAACATGTCCAAACTGTGATATTTCGCTTACTTATCATAAAAAAATAAATGCAATGAAATGCCATTATTGCAACTATACAACGGCAAAGCCACAAGTATGTCCGGAGTGTGGAAGTCATCATATTGATGAGTTTGGACTTGGTACCGAAAAACTAGAAGAGGAATTTCAAAAGTATTTTCCCAATGTTCCGACTATTCGTATGGATGTAGATACGACAACTCGTAAAGGAAGTCATAATGCCATTATTCAAGACTTTGCTAGTAAAAAGTATTCTGTATTAATCGGTACCCAAATGATAGCGAAAGGTCTCGATTTTGAAGATGTGACATTAGTTGGTGTCATTCATGGCGATGCCAGTTTAAATATTCCCGATTTTCGTAGTGCCGAGCGGACCTATTCTCTTTTAAGTCAAGTATCGGGAAGAGCTGGTAGAGCCAAAAAAGAAGGAAAAGTATTTATCCAAGGTTTTAATTTAGATCATTATAGTATC
The DNA here is from genome assembly GCA_947629445.1 of uncultured Bacilli bacterium. GTDB lineage: Bacteria > Bacillota_I > Bacilli_A > RF39 > UBA660 > UBA5578. Next base: position 67,404 of record CANRDU010000004.1, read on the forward strand.
GTAGCAGCAAAAGATCATGATTATGAAAAGTTTTACGAGGAAGAGATGAAAATTCGTAAAATATTACAGTATCCTCCGTATAAAAATCTGGGAATGATTCGTATGATTTCGAAAGACTATACTCTTTGTTCAAAAGAAAGTGAAAAAGTAGCTTCCTACTTACGGAGTCATCTTCCTTCTGATATCTCCGTTTTAGGACCTACTTTAGCGCCGATGCCGAAATATAATAACTCTTATTATTTTCAAATCCTTTTAAAATATAAGAAGACGGGAGATATTCTTTCTGCGATTAATTTTTTAAGAGAACAGTATCAACAGAAAAAAAATATTACCTTAGATATTGATTTATCGGTATAGAAAATTTGTGAATTATTAACCAAAAACTATTTATTTTCAAAGAGATATGATATAATGAAGTTGGTAATAAAGAGTAAAAAGGACTATAAAAGTAAATGATAATACAATTTTATGCAAATGAGGTGAGTTATGAATAAAACAAAAAATGATACTGATGAGATTTTAGATGAATTGACGAGTATTGAGTATGACGATGATGATGCTCTTACCTTGCTAGATGATGAAGAATCTTCTGTTGCAAATGTTGCTAGTATTGATGATGATTTAGCGTCTTTTTACCAAGAAGAAACGCCAAAACCAAAGGTGGAAGTAGAACCAGTGAAAAAAGAAGTTGTATCTACACCAGAGGTTATGGTAGAAAAAATAGAACTAAAGAAAGAAGAACCAGTTCCAACACCTATTATTAAGACAGAACCACGTTCTGGAAATGTAGATGATTATCTTAGTAAATCTATGGAAAATAGAATCAATAGAGGAAATATTTCTACTAGTAATGTACCGAATGTAAGAGTAGTAGAAGAGAAGAAAATAGAAATACCTGTTCCACCTCTTCGTAGTGTAGATCCAGCTCCATCAAAGCCAGTTTCGTCAACACCAGTACATACGACATCTGAACCGGAAAATTTAAGTCAATTATTCGCAAAAGTTTCTAATAATGTCAAAGGAGCTTCTGATATTGTTAATAAAAATGTAGAAATTAGAAGACAAATTGATGAGAAGTATAAAGAATTACAAAAATTACAATTAGAACATGAAGCAAAAACTAAAAAGGATTATGCGGAGATTGAAGCCTACAAAGATGATGTTTACAATAAATTGAAAGAGAGAAAAGCGGAAATTGATCAAGGCATGGTACTACTAAGTCGGGAAAAAGAAGAATTTGAAAAAGCAAAATTAACTTTTGAAACGGAAAAAGCTTCGCATATGGCGGCTCTTAAACAGAAAGAACAAGAGATTAATCAATCTTATCAAGAGCGTTTAAAGAGTATTGAACAGATTGAAAATGGACTCATTAGGAGAAAAGAACAATTAGATAAAGAAAGAGCTGCTATCCAACTTGATAGACAACAATGTGAAAAAGATAAAAAAGAACTTGCAGAAAATTTAGTAAAATTCAATAAATTAGTAGATGATTTTACCCAAGGGGTAGACCGTTTTAATGAGACAAATTAATCAAGCAAATATGCTTGATTTTTTGCCTCTATTTTGTTTATAATGAAGGTGGTGATATTTGTGGCATATGTAGGAATATCTAGTGGAAATTCTAGTGTAGATATTATAAAGTTAAAAGAGGGAGACGTTTGGGAAGTTGATAAATATACGATGCAATTTGAGGACTCTCAGGACCTTAGAAAGCATAATAAAAAAGCGATGGAAGAATTTAAAAGAAAATATCCTCAATCTGGAATAGGGGCTGTTAGACTTTTTAAATCTGCCAGAAAAGATTCAAAAACTTTGAAAGAATGGGTAGTCTTCTACAAGAAACATTTAATGGCTTTCCCAAAAATTATTCAAAACCCTACTTTTATGGCGGAAGTTGTCCGATATAGTAGTTCTTATTTCGCACCCTTTGATAAAAGAATCCTACTTCATGAACCCAAAAAAGTAAAAAGGCATATGGGTAGTTACTGTATGCGATTAAAGAAGAATGATAAAAGTTTAGGAATTCAAAAGGGGTATGGACCTAAGTACTTAACTTTTGTTAGAGAAATGATTTATCAATATGGGGAGTTTTTAAAAAGACATCCTGAACAAGAAACGATTGATCAAATTTATGAAAATATGCAAAGTACTAAAAAATCCTATCGATTAATGCATTCTCAGCCAGAAGTTGTTACTTTTGAACCTGACACAAAATCGGTTATAGAACATCCTATCGAAATTGATCCAGATTATGAAATATTTGATGAGAGAACTAGTGTGGAATTAGAAGAGGACCGTTTGCGGGAATTTGTTATGCACCCTCACTTTAGTCGTCACTATGAGGAACTTTTGGATCAATATCATTTGTTTTTAATTGGTAATCGTATGGAAGATGTGGAAGATGAAAACTTTTATCGGGAAATGTTACAGTTGTTAGAAGATACCTTCTATGGTAATATTTGCTGCCCTAATTTATTTTATCATTCCGCAGATATGGCTAATTTTAATCAAGCAAATATTGTTATTTGTTATGTCCATACACCGGATAGAGAATTAGAAAAACAAATTATGACAGCCCTTACAAACAAAGCCAATGTTGCCATTTTCTTAAAAAATTTGAAACTACAAAATCTTTATGAAAAGAAATTTCCAGAGGCTAAGATTATCCCTGTTGGAGAAGAATATGCTGCAACTTCATTAGACCAATTTTCCGATTTTATGATATCCATTTATAATCAAGAAAAAGGAAAGAAGTATTATAAATAGTATGAAAGAGTTGGTGCAATCTTTTTTAGAAATGTTGGAATATGAAAAACATTATTCTAATTATACGGTTTTAAATTATCAAAAAGATCTTTCTTCTTTCGAAGAATTTGTAGAGAAGAAAAAGTTAACTCTAGAGAAAGTAGACTATACAGCCATTCGCGAGTATTTAACCGTTTTGTATGATAAGAAGTATTCAAATAAGACGATATCAAGACATATTAGTTCACTTCGAAGTTTCTTTAAATATGCGAAAAAAATGGGAAAAATCAAAACCAATCCGATGACATTAATTTCGAATCCAAAATTGGAACAAAAATTACCCAAGATAGTTTCCTATAGTGATTTAGAGATGATTTTAACTTCCTTGGATGATGGGACCGTGATAGGGGATAGAGATACCCTGATATTAGAAATGCTTTATGCAACAGGTATTCGTGTGAGTGAATTAGTGTCTATTAAAATACCGGATATTGATTTTCAAAATCGTGAGATTCGTATTTTAGGAAAGGGAAATAAAGAACGAATTGTTCTTTTTGGAAGTCGGTGTTTGCAATTGTTAGAAAAATATCTCAACAATGCTTACCCTACTTTGAATCAAAAAGGGGAATCTTATCTTCTCTTAGGAAAAAGAGGCAATAAAATTAATGAACGACAGGTGCGAACAATTGTAGATAAAGCAGTATCAAAAGCAGGACTAAAGTTACACATTTCTCCGCACGTTTTAAGACATACTTTCGCTACTCATATGTTAAATGAGGGCGCTGATTTAAGGAGTGTACAACAATTGTTGGGACATGAGTCATTAAGCACGACAACTATCTATACACATGTTTCCAATGAAAGACTTAGAAATGTTTATTTGCATACTCATCCACGAGCTTAGGGGGATTATATATATGTATAGAGATGACCTTCGAGAACTACGTTCTCAAAAAAGACAAGCAATGTTTGTCATTCTTCAAGAATTTATAAATATTTATGTAAAAATGCGATTATTTTTTCCAAACTTAAAAGAAGAGAGAAAAAATTTAGTTCAACTAGTAAAACTGTATATGCAGACAGATGCTAATGAAAGTGAGATTCTGGGATTAATAGAGAAACGATTTGGAAAGTACGAGGATCATGAATCCGTCGATGAGATGTTAGAGGAATTTGATCAATTGTTCCTAAATTTATTCCAACACTGTGAACTTACATTTGATGATTATCAAAGTGTTATATGGGAGTATGGAGATTTTATAAACTTATTAAGTATGCGAATGCAATCTTTCTTTCAAGATAAACCGTATGAGCCAGGACGAGATATCCGCCATTGGATGAAGCATAGACCACTTTCCTTCCCCCTATTTGATAATGAATATAAGGAAAAAATGAAAATTAAAATTCCGCATTTATCAGAACCAGAGGAGGTAGATTTTTAATGGCTAAACTTTATTTTCGATATGGTGCGATGAACTGTGGAAAGACGACTGCCTTATTACAGGTTGCCCATAATTATGAGGAAAAAGGGTTAAAAGTTTTAGTAGTAAAACCTTCTATCGATACCAAAGGGGGAAAATGCATTGTTTCTAGATTAGGAATTAAAAGAAAAGTAGATATTTGGTTAAGGCCTAAAGATAATGTTCGTGCGACTATTGATACAACGGGAGTTTCTTGTATTCTTGTTGATGAAGCACAATTTCTAAAACCAGATCAAGTGCAGGATTTCTGGTTATTAGCTAAGATTTATAATGTTCCGGTTATCTGTTATGGACTTCGCACTACTTTTCAGACCAAGTTTTTTCAAGGAAGTGCTCCCCTTATGGAACTTGCTGACGAGTTAGAGGAACTGGTAACTATTTGTAAGTGTGGTGAGAAAGCAAAATTTCAAGCTCGCAAAGTAAATGGGGTTTTTGTAACGGAAGGAAGCGAAGTTGCGATAGACGGAGAAAATGAGGTTACCTACGAATCTTTATGTGGAAAATGTTATATTGAAGATGTGTTAGGAATTCATGAACTTTAAGATTTTGTTATTTTGACAAAATCTTTTTTGTTTGTTAGAATACACTTACGTAGAGGTGGAAATATGCAATATGAAAATCATTTAGAGAATTATCTTTATGAGGGTGTATTACAAACTAGTATTGTTCCTATCTCTTATCATAGTTATGATGGAAAGAAAAGGGGACAGGAGATTGCATCGTTTTTAACGTTTTATCCTGATTTTTTTGAACAATTTTTTCAAGGTAAAATAGAAGCGATTAATATGGAAGAGCAAGTAGGAATACAATCTCCAACTGTTGTGAATATTCCCGTTAGGAAAAAACCATATGATGATATGGAATTGATGTCGATCTTTACCACTTTTATGGAGGATGCTCCTAAAGAAAAAGTCGGATATCAAAAAGTACTTAAAAATGAAAACCGTACAACTGTCAATGAATAGAAAAATGTATGAAAAACATACATTTTTTTCTTGCTTGGTTATTTGAGGAATGTTATAATATACATGTTGAGGAGGAATAAGATGACAAAATATGTTTATGCCTTTAAAGAAGGTAACAAAGATATGCGTAATCTACTAGGTGGCAAAGGCGCTAACTTAGCAGAGATGACTAGTATTGGTTTACCAGTACCTCGTGGTTTTACAGTTACAACGGAAGCTTGTACTAGATATTATGAAGATAACGAAACTATTGCGGAAGAGATTGAACAAGAAATTCTTACCAAATTAGATGAGTTACAAGAAACAACTGGAAAGAGATTTGGAGATTACAATAATCCACTTTTAGTATCTGTTCGTAGTGGAGCTCGTGCTTCTATGCCAGGTATGATGGATACCGTATTGAATTTGGGGTTGAATGATGAAGTAGCTCGTGGATTTGCAGAAGCTACTCAAAATCCTCGCTTTGTATACGATAGTTATCGTAGATTTATTCAAATGTTTGCTGATGTTGTTATGGGATTCCCAAAAAGTTCATTTGAAAGATTATTCGATAAAATTAAAGAGGAGAAAGGCGTAGAATATGATACGGAACTTTCTGCTGAAGATTTAATGGAAGTTGTAGATATTTATAAAGGGGAATATCGTAAACATGCTGGTGTAGACTTCCCTCAAGATCCAAAAGAACAAATGATGGAAGCTATCAAGGCTGTATTTAGAAGTTGGAATAACGATCGTGCGATTACCTATCGTCGTTTAAATGATATTCCATCTAGTTGGGGAACCGCTGTTAATGTTCAAGAGATGGTTTATGGAAACCGTGGCGATGATTGTGGAACAGGTGTTGCGTTCACAAGAAACCCAGCTACTGGTGAGAAAGCTTTATTCGGTGAATATTTAATGAATGCTCAAGGAGAGGACGTTGTTGCAGGTATTCGTACACCACAACCAATTGACACTTTAAAAGATACCATGCCAGAGTGCTACCAAGAATTCGTTAAAATTTGTGATATTTTGGAAAACCATTATAAAGATATGCAAGATATGGAGTTTACGATTGAAAATGGAAAACTTTTCATGTTACAAACTCGTAATGGAAAAAGAACAGCTTCTGCCGCTT
>CANRDU010000005.1 GCA_947629445.1 uncultured Bacilli bacterium
GCACTTCCATTATACTAAATTTTGAAACATAATAAAAGACTGTTTTCAAATTTTCATTTGTCAACAGTCTGAAACTACTATATTCCATAGTAGTTTTTTTTAGGAGGAATTATGAAAAAGGAGAAAAAATATAGTAATGTAAAATTAATATTCCATTATTTAAAAGATGATAAGGGAAAGTTAATTATTTATCTAATTCTAATGATTTTAACTTATATTCCTGCGTTGTTATCTTCTTTCTTTTGGGGATATGCTATTGAAGGATTAATTGAAAACTCTATTCATACATTTTTACTATTTTTATTTTTAAGAGAGGGTTTGCATATCTTATTTTATAATTTATTATCGGTACCTCGTGATTTATTATATAACTATTTGGAAATTAAATTTTCTCAAGGTGTTATTAAAGACTTGTACCATAAAATTACAGAAATGCCTGCTATTGCTTTTGAAAATATTGGCGTAGGGGAATTTATTAATCGTATGACAACTGATCCTGATCGAGTTATGGACCTACTTGGAAAATTAATCAAGATGGCATGTCGTGCTATCGTTGTTGTAGTAGTCTTATTTTTAGCGTTTACTACTTCTGTCATATTAGGAATAGAAATTATTATTTTCAGTATTATTATGGGATATATTTCCTATAAATTCTTTCCGAAGATTAAAAAGACGCAAGAAAAAATTAAGAAGGATTCTGATTTACAGGTAAAAACAGCTACTGAAAATTTAACAGGAATTCGTGAAATTAAAGCATTAGGAATTAAAAGAAACATAGAAGATATCATGTTTGATAGAATTGATACGCATTTTGTGGATCAAAGAAAAATTCGTAAATATGAAGTTGCCTATTTTAACTTGAATGGACTTACTTATTTTATTCTGCAAGCTATTATTTTGGCAAGTGCAGGATATTTAGTAATAGATGGTAAAATGTCTTATGCATTATTTATTGTTTTAGAATCTTACATATGGAGAATAGATGAAGTAGTAGAAAGTTTAAGCGATTTTGGAGTTAATTATAACAAAGTGAAAGTTTCTCTACGTCGTATTAATGAAATTGTTAATAATCAACTTTATGAAGATGAAAAATTTGGTGATAGAGAAATACAAAATCCAAAGGGAATTATTGAATTTAAAGATGTTTATTTTCGCTATCGCGAAGATGAAGCCGATACCTTAAAAGGTTTGAATTTAACAATAGAGCCTCATAAAAAAGTAGCCATTATAGGTAGAAGTGGAAATGGAAAAAGTACAATCTTCAATTTATTACTTCGTTATTTTGATGCTACGAAAGGAAATATTTTTATTGATGGCATTCCCATTGAATCGTTAACAGAAAATTCTTTAAGAAGTAATCTATCGATTATTAGGCAAGCACCATTTTTATTCAATTTAAGTATCATGGAAAATTTTAAAATTGTAAAAAAAGACGTTACCTTAGAAGAAGTGAGAGATGTTTGTAGGAAGGCATATATTGATGATTATATTATGAGTTTACCAAATCAATATGAAACAATTATTGGAGAGGGTGGTGTTAATTTATCTGGTGGACAAAAGCAGCGAATTGCGATTGCTAGAACACTACTTATTAATACCAAGATTATTCTATTTGATGAAGCTACTAGTGCCTTAGATAATGAAAGTCAAGAATATATTAAGAAAACAATAGATAACCTTGTAAAAGACCATACTGTTGTCATTGTTGCACATAGGCTTTCTACTATTATTGATGCTGATGTTATTCATATGATAGATGATGGAAAGTTGGTAGCTTCTGGTGTTCATTCTGATTTATTAAGAACATCAGAATTATATCGTAATCTATATATGACGGAATCCTCTAGTATGATTGAATAGGAGATATTTATGAGAAAAGTGTTATTTGTGTGTCTTGGAAATATTTGTCGTTCTCCTATGGCAGAGATGATTTTAAAAGAGTTAGTGAGACAAAGGGGGTTAGAACCCTATTTCCAAATAGCTTCTGCTGGCATTAGTGCAGAGGAAGATGGTCATGATATTTATCCTCCAGCTAAAAGAAAGTTATGGAGTGAAGATATACCTGTAGAAAGTAGAAGGGCTCGTAAAATTACCCAACAAGATATTGATGAATATCATGACATAATTGTTATGGAACATTATCAAAAGGAGAAAATATTGAGAAATTATTCTGTTTCTCACCCAGAAAAAATTTATACTTTGTTAGATAGAGATATTGAAGATCCTTGGTATAGTGATGATTTTGATACCGTTTATGAGGAAATATACGAAGGCTGTAAAAAGTTTTTAGAACAACAAAAAAATTATGAACAGTGATGTGCATAATTTTTTTATTTTTTGTAGACAAATTCTTTCACAATATTTTTTCTGGCAAACTGAAGATTTGTATCTTTGATAAATGCGTAATAATCGTCATTTTCTCCTGCTATATTTTCTCCAGTACAAATAAGAGAGCAAGGAATAGAACGTAATGTACGTTCGGCAACTTCTCTTTGTCTCGCTTTTACCGGAAAACAAGTCACTACCACTTGAAGATATTCGCCTCCAGTATCTGGGTGATGACCTTGGGTATTAATATGGAAAGTATATCTGGAACCGCCCCTTGCCATATCCATAAAAAAATTTGCAATATTTTCTAATTGATCCGCAATATGTCCTAAATTTCCTTGATAAGATTTACTTAGAATCATTCTATTAAAATGTATATTGAGAATTTCGGCAGTTTTCCCAAGTTCTTCTGCTATTCTTTGTATGCTAGGAGTGATTTTATTCTTTTGAAAACTTTCTGTATATATTCTTTGAAAAAAGGATTTTAATAAATGGTCATGTTCTGATGGTAGGAGAGAGATTCCTTCTTCTATCAATAGTCTATTGGCAGAGCGGAAATATTTGGCAATTGTTTCGTATTTCATCTCTAATATATCACTATTTTTAACATTGAAAATAAAGTCATTGGCATCTTCTAAAATTACTAAATGAGTATCTTGAGTAGTATTTTCACTTTCCTCTTGGTTTTGAATAAAAGTAAGATGGGAAAGAATAATACAACCATTTTGATGGATAGATTCTCTTTGTAAGTGATAACGACAATTTCTCCAAGACTTGCATTTTATACCTTCACAACTTCTTACATGAATCTGTTCCCAATCTTCTTCTGATAGTGTAGGAAAGTCTTTCTTTTCAAACTTTTCTGGATTTTTTCTAATGTTCAATAAAACAGAGTAAAAATTATTTTTTTCTGATTTCCTAGTTTTTCCATGAAGACGTCTAAGACACAAGTAGTTTTCTGGTTCTTTTAAGACATGAATGGGAATTGCAACATCTAGTATACGGGAAATTTCTTTTACTTTTTCGATTACTTTTTTTTGCGTTTGGGAAGACGAAGCCACAATGATGAAACGATTAAAATGAACGCTATGTTTATATGCTAGTAAAGTGGGAATTAAGTAGGCTATTTCTCTATTTTGAGAAGATTGAATGAGTAATGTTTGCTGTTCACGAATGGCATCTGCAACATCGTATAAAAATAATTCTAACTTTTCTTCTAAATGACATAGTTTTATTCCTTGCTCTAATAGTTGTTCAAAATTTATTTTCTCTAAATCTTCCGTTATTTTCATCTCATTTGGCTTTATGAAGATAGATGACATAATATTCCCCCTTAAGTTTTTTTATTATAACATGGCGATTATAGAAAGACAATAAAAAAACTACATTTCTGTAGTTTTAAACATAAGAATCCATCTTAAAGTAAAGAGCAACAGTAGCGTTATCTTTTCCATTTTGTGGACAGTAGAATTCTTTTCCTTTCGGAATTCTTTTAGATGGTTTACCATATACAGCTTCTTGAATAATCGTTTGCGCTAAAGTATCTTTCTTTTTATGTACTAATTTTTCAATCTTAGAATCTGATAAGAAATCAGTAACACCATCTGTAAATAGTAACAATCCATTATAAGAATTGTTATTTAAAATAGTAATTTGAGGTTTTGTGTTATAATCAGGTCCAATACATTTTGTGATTAATTTATTTTCTTTATGGAAACGAATTTGTTCTTTTGTTAAATTTCCTTGTTCATAATAAATCCAAACTACAGAATCATCTTTCGTAATTTGCTCGATAGAATCCTCTTTGGCAATGTAAGCTCTGGAATCACCGATATTAGCAACTACGGTGTTTTCTTCATTTATTACTGCACAAGTTAGTGTAGTTGCACATCCAGTTCGATAAGATTTTACTACGTACAAGTAATTATTGATGAAGCGAATAATTTTGCTCAATGATTTAGATAAAAGTTTAGTGTTATTAATTTTTCTCTCGGATTCATTCGTAAACCATTTTTCTAAAGCACGAATCGTGAAATTAGAAGCAACTTCTCCGCTACTTCGTCCACCAACTCCATCTGCGACTGCCAAAAGTTTTAAATTTGGATTTTCTGGATGAGTGATAGTTATTACACTATCTTCGTTGTTTGTTCTTGATAATCCAACATCACTCAGGGAATCTAAAATATCCTCTTGATTTCCTAAGCAATTCATTTGTTTATCAAATTGTTTTTTTGTTTTACTAAGAAAAGCAAACACACAAATCCCTCCTGTGAAAGACAGTTTGTATGATAACATGTTTTGAAAAAATTGTCAAATAATGAAATAAACTCGTTAAAATCCTCTTTTTATTTAGTATTCTCTAGTTTTCTCATATTATGCAAGGATTTTTTTTAGTATTTGTGATATAATGAAAGTGATAGTAAATCTAGAAGGGAGTAAAAAATGAAAAAATTTGGAAAAACATTATTTTTGCTATTAGTAGTTGCGGCTATGACTGGTTGTGTAAAACAGACTATTCATATGGATATTAATAAAAATGGTGATGTTACTATGACAGCCATTAATGCAACTCAAAATGGAACTACTTCAGATAGTGATAAAGAGGAGTTAGAAAAGTTAGGTTATAAAGTAGAAGACTATGAAGAAGATGATTTGACTGGAATTAAATTTAGCAAGACTTATAAGTTATCAGAAATTAGTTCTAAAGAATCTAAACAAGTTGATCTTACTACAGTAGGTACTGAAGAATTTGATAAACAACTTTCTTTCCAGAAAAAAGGAAATACTTACAAAGCTAATTTTATCTTTGATACTACGTTAAGTGATGATTATGATGAATCTTATGCTTCTTATGCAAGTGATATGGAGATTTCTTATTCTGTAACACTACCAAATAAGCCAAAATCACACAATGCTGATACAGTATCAGAGGATGGAAAAACTCTTACTTGGAATGTAAAATATGGTGAAAAGAAAGTTATTAATTATGAGTTTAAATTAGGAAGCGATATATTAAAGTATGTTCTAATTGGCGGAGCTATCGTTGTTATAGCAGTAGTAATAGTGGTTGTAGTAAAGAAAAATAAAAAACAAAACCCAACTGGAATGAATAATGCTATGGCTTACGCAACACCAATGCCAGCAGTTCCGAATCAAGGAATGCCACAGACACCAGTGATGCCAGAACCTACCGCTCCGGTATCTCCAGAACCAGTTGCTCCAATAACACCAGAACCTGTCGCACCTGTAACACCGGAACCACTTCAAAATCCAGAGCCTATGAATGCTACTGATACGCCAGTTACGGAAGAAACTTCTACAACACCAGAAGAAAATGTATCACAAAATTCAAATCAAAATGAATAAAATAAGAACCAATATCTTATGATATTGGTTCTTATTTTAATAAATTTAAAAGATTTTTATATTTTAAATAGGCTTTTTCATTATTCCACAAGTTTCCATACTCATCTTTGAAGAGAGATGATTGTGGAGATTTTTTTGATTTCTTGTTTGCAGAAGCGGTCAATACTTCGACTTCTTCTAATTCCATATTCTTTTGGGCTTGTAATTGGTCTATTAAGGTCACTTTTGTACCATTTACAATTTCTCTATTATCAAATAATTGATAATCTAGACGCCATAGATATAGTCCAGTACCAGTATATTCCGAAATATCAACATCTCTTTTTGCCAATTGATTTTGGAATTCATCCCAATTCGATACTCCCATAGTATTTTCACCTAGCATTTTTTTTGCATATTGATGAACATATTTGAAATAGGCAGCCTCTATTTGCGAAGCATCTACTCCTTTTTCAATAGTTTCCTTTAACTCTGGTGTAATTTCTAACCATGAGACACGATAATTTTTAGAACCTAAGTAGAGTCTAACTAATAGGATATCACCTTGACCTTCTCTACTTAAAAGTTGATATTCAATAGGAACAACAGCGAATACTTCTAGTAAATTATGAGTATCGGTAGGAACTTGTAATTGTAGTGGAAAATTGATTACTAAGTCATTTTTATGGAAACCTAGTGCTTTATAAAATAAAGATTTTAAAAAGCGCTCTCTACTAATCCAATCTTTACTATTATCATAAACAGCTTGATATTCTTCTTTTGAAAGGAAGGTATCTAATGGCGATAATTTATCTAGTGCACTATCTATTTTTGCAAATACGGTTAATTGTCTGTTAGTAACAGCCATGAAACTCACCCCATTTTATTCACTACCAGTATATCTGTCTTTCCCAAAAAAGTCAATTACTTCGAGTTAGTTTCTTTATTTGTGTGTAAACTTCTAAGGAGAGATATCGAAGTAAGAAGGGGATATAAATTTGTTCCGTAACAAGAGTCTAATAGAGATAAAATAACCTTTTTCGCATCACCATAGGCATGTATAACCAGTTTATCAGAAAGTGCTAATAAGATATGACCGTTTTTATGAAGAATAGCAGGATAGGGAATCTTTTTCAATATTTCTTTTTTTTCTAATTCTGTTTTTCCTTTCAGATTTATTTTTTCTATCCCAAATACTTTTTCTAAATTTTGCGTATCTCTTGGTAATGATAGTCCAAATATGCGAAATAGGGATTGAATGAAGAAAGAGCAATCAACGCCATCTTGAATACCTCCCCAACGATAGGGAATATTTAAAAATTTCTGAGCATATTTTAAAATATTTTTAGGAGTATATGGAAGATATCCTACGTAACAGATTTCTTTTGGAAGTCGACATATTTTGAGTCCCTGGGAAGTGGGAATTAATACCTCGTAAAAGGAAGAATGTACTCCTAGTAACGGAAATTTAGTTCCCATGTCTAAAAAAGTATTGAGAAATGGGAATAGTGGCATTGTGATAGTTATAAATTTAGGGGGATTTTCAAAAAGATTTCGTATCTGTTCAGAAATGAGAGTAACTTCTTCTTTTAAAATCCATCCTCGATAATAAGGAGTTTCTACATAATACCATAAATCATCTAAACTATGATGGAGAATTAATAGTGGGGTGGCAAAAGGAATCACAGAAGCAATATTATTATCGACAATAGTAGAACGATAAAAACTTTCTTCGGTAGGAAGATACCGGAGTGTTGATCTCGTAATTGTAATTGCATTTTCCACATATATTTCCTCTGTAATTTTTTTTAGATTTCGGTTTTCTAGAATGTATTTAGAGATGGGTTGGTCGGGAATGAAATCATTCTTGATTTTGTCTAATAGAGCAGTAGAAGTAATTTTTTGGGGATATCTACTCAGTAAAATTAAAGAATCGTCTTCCAGTCGCATTCGTATGTTTTCTTGTTCTATTTCCTCTTTGGTTAAAATGAGATTATTCATAGCATCCTCTTTTCAATAAAAAATATGAAATAGTTATAAAAAAATGTCTAAATTGTCTTGATTTCGTGTATAATGGGGTTAGAAAGAGATGATTGCATGACTTCTACAATCCGTCCTGATGAATGGGAAGAGTTAACCACACTAGAACAAATGCTAAGGGGAACGATACTAGATTTTAATAAGACGAAAGAGGAACTTGGAAAAACAACATTACGGGTTCAAATAGAATTATTATCTAGTCGATTAAAGAGATTAAAAGTTTCAATTGCCGAGATGAAAAAAATGTTGGATGATTTTTGCATTCCTAAAGAGGCTAAGGATATTCAAAACCGTTTAGGAGAGAAGTTACAGCATAATCTTGCCCCTTATATGGGAACGGATGACGATGGGGAATTTATCCGTAATTTTGCATGGAAGACTTATGATGTTTTAGAACAGGAAAAATACGATAATTTAAAAGGAATACAAGGTTTGGAAGAACAAGCAGAAATCAAGCAGATTTATGAAAGATATGAAAATCAGTTTTTACCATTTCTTAGACAACCAAAAAAAGAGAGTCGCACACGCTGACTCTTTTTTTAAGCACCTTTTTTCGTATAAATTTTATGTGTTGGTAGAATAACTATAGAGAATTGAATTTTTCGTGAAATAGGACTGGCATCTACTAATCTAGCATGAATAAAGTCTCCTATTCGTAAAGTTTCGCCCGTATCTTTATGAACTAAAGTAGTTCCTTCCTGAAGTTCATACCCTAAGGCTATTAACTCACTAGTAGGAATTGTGCCAGTTACAAAATCAGAAGTTTTAATGACGACATGATTTTTACTAATATAAGTAATCATACTGATATATTCATTTCCTTCTTTTCCAGCCATAAATTGCGCTAATTTATAATTTGTAATTTCTTGGTCTGTGGAATCTGCTATCTTTTCAACTTGCGTCGTATGTTTACATACTTTAATCATTTTTTCTCTTTCTAAAGCAGGGTCTAATTCTTGTCTAGATAAAGAAGAATATTTATTCATATTATAATGAGTTTGTAAATCAGAATACCTACGAATAGGAGAAGTAAAATGAGTATAATTTGCTAAAGCCAAACCAAAATGACCAATATTGTCAACACTATATTTGGCTTTGGAAAGACCTCGTATCAATAAATCCGAAATAGCTGGATATGCATCTAGGGGAGCAAGAGACTCTAATAATTTTTGGAATTCTTTAGGATCTTGATAGTTTTTTTGTTCAAGTGGATATCCGCTTTTGATAAGATAATCGATTACTTCATGAATTCTTTGTGTATTTGGTAGGTCATGAATGCGATAAATGTAAGGAAGATTACACTCTTGTAAGTGTAAGTCATAGGCATATCTACCGATTACTTCATTGGCTAATAACATGAAATTCTCAATTAGTTTTTCTGAGGACCCCCGATATCTTGGAATGATGGATACTGGCATACCTTCCTCATCTGTTTGAATTTGTATTTCTTTATCACCGAAACTGATATAGCCTCTTTGATGTTTTTGTTGGTCTAAGATATGAGATAATTGAAACATTCTTTGAAGGGTAGGTATGAATTCTTCGTATTCAGGTAGTTTTTCCCGTTTATCAAAAATGCGGTTGACATCTTCGTATGTCATTTTTTTGCGTGAACGAATCACACTATCAAAAATGTGATAGGAAACCATTTTTCCTTCTGGTGTAATTTCAATCTCACAACTTTTTGTAAATCGCATTGTTTCTGGATTTAATGAACAAATGCCGTTGGATAGTTTAGGTGGTAACATGGGGAATACGAGATTTAGAAAATAATAACTATGTCCTCTTTTAAAAGCCTCTTTTTGTAATTCAGAACCTTCTTTTACATAATAACTAACATCAGCAATATGAACTCCTAGTATATAATTTCCCCTAGCATTGATTTCTAAGCTAATCGCATCATCTAAATCTTTTGATTTTGCCCCATCAATAGTAAAAATCATTTTATCTAATAGGTTAATTCGTCCCCGTTTTAGTTCTAAATCTAATTCTTCTTGACTAATGGTATCTGGTATGGTTTCTACTTCTTCTAACACAGACTCAGGAAATTCAATACGAATCCCATGGGTAGCAGCAATCGTCTTCACGTCTAAATATGGATCATCCTTATGACCAATAAGACAAATAACATCGCCGTGAAAGATTCCGTTATGGTTGATTTTATCAATTTCTACAAAGAAACGATCGCCAACAGCAAGAGCATTACGGTCTTTTTTGCTAAGGGATACTTGAAAAGAAAAAGGATTATTATAAGGACGGAAACGTTTCCGTTTACCATCTCTGTAGCACTCAAATACGACAATGTTATTTTGTCTTTGGATAATTTTTTCAATCGTTGCACGATTTTGTCCAAAACTCATGAATCCGTTGCGTTTAACAAGAACAATATCTCCTTTTAAGGCACCATTTAAATGGTTATCAGGAACAAATACCATATTATTACCGACTAATACAAAAGGTCTATGTTTAGAGTCGAAACGCACTTCTCCGACTGCTAAATCGCCGTTTTTGGGAAATCGTATGTATTCCTGAGAATCATTTTCGTAAATAAATCCATCTCGTTCTAATTGTGAGAGAACTTCTTGTAATAATTGTTTTTCTGGTTCTGTTAGGTGCAGAAGGAATGTTATTTTTTCCAACGTAAGATTTTCTTCTTTTTCTAATAGTTTTTTAACTCTTTCTAGTAAATCTGCCAATGCTACCACACTCCCTATTCTCATTATACGCAAAATTAATTTTGAAGTAAATAGACCAATTTGACATCTCTAGATATTTTTGATACAATAGCACACGGTTTTGTAATGATTTGCTATTACAGAAATAAGATGATTGTAGTAAGAACAGGTTATTGTGGAACATTGTAAAAATACCTGTTCTTTTCATGTGAAAAAATAGAAAAAAAGGAGGTGTATGATGGAAGAATCACTCGAAGAAGCCAAAAACTTAATTTATCAGAAAAATGTTTCATTAGCAGATTTGTTATATGCTAGAAATTTGTTAGTTACCTATGGAAAAGAAGATGCAGAGTCAGAAACTGTTTGGGGATTTTTATCATTGGCAGAAGCTAGAATTTTTGCAGAGTTGATTCAAGAAGGAAGTAGTGAAGTACACATTGAAGAAGGAAAAGAGCATTTTTATAGGGCGCTTAATTTGCAAAGAGATGCTACTCTTCCTCACTACGGATTATATCAGTTAGCGGTTTTAGAAGGCGATTATGAAGAAGCTCTTTATAGATTAAGTCAATTTGATAGAAATGATCATTTTAATTTCTCTCTTTCTTACGCTTTACTAGGAGATTTAATAGGTCAATCATACACGAATAATCGTCCCGTAGGAGATTATATTCAAAATGTTAATATTGGGTATCTTCCTATTCGTAGTAATTATCGATTAGCGACTTCGGCATTTCAAAATCAAGAATACGACCGAGTTGTTAAACACCTAGAAGTTTGTGAGATGCTTTCGAAAACAAAAAATATCTATGCAGATTTTGCTAGTGCAGTATCTATGGCAAAAAAAGTATATGAAAATCATTTAGAAGAAAAAAAACAAGCTTTAAAAACAAAATTTGCCCAAGATAGAGGAATCGGAAATCGGATGATGACAGCACAGCAATTATTACGATTAGATACGAAAGATGCGGAAAGTTTCTTCTATGTCATGGATGCTTATTTAGAACTGAAAGTATTTACACCATTGATAAATACTTGTGAGCATATTCATAAACTTTCTCTAACGAAATCTCAAGAAGAAACCGTTGCTTTATATGAAAGAATTATTGCTGAAAAACAAATTGAAGCAACTCATTTAAAAGATATGGAAACCTATAGACATCAGGGAGAAAGTTTCGTAAATAGTGGAAATATCATCGATGCGATTGATATTTATAGGGGAGCATATCAAAGAATAGGACATCCTATTTATCACCTAGAACAGGCAAAGTTATATTATCAGAGTGAAGATTATACCAATGCCCGTATTTATATTATAAAATATATGAAAGAGGGTTTTGTACACTATCAAGAGGCAGCAACTTTGCTATATCAAATTTGTTATCAGGAAGGAAATAAAGAGGAAGCTATGCGTATTGCGGTAGACTGTTATCGTAAAATGAGAATGAAGGAAAAGGGTTGTGCTCTTACGGAATGGTTATATCAATTACGAAGTTTAGCAGATTCCGAAAGGAGTATGTTGGGGGGCACAAATTATGGAGAAATGCCTTATCAATATACATTGGTAGATAGAAATTCTAGTATTTCAGAGTAAAAAAACACCTGAAAGTGAATCTTTATAAATTCACTCCAAGGTGTCTTTTTTATTTCCAAACCCATTCTCTAACTTCTTTTAGGTCTTCTCCATATTCTTCGATATAGTGCTTATGCTCAATTAGTTTTTCTTGCATTTCTTGAATAATATAAGCACATTCTCCTTCTATTTTAGGAACTCGTCTTACAATATCCATAACAAGGTGATATCTATCAATATGATTTTGGACACGCATATCAAATGGTGTCGTAATAGTACCTTCTTCAATATATCCTCTTACATGTAAATCTCTGTTGTTACGGTAATAGAGAAGTTCGTGAATTAAAGAAGGATAACCATGATAGGCAAATACAATTGGCTTATCGGTTGTAAATAATTCATCATATTCTTGATCACTTAGACCATGCGGATGTTTAGATTGAGGTTGTAATTTCATTAAATCAACTACATTGATTAATCGAACTTTAATATCGATTTTCTTTTCTTTTAAAATAGTAATAGCAGCGAGGGCTTCTAAAGTTGGCGTATCTCCAGCACACGCAAGAACGACATCTGGTTCTCCACCATTATCGGTACTAGCCCATTTCCAAATACTAATTCCTTGTGTACAATGTTTAATTGCTTCATCCATTGTTAGCCACTGCGGTCTAGGATGTTTAGAAGTAACCATTACATTGATATAGTTTCTACTTCGGATACAGTGATCAAAAACGGATAGTAAACAGTTTGTGTCGGGAGGAAGATAAATCCTTACAATATCAGCTTTTTTGGTAGCCATATGGTCTAGGAAACCAGGATCTTGGTGCGTAAATCCATTGTGATCTTGTTGCCATACATTGGACGATAATAGATAATTTAAAGAAGCGATACTCTGTCGCCAAGGTAGTTCACTAGTTACTTTTAGCCATTTAGCATGTTGACTTGCCATAGAATCGATAATTCGAATGAAAGCTTCATAACTAGCAAATACACCGTGTCTACCCGTTAAAAGATATCCTTCTAACCATCCTTCACACATATGCTCACTAAGCATAGAATCCATTACTCTTCCGTCGCTAGCTAAAAATTCATCATTATCAAATTTGGTAGCATTCCAAGCACGATTTGTTTTTTCAAATACTTTTGATAAACGGTTAGACATTGTTTCATCTGGACCAAAAATACGGAAGTTTTTATTTTCTTCATTGAGCGCAAAAATATCTCTAATAAATCCTCCAAGTTCTAACATATCTTGTGCTTCTATTTCACCAGGCTTCTTAAAGTCAAGAGCATAATCTTTAAAATCCGGTAATCGTAAATCTTTTAGTAATAATCCTCCATTCGCATGAGGATTAGCACCCATTCTTCTGTTCCCTTTAGGCGGAAAATTTTGTAGTCTTTCGATAAGGGTTCCATTTTCATCAAAGTAATCTTCTGGGTGATAACTTTTTAACCACTCTTCAATCATTTTTACGTGACTTTCTTTTTCCATAGAGATAGGTACTTGATGGGCTCTAAAAGTTCCTTCAATTTCTTTATCATCGACAAATTTAGGACCAGTCCATCCTTTTTTAGACCGAAAAATAATCATAGGATAAAATGGTCTTCGATCATCATCCAACATTCTAGCATGTTTCCAAATACTTCCAATTTCAAGAACAATTCTATCGAGAGTATGTGCCATTAATTGATGCATTTCTACAATGTCATCTGCTTCAACAAAGTAAGGATGCCATCCACAGCCTTCAAAAAAACGAGCGAGTTCTTGCTTTGAAATTCTAGAAAAAATAGTAGGGTTACTAATTTTATAGCCGTTTAAATGTAAGATGGGAAGGACAATTCCATCTTTTTTGGGATTCAAGAATTTATTAGAATGCCAAGCGGTTGCTAATGGACCCGTTTCGGCTTCTCCATCGCCAATGACACATGCAGCAATTAAATTAGGATTATCAAATACGGCTCCAAAAGCATGAGCGAGGGAATATCCTAATTCACCACCTTCATTAATAGAACCCGGAGTTTCTGGGGCAACATGACTGGAAATTCCCCCAGGAAAAGAAAATTGCTTGAAAAGTTTTTTCATTCCTTCTTTATCTCTACTAATATTTGGGTATATTTCACTATAGGTTCCGTCTAAATAATTTTGGGCAACCATGGCATTCCCACCATGTCCAGGACCAGAAATATAAATCATATTTAAATCATTTTTTTTAATAATACGATTTAAATGGGTATAAATAAAGTTTTGACCCGGAACCGTTCCCCAATGACCTACTATTTTCTTTTTGATATGTTCTCTTTTTAGAGGTTCTTCTAGTAGGGGGTTATCTAGTAAGTATAGTTGTCCTAGTGCTAAATAATTGGAAGCATTCCAATAATCATTTAGGGTTTTTAATTCTGTAAAATCCATAAAACCGCCTCTCTATTCTCATTAATATTTTACTATAAAAGTGTGTATTTATCAACGAGAAAGCATTTTTTAAACATTTTTTTCATAGGTTGTAGTGGTGATAAAATGAACTGTCGAGTAGAAAAGCCTTATCCTGTTATACAAGTAGAAAAAGAAAATGTAGAATATGCCAAAATTTTATTGGAAGATTATGCAGGAGAAGGAGGAGAAGATACTGCTATTCATGAATATTTGTATCAGAGTATTACCCAAGTAGAAATTACCAATACTTTGAAAGAAATTGCTATTGTAGAAATGCATCATTTGCGGATATTAGGAGAACTAATTTGGAAGTTAGGATATCCGCCATCCTTTTATACGATTGATAGTAATATTGGCTGTTATTTACCATGGACGAGTTCTTATTTGAATTATTCACTCGATATTCATGAAGTTATAATGGAAGATATTGAAAGGGAAAGAAAAACTATTCAACGATATCAAAAACATATTGAGATGATTGGTGATCACTATATTCAAGATATCCTAACAAGAATCATAGAAGATGAACAAATGCACATCACTTGTCTCCTTAAAATATGTGAAGAGTTGTAAATTTTTATAAAATTAATCTTGATGTCGAATCAATTATTTTGATTCTTTTTTTGTATATTTTCTAAAAATTTATCCCAGTATAAAAATAGAAAGGAATGATGTTATGAATACAGTACCAGCCATGGTATCTACGAAAGATTTATCATATTTAGAAGATATGATGAATTGGAATTTTACACTCTCTAAAAAGGCTAATCATTATAGTACAGAAGTAACGGATGTTGTATTGAAAGAGGCATTTTCTAATTTAGCTACTACTTTAAAAAAACATTACCAAGAATTGTTAGATGCTTTATACACAGGAGGTTCCAATGAATAATAATACTGTATCAAATCCTAAAGTAGAAGTTCCACAAACCGTATCTATGAATGATCAAGATTATCTAAATGATTTATTAGAATGTTTAAAAAATATGGTAAATAATTATTCTTATGCTTTAAATGAAATGAGTAATCATGAATTATATGATAAGATTAAACCTATTTTTGATAAGACTTCACAATTACAAAGATTATTTTTTGATTATGCCTTTCAAAGAGGATGGTATGAATTAGAAAAGGCAGAAGCTACTAAGATTACGCAGGCTTATCAGAAATTTAATGGTAAGGTAAATGAAATGGTTTAAAAAAGACGCTTTATGCGTCTATTTTTCGTTATTACCAAGTAGAGGACAAGAATATTCCGATAATAATTGATTGACCTCCATAATATTGTAAATATGTTCTTGGATACAAAAACGAATAATTAAATCAAAAATCGTATTCTTAGGAAGGGAAAAAGAGGCTTTGGTCAGTAGTTTTTCAAACTCTGAAGTTGTTAATTCTAAAGCTAGTCCTAAAGCAATAACGGTTTCTTTACTGGGATGATAATTTTCATTTCTTATTTTTGAGAAAAGTCTTCTATCTATATGTGCTTTATGGTATAAGTCAGAATCTTTCCATCCTTTTTGATCAATTAAAGAAAATAAGTAGGAGGAAAAAGAGTCCTCTTTTGCTTGATTGATAAAATCCTTTACGGATGACTTTGTTGTCACAGCTTTCTTATAAGCGAAGGTATTAAATTCATCATATAATATGTTTTTTTCTTCTTGTAAATATTCTAAGTTTTCCTGTATATATAATCTTAATTTCTTTTGAATATCCATAAAAATGTCTCCTTCTAAGCGACCAAATAAAGTGGTTTTTCTTATATCATTATAACATGAAAGGAAGGATTATATGAAAAAGAAAACAGAAATCGTCTTCTTGCTAGATAGAAGTGGTTCGATGGCGGGATTAGAAAGTGATACGATAGGAGGATACAATCATTTTATAGAGGAACAGAAAAAAATAAAAGGGGAAGTAAATTTAACAACTGTGTTATTTGATAATAAATATGAGCTCCTTCATGATGGGGAAGATATTCAAAAAGTAAAACCAATTACTGAAAAAGAATATTTTGTAAGAGGCACAACTGCTCTTATGGATGCTATTGGATTGACCATTACAAAGATTCAAAAAAGAGCAAAGAATAAGAAAGTCATTTTTGTTATTACTACAGACGGTATTGAAAATGCTTCTAAGGAGTATACTAAAGCAAAAATTAAGACTATGATTTCCTCATTAAAAGAGTGGGAGTTTATTTATTTAGGCGCTAACATAGATGCTTATGCAGAGGGAATGTCTATTGGAATTTCTCAAAAAAATATTGCCAATTACCAAGCAGACAAAACTTGTACGAAAAAGATGTACTCTTGTATTTCTAAAGCAGTAACTACTCTAGCCAATGATAATTCTTTGGAAGATAGTTGGAAACAAGAATTAGAATAAATATTTTTAAAGATAGTATAAATGTACTATCTTTTTTGTTATAATAAAACTGGAAGAGATGTGGAAACACTACTTGCAGCGGGTTCAGTATATTGCACAAAAATAGGTCTTGCAAGTGACGCAATATATATAATCCTGTCATTAATCGTTACACGATTATTCAATCAGTTCTCTTCCTTGGTGGTGAGGTATGTCTGTTTTAAACAGGTTAATAGATGAAGATGCTTGGAATTCTTTTTTACAGTATAAAGAAAGCCAGTATGTACCAGAAAAAGAATGGCAAAAACTAAAAGACTACATTCAAAATAAAAAATATTTAAAAATTGCTCAAAAAATCGTTGATGAAAATTATACATTTTCTATTCCTAATAAAAAGATCATTAATAAAAATGGTTCCTATAAAAAAAGAATTGTTTATTCTTATTCGGAAGAAGAAACATTGATATTAAAAATGATTCACTATTTATTTTTTGAATATGATAGTTTATTAGCGCCCAACTGTTATTCTTTTCGAAAAAATATTGGTCCGAAACAAGCTTTTAAACAAGTTACCAAGGGTGTAAAAGGTTATGGATATAAGGTAGATATCCATAACTATTTTAATAGTATTTCCGTTTCAAAATTATTAAATATCTTACAAGAAGAAGTTGATAGAAAAGATTATAATTTTTTAAAAAAGATATTAGAAAATAAAAAAGTTTTGTATAAAGGAGAAGTCACAGAGGAAGAAAAAGGGGTTATGGCAGGAACTCCTATCTCTTGCTTTTTATCCAATTTGTATCTATCGAAACTAGACTTTGCTATGCAAGATGTTTGTTATGCAAGATATGCAGACGACATCATTATTTTTGCACCGACGCAAGAAGAATTAACGGATAAGATAAAATATATGCATCATTACTTTGCTAGTTTAGATTTGGTAATTAATCCAGACAAGGAGTGTTATATTACTCCAGGAGAACCCTTTGAATTTTTAGGATTTTCTTATTACCATAAGGTAATAGATTTATCTTCTCATGCTAAGAAAAAAATGAAAGCGAAAATAAGGAGAAAAGCGAAGGCTTTAAGAAGATGGATGTTGCGCAAAAATCTTTCAAGTGATAAAGCAATTAAGGCTATGAATAATATTTTTAATTATAAATTTTTTTATGAGAAAAAAGGAAAAGAATTAAACTGGAGTATTTGGTATTTTCCAATATTAACAACGGATAAGGGATTAAGAGAAATTGATCATTATTTCCAAGAACAGTTACGGTATATAAAAACAGGTAATCATCACTTTTCTAATATGGGGAAAGTTCCTTATTCCTATTTGAAAGAATTAGGATATAGAAGCCTTGTACATGAGTATTATCAATTTCAAAAACATAGGGGATAGCTGTTTTGACATCCTCTTTTTCTTATGATAAAATAGGCGACTGTTAAGGGGGAATTTATAATGAAAATATCATCAAAAGACAATTATAAATATTTAAAGGCAGTGGCAGAATATTTAAGAAAATATAAAAGTGGATATTCTAAGGAAGCACAATACTATATTCGTGATCATTTTTTCCATCCAGAGTCAGCTCGTAAAACACCAGATTTAATGATGCAGATATATGCAGAGTGCGATATGTTACCAGAAGAGGAAAATTGGTATTTAGGTTTTTCCAAAATGATTGGAGAGCGTTATGGTTGGGATTACCGTGTATTAGAGGTAGGAGGCGGATTTTTTCCAGCTTTTGCAAAATATATGGATGAAGGACAACGAGCACATGGTGCGAGAGGAACTATCACGACTTATGATCCTAGATTAGTAACGACTAAATTAGGTGGTATTACTCTAAAAAAAGAGGAGTTCACAAGAGCAACAAATATAGAATCTTACGATATTTTAGTAGGAATTATGCCATGTCAATTAACGAGATTAATTATTGATAAGGCAACAGAAGCTCATAAAGAATTTTTTATTGCTATGTGTGGGTGTACACATTTTACAAAGCAGGAATTACAGGAAAGATATCAAGGTATGAGAAATCCATTTTATAGTGAATGGGTTGATGAGGTTTATGATTATGCTTATGAAAAAGCCCATGATGAGTTTTTGGTTCGTTTAGAAGATTGTTCTCAATATTCTTTTCCATATCCTGTTGTTAGTACAAAGAAAAAGTAGGAATGAATATGAATAAGTATGATAAATTATATGATGAAATTCAAAATGGGCACTATCTTCGGGGGGAACAATTAGCAAAAACAATCATTCAAGAGGTTGAAAAACAATTAGGATTTCATTTTCAATTTCAGCAAACGGCGGATTATACTAATCAACTTCTTGCGTTAATAGCAACGAAATATCAACCGTATTTTTTGCCACTTCTGGAAAAATATGGGTATAGTTATTTTGGGGAAATGCAACATATTATTCGTAATATGGGATTTTTTCCTAATCCTCAAGGAATGATAAAGTTTCCGAATTGTTTGGGTTGTCAAATGATTCCTGGTGGATATGTTTTAGAAACTACGAGAGGGAATATTACAGTATATTATGCATCTCAATATTTTTCTAATTTGAAACCATATATTTTATTGTTTAAGTGTCATAGTGCTTGTTTGGATGTTTTACATGGTTTCGGAGGTTTGAGTGCAAGTACAGGACTAATTGATTTACCATTAGGTGGGAAACATTATCACTCTTTTATTAATTATGGAAATGGCATTATTGATTTAGCTCACAATGCCTACTTATCGAAAGATGATTATGACCTTGCTTTTCACCCTGAGGTATTAAATACAGTTACGGCAGATATATTAGAAGAGGAAGAAAAAAGGATTAATCAACAAGAAAGTCTATCAAAACCGAAACAACTTCTCCTTCGATTAGCACTAGATAAACAAATAAAAAAGAAAGAAACTTAAATTGGAAGTGGTTTATTTTAAATTTCCAACGCCAAACTTAAGTTTCTTTCTTTATTTTTTCTTATGAAAAGCAATTTTATAGCGAAATCCTGATTTTTCAATGATAATGTAAGAATTTTTTTCTCGCTCATAACGAACTGGTGTTTTTTTTGTGTAGGCATTCATTAGGAGTAACTGCTCGTATTCTTCGATACCTCCAGACACGTAATAAGTGATTCTTTTGTAGGTATCTGTTTCTGTTACAATAGGACCTTTTTTGATTTTACCAGTATAGGCTGGAAATTCGCCAAATTCGATTGGTAATTGCATTTTCTTTTTTCCAAATAGTGATAGCATAGTTTTTGTATCCTTTCTGTTTTTAATTTTAACATAAATAAGAAATATTTACTAGGAAGTGATTTCAAAAAAAGATTATTTTGATATAATGATTACGAGGTGGATTATGAATCGAGTGGTATTAATTACAGGGGCAAGTAGAGGAATTGGAGCAAGTACTGCTTTACAATTTGCAAAGAATCATGACAAAGTCATTATCAATTATTGTCATAGCAAGGAAAGAGCAGATGCCCTTGTTCAAAAGATAGAAGAAATGGGTGAACAAGCTCTTGCAATTGCCTGTGATATTACAAAAGAAAATGAAATTCACGAAATGGTTGAAAAGGTTATTCATACTTATGGCAGAATCGATGTTCTTGTGAATAATGCAGCGATTGATATTGGAGACTCATTCATGGATCACACGGTAGAAAATTTTAGAAAAGTAATCGATACGAATCTGATTGGAATGTTTTCTGTTAGTAGAGAAGTATCAAAATACATGTTACAGGAAAAAAAGGGTGTTATTATTAATTTGTCTTCTAATAATGGTATTGATTGTTATTCTCCTATCAGTATCGATTATGATGCCTCTAAAGCAGCGATTATTAATTTAACGCATAATTTAGCATTACAATTTGCGCCTTATATTCGGGTGAATGCTGTCGCACCTGGATGGACAAAAACGGAATCCGTAATGGAAATGTCTCCTTCTTTTTTAGAGGAAGAAACTAAGAAAATTTTATTAGAGAGAATGGCAGAACCAGAAGAAATTGCAAAAGTAATATTTTTCTTAGCTAGTGATGAGGCTAGTTATATAAATAGTACTGTTATTCGGATAGATGGAGGAATAAAATGACAAAAAAGGAATTAGAAAACTTTATCGAGGAATGTGAAGGTTCTTTAAAAGACGAATTTGCGATGATTGATAAACAGAGTTTTGAAAATAGTAGAAGAGTTTTAAAGGCTTTTCAAGATCATCATTTATCCATGGCTCATTTTGATTCTACAACGGGATATGGGTATGATGATTTAGGAAGAGATACCATCGAGAAAATATTTGCACAAGTATTAGGTTCAGAAGATGCTCTTGTTCGTAATCAATTTATTTCGGGAAGTCATGCATTAACCGTTGCTCTTTTTGCTTATTTAAGACCAGGTGATTTGATGCTAAGTATTACAGGAACTCCCTATGACACTCTTCATGAAGTAATCGGTATCAAAGAAAATCCAAGTTCTTTAAAGTCTTTTGGAGTTTCCTATGATCAAATTGATTTAAAAGATGATGATTTTGATGAAAAACAGATTGTTGACTATTTACAAAATCACTCTGTCAAGTTGATAGAAATTCAACGCTCTAAAGGGTATTCTACTAGAAAGAGTATTACGATAGACAAAGTAGAACATATTATAAAAACTATTAGAAAAATTGATAAAAAAGTAATAATTATGGTAGATAATTGCTACTGCGAGTTTGTCAGTGATAAAGAACCAGTAATGGTCGGGGCAGATGTCATGGTAGGGTCTCTCATCAAAAATTTAGGGGGAGGAATTGCTCCTAATGGTGCTTATATTGCAGGTAAAAAAGAATTAGTAGAATTAGCAGCAGAGCGTTTAACATTACCAGGCGAAGGAAGGGAAGTAGGACCTAGCCTAGGGGTAAATAAATCTTTAGCGCAAGGACTTTTTTTTGCTCCTAGTGTGGTAGCGAGTAGTTTGAAGATTGCTGTTTTAACTAGTTATGCTCTTGAAAAACTGGGTTATGAGGTAGAGCCTAAATATCAAGACAAAAGGGCAGATATTGTTCAAAATATATGTTTCCACGATGCGGATAAACTAATTCGTTATTGTCAAGGAATTCAAAAAGGATCCCCAATTGATGCTTTTGCTGTTCCAGAACCATGGGATATGCCAGGATATAGTGACAAAGTGATTATGGCGGCTGGTGCTTTTACACAGGGATCTTCTATTGAACTATCTTGCGATGGACCTATTAGAGAACCTTTTATTGCTTATCAACAAGGGGGACTTACCTATGAATATGGGAAGTTAGGACTACTTTCTGCATTAGAAGAGTTAGAAAAGTGCAAAGGTGATGAATAGTTGGTAGTATTATGAAAATATGACAACAAGTTTTGCAAGAATATTTTGTTATTAGAAAAGATATTAAAGGGAAATGAGTTATGGACAAAAAAGTGCGTAACTTTTTTGATGTTCTGATGCGAAAAAAAGAATCTTTTTTGAACTTCTTTTTTTAAATTTATTTTTAAAAAATTTTAATTTTTTTTTTTTTTTTTTGTGATATCTTTACTATGATAGATGTATAAGTAAAAAGGATAATGGGAGTAAAAAGTTTTGACTACAGACCATTGTTAAAAATATTATCAAAAAAAACTAGTAGAGGTGAACGATTTTGAAAAAAATAAAATTTTCTAAAAGAGCAATTAGAAAAATGAAAAATATAAGTAAAAAGTGTGTACTACTTCTGTTAGTAGTTTCAGTATTTTTGCTTGAAATAGAATGGGGAATTTCTACAAGGATAGTAGGAGGAATTGTTTCTTTGTTAGGGGGAACTTCAAACTCTAGTGAAGTCCAATCTATTTTAGCAAATTCAAAATCTTATGTAGCTGATAATAATACTATGGATAACTATATTAATTTCTTTAATCTAGCAAATAATTCTCGTGCTGCGGGTAGAGTTTGGGCTGATAAAACGGTTTCTAAAGGAGCTATTACTTTGGATATGGCAACAGATGGCTATGATGGCACTATTACGAATAATAGCGAGTTTTTGCACGTTTATAGTTTATTAGGAAGTAGCCAAGTAGATAATACGACAGAAAGCATTCCGATGGATGTTATATTTGTTATTGACGTTTCTGCTTCCATGGGAGGAAGTGCAACTAGTTCAACAGGGAAGACAAAGGCAGATTCTCGTATTGGAAAAGTTGTCCAATCTATGAACGAAGGAATTGACTATTTAATGAAAATTAATGGTGGTCAAAATCGGGTTGGAATTGTTGTTTATGGCTCTTATGCTGCAGAACTTTTACCTTTGGGACACTATACAGCAAATTCTGGTAACGAGTATATTACATTGACAAGTGATACTGGTGGAGATTGGAGACCGGGGGTTGGAAGCACCCAACATTTTAAATTAGGCACCAATGTTAAAGAAATTTCTGAAGCAAAAGAAGTTACCAATTGTGGCTCTAATACCAATCCACAATCAGGAATTTGGATGGGATTAAAACAGTTGTTTACTGCTGAAAATACCGTATATACGACCTTTACTACCAAGACGAAAATTAGTAGACAGCCTATTCTTTTATTCTTTAGTGATGGTGGTGCTAATGCTATCTCTAAAGGAGAATGGTATAATCCAAATGATACAGGATATGGAGCAGATGGTGGTAGTAGTAATCATAATGATGACTTACATCAAACTTTATTTGAAGCGAACACTGATACTAATCACAGCGCTGAGAATGGATCTACTGCTATTTTGCAAACTTTAATGACTGCTTCTTATGCAAAGTCCCGTGTTGAACATCATTATGCGGAGGAAGCTCAAAAAGCAGGAATTAGTGATGCACCAGTTTTAGACGTGTATTCTTTTGGAATTGATACGGCATCTATTCGCGCTTTAAATACGTCTAATTCAGGTGATAGAGGTGCTTGGGCAACTCCACGATTAAATGCTATTATGGACCCAAGTCGTTATTTTCAAGCTACGGATACGTATACCTATCCAAATAATATGACTTCACAAGCAAAGGCATCTACAGAAAATGTTATTGCCAATGCTTATAGTCAGTGGCAAAATTGGATTAATAATCAAACTGCGAGTTTACAATATCACCCAGGACGTTCTACGAGTTCATTATCTACTCTTGAATTTCCGCAACTTCCTAGTGATAACTACAATGGTGTTTCTAAGAGTGACATTATTAAAAATATTAATTTTGTTCCATTAGATCATTTTCATGAAGTAGAATCTGAAAATTTATCGACTTTATTTAGTGAAATCTTACAAAAATTTTCTAGTGCTTGGTTTAAACCAGTAGCGGGTAATAATGATGCTGGTTTTAAAGAAGCGGTATCCTATATTGATCCCGTTGGTAAATATATGGAAGTGAAAGATGTTAGAAATGTTTTACTATTTGGAACTCTCTATAACGTCAAAAAAGATAAAATTGTTTATTATACGGAACAAGTAGATGGTCAAGTAACGGAATCAGAAACCAAACCTGAGCAATATAGTTATAGTCGTCAATATTATAAAATTGAATCAAGTAATAATGAAATTGAAAATCCTTGTTACAATTTAAAAGAAGGAGGAGAAAAAGTCACCTTCAAATTAAGTGAGATTGATATATATGTGGAGAAAACAAATGGTCATGCTGATACGGAGATTGGAAAAGGGATTGAATCAGATTCCCATTATGATGAAGCTTTACATATTAATGTTCCAACGAATGCTATTCCTCTTCAAGTAGCTACTATAGAGGTAAATACTCAGGGAAATGTTTCTTCTTATACAACCAATGTTAACAGTCCAACAATGTCTACCCCTTTACGGGTATTCTATGATGTTGGGATTGCGGATGAATTTTTAACAGAAGATCGTTTAGATATCGATCTTGGAAAGTTAAGCGAAGAATATATCGAAGCGAATAAGGATAGTAATGGGGATTTATATTTTTATTCAAACTGGTATGTTAAAGATAAAAAATATGAGGGATATTCTACAGCAGGACCTCAAGAATATGGAGACACTGTTGTAAGTTTTTCTCCTAGTATTGATAATCGGTTCTATGTATTTCAACGGGCCTTACCTCTTTATGAGATGAGTAATCCTAGTGAAAGATATTCAGAAATAGATTTAGAGGATGAGGCTACTTATCAAGCATGGATTAATAGTCATCAGCAAATTACCGATCCTTCTAAGATTAATTCTGATAGTTGGTATTATATTGTT
Source organism: uncultured Bacilli bacterium (assembly GCA_947629445.1). Taxonomy (GTDB): domain Bacteria; phylum Bacillota_I; class Bacilli_A; order RF39; family UBA660; genus UBA5578. The sequence goes on from CANRDU010000005.1 coordinate 24,966, forward strand.
ATTGATTATTATAAAGCAGGATCTTCTAAGCCTGTCCATGTAGCAGTTGCGAGAAAAGGAAATGAATTTGGTTCTGCTATTGCTGGAGATGATGTAAAATCTGGAGAGTATTTATGCTGGTATAGTGCTCAAGCCAATGACTGGGAGCCGTATTCTAGTACTAAGCCATCTAAAGACGGAATTAATGACTGGGTAGTGGCAACAAAACCAGGTGGAATTCGTGTTGGAAATATGGCTAATAGTATTCAAGTAAAAAGTACGAACCCAACAAGAACTTCTAGAAATTATTATGTTCCAACAATCAGTAATTCTACTAAGCCAGGAGATCAGGCACAAATTGTTATTAATAATTATTTAGGAAATAATGGTAGATTGAGTATATCTGATGCGACTTTGATGTTAACCAAGGAAGTTACTTCTTCTACTACCAATATTCCAAAAGAAGAATTTAATTATACTTTAAATGTAGAAACAAAAGAGGGGGATTTTAAAGCAATTCTTCTTAGAAAGCATGAGGAACATTGGGATTATTTGTTTGATAATGTAACAGTTATGCTAGATACAGAGGGATTCTTACTTTCTCATAGTGGCAATCGTGTAGAAACTACTTATAATGGTAAAACGGTTTATATGAAGTATTCAGGGAATCAGGATATTCAAAATCAGTCTGTATTGGCTACTGAAAAAGATGGAGATATTCAAGAGTTTGAAGTTCCTGTCAAATATTATGAAAAAGTAGGATATGCCGATGCGGATGACAAACCTATTACTGATACTATTTTTCAAGCAGTTGTATGGAAGACAGCAGTTGGGGAAAGTGAAAACGGAGAATCTAATCAATATGCAGACTTGTACTGGACAAATTCTACTTTTAAAACAGTTGATATTAAATTTGGTTATAGTGAAGAAACAAAAGCTAGATTAGGTAATAAACCAGATGGTTGGACAGACGAAGAGTGGAATTTACCGGCTCATACTGCAAAAATTAAGATAAAAGGAAATGAAGGTATTCTAATCAATGGAATTACAGTTGGAGCAAAGTATACTGTAGAAGAAGAGGAAACTACTGAAAATAATGATCATGGATTTTATTTTGAAAAAGTAGAAGGAAGTACAATTAACGGATTACAAATTGAAGGAAAAAAAGCATCTGGAACCATCAGCAGTAATGTAAGAGATGAAGTGCATTATACAAATCGGTATATTTCTCCTGTTGACTTGACTATTACGAAAACAATTAGAGGAGAAGAAGGAGATCGAAATCGAGATTGGCAATTTACTCTTACGCTAACTCCTCCTGCTGGAAAAACTTTAGAAACTTCATACAATTATACTGGAACACGTAGTGGAACATTGAATTTCACAAAAAATCAGTCAGGAACTTATACGGCAACATTTACTTTGAAAGATAGTGAAACAATTACGATACAAGATTTACCAAATGGAACGGAATATGACGTAGAAGAAAATGGGGCAAATCAAGAAGGATATGTAACAACGTTTACCAATAACAAAGGAACATTAACAGAAGATAAAACAGTAGCTTTTTATAATACCAAGTATTCTCTTCACAATTTAATTATTAGTAAGCAAGTAACTGGCGATTTAGGAGAAACCAATAAGGATTTTACGTTTGTTGTAACACTTACTCCTGCTAGTGATGTTAGTCTTAATTCAACTTATCATTATACAGGCTCAAAAAATGGAGATATGACATTTAATCGTCAAGAGGACGGAAGTTATACTGGAGAAATTACTTTAAAATCAGGAGAAACCATCACGATAGAGAATATTCCAGAAAGAACGACTTATAAGGTCGAGGAAACAGAAGCTAATAAAGATGGTTATATTACGCAAGTGGATGGAAATGCAACCGGAACATTTGCTAATCAAAAAGATGAAACCATAACGTTTACGAATATTAAATATTCTCTTCATAAGTTAAAGATTAGTAAAGAAGTAACTGGAAATCAGGGCGAAAAAGAAAGAGAGTGGACGTTTAAAGTTACTCTAACCCCAGATGAAGGTGTCATTTTTGGTACAACTTATCATTATACAGGCTCAAAAAATGGAGATGTGACATTTAATCGTCAAGAGGACGGAAGTTATACTGGAGAAATTACTTTAAAATCAGGAGAAACAATAACGATAGAAGGTATTCCAGAAAGAACAAGTTATCAAGTAGAAGAATTAAAAGCAAATCAGGATGGCTATATTACAAAAACGCAAGGTAATCCAACAGGAAAATTCACAAATCAAGAGGAAGAAGTTATTCAATTTATCAATACCAAGTATTCCCTTCATAATCTAAAAATTAGTAAAGAGGTAGTTGGAAATTGGGGAGAACAAACTAAAGATTGGAAATTTAAGATTACTCTAACGCCAGAAGAAGATGTTATTTTTGAAGAAAGTTACCATTATAGTGGTTCTAAAGAAGGAACATTGGAATTCACAAAACAAGGTGACGAAAGTTATGTTGGAGAAATTACTTTAAAATCAGGAGAGACAATAACGATAGAAGGAATTCCAGAAAGAACAAGTTATCAAGTAGAAGAAGTAGAAGCAAATCAAGATGGTTATACTACAAAAACGCAAGGTCATTCAACGGGAAAATTTACAAATCAAGAGGAAGAATCTATTCAATTTACAAATACAAAATATTCTCTTCATGATTTAAAAATCAGTAAACAAGTAGCTGGTGATTTAGGGGAAAGAAATAAAGATTTTACGTTTGTTGTAACACTTACTCCTGCTATTGATGTTAGCCTTAATCAAACTTATCATTATACAGGATCTAAAGAGGGAACAATAGAATTTAAAAAACAAGAAAATGCAAGTTATATTGGTAAGATTACTTTAAAATCAGGGGAAACTATCACAATAGAGGATATTCCAGAAAGAACGACTTATAAGGTAGAAGAAGTAGAAGCAAATCAAAATGGTTATATTACGCAAGTGAATGGAAATGCAACAGGAACTTTTACTAGCCAAAATGAAGAAACGATAACTTTTACGAATACGAAATATTCTCTTCACAAATTAAGCATTAGTAAAGAAGTAATTGGAAATCAAGGCGAAAAAGAAAAAGATTGGACATTTAAAGTAACGTTAAAGCCAGAAGAAGATGTTATTTTTGGCACAACTTATCGCTATAGTGGTTCTAAAGAAGGAACATTGGAATTCACAAAACAAGGTGACGGAAGTTATATTGGTGAAATCACTTTAAAATCAGGGGAAAGTGTGGCGATAGAAGGAATTCCAGAAAGAACAACTTATAAGGTAGAAGAAGTAGAAGCAAATCAAGATGGCTATATTACGCAAGTGAATGGAAATGCAACAGGAAAATTTGATAGTCAAAGCGGAGAAAATATTAAGTTTACAAATATTAGATATTCCCTTCATAATCTAAAAATTAGTAAAGAAGTAACAGGAAATCTTGGAGAAAAAGATAAAAAATGGACATTCAAAGTAACGTTAAAGCCAGAAGAAGATGTTATTTTTGAAGAAAGTTACCATTATAGTGGTTCTAAAGAGGGAACATTGGGATTTAAAAAACAGAATGACGGAAGTTATATTGGAGAAATCACTTTAAAATCAGGAGAAACTATCACGATAGAGGATATCCCAGAAAGAACGAGTTATAAGGTAGAAGAGGTAGAAGCAAATCAAAATGGCTATATTACGCAAGTGAATGGAAATACAACTGGAAAATTTAATAGTCAATCTATTGAAAGTTTACAATATGTAAATATTAGATATTCTCTTCACAATTTAAATATTCGTAAAGAGGTAGTTGGAAACTTAGGGGAAAAAGATAAAAACTGGACATTTAAAGTAACGTTAAAGCCAGAATCAGATGTTATTTTTGGTACAACTTATCGTTATAGTGGTTCTAAAGAAGGAACATTGGAATTTAAAAAACAAAATGATGGAAGCTATATCGGCGAAATCACTTTAAAATCAGGAGAAACTATCACGATAGAAGATATCCCAGAGAGAACGACTTATAAGGTAGAAGAGGTAGAAGCAAATCAAAATGGTTATATTACGCAAGTAACAGGAAATACAACTGGAAAATTCAATACTCAAAGTACAGAAAGCATATATTTTACCAACATCAAATATTCTCTCCATGATTTAAATATTCGTAAAGAGGTAGTTGGAAATCTAGGAGAGCAAGATAGAGACTTTGTGTTTAAAGTTACTTTAATCCCAGAAGCAGATGTTATATTTGGAACAACTTACCATTATAGTGGTTCTAAAGAGGGAATATTGAAATTAAAAAAGCAAGCGGATGGAAGTTATATCGGTGAAATCACTTTAAAATCAGGAGAAACTATTACAATCGAAAATATTCCAGAAAGAACAACCTATAAAGTCGAGGAAATAGGCGCAAATCAAGAAGGTTATATAACGAAAGCAACTAATGAATCTGGAAAATTAGAAGATGATATCACAGATGTATCTTTTGTCAATGCAAAATATACAACAAATAACTTAAGCATTGAAAAAATTGTTAGTGGAAATCTGGGATCTAATGCACAAAAGTGGACTTTTGAAATTACTTTGAAGCCAACACATGATGTTATGATGAGTGAAAGTTACCACTATGTTGGTTCTAAAGAGGGAGATTTAATTTTTACGAAACATGATGATGGGACTTATACAAGTTCAGTAGTACTATCAGGTGGAGAAAAAATTACTATTCAAAATATTCCATATGGTACAGAGTATTCTGTTAAAGAATTAGAAGAAAATACAGATGGATATTTTACAAGTTATCAAAATGCTCAAGGAGTAATAACTGAAAACGAAATGATAGTATCCGTTGAGAATAATCGAGACGGAAATATCCCTAATACTAATGATGATATTAGGATACACATAATTCTACTATTGGTATCCCTTGTCAATATGGCAGCAGTAATTCGGTATTTACTTAAAGAGAAAGCATGTTAAAAGGTTATGGACAAAAAGTTCATAACTTTTTTTGACTTCCTTCTAAGTTTATGTTATGATGTTCCAATACATATTTTAAAAGGGAGAAACAAAAGAGGGACAGTATGAATGAGATAGATTATGAAAAAAGATTTTTAAAGCCTCGCAAACATGGCTTATGGCTTTCAGACGAGGAAGTAGACATTCTAAATAAGTATAGTATTCCCTATCAAGATTGTTATCAAATGACAGAATTGTTGTATTATATTGATAGATTGTTAGAGGAAGAAGATATTGTGGAATTAGATGTTTTGGCTACTTCTCTTGCCGAACGTAATTATTATCAAAATACAAATAAGTAGGTGAATTATGTTTCAAGGAAAATTATATGAATATGATGGACAAATGGTTTCTATTAAAGTAATTGCTGGAAAGGTACATCTAGCACCTTCTACTATTTATCGGTATTTAAATAAAGGATTGACACTTGATCAGGCTATTCATGAGGGAATCATTCAATCTTCCAAGTTATTTCAAAATCGTACAAAGACAAATAACATGATTGCACAAAAATACCCTTGGAAGGGAGGAGAGTATACGGTTGCTGAAATAGCCGATATGGAAGGAATTTCGAGGGAACCAATTTATCGAAGATTAAAGGATGGAGTTTCCTTAACAGAGGCGGTGTCGTCTATTAAAAGCCATGTTTCTGATAAATATCCTTTTATGCATAAAATGGTATCGCTATATCGTATTTCTCTTATTACGGGTGTGCCGAAATCCTATCTTATGAAATATTTGACGAAAGATAGGGAGTATAAAGAAGAAGAGGTAATGTCGATTGTTGATTCTTATCAAAAACCACCAATATTAATGGTTGGGAGTGAGAGTTTAGTCCGTTATTGCATTAATCATCAAATTAATTATAATGTCATTTATTATTTAATAAAAAGCCGTTCTATGACGGTAGAGAATGCTATCTCTTACTATCAAGTTCATGGTCAAGGAAAAGGATTGCGATATCAATTTGTCTTAGGAGAAGTACTACTTTATCATTTTCTCATTTTGGAAAAGATTGATAGCCGATATACCTCAGATCGTATGAACAAGGGAGATTCCGAAATAGAAGCTATTCAAGCTGCCGTTTTTTTGAGTAAAGAAGATTATAAGACGAGAAATGAACGCATGAAACTTTATCGCCTCTATCAACAATACGGGATAGATGCTATTTTGCAAATTCCCTTAGAAGAAGAGGACCAAAATTTTATCCGAGAGAAGCATGAAAGAATAGAGAAAGTTCTCTATGATTATCGTATCTTTGAAGTTATGGAACTTCTTCCTACTGCTCAAAGTGAAGAAGAACGAAAATATTTGTTAGACTCTGTAGGTCTTACCCTCGAAGATATTTTAGAGAAGAATGAACAATTATTAACACAATTTGAGGAAATTCATTCTCGCAAAGAAAATGAACAAATTCGTTATATATGGAAGGGATATCAAGCATAGGGAGATGTCTCTTCTTTTTTGTTCTATTTTTTGGTATAATGAAATGGGAAAATATTTTGGGATAGGAGGAATCAAGATGAGAAAATATCAAAAAAATTTTAATAAAAATAAGAAAATTATTGCTTCCTATTATAATACATTGACAAGTTTGACACAGGATCATTACTATATTGGCACTGTGAATGAGTGGATTGTTGACAACTACTATTTGTTAGTTGAACAAGAAAAGAACGCTAAAAATTTCTTAAAAAATAGAAAGGCATATCGTCATGCTTTTCGTGGAGAAGTCAATCTATTTGAAATGATGCGGAAAGTTTTAAAACGTAATAAGTTTAAAATAGATATAGATACTTTGATTAAAGAGTTGAATCGTTATCAGGATAATTTTAACCATAATTTTACTTATCATGAAATTAATGCTATAGGGATAGTGACTTATCTAGTATTGATGGATGAACTAGTGAAGGTATGCAAAAAAGAAGAAGAAAAATTAAAAGAAGAGTTTGCTGTAAAAGAACTCATTGAAGCGATTGAAAATGACATTCATAAGTATCATGAAGTAAATTTACAAGATTATATTAATCTCGACGAAAATATTGTCCATAGACCAGTCTACTTAGAACGTTTAAATGCTGGGTTAAAAGAATTGGGACAATTATCTAATGAAGTGTTTAAACAACTAAATGAGATATTAGATAGAAAACAAATTAATTTAAATGAGTTAATTGAAAATGTTTATCAGGAGTCTGCCCAAACAAATATGTTAGTATCTAACATTTTCAATAGTATTGTAAAAATTAATAAGATTGAAATCGAAGTTCTTTATCGTAAGGTAAGTAAAACAGAGTATGTATTATTGATGGATTCTTACTATGGTCAGATGACGAAAGAAACAAAGGCATACTATCGGCAAAGAGTATTAGAATGTGCGAATAAAAAACATATTTCAGAATATGAGTATGTCAAAGAATTGATTGCTGTTGCAACGAAAGAAAATAAACATATTGGTTTTTATTTACAAAAAAGAGAGCCAGTACAGGCAAGAGCGGTTATCTATGTATTGTTGGTTGCTTTTTTGACATTTGCTTTATCTATCTTTTTAGCTCAATTTTTTATTGGAATGAAGATATTAGGAACCCTTGTTTTACTAGTACCTGTTAGTGAGATAGTAATAGAGATTTTAAATAGATGTTATTTAAAATTTTATGGACCGACACCCATCCCAAAATTAGATTTTAGTGATGGTATTCCTAAGAGTGCTGCTACGATGACCGTTATTGTTACGATTGTGAAAACAGTAGAAAAAGTAGAGAAGATGTTTGATACATTAGAGTCCTATTATCTAGCAAATAAATCAGATAATTTATATTTTACACTGCTAGGAGATTGCTCTTCTTCTGATCATCAAATTGAACCATTCGATGATGAAATCTTAGAAGCAGGGAAGAAAAGAGCTGAGAAGTTAAATCAAAAATATGGAAAAGACATTTTTTATTTTGCTTATCGTAAAAGAGTATTTAATGAATCAGAAGGTGAATGGTTAGGACATGAGAGAAAAAGAGGAGCATTAGAACATTTCAATCGTTTGCTATTAGGAAAATTACCAGAAGCAGAACAACGACAATATTACATGGGACATACCTTTGCTAACTTCGATAAAAAAATTAAGTATGTAATTACTTTAGATCAAGATACACAACTTATTTTAGGGGCAGCTTTCTCTTTAGTAGGAGCAATGGCCCATCCTTTAAATCGACCAGTACTGAATGAAGAACATACGAAAGTTATCAAGGGTTATGGAATTATGCAACCTCGTGTAAGTGTTGATGTTGAATCTACTAATCAATCTCTTTATACGCAAATATATGCAGGTATTGGGGGATATGATATCTATAATAAAGTAGTTCCTAATTTTTATCAGGATGTCTTTAAAGAAGGTAGTTTCTGGGGCAAAGGTATTTATGACTTAGAAGTATTTGATCAAGTTTTAACAGGATTATTTCCAAATAATCAAATTCTTAGTCACGATTTATTAGAGGGTAACTACATTCGTTGTGCCTTTTTATCCGATGTTGAGGTAATTGATGATTTTCCTTCTACCTTTTTAGTAGATTCTACACGAAGACATAGATGGGCAAGGGGAGATATGCAAATTGCAAGTTGGTTAAATCCAAAGAAATCTCCACTTACTTTAATAGAACGTTGGAAAATATTTGATAATATTAGAAGAGGATTATTAGATGCATCTTTACTTTTGGTATTAATTTTGGCTTTTCTATTTGGAACTTCTCTTCCGGCATGGTGGATTTTGTTTGTAACGGCTGTTTTAATTTTACCAATTTTATTCTACATTAAAGATAAATTAAAAATTCAAAAAGAACGTACTTTAAAAATAAAGCATTATCAAAATATAGCTTATGGATTTAAAGCTGTATTCATTCGAACTTTTTCTATTTTTAGTGCATTACCATACAATGCGAAATTATATTTAGATGCTTTTATTCGAGCTTGGTATCGTCTTCATGTTAGTCATAAACATTTACTTGCTTGGATTACAGCAGATGATGCTAGTAAAAATACGAAAAATACCTTTATTTCTTACTTAGTAAATTTTAAAGTAAATTATTTTGTATCGGCTATTCTTATCGTTCTTGTTTATATCTTTAGAAGGGAATATAGTTCTTTAGCGTTTGCGATTAGTTTAGTTTTCTTTATCAGTAGTCTTATATTTTATCTCATTAGTAAAGATATTGTTCGTAACAGTAAGAAACTTGCGAAGAAAGAAACGGATGATTTAAGACAAATTGCCAAAGATACATGGGATTTTTATGAAACCTTTTTGACCGAAGAAAACAATTATCTCATTATTGATAATTATCAGTTAAATAGGGAAATTAAGGAGGATGTAAAAACATCTCCAACTAATATTGGTTTTTCTCTTATGGCTGCTATTAGTGCGGCTGAATTAAAATTTATTTCTTATGAAGAAGCAGTATATACGATTGAAAAAATCATTGAAACAGTAGAAAGATTAGAAAAATGGCATGGACATTTATATAATTGGTATAATGTAAAAACATTAGAAAGAATGTGGCCACCAACGATTTCTACGGTAGATAGTGGAAACTTTGTTGCTTCCTTAATGGTTACGAAATCCTTTATCAAAAAATATGGAAATGAAAATTTAAAAAATCGTATTGAAAATTTAATTCGTCAAACAAACTTTAAATATTTATTCAACAAGAATGAAATGGTATTTAGTTGTGGATACGATGCTTATAGTGAACAACTGATTCCTTTTCACTATAATAAATTTGCAAGTGAATCTAGATTAACAAGCTTTGTTGCTATCGCCAAAGGGGATGTCAAAAAGAGTCACTGGTTCTTACTGGATAAAACACTAACTACTTATCAAGGAAGAAAAGGATTATTATCGTGGTCTGGAACTTCTTTTGAGTATTTTATGCCTTTAATTTGGATGAAAGCATATCCAAATACTCTTATGGATGAAAGTTATTATTTTGCTCATTACTGTCAGAAAGAGTATATGCGTTCTATTGATAGCGAAATGCCATGGGGAATTAGTGAAGCAGCATACAATTTACTGGATGATTCCCAGAATTATAAGTACAAAGCTTTTGGAACGCCTTATCTAAAATTTAGAGATAATTCAGAAGAGAGAATTGTACTTTCTCCTTATGGTTCTGTATTAGCCATTACGGAGTTTCCAAGAGATGTTTATCATAACATCCAGAAATTTAAAAAATTAAAAATGTATGGTCAATTTGGATTTTTTGAATCCTATGATTATGAAGATAAAACTCCTATTTTCTCTTATTTTGCACATCATCAAGGAATGATATTGTGTTCTCTTACCAATTATCTAGCAGGGAATGCTATTCAAAATTATTTCTATGATGATATACGGGTTCAATCTTTTGATGTATTGAATAAAGAAAAAGTTCAAATTGAACCAATGATTGATTTGAAGATTGTTAAGTATAAGAAATATGATTATGAGAAAGAAATCTTTGAGAATGATATTCGTGAATACTCTTACTTATCGCAAAGACCAGAGGTTTCGGTTTTATCGAATTCCCGTTATTGCATTCTCTTAAATGATAGAGGAGCAGGCTTTAGTAGATATAAAACGATTCAGTTAAATCGTTATCGCAAAATTACAGAACAGGAATACGGTAATTTCTTATACATTCGTGATTTAGAAAATAATAAAGTTTGGAGTAATACTTATGTTCCTACGAATGTAAAACCAGATCGTTATCATGTTGTTTTCGCACTTGACCGTATTCGGTATATGAGGGTGGATAATGACATTGTAACAAATTCTGAAATTATCGTTACAAAGAGACATAATGCGGAAATTAGAAAAATTAGTTTCCGAAATGTATCTTCTAAAACGAAAAAACTGGAATTAACGACATACACTGAACCAATTCTATGTGAGAGAGATGCGGATATTGGACATCGTGTATTTAATAATTTATTTGTAAAATCTATGTATGATAATGATACGAATTCCCTTATTTTAAGTCGTCGTATCCGTGGCACTAGAGATCGTTTCTATATGGTTAATAGATTATGGATTGAAAAGCCATTAGATGACTATAGTTATGAAACGGAAAGAAGTCATTTTATTGATAAGGAAAATGGATATCATAATCCTTTAGGTCTTCATAAAAAGTTAAGCAATTATGTAGGGGAAAATATTGATCCGATTGCTAGTATTCGTAATCGTATTGAGATTCCTCCTCAAAAAGAAGTAACGATTTATATGATTAGTGGCTTTGGAAAATCAGAAGAGCAGGTATTATCGATAGTAAATGCTTATGCCAATGAAGAAATGATTGAGGAAGCTTTCTCTCTTGCAACGATTATGGTAAATTCTGCTACTAAAAAATTAGGAGTTACGGGTTCTGATGTTCACCTATATAACACCATGTTAAATTATCTATATCAGACTAGTCGTATCAACTTAAACGATACTAGAAAAAAACTTCTATCTCAAAATTCTTTAGGTCAAGATACTCTATGGAGTTTTGGTATTAGTGGAGATAGACCGATTATCCTAGTAGAGATGAATGATATCAGTTCTGTTTCCCTTGCTCAAGAACTTTTAAAAGCATTTGAATATTATAAGAGTAAATGTATATTTGTTGATCTTGTTATTATTAATAGTGAGGATAAAGCTTCTTCCAAAACGATTGCTAAAATTGTAAATGATGAACTTTATCGTATGTATGCTGTTAACAGTTTCTCAAATACCCCAGGACGGGTGGTATTAATTGAGAAAAGTAAAATGACAGAGGATCAGTTAAATTTATTTAGAAGTATTGCTCGTCTTTCTTTTAATACGATTTATAATAACTCTTTAAGAGAACAGATTGATATATTACAAAGAGAAAATCAAATTAATGATTACGAAGAAAAAGAATATTTAACAAGTGAAAATACCAATACGGATGAAGAACTCATCTATGATAATGGGTATGGTGGATTTACAAAAGATGGAAAAGAGTATCATATCACCAATCCAAATACACCTCTTCCATGGTCAAATGTTTTAACGAATGGTTCATTTGGTAGTATTATTACGAACAATGATAATGGCTTTACCTATGCCCATAACAGTCGTGAATATAAAATTACGAGTTGGACAAATGATACTTTAGTAGATGATAAATCAGAGGGAATTAAAATTAATGACCGTCAAGTCAATTGGTATGATGCGATTCATGGCATTGGCTATAGTACGTTTAAATTTAAAAACAAAGAAATGAAGATGGAAGTTACCTACTTTGTTCCTCCTGATGAGAATGTAAAAATTGCTATTTACACTATTAAAAATATTGCTAATAAAGATTTAGATTTAGATATTTGTTATTGGATAAATCCTGTATTAGGGGTATCTGAAGAAAAGACAGTAAGGCATCTTGTTTGCAATCATTATGAATTGAATAATTTCTTGACCATTCAAAATAAGTATGCAATGAATTTTAAAGATAATATTGTCTACATGACTAGTACCGATCCTATTAAAAATGTAGATACGGGTTCTATTTTATCCAAAAGCATTCATATCGATAAACATATTGCTAAGAAAGAGACCGTTACGTTTGCTTTCATGTTAGGATGTGAAACTTCTTTAGAGGAAATTCGTAGACATGCAGATAGTTATCGTGATTTAGAATATGTCGAGAGAAAATATCAAGAGACCATTCGTTGGTGGGATGATAAATTAGGAAAGATTCAAGTAAGTACTCCAGATGATTCCTTCAACTTTATGGTAAATCATTGGTATTTATACCAGACGTTCGCATCTCGTATTATGGCGAAATCAGGATTCTATCAAGTAGGAGGTGCTTTTGGATTTAGGGATCAATTACAAGACTCTATGAATGTTTGCTTATTGGATTCAGAAGCAACTCGTAAACAAATATTGATTTGTGCAAAACATCAGTTTAAAGAAGGAGACGTTCTCCATTGGTGGCATTCTGAAAATCATTTCGGACTTCGTTCTCGTTATAAAGACGATTATTTATGGTTGATATATGCTACGTTAGAATATGTAAGAATTACGGAAGATTATTCTATATTAGAAGAGCAAGTACCATTTGTAGTGGGAGATTTATTAGCGGATGATGAAGAAGAAAGAGGAATGACTTTCACTTATAGTGAAGAAACAGAAAGCTTATTTGATCATCTTAAAATTATCATGAATAGATTACTAGATTCTTTAGGAGATAATGGACTTCCACTTATCGGTGGTGGCGATTGGAACGATGGTATGAATCATGTTGGTATTCAAGGAAAGGGTACTAGTGTATGGCTTGGTTTCTTTGCTTATGAAGTAGTGGATAGATTTATAGAACTTGCTTCTCATCAAAAGGAAGATACAGCCATTTATCAAAAATTTAATGAAAATTTAAAAAATTCTTTACGCACCAATGCTTGGGATGGGGAATATTATCTACGTGCTTTCTTCGATAATGGCGACAAATTAGGAAGCAAAGATAATGAAGAATGCCAGATAGATTTAATCTCACAGAGTTGGGCAATTCTTACAGATATTGCTGATAATAATCAAATAAAGTCTATTGTTAAAAATGTGGAAAAATCCCTAGTCGATGAAGAGCATGGTCTTATTAAACTATTGACACCGGCCTTCTCTAATTCTAAAAATAATCCAGGATATATTAAAGATTATGCGAAGGGAATTCGTGAAAATGGTGGTCAGTATACCCATTCTACCGCATGGTGGATTATGGCCCTTATTAAGTTAGGAATGAATGATCAAGCTTATCGTTACTATCAAATGATTAACCCTATTCAACATACATTGACGAAGAAAAAGGTAGAAGAATATCAAGTAGAACCGTATGTCATTGCTGCAGATATTTATAGTAATCCGCATTTCCTAGGACATGGTGGATGGACTTGGTATACAGGTTCTAGTGGATGGTACTATCGTGTTGCGATTAATGATATTTTGGGCTTCCACAAAGTTGGTAATAAACTTTATTTATTGCCATCCATCCCTCTTAAATGGGAGAACTGTAAAATTACTTATCGTTATGAAGATACAACTTATATCATTAATATCAATAATTATAAAGCCAAATATGAACTTCGTTTAGATGGAAAAGTAGTCAAAGAAATTCCATTAGTAAACGATAAAAAGGTACACAATATTAACGTCAATATAGCTAAAAGAGGTGTAAAATGATTACTTTTGATTTAAAAACGTATCAATATAAAAAATTGAATGACTTTGATTTATCAAACATAAAAGAAACATTTTTGAAAGATCATCCGATGGGTGGATGGTATGATTTAAGGAAAGATGATATCAAGGAAATTCAAGAAGTTGCCAGTACCATTCGTAAGAGTTGTGAGGTATTCTTAGTCATAGGGATTGGCGGATCTTATATGGGTGCGAAAGCAGTTATTGATGCGATGATGCCTTACTATGGAAAAAAGCCGGTAGAAGTAATTTTTGCTGGATATCAATTATCAACGGATTATCTTTTAGAACTAAAAGAGTATTTAAAAGATAAAGAGGTAATGGTTAACGTTATTTCCAAAAGTGGAACTACTTTAGAACCAGCCATTGCTTTTCAAGAAGTACTATCATGGATGGAAGAAAAATATGGCGAAGGTGCTAAAGATAGAATCTTTGCTACCACCGATGCCAAAACAGGGACACTTCTTGCTTTAGCGAAAGAAAAAGGATTTAAAACATTTGTGGTACCAGATGATATTGGAGGACGGTTTTCCGTTCTGACACCAGTTGGACTTCTTCCTATTGCTGTTGCTGGCTTTGATATCGAAGAATTATTTATAGGTGCTTCTAAGGCGAAAGAAAATTTGGAAGATTGTTATTATTATAGTAAGTTACGTGATGAATTATATCAGGAAGGAAAAGTAGTGGAATCTTTTGATTTCTATGAACCGAAATTAGCATCCTTTGCCGAATGGCTAAAACAATTATTTGGAGAATCTCAAGGAAAAGAAGGAAAGGGAATTCTACCTGTTTCTACCATCAATACGAGAGATCTTCATTCATTAGGGCAATATTACCAAGAAGGAAAGGATATTTTGTTTTCTACTTGTATCTTTGCTCATTCCAATCAATCATTATATTTGGAGGAATATCATAAAACCTTGGATGAGGTAAATGAATTAGCGATGGAAAGTGTTGCGCAAGCACACTATGAAGGTCATTTACCAACTTCTATTATTCGCATGGATAAAATTTCTTTGGAGAATTTAGGATATTTAATTTTCTTCTTTGAAATGAGTGCGATGTTGGGAGGATATTTATTAAATATTCGATATTATGATCAACCAGGGGTGAATGGATATAAAGATATTCTTCATAAAAAAATAAAAGAAGATAGATAGTTATCTTCTTTTTTGATATAATGATAATAGAAGTGAGATAGATATTCGACAAAAAGTATCGATTTCTACTGATATGATGAAATTAGGTGATATTATGGAATTACAAGAAGCGATAGCAGCAAGAAGAAGTATTCGTAAGTATGAAAAAAAAGATGTTCCAGAAGATTTACTAGAGAAACTCATTTATGCGGCTACTTTAGCGCCTTCTGGACACAATCGTCAACCTTGGCAATTTCAAATTATTAAAGGCGAATTAAAGGATAAAATAGCGGATACTTTGCTTAAGAAGACCGAAAATATTCCTGCTTCTACCGCACCCCATACAGCCGGTATTATAAAAGAAGCTCCCGTATTAATTGCGGTTTATTTAACCGAGAATAATGAAGAAAATTATTTATATGATATTCTTTCTATCGGTGGAGCGATTGAGAATATGCTTCTTACGGCTACCAGTTTAGGATTAGGAAGTTTGTGGATTGGAAATACCAGTCATATTGAGGAAGAATTAAAAGATATATTACATACGGATTATCGGGTTGCTTCTACCGTTGCAATTGGTTATCCTTTGCAGAATCCTCATGCGAGACCTAGAAAACCATTAGAAGAAGTATTACGAAAGTAAATTGGAAAAGAAAGGGATGAATTTTCATGGAAATGAATATCTTAACGTTGAAGGATGATAAAACAAAATCAAGATATTTAGAAGTCAAAACAAGACCTAAAAATAAACAAGTGAGTCTTGCTTGTTCTTCCATGTTAGTATCTTTAGCTTGTATCAATATTTCTAAAGAAAAACAGTCATTTCAAGGCTTTGTACAAGACTTTTTAGAAGCCCTAGGAAGTTGCAAGGATGAAAAAGATTTGGAAGAGTTACGTTCCTTCATGCAAGAATTATCTCAAACTATGGAGGTTGCCCGTGAATTTTATCAACAGTTTGAGAAGACTATCTCTTTAAAAGGGATAGAGTTTGCTCGTCAAAAATTAAGAGAAATCTCTAAACAATATGATACTTTTGAAGAAGAAAAGAAACCTTTAGAAGTGGTAGTAGAATTCGAACAAAAATTACAAAAATGCACTTTAGAATTGCAGGATATAGAGCAATCTTTAATCTTGGAAGAAGATACTCTTTATGATTTACTATATTGTTTTAGAAATTTGGAAAAAAATTTACAAGAGATTCGACCTCCTGCCGTAAATAGGGAAAGGTACCTTGAATATCAAAATCAGATTCAACAGTCTCTTCAAAAACTAAAAAAATGGATTGCTTCAATCGATGGAGTAGAAGGTTCACTTGCTAAAGCTTTTTAGCAAGTTTTTTAATTCGTTTGTAAAGTGTGAATGGATATATTTTATGAATTTATTACTTATTGATATTATAAAATAAATAAATATAAGGCTTGTAAAAAATAGAGTAAACATACAATTTGACATCGCTAATAGATTATGTTACGATAGGACTTGCTTTCCCAAAACAAGAAGGATGAGGTGACTTATAGTGAAAGCAAGCCTAAGGGTAATAGCAATTACTGCTTTAACAGTAGCGGATGTTATTATCGGAGGAATTATTATTAATGACGATATTCGTAAGGATTCTAAAATGCAAAATAGAGCCGTCATGCCTATCGTCGAGCCATTAGAACTAGCCGAAGTAGATCTAGTGGTAGCAAAAGAGGCAAATATTGAAGAGGAGGAACCAAAAGAAATAGAATCTACCCCTGAGGAATTACCGGTTGTAGAGGAAAAGGAAGAAGAAAAAGTTGTCTATGCAGGGATGACTTTGCAAGAATTAGGTGATAAGTTAGATCGCTCCTTAAATGATACGATAGCGGGTAAAGGATATTTAATTGCTTCTTATGCATTAGAAAAAAAGGTAGATCCTTATATCGCAACAGCTATTATGTTGTTGGAAACAGGATGTACTTGGCATTGTAGTAATTTAGTCACAAAATGTAATAATGTCGGTGGTCAAGTAGGATCAGGATGTGGATCTTATCGATCTTTTCCAACATTAGAAGCTGGAATTAAAGGATTTATTGATAACCTATCCAAAAATTATTTTGCAAAAGGACTAGATACGCCAGAAGAAATTAACAAAAAATATGCTACCGATAAAAGTTGGTACAAAAAAGTTAATTCTTACATAAAAAAAATAAAGAATAAATAAGAGAACGTAAGTAGTGGCATTAGCCACTACTTTTTAGTGAGGGAACTATCTTAATACCTGATTTTTTGTTATAATAATAATGGTGATAGTATGAGTTGGTTTAAGACAAAGCAAGAAATAAACTCGCAGACAATGACTTCTATGGTTTACCAATCTGTAAGAGTAAGAACAGGGGAAATGGAGCCACTTTTAGATAGAGCAGGAGTAGTTTATGATCCACTAGAAAATCAATTGGTTATTATGGGAATTAATTATGAAATTCTTCATTGGGAGTTAAAAAAAGGAAATCCGAAAGATGTAGTAGAAAAAGTAATAGAGGGGGCATATCAGAGGTTTTATAGTTCTTTAAATATTGATCAGACAAGAATTTTAGAATATCAACAGATTATGAACAATGCCAAAAAGAAAGCGGATGATATTTTATTTGTCCACTTTGGTCAAAAAGTTCCGAAAAATGTTTTAATTTTTAAGTTGCTTTTGGAATTAGAAGATATCAATGAAAGCATTATCGATCCTTCTAGTAGAAAAGAGATGGAACTATTGATAGATGGCTGGTTTCAGGTTGCGAAAGCTATTAATGATGAATATAAAATTGTGGATACGAAAGATGATTTAGAAAGAAACAAACCAATTGACTTTGATTTTTAGGAAAAAACTATATTTTCCTTAAAAAATATGCTATAATGTGGATAATAATGGAGGTTATCGTAATGCATGAGTCATTAAAGAATGTAGAATTTGAGGTATTATGGGAAGGAAAGCCATCTGGATTGTGGCAGAGATTCCTAACAATGATTCATTTAAATTTTACTACGTACCAAATAACGAAAGATGAACTAATAACAACTACGGGTTTCTTTAGAAAAAAAACAAATACCGTAGAACTATATATGCTAAAAGATCCTGACTCAACAGAATCTTTATATCAAAGAATTTTAGGAATTGGAACTATTTCAGTAGTCGTGGATACTCATGGTACTACGGAAAGACAGGGAACCAAGGTTTGGCTTAGGAATGTAACGGAACCGGCCAAAGTAAGAAAACTATTACGTGATGCAATAGAAGCAGATGTTATGGAAAGAAAGATAACTTATTTCGATAAAATATAAGATAGTTGGTGATATTTATGGGTAGAAAGGCAGAAGCAGTAGAATTAATTAATAAAAAATTGGCAGGTCAAAGTTTTTTGTCATACCAAGAAATTGCCACTATTACGGGATATCACCCAAAATATATTTTAAAATTGAAGAAAGAAATTCTTCACAATGAGATTCATTTAGAACATGGAAATAAAAATAGGAAACCAGTTAATACCATAACAGAGCAAGAAAAAAAATATATCGTGGATTTATATAGAAGATCAAATGTCAGCATCCGCAAATTTTGTAAATTCTATGGGAAACGTAGTTATTCTTGCATCTATAATGTATTAAAAGAGGCGGATTTAATTCATCGAAATTAAAGATTTCTTTTAAGAAATCTTTTTTTATAGGAGGTATTATGAATACTTATTTAGAACAGTTAAAACAAAAAATTCTTTCGGAAGTGAATCCTGAATGGAATAAAGATGAGATATTACGTTTCGTTTATATTAGAGCAGGAAAAAAGTTGCAAAAAAATTTTGTCTTCTTCTATAGTTTAGGTGGAAGATTACAAGATCAAGGTCTTAGTTACGAAGAATTGAGAAGAAAATATGAATACGATGAAGTAGAAGCGAATGAAATGATTTGTAAATCCACTACTTATTTTTTAAAGAGTATTTATGATGAACTAGGGATAGAAACAAAGGTAATGCAGTCTACTATCTTTCAAAAAATTTCGGATACAGATACGAACCAATCTTTTGATTTATATCATTATTTTTTATGTGCAACGGGCGAGGAAGGAAAAAAGTATTTTTTAACGTTATCTTCTGATTTTATGAATATTCAAAATAATTTTCAAACGCAACATTTTGCAAGTAAATTGGACTATCAACAGCGTCCTATTAATGGTGTATCATCCATTGCTTATCAAGGAGAAGAAATTCATGAGACAGTACTTAGTAATGATGAATTAGCGGCATTAGATAGAAAAATTGGATATCTACCTAGGTTTCGCAATATCGGTTCTTCAACAATGACCATATCCGATTTTGTCTATTACGAAAATGGAGTAATTTTAGAATCTATCGCACTAGAAAATAGTCCTTATATCTATGAAAAAATACGTAGTGAAATGACTACACCGAGAGGATATATACAGTATTTAGCGCGGAATTCTGAATTTTATCAAGAGTCTTTTACATTTGTGAATTCTAAAGGGAAACAAATTTCTTTTAATGAGACAAAATTGAGTGAATGCACAGAAGAAGATTTAGAAGATTGGCGTCATTACATGGATGAAAGAATTACATTACAAGATTCAAAACAAAAGCAGGATTGCTTTATGAGAATTAACATTATGTATCACCATTTTCTAGAAATTCGCAATATTTGTCTACAAATTGAGAATATGCCTCCTTCTAAAGAGAGAAATAAAAAAATGGCAGAAGTAAAACGGAAACGTACCTCAGCCTATAAATTGTTAGAGATGATATCGTATTATTTTGTAGATGATGATTTGAAAGATAAGAAAAAAGACATGGAGTATACAACGAAATATTTACAACACCGTTTCGAAACAATTTTTGCCGATTTTATGATGTTTAATAAAGAAGAACCTTCCATGCTATCTAGGTGTAATGGGGTTGCGGAAAAAATAGAATTAATTGATAAAGTGTTAATAGATTTTTTTGGTGGTAATATTTTTTCTAAAAGAGATAGAGATGCTCATTTAGGCAGAAGTGTTTCCTATAATCCAGAGACAAGAGAATATCAACTATTCTTTCATATTAATTCAGAAATATATTACCTTTTAAACTTAGATACAGGGAAATTAGAAATTGTTCCGGATGTATTAGAGACAATCTCTAATCAACCTCATATCTTTGTAGATGAAATTTTTAGGAATCAAATTTTAGATATTGAGGAAAGTTCCTTTCAAAAATAAACTACAAGTAAAAAGATTGTACTTTGCGTGTCTAGTACAATCTTTTATTATGTATTCATAGAATTTTTTACCTTTTTGATAAAATTTGTTGTTTGGGAGGTTGTTCTGATTTAGAGAAAATTAAGTTCTGTATTAGCAATTGTTCATTTTCGTCCAATGTGCAAGGTTGAACATTTACGTTTCCTTGTTGTGTTAAAAAATGGAATACATTCTCTACGGGTGTAATAGTTTTAGCAGCTTTGCTATATAAAAAATAGTCGCTAATAAAATCAGATTTACGAAGGACAACGATGATGGTATCTTTTTTTCGTGAATTTACATAGTACTTTAATGGACCTAGCATTTCCTATACCTCCCCATCAATTAACTGTATTGTATTATAAATCAATGGAAAAGTCAATTTATCGTTTTTTGTCATGAAAAAAAATAAAAAATGGAAAGAAAGATGAATATATTCTCATTAGGAGGGTATACTATGAAGAAGGAATTGGGATTAACCGAAGAAGAAGTAGTACAAAATAGAAAATTATATGGAACGAATGAAATAGGAAATTATAAACAAAACAGTTTTCTTCACTTAGTATTACAATCTTTAGGAGATCCTATTATTCGTATTTTATTAATTGCATTAGCGGTTAAAATGCTTTTTTTGATGAGAAGTTTTGATTGGTATGAAACCATAGGTATTGTTTTAGCAATCTTTATGGCTTCCTTTATCTCTAGCATTTCCGAATATGGAAGTGATAAAGCATTTGCTAAACTGATGGAAGAATCAGCGAAAATGAAGTGTCGTGTCAAACGAAATGGAAAAAAAATAGAGATTCCTATTCAGGAAGTAGTTAAGGGAGATCTGGTTTATTTAGAAAGTGGAGATAAAGTTCCGGCTGATGGTAAAATATTAAAAGGCAGTATTCATGTCGATGAATCTAGTTTAAATGGAGAAAGTAAAGAAGTGAAAAAGAGTATTGCTAATGAAGTATTGCGAGGAAGTGTCGTTGTACTTGGGGAAGCTATTATGGAAGTCCAAAATGTGGGAATCAATACGTTCTATGGAAAAATGGCGAGTGAATTAAAGATAGAACAACCCATGAGTCCTTTAAAATTACGTTTAACGGGACTAGCCTCTCTTATTAGTAAAATTGGATATGCAAGTGCTTTTATTATTTTGATATCCTATTTACTTTTAAATGGTCTCACGTTAGAAAATGTTTTTTATGCTTTAACATTATCGGTTACGATTATCATTGTATGTGTTCCAGAGGGATTGCCTATGATGGTTACGTTAGTTCTTTCTTCTAATATGAAAAGAATGCTAAAAGATAATGTATTAGTACGTAAACTAGTAGGTATTGAAACCGCTGGTAGTCTAAATATCTTATTTACGGATAAAACAGGGACTTTAACAAAAGGAGAATTAGAAGTAGTAAAATATGTAGCTGGCAATTTAAAGGAATACACCTATGAAGAAGTAAGTAAAACAAAATTATCACGAATTGTCCATATTTCTTGTGCGATAAATAATGCCAGTAGTTTTGATCAAGGAAAAATAATTGGCGGTAATATTACGGATAAAGCTATCTTAAAATTCGTCAAAAGTAATCCTTATTCTATCTATAAAGAAAAGGTAATTCCTTTTTCTAGTAAAGATAAATATGCTATTACAACGATTGAAGATGGAAAAAGAATTCATTTAATTAAAGGAGCTCCTGAAAAAATATTGCCTTATTGTAAGTATTATTATAATGAACTAGGAAAGACGGATTATGTAAATCGCACTAAAATAACCAAATATATACAAGAAAAGGCAAGTGAAGGGATTCGTATTTTGGCATTAGCTACTTCTACGCAAAAAGAAGTATTACCTTTTCAGAATTTAACACTCGTTGGTTTTTTATTAATTAAAGATGATATCAGACCACACGTTGTCGAAGGATTAGAATTGGTTAAAAAAGCTCATGTTCAAACCGTTATGTTAACAGGAGATAATAAAGAGACAGCGATATCCATTGCTCAAGAATTAAAAATATTAGAACCTGGAGATATTGTTTTGACAAGTGAGGATTTAAACAAACTAGATGATGTAGAGTTAAAAGGGTTATTACCAAAATTAAAAGTAGTAGCGAGAATGTTACCACATGATAAAAGTAGATTAATTCGTATTTGTCAAGAATTAGACCTAGTAGTGGGTATGACAGGAGATGGAGTGAATGATGCTCCTGCTTTAAAAAGGGCAGATGTAGGATTTAGTATGGGAAGTGGAACAGAAGTTGCCAAAGAGGCGAGTGATATTGTTATTTTAGATAATAATTTTTTATCGATTAGTAAAGCAATTCTCTATGGAAGGACTATTTTTAAAAGTATTCGAAAATTTATTATTCTACAATTAACCATCAATTTATGTGCATTAAGTTTAAGTATTATTGGACCATTTGTTGGAATTGATACACCAGTTACGGTTGTGCAAATGTTATGGATTAATATGGTTATGGATACTTTAGCAGGACTTGCTTTTGCTTTTGAGCCACCTCTTTTAGAATATATGGAAGAAAAACCAAAAGACAAAAATGAAGCAATTATGAATTCTTATATGTATAGTGAAATATTATGGACCGGTCTATTATCTTCTTTCCTCTGCTTTTTCTTTTTAAAGTCAGATTGGATTCGTTCTTTTTATACTTCGGATGCTTCTTTGCTCTCAGCCTTTTTTGGTCTCTTTATTTTTATTGATATTTTTAATAGTTTTAATGCTCGTACACAGCGTTTAAATTTACTGGCTAATATTTTAAAAAATAAAGTATTTATTGCCATTATTTCTTTTATAGTGATTATTCAGTTGTTGCTCATCTATTTTGGTGGAAGTGCTTTCCGAACGATTGGACTTACTTTCCCTGAATTAGAAATGATGATTTTAATAGCTTTTTTAGTAATCCCAATCGATTGGATTCGCAAATTTTATTTAAAATCTAAAAATGAAAATCACGGTGTATAAAATGATGCTTTTTACCCAAACTATTAAGGGAGGGGATAAAGTGAAAAAGTGGCTTATTAGTTTTCTTTGTATATTCGCACTCGTTGGATGTTCTATCGGAACCGATATGACAAATACACCAACCAAAAAAGTAGAAGCTTATATGGATGGTTATCAAAAGTTAGATGATTCTGTAGTCAATGACATCGATGCACTTGTCAATAATACCAAATATACAGTAGAGCAAAAAACTCGCTATAAAGAATTAATGAAAAAACATTATAAAGATTTAAAATATGAAATTAAAGAAGAAAAAATAAATGGCGACAAAGCAACTGTAGAAGTAGAGGTAGAAGTAAAAGACTATAGTAAGGTTTTATCATCTAATGTTATTCCAGACGAGATTAAAGACGAAGAAGGAAACTATAGTGAAGAAGCTTACTACGATTATCAATTAACACAAATGGAACAAGTTAAAGAAACTGCTAAATATACCATTACATTTTATTTAACGAAAACAAATGATGAATGGAAAATTGATGATTTAAGCGAAGCTACAAAGCAAAAAATACACGGTATATACATATACTAAGTGTATTTTTTTTGGTATAATAAAAGCATAATTAGGAGGTTATTATGGAGTTTGAAGTAGGTAAAGTAGCATCTTATGATGGTTATTGTGGGACAGTGATATCCCAAAATGGAAAATATATGTTTTTAAATGAGGATATTGTAGAAGAGAAAAATCTTGAGGAAGGTCAATTAGTAGCTTTTCGAGGAGAAGAAGTACAAGGGGAGAAAAGAGCATATTTTATTAGGAACCTTGAAAAAGTTTTAAATGGTAAAGAAAAGCAAAAAAGTTTAGAAGATAGAAGGTAGTTTATGAATTTATATTGGACATTTGAAAAAGAGAAACAAGATTTACAAGATAAATTTTCGAAAGGGGATTTACACCTTACAGACTTGGAGAAGTATGTCTTAGAGCATGATGAAGATGTCTTCTATGCATTTCTTCAAGTTGTTATGGATCATGCCGATTCCTTGCCTCCGGAAATAGACGATTTACTAACGTATGAGCTTGGAGACATTCAAATTGATTTGGAAAGGGTACCAAAAGGATTCTTCTATGAATATGCGAGTTCTTCTTTAGCCAAGGGAAAGGTGGAACTAGAGGAGTATACTGATTTTTTAACACCAGAAGAAATGTCATCCCTATGGGGAAAATTAAAAGAGCATTTACAAGATCCAAACTACCATTTAGCGATTCGAACGAAAATGGATTCGTATGAGGCTGCAGATGCTATTTTGGAATCTGGAAGATTTGACTTATTGGAACCTCTAAGCGATGTAAAATTAGTGATTAACGATAAAAATAGAGAATTAATAGAGGACTATCTATCTACACATTTAGTTCCCAATTATTTATTTGCTTATCGAAAAGAGTTAGATATTCATTTAACTCGCTTTAAACTGGAAACTTTAATACAGTCTTTTTATACGGTTAGTAATGATGAAAAAGCACAAATAATGGATATAGTATGGCGAGTATTAAGAGATCCTACTACGGATTTAGAATCTATAAAAAATAGAGTTTCTTTTGAAAATTGTTTTGAGTATTTACCGGATGATCAAAAAGAATCGTTTTTAAATCTGTTAGTAGATAGAGGTTGTATTTATAAGATGGCAATTTATGTTCCCAGTAACTTATGCCCAAGAGATGATAGTTTCTTTGAAAGAGTAGCAACTTCTATTCAAAATGGTTCTATCGTTTTTGATTCCCGTGATATGAATTTTGGATTCTTTAACAATAGTAAAGAAATTTGGTTGAACAAGCCTAATATCATGTCTGCGTTAATAGAGAGTGGTCAAATTAAATTTGCCAAGAGTAGCCCGTTATATCCAGAATATCTTCCTCGGATTATTGAAAATATTAAGAATCATAATCCTAATTATCACTTGGACGAATTTCCACATATTTATGTTGAAGAATCGAAAGAACTTGCTCAATTGCTACTACAACCGGAATATTTAATGGAAAACTTTTCCTTTGATCAATTCCATGACGATATGAAAAGTCTCATTATTAAACGAGTAAAAGAAGGATATGTTTTCTATGCACTAGGCGATATGGATGTTATTAATCAAGCAATAGAATATGGAAATTTTGAATTCTTTTTAAAGAACTCTTCTACCAACGGTATTTTATCGGAACGTGCTTGTGAAATTCTTCTAGAAAAAATAAAAAGTGATTTTCACTTTGCTACTAGGATATCTCATCGTATAGAATTAATGGGTCAAAATCCAAAAATATTACATTTTTATCTCACTTCTTGTGAGGAATTCATTGAAGATATATTAGATAAAATTAGTCATAGACAGGATGCTCAAAAATTTTATACAGAAGAAACATATGCTGTCTTACGAGAATATTTTGCCCATACCTATGAGCTTCCAATTGAACACTTGGATAAGTTAGAAAAACGTTTTGGTCCTTATATTACTGGTTATATTCAAAATGGAACGATTCAGGAGATTTTAAAATTAAATGATGATGCTTTTGAAAAATTATTAACCCTTTTTCCAGAAGAACCTTTTACGATGGATTTGGTAAATGCGTATTATGATTCTTTAAAACAATATGCTTTTGGTAAAACGGAAGAGGATGTTATACAAATTTTTGTAAGATTGAAAAATGCAGCGATTGACCATACGGATGTTACTCCAGAAGATTTTAATCAATTAGCTTCTGTTATGGATGATGAATTTTATCGTAGAGTGATGAGTAGTTATCCACAATATATTGATATTTGTCGCCATAATCCGATAGTTTTTTTACAGAAACTTATGGAAGGCATTGGGTCAGGACATCCTAAACTTCAGCAAGAGTCTTTAGAAATTTTACATACGATTACGGATTATTATATAGCGCAAAAAAGAGAACAATACCGTTCTAAGAATGATATGTATAAAGAATTAAAAATTCCTTACTCTATTGACCCTAAGGAATTGGAACGAAAATGGATGATTTATGCATTGCAGGAAAGACATATTTTTCAAAAAGAATCGCAATTTATTTCGGTTTATGATATGGTAATCAATAAATTAAAAGATTGCGGAATGGATGATTCTTTAGCCCAGGATGTTTTAGCATACTACTTGAAAGAAGATAAAACTTATCTTCATACGGAATCAGAAATAAAACCTAGATTGAGAGAAGTATCTAAAGTTTTAAAAGAAAGCAGTCAGTTTCTTTTTAAGGGTATGAATCCAAAGAAGGATAATTTGGTGGAAAGGTTAGATAGAGACTCTTTACTGAAAAGGGTTTATGAAATTCCTGATGCAGCATGTGATTATTATCAGTTTTTAGCGACGTTACGACCAGATTCCCTCGTAAAAAATGTTTTTGCTAATGAAGAGGTTTATCAATCTTTACGAGGAATTATGAAAAAGTACCGTGTTCATAAAATGCCAGATTTTTTCCAATCCTTATTATCTTCATCAGATGTTCAGATATCTGGGGATATTTCGAATCTTGCCGGTTTTATGTCCTACTTTCACCAAATCTATGAAGATGAGCAAAAACGTCTTCAAAGTTTAGGAAAAGATAGTTCTAAAATTACATTGACGCTTCCTTCTATTTTACGTACGGCTGAAATTTATGCCTCAGTTTCAAGCGTTTATCAGCAATTTTTAGGCTTTGAAGATGCTCGTCTTGTCCAACAGAATAAAGGACCGAACGAGGCACATAGAAAAGTTTCTAAGAATGAAAGATTAAATTGTGCTCTCGAATATACTCTTTCTAACTTTAGACGGACGGGGGTTACTGTTCCCTCTATGAATGAAGTTTTAACTTTGCCATCTGAGAAAAAAATGAGAGTGATTGTTGGAAATTTTACTCATCCAAGCAATATTACTCATGGTGAGAGAACAGGAGCCTGTATGCGTATTGGTGGTGTAGGAGACAGTTTATATGATTTCTGTTTAAAAAACGTTAATGGATTTCACATTCGTTTTGAAAATCCAACAACAAGAGAATATATATCGAGAGTATCAGGATTCCGTAATGGAAATACAGTCTTTTTAAACGAACTAAGATATAGTTGTAATACTAAGGCTTATGCGAATCAAGATATAATAGATGCTTGTCAGGAAATTGCCAAATTACTGATTGAAAGAAGTAAGGATAGTTCTTGTCCTATTCAAAATGTGGTTGTTCATCAAGCTTATGCAACCCAGGGTTTAGAAGAAATTCCTCTTGGTATTTCTAGTTGTAAAACAGGTCTTCCTTATTTCTATTCGGATATTTCGACTACGGGGATTTTACTTGCTTCTGCAACTGGTTCTTTAGTTCCAATTGATTTTAATAAAGAAAATGTCCCTACGTATTTGCCTGCTAGAGAAGTTCCATTAGAATTTTCTGATAAGAATCAATTTGCTAACGGCGTTAATCGTGTTCATGCTATTCGTTATGCTTTAGAAAACGAAAATGCGGAATATGTAGAGCCTTTAAACATTGAAGACAATATTGCCTACGGCATTTTATCGCAAGATTGGTATGTGTATATGGATTACGAAGGAGTTATACATGAAGAATATATTTCGATTGATGCAAGAGCAAAAGCAGAGTTAGAAGAAGCACGCAAAATGGTTTCACAATACCAACTTCCGCAATTAGAAGAAGGTTATCAAATGTAAAAAGTCCGCATATTGCGGATTTTTTCATGGTTCCCTGGTGAAGAAATGGACTAAAATAAAAGCTTGTTTCATATAGTGGATTAGGTGATAACATGAACAAATGGTGGGTGTTATTTTTTTCCATTTTATTAGTAGTACCTAGTTCTGCTGGAGCAATCACAACAAGTGCGCAAAGTGCGATATTAATGGATATGGATTCTAAGAGAATTTTGTATGCTAAAAATATACATGAAGTAAGAAGTGTTGCTAGTATTTCCAAAATCATGACAGCAGTACTTGCCATTGAATCTGGTAAATTAGATGATACCGTAGTCATTGGGGATGAAATTGATCAAAGTTATGGCTCTGGTATTTATATTCAAAAAGGGGAAGAAATGACTTTACGAGATTTGGTATACGGTTTGATGCTTAGAAGTGGTAATGATGCTTCTTATGCCATTGCCAAATATGTAGGGGGAGATTCTTTTGTGGATATGATGAATGAAAAAGCTAAGGAAATTGGAATGACGGAAACGGCTTTTCATAATCCGAATGGCTTAGATGAAGAGGAAGGAAATTATTCCAGTGCTTATGATATGGCGCTTCTTGCCAGTTATGCTATGCAACTAGAGGAGTACCGGAAAATTGTGGGAACGAAAACGCACAGAGTAAAAACGAATAAGAATACGTATTATTGGATAAATAAACATAAATTATTATTTCAATATGAAGATATGTTGGGTGGAAAAACAGGATACACTCAAAAGGCAAAAAGGACATTGGTATCTTCTGCTTCCAGAGATAATTTAAATTTAGTGGTTGTTACTTTAAACGATGGAAATGATTTCGTTGATCATGTCGCTTTATTTGAATATGGATTTAATAATTATAAAAGTTTTCCTATTTTAGAAAAGGGGGTTTTATCTATCTATGACAAATTATATTATGGAAATTATGTTTTAAGTATCCCTAAAAATTTTTCCTATCCGATTGCGGAAGGGGAAGATATTACTATTAAGTTTGAATTAGCAGATGAACCAAAAGAGGGAAATGTGGGTTTTGCAAAAGTTTATTTGGATAATGAAGAAGTCTATAGAGAGACAATTGTCTCACAGAAGACGCTTGTTTATCATAAAGAATTATTAGGATGGTTTCATACCAATGGTAAGTAAAATCTGGGGATATTTTATTATCATAGGAATTGTTTTTAGTTTAATCAGTGGAAATGCTGTTAAAATTAATGAGACAATTCTTATGAGTACCAAAACAAGTTTAGAACTATTACTGCAAATTTTCCCTGTTATTGCCCTTTGGTTAGGAATTGCCAATATTGCTACGGTAAGCGGACTACTAGAAAAATTAGCAAAATCTCTGACAAAGGTTTTAGGTCCACTTTTTCCAGAAATTCCTAAAAATCACATTTCTCTAAGTTACATTGCTAGTAATATTATTGCTAACGTATTTGGTTTAGGAAATGCAGCGACTCCCTTTGGCTTAAAAGCGATGAGTAGTTTACAAGAGTTAAATACCGATAAGAGTAAAGCTAGTAGAAGTATGATAACTTTTACGACTATCAATACGAGTGGGGTCACGATTGTGCCGACTACAATTATTGCTCTAAGAATCCTTTATGGAAGTAGTAATCCGACTGCTACAGTCGTATCTACATTAATTGCGACTTCTTTAGCAACTTTAGCAGGCTTACTATTTGATTATTTGTTTGCTCGGAGGTCTCATGAGTAATTACATTCTTCCTTTCATGGTATTAGGAATTGTGGCATATGGTCTAGTCAAAAAAATAGACCTGTATGATACTTTTTTAGAAGGTAGTAAAGAAAGTTTTAAAATGTGTCTGACGATTTTTCCAAACTTACTTGCTATGATTATTAGTGTTAATATTTTGATTGACAGTGGTATTCTTGAATTTTTGATTAACTTACTTTTGCCTCTTTTAAAAGTACCGATTGAAGTAATCTCGCTTGCTATCATGCGACCGATTAGTGGGAATGCTACACTAGCTCTTTTAAACACGATTTACACCAAATATGGAGTAGATCATTTCTATAGTTTGTTAGCATCTACTATACAGGGGTGTACCGATACTACCTTATACGTCATCGCTCTTTATTATGGAAGTATTGGGATTAAAAAGACTAGATATGCCCTAAAGGCAAGTTTACTTGCCGATGTAGTAGGAATTACAGCCAGTATTCTAGTATGTCACTTCTTATTCGGTTGAAATTTTTAGGGTTGTTTGATATAATGAACGAGGAGGAAGATAACTATGAAAAAACTTAGTTTAATAGTTCTTGCCAGTTTATTTTTATTAACTGGATGTGGAAAAAATCGTTTAGTTTGTACTTATGAAGAGAGTGGAGCAGGGTTTGAATCTAAAACCACTTATACATTTACCTTTACAGATGAAAAAGTCAAAAAAGCTATGATGAAGACTACTACAACATTGCTTGATGATAATAACAATAAAGAGTCTATTGAAGCTTATAAGGAACTTGCTGAATCATCTGCTAATGACTACAATAAAGAAGAAGGGGTTTCTGCTAAGGTTTCTAATAATAAAAATAAAATAACCATTACCGTAGAAATAGAAGCAGCCAAATTATCATTGGAAGCACTTAATAATTATGGGTTAGATTATGGTAAAGAAGATTTAACAGGAGAATTGGAGAATATGGGATATTCTTGTAAGTAATATCCTTTTTCTTTTATAGAGGTTTAAGATGGAAAGATTACAGAAAGTAATTGCGCAATATGGTTATTGTTCAAGGAGAAAAGCAGAAGAATTTATTCAACAGGGAAAAGTAAAAGTAAATGGCAAAGTGATTAGCGAACTAGGTACGAAAGTCAATTATGAAGATACGATTATGGTAGAGGGAAATGTACTAGCAAAAAAGGAAGAAAAGGTATATTATCTTTTAAATAAACCAAGAAATGTAGTATCTACGGTATCTGATGAACATGGAAGAAAAACGGTATTAGATCTATTAGACACGCCTATTCGTGTTTATCCTGTTGGTAGACTTGACTATGATACAACAGGAGTACTCTTGCTTACAAATGATGGAGAACTCACGAATTTACTCACTCATCCTAAAAATCATGTAGAAAAGACATACATTGCCAAAATAGAGGGAATTATGCAAAAGAGGGATTTAGAGAAATTGTGTGCTGGTGTTATCATAGATGGCAAGAAAACAAGTAAAGCACAGGCTAGAATTAAAAAAATTGATAAGAAAAAAAATACTTCTTTGGTTGAAGTATGTATCCACGAAGGAAGAAATCATCAAGTCAAGAAAATGTTTGAAGCCATTGGATATAGTGTATCAAAACTCAAAAGAGAAAAATTTAGTTTTCTAACTACAGTAGGATTAAAATCCGGTGAATATAGAATGCTTAATACCAAAGAAGTAAAAAAATTATATAACGAAGTGAAGGGTAATTAAAAAATGAAAAAGAATATTGTAATTTTAGAGATTTTTCTATGGTTATTTTTATTAACGGGATGTGGCGATAAGAAGGAAACTACAAAGGAATCTAATACTAATGCTAATTCTCACTCTGATAAATCTATTATTTGTGAATATAGTAGGGAAGATTCTAATCTTGAAGGGGGTATTTCCCTTTATGAAGCTTATGCATTACGTTATGAGGGGGATACCCTATTATCTTCTCATTATCTTCAAAAATACATTTATGATGTAGATAGTTGGGATGAGAAAAAAGAGGGGAATATCGATGATAATTTCAATGAATTGGTAAGTGAGTTAGAAGCTTCAGCACCTGATCAAACTTCTTCTCAAACCTTTGCAACTGCAACAGTTGTGCCTGATTCAGAAAATTATATCTGTACTACTAATTTGACTTATGATGCTACCAAAATGACCGCAGAGGATGCTAGTTATTTAGAACGCTTTGGAGAGGATAATTTCCAATTTAAAGATGGAAAATATATCGTAGATATTGAGAAATTTCAACAGATGATGGAAACAGAATATCAAGCTACTTGTACAATAGAATAATGATTTTAAAGACTTAGATGCTATTTCATCTAAGTTTTTTTATAAAAAAAACAGCTTATGCTGCTTCTTCTAATTCCTCTTGTGGATCATAAATAGCACTTACAGGACATCCCTCTAAGGCGTCTTTAGCGTCCTCTTCAAATTGCTCGTTTACTTGTTCTTCAATTTCTTGAGCAACCCCATCATCTGTCATTTTAAAAACATCAGGTGCAACAGCTTGGCAAGCTCCGCAACCGATACAAACATCTTGGTTAACTTTAACTTTCATAACAATCCTCCTATAAGAATTATAAAGAAATAATAGAAAAAATGCAACCAAAATCTTCAAAAAAAAACGATTTTATGATATAGTTAATACTAGGTGATACTATGGCAAGTAGAATGGATAGATACCACGATCGGGAAGAGAGAAGTTCTCGTAACGAATCTCTTTATCGCAGTATTGAAAATTTAGATAATTATTCCAATATTGAAGGTGTAGTTGAAATTGATAAAACGAATGAAATTGATTTATCGAGAGTAAAAGCTTTAATCCAAAGTAGAGAAGGGTATCAACAAGAAAAGAAATATCGCCAATTAGTATCTGAAGAAAAGGAAACAGAAGAACCTACCGCTATCGAAGAGGAAGAAGAGAGAACTTATGATATTAGGGATGTACTTACGAAAGCGAAAGAAACAAGACCAGAGCAAGAAGAAGATTATAGAAGCTTAAAAAATACAAGTTATGATATTGTCGAAAGATTAAATCTAAAACGACCAACAGTAGAAGAGGCAGAAGCACTAAAAGAGTTAATTGATACCATTACTATTCATGAATCCAAGGAATTAGTTACTCCTCCTACGGAAGATGGGGGACTCTTGGATGAATTAAAATCTGATACTATGGTTGGAGATGCTGGTTCTATTAAGAAGATTATTGATGAGGCTAAACAAGAGGAGGAAAAACAAGAAGAAGAAAAAAGATTGGATAATACCAATCTTGAAAACATAGATACTACTTTCTATACTTCTAGTATGGGATTTACGGATAGTGATTTTGAAGATTTAAAAAATTTAGAAGCTAATATCAAAAAACATAATATTTTACTTAGAATCGTTTTGGTTGGAATAGTTCTAATTGGAATCGGTCTTATCATCACTTTAATTGTTCATTTTATGAATTAAGAGGAGAGTTTTCTCCTTTTTTTATAGAAAGTTTTTACCCATAATAACAGTAATATCATCGTTAAAATAAGTGGTATTATCCAACTGATATAGTGTTCTAGGATAGAATTTGCAATTGTATTATCTTTAAAGATATAAATAGAAGAAATGAGCATGATAGCAGGAAGAATATAGGATACAATTCCTTTATTCCATCCTACTAGTTCATTACACCCTTTTAAACTCACGGTAGCAAAAACAAAGATATCAAAAAGAAATTGAATAGAAAGCATATTTTCCATCCGGTAAGTTAAAACCCCTTGATAAGCCCTTTTTAAAATATGAAATTCGGGATATTGATAGATTAAAGAAAGTTCCACTCCTAAAACGCCAATGATGGTAACAATCATAATCCATGAAGTAATTGAGGATAGAATATATCCTTTTTTTAAACTGGGAATCATTTCTGGTTGTGGAAATAAGAGTAAGAGAAAAAGGGGAAATACTTGAAAACCCAAAAAAGGAATAATGGGTTTCTCTAAAGAATTTTGCATCATAGGGGTAAAATTATCAAAACGGAATTGAAAAATTAAGCCGATAAAACTGATGATAAATAAAATAATACTGATATAGAATAAAATAAGAGATACTCGTGCGATGATTTTAGGTTCCTTGTTTAAAAGTAATAAGAGAGGAATGAAAAAAGAAATAGCAATTACAAATTTAGGAGTTTTATTTAAAAACTGGCTAGTAATTAAATTGGATAGATTCCAAAAACTAATGGTTGCTAAAAAAAGAAAGACAAGAGCGGTAATTATCCTTAATAAGAGATTGATTTTCGGAAATAAAAGTACATATTTCTCTTTTAAACTTGCTTCTGGATGATAAGAGGCAATATATTCAATCAAAAGAACAATTGTAAATCCAATAAAGAAAGCAATAAGAAACGATAACCATGCATCTTGTTTGGAATGTTTTACAAATAGAGAAAACATAGCACCTATAAAGAAAGCTCTACATAAAAAATATGCTATGGATATAAAAGATAATTGTTGTCTCATTTTTTGTCCCTTTCTAAACTTTGTTCTAAAGCCCCTTTACGGGTATATTGAAATGATACTTCTATTTCTACTGGATAAGTTGTAAAAAAGTGATTCCAGTCTTTTATTTTTTGAAAATCCTTGGGATATTTTTTATAGTATTTTGATCCAAATCCAAAAATATCGGTTTCATATTGTTTAGCCTTTTGAATTCCATTTACCATATACTTTCGCATTTCTTTTTCAGCGGCTTGCTCTAATTTGACAATTTCTCTTTCCTCTTCTAAATTGATGTTACATCCCATTTCGCGAAGGGTTCCTGTTGCTTCTGCTTTAATTTTTACTTTGTCTTTTTGAATATCATACGATACTTTATAGTCATTGGAAAGTGTTACGGCATAACC
Source organism: uncultured Bacilli bacterium (assembly GCA_947629445.1). Taxonomy (GTDB): domain Bacteria; phylum Bacillota_I; class Bacilli_A; order RF39; family UBA660; genus UBA5578. The sequence goes on from CANRDU010000005.1 coordinate 59,792, forward strand.
ATTATCACATGGAACATTAAAGTAGAATGTGCCAATTTCTCCCAGTATTAAATCAATGCCGGTACTTTCTTCTTGCGTAGTCCAGCCTACTAGTTTATCCCCTTGGAATAGCGCTAAACTATCTAGTTTGGTATAGGCATCTTGCTTAATTTTCTCTTGATTATCGGCCATTTGCCCTTGCTTGGTATCGCCAACAATGATGATGCTATTCATGATAGGTTCAAACCCTTCTTCTAGATATTTTTCCATAAATAGGTTGAAACTAGCATCACTAATTTTTCCTTGTAGTTTAGAGGAATTGGTAATATTAGAAGTAATATTTTGGGAAGGGTAATCCGCTAGGGGAGAGAGAATCGATAACGTATCGGAAGCCTTGGTATCTTTTGCCATTAAAAGATAAAAATTTTGATGTGCTTGTGGTTCTCTAAGGAGAAAATCTAAGATATGAGAAATTCCTATTTTAGCAGTATCTTCCGATAAAATAATAACGGATAGATGACTCAAATAAATTTCTTTGGGGCTAGTTAAACTGATATCTTTAATCGCACTATAGATAGTATCTCCTTCGCCTGATAATAAACTAGTTTTTGTCCCTTCTGCTTCTGTTTTATTCCCATTGGCAACGAGTACGGATACTTGATATTTATTATCCTTATAATCGATAGCCATCCCTGTTACAATGGCATACTCGTTTAACTCTTGATAATTCCAACAACCGCTTAGTACCAAAACAAGTAAGAGTAAAAAAATTTTTTTCATGACTTTTTCACCCTCCTTTTATTATTGGTAAGATAGTCTGGTCTTTTTACTCGTTTATTGGATGGTTTTAAGAAAATGCTATCTTCCATACCAGAAGAATTAAAAGGACTGTAAGGAATAAGATAAGGAACGTTTAATGGTTCTAGTGCCGATAACTTAATAATTAAAACGAGCCCAGCGACAACAATCCCAATAATACCAGTAAAAATAGTAGATAGAATAAATAAAAGTCGCCACTGTCTAATCGCATTAATAAAATCCATATCCGTAAATACTAGTTCACAAATAGAAGTAATCGCTACAACAATGACAACAAAAGGAGAGACAATTCCCGCCGTAACAGCAGCATCTCCTAATATCAAAGCTCCGACAATACTCATACTTGCGCCACTGGCACTAGGCGATTTAATATCGGCTTCTCTTAAAATTTCAAAGAGAATGACAAAGATAATGACTTCCATAAAAGTGGGAAAGGGAACTTGACTTCGCTGTGTTGCTAGAGAAATTAAAAGTTGGTCAGGAATCATTTCTTGATTAAATGTCATGAGAGCAATATAAAGAGCAGGAGTAATGATGGTAACAAAAAAAGCGATGACTTTTAATACTCGGCTGAAGGAACTACTGACATGTGTTTGATAGTAATCTTCAGAAGATTTAAAAAAATCTACTAAAATAGCGGGAGTAATTAAAACAAAAGGACTATTTTCTACCATAATGACAATTTTACCATTTAAAATACTTTGACAGGCATAATCAGGACGTTCGGTACTAATCATTTTAGGAAAGAAAGAGTGCTCATTGGTTTCTAAGAAATCTCTTAAATACCCTGTATCTAAAATGGCATCAATATCAATTTCTGCAATAGCGCTTTCTAGTGTTTTAACATTTTTTTCTTTGGCGATTCCTTCAATATAGATAAGAGATACTTTACTGTTTGTGCGTCTTCCAACTTTTTGTTCTTTAATGCGAAGTTTAGGATCTTTAATTCTTTTTCGAATAAGTCCTAAATTGATAGCGTTATTTTCTGTAAAACTATCTTTTGGACCCCTAATTAGTGGTTCAGAAGTAGATTCCGATATTCCTCTATCTAACTTTGCTTTAGTTTCGATAGCAAGATATTTTTTGTCACGATTAATGAATAGACAAGTATAACCAGAAGCAAGATAGTAGTAACAGTCATTTAATTCTTCTAGAATCTCAATATGACTGTTATCAAGTGTTTTTTTTAATACCTCCATTGTACTTGGAATATCTTTTAAATTTGTAATACTTTTTAAAAGAAAGTCACTAATTTTATCGTCACTACTAACACTTTCTAGAAAGATATAGGATAAATCTTCTGTTAAATTTCTAACGATAATATCAGAACTATTCCCCATTTCTTTTTGGATGGTATTTATTCTATCTTGATTTGTCATACAATCACCATTTTTAGTATGTAAAAAAAGTTATTTTTTATGCGATAAATTCTTATCGTTATTTTGTGATTTTTTTCAAAAAAGATGATATGATAATAGATAGGTGATAGAATGAGAAATTTAAGCGCTAGTGCTTACTTTGAAGAAATTTTAAATATTCCAAGACCATCTGGACATGAAGATCAAATTGCTGGCTATTTGGTTCATTTTGCCCAAATGCATCATTTAGAATATGAGGTAGATGAATATTCTAATGTAATTATCAAAAAAGAAGGAACACATCCTTACAAATCAGACCCTATTATTTTACAAGCACATACCGATATGGTATGTACGAGTATTATTGCTTCTTATGATTTTTTAAAAAAGGGAATTCCTTGGACGATAAAAGATGGGTATTATGAAACGAAGGGAACTAGTCTTGGCGGGGATAACGGTGCGGGAATGGCGGTTATCTTAGCAATATTAGCAGATACCTCCCTAGAGCATCCTCCTATTGAAGCAGTATTTACAACCCAAGAAGAAACAACGATGAATGGTGCGAAAAATTTAAATTATAAACATATTAAAGGTAAGAGATTAATTAGTTTAGATGGTACAGAAGAGAATAAAATAGAGGTATCTTGTGCAGGAATGGCAAGTATGCATATCACCCTTCCTTACCAAACGGTAACGAGTACCAAAAATTCTTATCAGTTATCCATTTCTGGATTATTAGGTGGACATTCTGGAGTAGATATTAATAAAAATAGAGGGAATGCTATTAAAATGCTAGCGAATATGCTAAAGGATATAGAAGATATTGAAATTGTATCTATAGATGGTGGTTCTAAAGAAAATGTCATTCCTAGTGATATCAAATGTATTTTTAATACGAACTATGATTTGAGTGGAGAATATCAATTTTTTAAAAATTTCTATCAAACAGAATATGAGAATATGAAGATGGATTTTAGAAGAATAAAACAGAGAGAAATTGCTATTCGCAATGTAGATAGTAGACATTTAATGCAATTTTTATATGAGATAGAAGATGGCGTTCTTATTACGAATGATGTAAATTTTCCTCTTACTTCTAGTAATTTAGGAGTTGTTCGTACTTTGGAAAAAGAAATAGAGATTGCTCTTAGCATTCGAAGTTCGATAGTAGGCTATGAAGATTTCTATGTTAGTAGGGCAGAGAGAGTCGCTAGAAAATATCGTTTAAAATTTGTTTTGGAAGATAAAAAACCGTTTTTTACGTTTCGTGAAGAATCCCCTTTACGTCAATTATTAGTTGACACCTATGAGAAGTTATTTAATAAAAATATTACTTTAGAAGACGTACATGCAGGACTTGAGGGAGGAATCTTTGCTGGCAATATCAAGAATTTAGATATCTGTGTGATTGGCGTTAATCTTTTCGATATTCATTCTATTCATGAAAAAGCCGAAAAAGAATCCTTAGAGAGAGTATTTACTTGGTTAAAGGAAACTTTGAAAAATATGCCATAAAAAAAGCCTTATTTTAAGGCTTTTTTTGTTAGAATAAACCAGTAATAATACCGGATTCATCAATATCCATTTTCTCATAAGCAGGCGTTTTGGATAATCCTGGCATTGTCATAATACTTCCCATATAAGCAACCACAAAACCTGCTCCAGCACAATATTTGATATCTCTTACGGTTACTTGGAAGCCCTTTGGGTGTCCTAATTTTTGGGGATCATCCGATAGAGAATATTGTGTTTTCGCAATGCATACTGGCACATTTTTAACCCCTAGTTTTTCTATTTTCTTTAAATTTTCCTTGGCTTCTTCTAAGTAGATGACGTCATCTGCTCGGTAAATTTCTTTGGCTACTTTTTCTATTTTTGTTTGAATATCTTCTTTTAGAGAATAGATAGGCTTAAATGTACTTTCTTCTTCACATAGTTTAATGATTTCTTTTGCTAGGGAGATGGACCCTTTACCTCCTTCCGCAAAAGCTTTTGATACGTGGAAAGGAACACCCATTTCCATGACGTGATTTCTTACAAATTCTACCTCTTTATCGGTATCTTTGTAGAAGTGGTTCAAGCAGACAATAACATGATTACAAATTTTTTTCATGTTTTCAATATGTACATCTAAGTTGACAATTCCTTTTTCTAAATATTTTAAATTTTCTTTAGTGAGTTCCTCTTTTGGACATAAACCGTTGTGTTTCATACTACGAATGGTAACATTGACAACGATAACATCTGGTTTTAGATGTCCTAATTGACATTTTAAATCCAAAAATTTTTCTGCTCCTAAGTCACTTCCAAAACCTGCTTCTGTGACAACATAATCAGCAAGACCTAAAGAAAGTTTGGTGGCTATTAAAGAATTACATCCGTGAGCGATATTCGCAAATGGACCACCATGAATAATCGCTGGATTGCCTTCTAATGTCTGTACTAAATTGGGTTTGATAGCATCTTTTAGAAGGAGGGTAAGAGCACCTGCTATTTTTAAATCTTTCGCATATACTGGTTCTCCTTTTTTGCTATAGGCAATAAGAATATTTCCTAGTCTTTTCTTTAAATCTTTTAAATCTTTCGCAAGACAAAAAATGGCCATAATTTCTGATGCTACGGTGATGACAAAAGAATCTTTTCTTTCAAAATTATTTTTGCCTTGTCCAACTGTAATTTTTCTTAGGGCTCGATCATTCATATCCATGGCTCTTGGAAAACGAATAGAATTCTCATCAATTTCTAAAGCATTTCCTTGGAAGAGATGATTATCAATCGCTGCGCATAATAGATTGTTACAAGCTGTGATAGCATGAATATCTCCGGTAAAATGAAGATTAATATCTTCCATAGGAACGACTTGGGCATATCCGCCCCCAGTAGCGCCTCCCTTCATACCAAATACAGGACCTAAAGAGGGTTCTCTTAACGTAACAACGGTTTTCTTTTTTAATTTCCAAAGAGCATCTGCAATACCGATACTCATGGTCGTTTTTCCTTCTCCATAAGGGGTAGGATTTGTTGACGTTACTAGAATTAATTTGCCATTTTCCTCTAAATTTCGTTGAATATTCAATTTTGCTTTGGCATCTCCAAAATATTCTAATTCTTCTTTTTCAATTCCTAACTTTTTAGCGACTTTTACAATAGGTAGTCGTTTTGTTTCTTGAGCAATTTCAATATCTGTCTTCATATTTTCACCTCTAGTTAAATTATAACATATAAACTGTAATTTTTACACATCAATATTTTTTTGCCCTCGTCATGACAAGTTTTTTCTTTACTTTTATCATTACAATTATTATAATAAAACGTGTGGTGATTCTATGGAAAAAGTACTAGAAATAGAAAATTTAAACTTTGCTTACGACGATCAACCTATTTTTCAAAATTTATCACTCTCTATCGAGCAAGGAAAATTTTGTGCGATACTGTGCGCTAACAGAAGTGGAAAAAGTACTTTTGCCCGCATTTTGTATCACTTAGAAGAAACCCATGATTATATTAAAATTAATCAGATGTTTTTAAATCCTAAAAATATTTTCGAGATTCGCAAGAATTTAGGACTATTAGTTATGGAGAGTAATGCTAATTTATTAAAGGGAACGGTAGAGAAAGAGTTAGCTTTAGCGCTCAGTCTTTCTAATGGTTATCATGAGGGGGATTTAGAAGATATCGTTCGCATTTTAGAATTAGAAGATTTGTTACCTCGGTTAATCCATACATTAAGTGATGGAGAGAAGGAAATTGTATTTCTTGCCTGCGAACTTATTCGTAAAAGAAAACTTTTAATTTTAGATGATGCTTTAGCCTTCCTTGATGAAAAGAGAAGAAAACAAATATTTTCTTTCTTAAAACAATATGTGAAGGAAGGAACAACAATTCTTTATTTAACTTCCTCTTCTGAAATAGCAAGTGAAATAGGGGATGTCTATTATCTAGAAAATGGTAAAATTGCTTTTCATCAAATGGGAAAAAATATTTTTACCGATGAAACTTTTAGAAATCAAAAAGCAATTCCCTATCCTTTTGTCGCAGAGTTATCTCATAAATTACAATATTATAAGGCGGTATCTTCTCTTCAAATGGATGATAAAAAGTTGGTGGATCTATTATGGAAGTAATATTTGAACATGTTAATTATCAAACAAAAGCAGGAAAAGAAGTATTAAAAAATATTGATTATTCTTTTTTACCAGGAAAAATTGTTGGTATTGTTGGAAAATCTGGTAGTGGTAAAACGACTTTATTAAATTTAATTGCCTTAGAAATTCTACCTAAAAAGGGAAAAATATGCTTGGGAGACTATACAATTACCAGAGTAGGAATGTCTAAAAAAGTACAAGATTATCAATCGAATATTGGTTATGTTCATTCCTCTCTTGCCAATGAATTTGCTTATGAAACGGTTATGAAAGAATTATTTTATACACTAGAAAAATATAATTATAATGCTTCTAAAAGAGAGAGGCAAGTTTTAAAGTCTTTACAGATTGTAGGACTAAATGAGGAATATTTGTATCGTGATCCTTATACGTTAAGTAGTGGAGAAAAAAGATTGGTTGCCCTTGCTAAAAATATATCTTATAATCCAAAAGTTCTATTATTAGATAACCCTAGTGTTGGATTATCTAGCGATGATAAAAAGAAGTTAATCTCTCTTTTAGCTACCATGAAAACGCGTTATAAAAAGACGATTATTATTGCTACCCAAGATATGGATTTTATCCATCAAATTGCAGATGAATTAATCGTTTTAGAAAATGGAAAAATACTCGTAAGTGGATCTAAGAAAGATGTATATGACAAAAAAGAAATTTTAGAACAAGCAAATATATCTCTTCCTAAAATTGTGACATTTTCTAACTATGTTTGGAAGCAGAAAAAGATTCATTTAAATTATTGTAATACAATCAATGATTTGGTAAAAGAAATTTTAAGAAAAATGGAAAGTAGGGATTAGATGCGATATTTAATGACTTTTTCTTATGATGGCTCTAAGTATAAAGGCTATCAAAAACAGCCAAAAGGTATGACCATTCAGGGAGAAATAGAAAAGATTTTAACCAAAATAAATGGGAATGAAAAAGTATCTATTCATGCTTCGGGGAGAACGGATGCTAAAGTTCATGCTTACCGACAAAAAGCCCATTTTGATCTAGAAAAAGAGTGGGATGTTGACCGTTTAAGAAGTAGTTTAAATAGTCTTTTACCAGCGGATATTTATGTTCGAAAATTAGAAGAAGTAGAAGATGATTTCCATGCTCGTTTTTCTGTGAAAGCGAAACAGTATATTTATAAAATCAATATGGGAGAATATAATCCTATTGAAAAGGATTATGTGTATCAATATAATCAACCTTTAAAAGTGGTTGAAATGGAACGTGCTTTAAAGTATATAGAAGGAACCCATAATTTTAAATCTTTTACGAAGAGTGATGAAGCGAAAGAGGATTATGTTCGAACCATTATAGAAGCTAAAATAGAAAGAGAAAAAAAAGATTTAGATAAGATAACCATCTCGTTAACAGGGACAGGCTTTATGCGTTACATGGTTCGCAATATTGTAGGTGTTCTAATAGAAATCGGGGAAGGAAAAAGGAAGAGCGAAGATATTTTAAATATTATGGCATGTGAAGATAGAACCAAAGCGGGAATAACAGCCCCTGCGAATGGATTATATTTAAATGATGTATTTTATTAATGGAAAAGCATAGCTTTTCTTTTTTTGTATAAAATAAAGTATGAAGAATGCAATTCGATACTATTATCAAATCGAGGTAAATGATTTAGAACGAAAAGATGGTTATTATACGTTTGATAACTATGCTTTAGTTGAGATAAAAAGAGAAATCAATTTTTCTTTTTATCGGTCACTACTACAATATCAATTTCCTTTATATCCGATTATTCTAAATCAAAATCAAGAATATATTACAAATATTGAAAATAAAAATTACCTACTACTAAATCTTTATCCACATGATACGGTTACCTTGAATACCATCGAATTATTTCAAATTCCCATTTCGCAGGAAGAAATATTACCATGGCATGAGTTATGGATGAATAAAGTAGATTACTATGAAAAACACGTTCATACGATAGCGAATGAAAAAATAAAAAAGAGTTTCTTTTATTATATAGGAATGGCAGAAAATGCAATTTCCTTTTATCAAATGATTAAGCACAAAAATGCCCTTTATATTTCTCACTATCGTATGAATAGTGATTTTGATTATTGGAATATTGCCAATATTACGGTTGATTATCGGGTACGGGATGTTGCAGAATATACGAAAAATGCCTTTTTTAGTGGAAACTTTTCGATTGCACAATTATATGACTATTTTTATCGTAATCAATATACGCAGGAAGACTATTTATTGTTCTATGCTCGCATGTTATTTCCTAGTTATTATTTTGATTGTTATGATGCTATTGCGGAAGGAGAAGATGATTCTTGCTTAGATATATATATCGATAAAATCAAAGATTACGAAGTTTTATTAAAAGAGTTGTATCTTTCTTTTAGTCAAAGTTTTTTTCTACCAAAAATTGATTGGATAGTAGAGCAATAAAAAAATGCCATAGGCATTTTACATATCATCCATATCAAAGTCGTATAGTCCAACATTTACTACTTCTAAAACTTCTGGTACTTCTTCTTGAATGGCAGCTTCAATCCCGTCTTTTAAAGTCAAGTCTAGCATTTGACAATTTGCACATGCTCCCATCATGCGGATGTATACAATATGATCTTCATATTTAATAAGTTCTAAATCGCCACCATCACTTGTTAAAAAAGGACGTAACTTCTCCAATACGGATTTAATTTTTTCTTCATCCTTCATCGTATCACCGATAGTTATTATAATTGATTAACGTAGGAAAGTAAAGGCTTTTTTTATTTTAATAGTTGTGATATAATGAATTTGGTGGTTCGATGACGAAATATAAGAAAGGAAAGATTATTCGTGGAACGGTCACGGGAATTGAATCGTATGGTGTTTTCGTATCTTGCGATGAATACTATAGTGGATTAATTCATATTTCAGAGATTTCACATGGTTTTGTTAAGAATGTAGCAGACTATGTAAATATTGGAGATGTCATCAATGTAGAGATTCTAGATGTAGATGAAAGTCTAGGTCAATTAAAACTTAGTATTAAGAATATCGATTATAAAAAAAATAATGCGACTAGACGTACACGAATTAAGGAAACGAGTTTGGGATTTTCGACCCTTGCATACCATCTTCCATTATGGGTGGAAGAAGGGGTTAAAAAAATAAAAAATCCCACGAATACTATTGACAAATAAGAGATGCTATGATATATTTTATACTGTCAATGTTTTTTCCGGGCGATTAGCTCAGTTGGTTAGAGCACCTGCCTTACAAGCAGGGGGTCATAGGTTCGAGTCCTATATCGCCCACCATTTTTTTTGCCGGAATAGCTCAACTGGTAGAGCAACTGACTTGTAATCAGTAGGTTGTGGGTTCAAGTCCTATTTCCGGCACCATTTCTATTTGGAGGGATAGCGAAGTGGTCAAACGCGGCAGACTGTAAATCTGTTCCTTCGGGTTCGATGGTTCGACTCCATCTCCCTCCACCACTTTTAATGAAATTGCCTTGTAGCCAAGCGGTAAGGCACCACACTTTGACTGTGGCATGCGCTAGTTCGAATCTAGCCAAGGCAGCCATCTTATTATTTTGTTTCGCTAGCTCAGTCGGTAGAGCACTTGACTTTTAATCAAGGGGTCTGGAGTTCGAATCTCCAGCGAGACACCATTTGTGCCTGAGTGGCGAAATTGGTAGACGCACAGGACTTAAAATCCTGCGGGAGTCAAATCCCGTGCCGGTTCAAGTCCGGCCTTAGGCACCAATTTGATAGAAAAGCTTGAACAAAATGTTCAAGTTTTTTTGCTTTTTAAAGAAAATATGGTATACTAAGAAAACTTTATGGGGGGAATTGTATGGAGAAAAAGTATCCTGTTTCACAATTATTTTTTAGTCAAGCTTGTGGAATCGATGGACTCAGTTTACTTTACCAGGGAACTGGTGCTATTTTAATACCCCCTAAATCCAAGTATTATTATATGCCTCATATTGTCATTAAAGATATGGATACTCTAGAACGAGCATTGCAAAATTACCTTTTAGTGGTCGCTCAAACCAATATTCTCTTTACAAAGTTGGATGATAGGCATGACAGTGCTTATTTTTTAGGTATATTAATCAAAAATCTTACCAATGAGGATTATCTTTGCCTAGAAGAATATGTTCATAAATTTACACAATTTATTTTAGATGATACTTTTTGTGAATATGATTCTAGAAAGTGTATAGGGAATTTAAATGCAGAGTATCAAGTGGAAGCTAGAAGATTTTCAGAATTTTATGGAGCTGAAACTCCTTTTGCTATGAAATTTTTCAAAAGAAATAAGCATATTCAATACGAATTACCATTAGTTCGTTATGGTATTTATGAGAAAAATGGTGAAAAAGTAGTACGCATTTACATGGTGCAAACAAAAAGAATATATAAAGATACAGAAGAGGTAAAGACCATTAAACTTTCTTTAAATGCCGTTAATTCGGGAGTTAAAAATTATCGCGATGTACCTCCTAGCATGGTTGTTTCTCTCTCTCTTTTTTTAGGGATGGTTCATCAAGCGGGAATTCGCCATATTGAAGTAGCCGATTACATTCCAAGGCGGTATATGCATTTTAAAGGTGTCAAAACGGAAGATGAGAGAAATCGTATTCAATTTCATGCAACCGATAAGTATTTGCGATTGTTTCTTAGACTGGACACTCAATTAGAAGGTTTTGAGATTGAATCCTATCCAAATGAGGTGGATTGCTTTATGCATATTCATTTACAAGAGGTATTAAGAAGTAATAATCCAGAACTTCAGTCGTATATTGAGTTAGGGAAGAATACTTCCAAATTGGTAGGAGCAAAATCAAAACGTAAAGAATTAATCCCACAATAAATGAAATTCCATTAGTAAGAAAGTCTTTAGATGGATATAGTTGAAAATAATCTTTTTGATAAAAGAACTGTTAACTTGCTTTTTTCTATAAAAATTTATTGACTTTCTTAAAATATTTGTGATATAATCAACTCGTATCTAAAAAACGGAGAAATACCCAAGTCTGGTTGAAGGGACCGGTCTTGAAAACCGGGAG
>CANRDU010000006.1 GCA_947629445.1 uncultured Bacilli bacterium
TTACATATTCATTATATCCTTTTTTCAAAAAAAAGAAAAGACTGTTTTCAAAATTTCTTTTGTCAACAGTCTGAAAGATAGTTCAAAAAACTATCTTTTTTCATATACTAAAATAGGTGGTAATATGTCTAAGGAATCCTTTAAAGAATTTGTACGCAAAAATCCGAGTTTAGTGAGTCATGTCCATAATGGGGAGATGAACTGGCAAAAATTTTATGAAATATATGACTTATATGGAGAAGAAAATGATGCCTGGACTCCTTATTTACAAGCACCCAAAGTAGAGAGCGAAAAGAAGACAGATTTTATGGAATATTTAAAAAATATCAATTTAGATTCCATTCAAGAATCGATTGCTAGTATTCAAAGAGTACTGGGGGTATTAGGGGATTTAGTAGTTAGTAAAGAGGTAGAAAAACCAATCCGTGAACCGAAACCTATCTATAAACATTTCGATGATTAATGAGCTATGAATTACAGATGAAGTTAAAAGAAAATCCTCTTTACATTCGCTATTTACGAGAGCACAGTATATGGTATAAAAAACTAATTCGAAATCCCTCTTCTTTTTCCGAATTTCGTGAAGAAATGAGAGAGAACTATCACTTACGTCCTACGGATAAAATTAATAAAGCATTAGATGCTTTTACGATATTTTCCAATTTAATGAATAATATGGTATAATGAATCCGGTGATTTAGATGCGTGTCATTAGCGGAAAATACAAAGGAAAAAAACTGATGGGATTTGATATTGCCGGGACAAGACCTACCATGGATAGAGTAAAGGAATCTTTATTTGCTATGATTCAAAATCGTATAAAAGATGCTACCGTTCTCGATTTATTTGCTGGCAGTGGTTCCTTAGGAATAGAAGCATTATCGAATGGTGCACAGGAAGTTTATTTTGTCGAATATGGATCACAAATATATGAAATTTTAAAGAAAAATGTATCAGGAATAGAAGGAGTAAAACTCTATCCGATGGATTATCAAGCTGCTTTAAAAAAGATGAGGGGAATTACGTTTGATATCGTCTTTTTAGATCCTCCCTATTTAGAAAATTTGATTACTCCGGTATTGCCACAACTGGAATTCTTTCTAAAAAAAGATAGTTTAGTAGTTTGTGAATTTGAAAATGAGAAAATAGAAGTACCATCCTCTTATCAATTGTGGAAAGAAAAAAAGTATGGGGAAAAACATATTTCTATTTACAGATATTTAGGATAAAAGGGGAGAATACTTTCCTTTTTTTACATATTTTGATATAATGGATTAGATGGTAGGTGGTTGAATGAAAATAAAATATTTTTTATTTACATTATTTTTATTATGTATATCACCTATAGTAGTAAAAGCAGATTATAATGCAAGGTTTGTTGCGGATGGTGTTTGTAGTCTCAGTTCTTCTTCTACAGGAAACTGTGTTTATAAAGATACTAATTTTAAGTCAGTAGTTTCTGGATTATTATGGCTAGATACAGGAGATGAGGTCACGGTTATCGAAAGTACGAAACCAGTTGCTGCCCCAACAAAAGGAAATGGTAGTGAGTGTAAGTCTACTTATTCCTACATTAGTACGGTATATAAAAGTGTTAAGTATTATGGATATGTTTGTACGGATAATATCAAAACCGTTACCATATCAGAAGAATTCAAACAAGAAATGCAGGAAGCTGGTTTTCCAGAAAGTTACTGGGAGTCTTTGGCTCTTTTAAGAGAAGCCCATCCTACTTGGAAGTTTATAGCTATTGATACCAAATTAAAATTTATGGATGCGGTTGATAATGAGGACTCTGGTAATAAAAGTTTAATCCAATCTACCAATAGCTCTACGCAGGGGTATTTATCTACTTCTGATGGAAACTATAATTGGGATAAAGATGTCTTTACGATTTATGATGGTTCTAGTTGGTATGCTGCCAATCAACAGACGATTGCCTATTATATGGATCCTCGTAACTTTTTAGCAGATGCCTATATTTTTCAATTTGAAGGACTATCTTATATGGAAGGTATTCAGACCCAAGAAGCTATCAATGAATTATTAGGCAATTCTTATCTTGCCAAATTTGCGGAAATATTTATGAAAGCCGGAGTACAAACGGGTGTTAATCCTGTTTATTTAGCATCTCGTTCTCGTCAGGAGATCGGTGGGGCAACAACGGCTGGTATGGCTGTTAGTGGAGCCGCTTTTACTTACGATGGGAAAAAATATAAGGGACTTTATAACTTTTACAATATTGGAGCTACTTCTGGAGTAGGGGGATCTACTGCTAGAGGATTAGTTTATGCAAACGGAGGAGCGAACGGAAAAGATACTTCTTATGGTCGCCCTTGGACAACCGAAGAAAAAGCAATTATAGGTGGTGCGGAGTTTATTGGAAATAGTTATATTCGTTATGGACAAGATACGAACTATTTTCAAAAATGGAATACCGCATATCATTATGCACTTTCTAGGGGAATAAAAGAGCCTTACAGAAATTATACTCATCAGTATATGCAAAATATTCAATCACCGTCAACAGAAGCAAGATCGACTTATCGCTCTTACCAACAACTAAATATGTTAGATACTGCGTATTCTTTCTATATTCCTGTCTATCAAGAGATGCCTGAAAAAACAACTTTACCTCCGACAGGAAACCCTAATAATCATTTAAAGACCATTACGATTGATGGTAAAAAATTAGAAGGTTTTACTTCTTCTAATATGAATTATAAAATGACAGTTGATTATACAACTACGGAAGTAAAAGTAACAGCAACTACTATTAATTCTGCTGCTACCGTAACCGGCACAGGTACTATTTCCTTACAAGTTGGCGAAAATTCAATTGATTTAAAAGTAAAGGCCCAAAATGGTGATTTAGAGACTTATCATATTATCATTATTCGGAATGAAGATGATGGCTCTATTGTTTATCCACCTGTACAAGAAATATTAGATACCGCGAAAGTAAAAACAAGAAAAAATTATATCGTAGGTCTTACGCAATCTTCTAAAGTAACATCCTTTAAATCCGCTATTCAAACAGCAAGTCCTACGGCAAAAGTGGAAGTAACAAGTGGTGGAAAGGCAAAAACTACAGGAGAATTACATACCGGTGATGTTGTAAAAATCACGAGCGGATTAGAGTCTAAAACTTTTGAAATCGTTTTCTATGGAGATGCGAGTGGTGATGGTTCTATTACGGTATTGGATTTATTAAAAGTTCAAAAAGATATTTTAAAGACATCTATTTTGTCTGGGGCTTATAAAGAAGCAGCGGATGTCAATAAAGATGGTTCTATTACGGTATTAGACTTATTAATTGTTCAAAGACATATACTAGGAACAACTATCATTAGTCAAAATTAAGGAGGAATAAAAAGTGAGGTTTAAAAGATTATTTATATTCTTTTTCATAGGAATTATGGTATTGCTTGCAAACCCTGGAAAGGTTTTGGCAGCTTCTGCTAATATTTCGGTTTCTGGATCTCCTAAGACCGTTGTGGTAGGAAATAGAGTAAAGGTAACCATTACGATTTCTTCTAGTAGTGCCCTAGGAAGTTGGTATTTTGATGTAAAGTACGATACCGCTAAATTAAAGTTGGTAAGTTCTAATCTAGAAACATCGACACGTTCTGCCGGGGTAGTATCCAATGGAACTACGAAATCTAAGACTTATACTTTGACATTTACAACAAAATCATCTGGAACTGCTAAGGTTTGGGTTGCAAATTCGGAAGTGTATGGATACAATTTCAATGCATTATCTTCTAGTGAAGGAAGTTACAGTTTTAATATTATTACGCAACAACAGTTAGAAGATAGTTATTCTAAAAATAATAATTTGAAAAGTCTATCGGTCGATGGTCAAGAATTAGTTCCTAAGTTTGATAAAAATACGTTAGAATATTCTTTAGAACTAGAAAATGGGACAGAATCTATTACTATTTCAGCATCCAAAGAAGATTCAAAAGCTGTTGTAACAGGAACGGGAACAAAAACGGTTACCGAAGGAGATAATCGCTTTGTTATTCGGGTTACAGCGGAAAATGGCTCCGTAAAAGATTATATTATTAATGCTCATGTAAAGGAACTAAATCCTATTGAATTGACAATAAATGATGAAGTGTATACGGTTGTAAGAAAATCAGCAGAAATTCCAACACTATCTACCTTTATTCAAACAACAACTTATATTGATGGAGAAGAGGTTCCTGCCTTACAGTCTGATATTACCGGATATTTATTGATTGCTGTAAGAGATAGTAATGCCAATATGTATTTATATAAAATAGAAGAAGATGGAAGCTATACGAGGTATGAAGAGACTGCCTTTAGTGGGATTACTCTTTTCATCATAGAACCAAAAGCAGAAGATATTCCAGAAGGATATGAGACGAAAACAGAACTTACTTTGGACGATAAAAAAGTAACGGCTTATTCTTCCAAAGATAATCCATATCCCATTGTCTATGGTGTAAACGTAGAAACAGGAAAAGAAAATTGGTATTCCTATGATGAAGAAGAAGGAACATTACAAAGATTTGAAAATACAAAAGTAATGGAACTTACTAAGATGAATCAAAGATTGTTATTGTTAGTAACACTTTTAAGTGCTTCTAGTTTAGTGATTATGATTTTCTTACTCATCTTAGTTGCGAAAGTGAAAAGAAAAGCCGAAAAAGAGATGAAATAAAAAGAAGGGTTATCCTTCTTTTTTGGTACATGTATAATCTTTAATAGAATCTAGATAACGAGTATATATAATCTTATTATCTTCTACATAAGCAAAATCACTAGATTCTCTATATAGTTCTAAATAACTCCTAATCATGACTTTATATTGATTAATATCTAATTTACTAAAATCAAAAGAAACTAATAATTGATTTTCTTCTTTCTTTATCGTTAGACCATCTTGTTCCTTAAAAATTTCTTTTAACTGTTCTAAATTTTCTTCATCGGTAAAAGGAAAACTCTTCTCAATATAAGTAATATAATTATTTTCCCTTTTAAATAAAAGATATTCACTATCTAAAGAACATTCATACGTTTCTTCCAGTATTTGTTCTTCTGGTACATTAGTATTGCTTTCTTTTTGATGTTTTTCCCAGTCTGTTAAAAGATAAATATTTGTCCCTATAAAACCTAGAGCAATTAGAAGATTTAAAATAGAGAACACTTTCATAGCAGTACGATTACATAAGATGGAAATACTGAATAGGAAAACCATTCCTAAAAGAAATGCACTATCGATTAAGAGGATGATATCTTGATCATATCCAGAACTTAACACAATATAAAGAAAATATCCAAAACAACAAACGATGATGAGACCAATCCAAGTAATAGGATTAAAAACTTTTTTTGGAGTTTTAAAATCACTAGATTCTTCTTCAAATAAATTCTCTTGCGTATTATTTACAATAGTAGTGGCGATTTCTGAAGTTAACTCTAAAAATTGTTGTGTTTTTCCAATTTCGCCGACTTGAATTTCTGAGGTGTTGACATTCTGTAATTGTTCTTCTTGTTCTTTTTCCTCTTTATGCTTTGAAAAGCGAGTCTTTTTTTTCTTCTCTGGAGAAGTTTCTTCTTTAGAACCTAGAGCTTCTACTACCACTTTATCTTTATCTTCTTGTTGCGCTCTTTCCCATGCTTTTCTTTCGCTTCTTGTCATGAGTTCTAAAAAGTCTGATGTTTTTTCAAATTTGTCATTATCATTTTTATCCATAATAACCACCTACTATCATTATACCAAAATACTAATAGAAATAAAGGAAAAATAAAAGTTAGGACACCTTGTTTACATAAATATAGTAAAATAAATGAAAATATGCTATAATGTGAAATAGGTGGTTTTATGAATCAAGATCTTGTTATGCAAATATTCTATTTGGTAGCATTTCCTTGTATTTTTGTAGGATTGGCTATTCCTTTTATTAGAAGGTTAGCAGAGCATGTGGGAGCAATTGATATTCCTAATGCCAGAAAGGTTCATAGTGTACCAATTCCTAGAATGGGGGGGCTAGGCATTTATGCAGGATTCCTTTTAGGATATATGCTATTTGGCGAACCTGATGCTCTCATGAATTCTATTTTAATAGGAAGTTTTGTTATCGTTTTAACAGGCATTATTGATGACATAAAACCTTTAAAAGCATCTCATAAATTTGTTGGACAATTGATTGCCGCTTTAGTGGTTGTATTTTATGGTAATTTGCTACTACAGAACATTGATGCTTTTCATATCTATATCGATTTTGGGATATTTGCTTATCCTATTACCATCTTCTTTATATTAGGGTGTATTAATTGTATTAATTTAATTGATGGATTAGATGGTCTTGCGGGAGGAATTTCTGCTATCTTCTTTCTTACCATCGGTATTATAGCAACCTTTCAAGGAAAAATTGGTTTAGCATTTTTGCTTTCTTTTATCATGTTTGGTTCTACTTTAGGATTTTTGTTTCATAATTTTTATCCAGCTTCCATTTTTATGGGAGATGCTGGATCTATGTTTTTAGGATTTATTATTGCCGTTATTACCTTACTAGGATTTAAAAACATTATGATGACTTCTATTATCGTACCAATTCTTATGCTTACGATTCCTATTTCGGATACGCTATTTGCGATTTTAAGAAGAAAGCTAAAAGGGGAGAGTATCTCTCATCCTGATAAATTACATATTCATCATCAGTTATTAAATCGCCATTTAAGTCAAAGAGCAACCGTGTTAATTATTTATGTGGCAACGACATTGTTTGCAGCGGCATCGATTGTCTATGTATTAGTAGATCGACAAGTAGGCTATATTTTATATGGTATTTTATTATTTTGTGTGCTTGTGTTTGCTATTAAAACAGATGTCGTACTTGATCATCATCATGATGATAGCACCGAAGAAAGAGTACAAAAGAAAAAAGGAAATAACAATAAAAAGAAGGGAAATTAAAAGAATATGATGGATAAAGTTATCAAACTCTATCATAAATATGGGGAGATTATTCGCTATATCATTATTGGGGGATTAACAACAGCCGTTTCTTTAATTACAAAATATATCTTATTATTTACGATATTGGATGCCAAAAATCCGTTAGAATTACAAATCTCTGTTGTAATATCCTGGATTCTATCTGTTTCTTTTGCTTATATCACGAATCGCACGTTTGTATTTCAAAGTAAAAGTGAAAAAATTATCAAAGAGATTTCGATGTTTGTTTCATCTAGAATAGTGACTTTGGTACTAGAAGCTATTCTGTCATGGCTTTTTATTACTTATTTACAATTGAATAGTGACTTTTATGTTTTCATCGTTACTATTTTCATTCAATTTGCTGTAATAGTATTAAATTATATATTGAGTAAATTTATTGTCTTCTCCAATAAGAAACAATAAAAAAGAACATTTTAATAAAAAAGTTAGAGGAGGTAGCCGATTTGATGAAAAGAGTTTTGAAGAGTTTGCTTTATTCTGTTTTAATTACTATCATCTGTTATTTTCTTTTCCATGACAGCATGTCGTCAACAAAACCGACTGTTCAAGAAATTACCAATCCTAATACGAGTTACCTATATCAATCGGAAAATATATTAATTATTGGTGATTCAAGAATGTATGCAGCTTCTAAAATTATTAAAGAGGATAACTTATTTTTTGTTGCTAAATCTGGTTCAACTTGTAACTACTTGTGGGAAGAAGCAGAAGAGCAAGCAGATGCTATATTAGCTAAATATCCAGATGAGCATTTTTCTATTTTTATTAATTTGGGGGTCAATGACTTAGACAACGTTTCTAAATTGGATAATAAAGTTATCTGCGATGCAGAAACTTATGCCAATTACTATTTGAAATTAAAAGAGAAGTGGAATCAACATAACTTATTTTTTGTTTCTGTTAATCCTGTCGATGAAAAAATACTAAAAACAGGTAAATACAAGAACAGAAAAATGACTAATAACCAAGCAATTCAAGAATTCAACGAAAAGATTGTTTCTATTGTGAAAGATTATAATATTTACTATTGTGATACCTATACTCCGCTATTGACGAATGGATTTGGAAGTATAGATGGATTACATTATAGTGATGAATCTACGCATGAAATAATAGAATCCATTAAAAATTGTTATACGGATGAGTTTATTCATTCGGTATGGAAACCGATTGTTAGCCGTTTTAAGTAAAGTCAGTGGGAGGTTGTAGTATGGAGAGAAACCAAAGAAGTTCTGGTATTGAACTTTTAAGAATTTTTATGATGTTACAAGTTATATTTTTACATGTTTGTACATGGGGTGGATATGCAGATGTTGCTAAAACTATGGGAAATGCTCATCGCTATCTTTACTATGTTTTGCGTTTTGTATCTAGATGTCCTGTAAATGTTTTCTTTTTATTAACTGGTTACTTTATGATAAAAAAAGAATTGCATTTTGAAGATGTCAAACGAAGAGTATTTAAAATATATATTCCTATGTTGTTTTTCTCTTTCGTCATTCCTATTTCACTAGTAGGACTTGATATTGCGACGTTAGATCAAGTTAATATTCCTAAAATATTTTTTCCATTTTTATGTAAAACTTGGTATTTTTTAACAGATTATATTTTGATTATTATCTTAGCTCCTTTTTTGAACCGTTTCGTTCATTCACTTAGTAAGAAAGAGTTTGAGATATTACTTCTTATTTTAACATTCGTTCTTTGTATTTGGAATCCTCTTGCTAATTTGAAACCATTTTCTAGTTTTATTAGTACTCAATTTGTGATTGCCAATGAGGGTGGAAAGAGTCTTTATTATTTTGGATTCCTTTACTTGGTAGGAGGATATTTATCACTATACTGGAAAGATAATAAAAAACCAGAATTCAAATATTTATTTGCTTTTGCTTATTGTGCTATTATACAGTTTGTCCTTGTATACTTCTTTAAGGACTATTATGGTATTTCGGAAATTTATAATAATTTATTTATCTTTTTCCAAAGTGTTTTTCTAGTTCTATTTTTTAGAAACTTGAATTTTCATTCAAAAGTAATCAACTATATATCAGGATATACTTTGGTGGTTTATATTATACATGAACATTCTCTTTTACGGTATTATTTATGGAGATTTCTTCCTCTTCATAATCGTAGTTTTTATACAGGATTTTATATAATTAAAATTTTAGTTATTTGTATACTTATTTATGCTTGCTGCATGTTTATAGAATTTTTAAGACGAGTTTTATTTCATTTTATAGAAGAGATTGGTAAAAAATTGAAGGAAAAGGAAGTCTCATAATCGTCCCACTATAGTCTATAATGCAGGTCTTCACAAAGGATAATTTTTATTTTTTAGATATGAAAAAGTAGGTTGATATAACTTGCTTTTTTTTGATATAATGGAATAAGGGATTATAAATACTCACAAGGAGGCATTTATGAATACGCTGATTACAAAAATTTTTTGGAGACGAACTTATTTGTTTATAGAGTATGAAAGTGATGATGAGGTTCAACTTTCTTTAGTGCGTCAAGTTGGCAAGAAGAAAAAGGAAGTTTTTCAAAGCCATTTGTTGGAAACAAAAGCGATTGGAGAACGAAAATATAGAGCTAAGATAAATATTGCTATCGCAGAGGGAAGAGAACTTTTAAAACCGGGGAAGTGGATGGTAGTTTTAGATGGGGATGTTAGTAAAATCCCTAAGATTTCTGATGACATTTTGCTTACTATTGAAGATTATTCCCGTGTTTTTCGTTATAGTCAAAACGCAAATGCTTATGTGGTTACTTTTCATATTACGGAAACAGAGCCAATTATGTTATCCCTTTATGCAAATTATATGATTACGAATAATCATCCTGAAAAGAATACATTATCAGATGCTTGGCATAGACCACAAAAGAAACTACGTTTTCTAGCCATTTTGTTTGGTAAAAAAATATTGAATTTATATTATCAAATTTGTACAAGAGTAACGTTGAAAAGAGGC
The DNA here is from genome assembly GCA_947629445.1 of uncultured Bacilli bacterium. Taxonomy (GTDB): domain Bacteria; phylum Bacillota_I; class Bacilli_A; order RF39; family UBA660; genus UBA5578. The sequence continues at coordinate 9,970 of CANRDU010000006.1, forward strand.
AAAAGAATTTTATTTATGTCTCAGAATATGGACCATATTAGAGATAATATGGAAGCAATAGATATTCGCCTTAAAGAGCGCAAACTAGATTCTAACTATAAAATTACTTATGATTTTGTCAACATATTTGACGGAAAGAAAAGACTTTGGTATTGGCCTAAAATATTGTTTAGGATAGCTCGAAGTGACTATATTTTTGTAGATGATTATGTTCCTGTTTTTTCTTTCTTGAAATTAAATAAGAAAACAGTCGTAACCCAGTTGTGGCATGCCGGTTTTGGCTTTAAATTAGTTGGATATGGACGCTTTGGTATTAATGGCTCTCCGCACCCTTATGAATCATGTCATAGAAAATATACATACGGTGTTATTGGTAATGATTTTTTAAAAGAAATTTATTCAGAGGTTTGGGGAATTGAAAAAGAATCGATTTTAGCTACAGGTATGCCTCGACTTGACCATTTTTTAGATGAAGATCATATCAAGAGTGTGAAGGCGGAATTTTATCAAAAATATCCACAGTTACAGGGAAGAAAAATAATTACTTTCGCACCTACCTATCGTGGCAATAATCAAGCAGAAGCTTATTATGATTATGGTAAGATTGATTTTGATGCATTGTATCAATTTTGTAAAAAAAACAATTATGCGGTTGCCTTTGGAAAACATCATTTCATATTGCAAGATATTCCGATTAAAGAAGAATACCATGATCTTATTTACGATATGTCTTCTTACAAGTTAAATGATTTATTTTATGTTACAGATATATTAATTACGGATTATTCTTCTAGTTTTTATGATTTCTTACTTTTAAAAAGACCAGTTCTTTTCTATGTATTTGATAAAAATCTTTATTCTGCTACGCGTGGTGTTCATAGACCGATTGATTCTGTGGCACCTGGAAAAGTGTGTATGACGTTCCAAGAATTAATGGATTCGTTAGAAAAAGAAGACTATGGTCAAAAAGAAAAAGCTAATTTTTTAACGGATAAATGTGTTAGCAATCAAAAAATGGCAAGTGATCAGGTCATTGATTTTGTCCTTCTTGGCAAAAAGAATTAGGTGATTTATGAAAAAAATAAAATTATTCCTTCTCCAAATAGCTGTTTTAGGATTAAAATTTATTTATGCTTTCTTGAAATTATTGAAAACCAAAAATAAGATTACTTTTATTAGTAGGCAAGGAAATTCACCTTCTATTGATTTTGAAATTCTTTCAAAGAGGATAAAGGATAAATATCCGGATTATCAAGTTGTGATGCTTACTAAGAAATTGGATAATAAAATTGCCTACATGTTTCATATGCTTGTTCAAATGTATCATGTGGCGACTTCTAAAATTGTCATTTTAGATTCTTATTGTATTGTTGTTAGCGTCTTAAAACATAAAAAGTCACTTAAAGTGATTCAGATGTGGCATGCTGTTGGCAGCATGAAAAAGTTTGGCTATGCTATGCTTGGAAAAGAAGAGGGGAACGATAAGGATATTGCTAGAATTATGTGTATGCATAAAAACTATGACTATATTTTGATTTCCTCTAAAAATTTTATGAAAGATTATTTAGAAGGATTTCATTGTGATGAAAATCAAGTACTAGAAATTCCTCTTCCTAGAGTGGATTGGTTATTAGATGAGAAATATCGCAATCGCAAAAAACAAGAATTATTAAAGAAATTTCCTGCTCTACGTGGAAAGAAAAATATTTTATACTGTTCTACTTTTCGCAAACATGCTTCGAATAGTGTAGAGCATATTGATAAATTGGTGGAGTGTATTGATTTTAATAAATATAACCTATTATATAAACCGCATCCTTTAAATACTATCAAACCAACAGATTCTAGAATTATTCAATCTTTTCAGAATACTTATGAGGCACTAATGGTCGCTGATTATGTAATCTGCGATTATTCTAGTATTATTTATGAGGTAGGACTTTTAAAAATACCTATTTATTTATATGCTTATGATTGGGAAGAATATAAGACGAAAAGAGAATTAAACTTTGATTTGCAAAAAGAGGTTCCAACCTTGTTTACAGATAATCCTAAAATTATTATGGATGCGATTGAAAATGACAGATTTGATTTTGATGGCTATCAACGTTTTGTAGAAAAAAATATTCATATTCCGAAGGATGGATGTACTAACGAAATATTAAAACTGATTGAAAAAATATTAACAAATGATAATTCTATTTAGATAATAGTAAGGAGCTTGTTGTATGAAATTAAGTATTATATATATGCTAGATAATCGAGATTATCAAAAATCGTTAAAAATAGTATCAAAAAAACAATATACAGGGGTAGAGATTATCTTAGTAAATAGAATTCTTAAGGGAGAAGAATTTTCTAATTTTAAAAAAAACATTAAGAGTTCTATTACTGTTTTGGATTGTTATCATCAATCTTTAAAAGAATGCTTAGAAAACGCATGGCCAAAAATACAGGGGGAATTTGTCTATGTAACCACTTCTTCTTGTAACATGAGTGCAAATGCGATTTCTAGTATTCTAAAAAAGATAAATGAGGGAAAGGCAGATATTTTATATATAAGAGACTCTTTATTTTATAGTAAAACAAAGAAACTTGAGATTCCTTTTCATGAGAAAGATATTGTTTCTACCAATTTTTATGCTTATGTTTTTCGCAAGAATTTGGTGAATTCTTTTGACGATGTAGTAGATATTTGTGATAGTGAAACTTGTATTCAAATTCTGTTGCGTTTATTTTCTCAAAAAGATGAAATTACGTACATAAAAAATGCCTATCTTTTATTTATGAATACACTTTCTTTTAATCATGATTGCCACAATAAAAATTGGTATACATATACTATTCAAAATATCTATCTTCCGTATGCTAGTCAACATGATTTAAGTTTTTTAGAAGAAGGTATTCTCTATGAGTCTATTTTTGAAAAGTTTAAAATGAATAAAAATGGTGCCAATAAAGAAGTTTTATTAGGGGAAGAAAGGTATGAATTCTTTCAAGCAATTGGAAAGTTATTACAACAATTTAAAGGTGATTTCTTTGATTCTTTAGATCGATTAGATCAATCTATTAATAGTGGATATGCTTTTAAATATTTAATGATATTATTTCGAGAAGGGGTAAAGAACTATTCTGTGAAGTGGGATGGAGAAAATATTCTATCTACGCTTAATTCTCATGATATTCCTCTTCAAAATGTTACTTTTAATATAGAAAGTCTAAATTACCATGATCACCAACTTACGATTGATGCTACTTTTAATTATGTTCAAATGGCAGAACTTTCCTCTAGTAGTATTTATGCTCTTGTAGATGGTAAAAGAGTGGATGTTAAAAAGTTAGAAATTTACTCTTTGACTAAGTATTTTGCAGTTTCTATGCAGAAAAAATTTGTTTTTCAATTAACGGTTCCTTTTAACGGTATAAAAAGTGAAATTCAATTTGTATTTAGTTTAAATGGGGAAGAAAGAGTTGTTCCTTTAAATTTTCATAAAGTAGCTTCTCGATTGACAAATATCTATCCTCATTCTTATTGGCAGTATAAGGATATTCTTGTTAAGTATCAAAAAAATAAAATAATTATGACCAAGAATAAAGCATTTAGGCATTTGACAAGTGAATTCGCTTTCTATTGGGATTTAATGATTTATTCGAAAGGTTTATACCGTATTAAGAATCTATTTTTGAGAACGTTATATTGGTTATTAAAACCGTTTTATGCTCATAAGAGAATTTGGTTATATTTTGATAAACTTTATAAAGCAGATGATAACGGGGAGTTTGCGATTACTTACACTAGCAAATTGCAGGATGGCATTAATCACTACTATGTTATTAATAAAGATTCATACGATTTACCTAGATTAAAGAATAAGGGTATTAAAATTATTAAATTTAATACTTTAAGGCATAAATTAATGAGTCTTTATGCAGAAAATATTGTAGCAACCCATCCCGATATTATTAAGTTTTGTGGGTTTGGAAAAAATTTACAATTAAGTTTTAGAAATTTGTTTAATGCCAATATTATTTGTATTGCTCATGGTCTTACGATGCAGAAGAATGCAGAAGTACAAAATAGACTATATGATAATACTATGTTTTATACGACCTCTAGTAAGTATGAAGTGGAACATCTTTTAAAACCAGCGTATGGTTATACCAAAGATCAGATTGCTCTAACAGGAATGGCTCGCTTTGATGTAATGATTCCGAATGATCAAAGAGAAATTTTAATTACACCAACATGGCGTAGAAGCATCTCAGGCGTTTCCAATTTTAATTCTCCAAAGGAGTATAATGATGAATTTAAGTCAAGTTCTTATTATAAAATTTATAATTCTTTGATTAATGATAAAGATTTAATTCAGTGTGCGAAAGAAAATGGGTATCGGATTATTTTTTTACTTCATCCTGCGATGAGTTCCCAAATTAATGATTATGATAAAAACGAGTATGTTACTTTTTTACAAGCTACTAGTGATATTAGTTATCATGATATTTTATCAAAATCTAGTTTGATGGTTACGGATTATTCGGGCGTTCAGTATGATTTTGCTTATATGCATAAACCAATTATTTATTATCATTCAGAACTTTTACCTCCAAGGTTTGAAGAGGGGGCATTAAAGTATGATACGATGGGCTTTGGACCAATATGTTTAACTCATGAAAGTGTTGTTTCAGAACTAATAAAGTATATGAAAAACGACTGTAAGATAGAAAAAAAATATGATGATAGAATCAATGATTTCTTTGCTTTTGATGATAGAAATAATAGTCAAAGAATTTATGAGGCAATCTTAGAATTCACGGAGCGAATGAAGAAATAAAAAGTCGAAAGTTGCAAAATATAGTTAATCTATGTTATGATGTACTTGATACAGTAGGTTTAAAAAATTGTTGTAAGGAGTTAGTATAATATGGGGAAAACAAGCAAGAAGAAAAACAATAACAAAAATATTAAAGAAGAAGTTTCAGAAACTACTAATACTAACTGTTTCTCTTTAAATATTATCAGCAAGTATCGCAATCAGTTGTATGGCTTTGCCATCCTTTGGATTGTTTTCTTTCATGCATATGCTATTGATTTAGTGGATTATTCTTTTGGGCATGATGCTCTCATCCCTTTAAAAGTTTTCATGAATGGGGGAAATGTAGGAGTAGATATTTTCCTATTTCTTTCTGGAATATGCCTATATTTTTCCTATTTTAAAAATCCGAACTCTTATGAATTTTTAAAAAAGAGAATGGTAAGAATTGTTTTCCCAGTTTGGATTATTGACGGTCTTTATTGGCTTATTCGGTATGTATTTGTAGAACATGCTGGTTGGAGTTCTTTTATTAATCGAATGTTGCTTTTACAATTTTGGGAAAAGGGAGATAGTACTATTTGGTTTGTCTCTTGTATAGCCGTTTTTTATTTCCTATATCCCTATATTCATCAATATCTTTTTTCTAAAGAAGAAAAGAATGTATGGTTAAGAGGTATCTTGCTTTTAGGGGTTACTTATCTTGCTGTTATTTGCTTTGCCAAAGTGAATCCGCAACTTTATGCGAATATAGAGATTGCTCTTACAAGACTCCCTGTTTTCATTCTAGGATGCATTGTTGGAAAATTTGTCTATGAAGATAGAAAATTACCTTCGCAATTAAAAGTAATTCCTTTTTTAGCGCTTCTTTTATTTTTAACAATTATTTTTATACACCCTTTTGGTGGTTATCGAATGCGCTTTTTCTATTTAATAGGTGGTGTTAGTATCGCCTATACCATGTCTATTGTTTTTGAATGGATAGATAAGCATTGTAAGAATTTCAAAATTTTTTCTTTCATTTTAAATATCCTTTCTGCAGTTGGACAGTTTTCACTAGAATTATATTTAAGTCATATTATGGTAAATCAAGTTTACCGATTGACACCATTTTATGTAGAGGGAGATTTATCGAGATATTTAGTGGTAGTAGTAATCGCTATCATCATCGCTTATTTGGCATCTAAAATTTCTAAAAAATGCTCGAAAATCGTTCTTTCAGACTGATTAGAAAGGAAAAATATATATGAAAAAACAAAAAAATATTGTAATTTTGATGATGGGTGGTAAGGCAACTAGATTTAATCAAAATATTCCAAAGCAATATGTTTCTATTAAGGGTTTACCACTATATCTTTATATTGTGCGAAAATTTAATTCTATGAAAAATATTGATTCTATTGTTATTGTGACGAACCCGGATTATTATGAGAAAACGCTCGAATGGAATGAGTTAGTAGATTCTAGTAAAGTATCTCATGTTATTTGCGGTGGGCAAGGAAGATCTAGAGATGTTTTATCTGCTTTAAATACAGTAAGTGAATTTGCAGAACCGGAAGATGTTGTTCTTATTCATGATGCTACGCATCCATACGTAGATGTAGAAGGTACTAATAAAGTAATTGATGCTATTTGTGAGTATGGTGGAGCAACGTTAGGAGGAAAACAGTATGATACCGTTTATTATACAGAAAACGGAATGTTGAAGGAGGTAATCAGTAGAGAAAATGTAGTTTCTGGTGCTTCTCCTGAGGGATTTAAATTTGGTCTCATTTATGACATATATAAGAATTCAACATGGGAAGAACTAGATAAAATGACATCTGCAGGAGCTCTTGCTTTAGCTAAAAATATCAAAATGGCAATTATTCCATCTGATATTTTAAATTTAAAAATTACTTTCCCAGGAGACATGGAGATATTCAGTAATTTAGTAGATTCATATTTTTTTAAGGAGGATGAATAATGAGAAATTTATTACTTGATATGGTAGAAAAAAGAAAACTTGGAATCCATAGTGGAATACCATCTTTTTGTAGTGCGAATAAGATTGTTATTGAAGCTATTATGGAGCAATCAAAGAGGTTTGATGATTACGTGTTAATTGAAGCAACCTCTAATCAGGTAAACCAATATGGGGGTTATATGAGTATGACCCCAAAAGATTTTAAGGAATACGTGTATGAAATAGCGGATAAGATTTCATTTGATAAGGATAAAATTATTTTAGGAGGAGATCATTTAGGACCTCAGCCTTGGCAAGATTTAGATGAAGAAGAGGCAATGGAGAACTCTAAAACACTGGTACGTCTATGTGTAGAATCTGGTTATATGAAAATCCATTTGGATACTAGTATGAAATTAGGAAGCGATCCAAAAGATAAAGCTTTAGATCCAATTATTGTTGCAAGACGTGGTGCTATCTTATATGAAGAGTGTGAAAAGGCTTTTAAAAAGTATAAGAAGAAGAATCCAGATGCCATTCATCCTGTTTTTGTAATCGGTAGTGAAGTTCCGATTCCTGGAGGAAGTCAAGAGGAAGAAGATACATTGAAAGTGACCGATCCAAAGGATTTTGAAAATACTTTAGCGGCTTATAAAACAGAGTTTGCGAAAAGGGGATTGGATGATGCTTGGAATTATATTATAGCTGTTGTTGTTCAACCTGGTGTTGAATTTGGTAATGCAGAAATTCATCAATATAACCGGATGGATTCTAAAAAGTTATGTGATACTTTAAAGAAATATCCAGATATTGTATTTGAAGGTCACTCAACAGATTACCAACCACCGGAGAAATTAAGAGAAATGGTAGAAGATGGTATCGCTATTATTAAAGTAGGACCTGCTTTAACTTTTGCATTAAGAGAGGCACTATATTCTCTTGCTATGATGGAAAAAGAATTAGTAAAACCGAGTGAATGGTCTAATTTTATTGAGGTTTTAGATAAGGCTATGTTAGAAAATCCAAAAAACTGGAACAAACATTACCATGGAACAGAAAAGCAAATTGCTTTAGCACGTAAGTATAGTTTTTCTGATAGGTGTCGTTATTATTTAACACAGCCAGAAGTAGAATATGCTATTCAAAAATTATTTGCTAATTTTGATGAGGTTCATATCCCTCTTCATATGCTTCATCAATACATGCCTAACCAATATATTAAAGTTCGTGATGGTAAATTGGAATTAAAGGCTCGTGAATTAGTAAAAGACCATATTGTTAACTTAGTAGAAGATTATAATTATGCAGTAAAACATAATTATGTTGTTAGTGGAATTTTTGTAAGGTAGGGAAATATGAGAGCAAGCATTTTATATGGAAATGAAGATTTAAGATATGAAGAGTGTGAGACACCGAAAGTAGAACCAGGTACAGTTCTTATTAGAATTGAAATTACTGGAATTTGTGGTTCAGATATTCCACGAGTACTTCAAAATGGAGCTCATTTTTATCCTATTATATTAGGGCATGAATTTTCCGGTGTTATTGAGGAAGTAGGAGAAAATGTATCTGACTTAGAAGTAGGAGATCATGTAGTGGGGATTCCTTTGATGCCTTGTTTTGAATGTGAAGATTGTAAAAAGGGGAATTATTCTCTTTGCAAACATTATGACTTTGTGGGATCTAGAAGAAACGGTAGTTATGCAGAGTACATCGTTCTTCCAAAAGAGAACGTTTATAAAATTGATAAATCCATTCCTTTTGAGCAAGCTGCTATGTTTGAACCTGCGACAGTTGCTCTACATGCTATTAGATTGTTGGATTTCAATCCTGGAAAGACAGTGGCAGTTTTGGGATCTGGAACTATCGGGCTATTTATGATACAAATTGCCAAAAGTCTTGGTGCTTCTAGAATTGTCGCCTTCAGCAGAAGTGAGAAAAAGTTGAACTTAGCGAAAAGAGTGGGTGCTGATGAATCTTATAGTACGTTAGAAGATAATTTTATCGACGCTGCAAAAAAATTTAACGGAAACAAGGGCTTTGACTATGTTTTTGAAACGGCTGGCTCTACAGAAACTATGAAATATGCTTTTGAATTAGTAGGAAACAAAGGCAAGGTTTGCTTGGTTGGAACACCGACGAAGAACTTAGAGTTCACACCAAAATTATGGGAAAATTTAAATCGAAAAGAGTTTATATTAACAGGATCATGGATGTCTTATTCTGCACCATATCCAGGAAGTGAATGGAAGGATATTGAGCAATTATTTGCAACTGGAAAAGTAAAATATTATCCTGAGATGGTTCATAAGGTATTTGATTTAGAGGATGCTAAAGATGCTTTTCAAATGTATAAAGAAGGAACCGTAAAAGGAAAAATCTTATTAAAATGTCATAAATCCAAATAGAATACATATATTGATATAAATTTGACAAATTGTTGTAAATTTGATAGAATGTTATCTGTTGATGGCACATTATTCTAGTCAATAATGTCTATTGAGAAGACAGAATTAAAAAGCTGTTAAAGAGCACATCTGTGAAACTTTTGGTGTTTGCTTCTTACGCCCAGTTTGGGGTGAATGCTGGAAGGTAGAGTGTTGGGCACCCGTAATGGCATACGTTAGTGACCCACCATTCATGGAGACCTTATTTTGTGTCTTACCATAGATAAGATACATGTAAGGCTTGAACCTACTTTGTGGCGATAAGTTATGAGTAGTGTAGCTTGTCTTGAGTGATATATGGGGATAGCTGTTCAGCGAACCTAGTTTATAGCTAGAACTAGTTTCGTATTGCTACTTGAAACATATATTGCAAAAAAGAATTAACAATAGACAGTTGGTGGGGAAAACCCCTAGAGTGTCATGTAATGTAGGATTGCAGTGCGTACTAAGTGGTAATCAAGCCATATATTTGGAAACAATATATTAGTTCTCTTAAAGGGGAACCGCAACCATGGTAACGTGATGTGGGAACTAGAGAAAATCTGCTTGACCTATGACGCAAAGTTAACTACGTTAATAGCCATTCGGAAGTATATAAAAGGACTTAGTCCTTTTTTTCGTGCTATTATAGGTGAAAGTGATTTGAAAGAAAAGGGAATATGTGTTATACTTGGGTGTAGCGAGGAGTATATATGCGTAGTCAGAAAGTAAAAATCATCTTGTATTCAATATTTTTATCAGCTCTTTTTTTGTGGATTGGAACAAAGTCTTCTCCCTTATATCCTATCAATGATTGGGTAGATGCGAATGCGTTTTTTACGATGGGAAAAGGGCTTATGCATGGGTTAGTTCCTTTTCGTGATTTATTTGAGCAAAAAGGACCAATCTTGTATTTCGTATATGGAATTGGATATCTTATTTGCCCAACTAATTTTTTAGGGATATTCTTTATAGAGATTGTTGCTTTTTCTGTTTTTTTATATTATTTTTATAAAATATTGAAATTATATTCTTTAGAAAAATCCTTCTATATTTCCTCTATTTTTGTATTAGCAGTTATTTTGACAATGCCTGCTTTTACTCATGGTGGGGGATTAGAAGAATTAGCGTTACCATTATTCGGAATTAGTTTATACCACTTCCTTTCTCTTTTAAAGGATCGAAAATATTTAGAATCTAATAAAAAGATTTATTTTATCGAAGGAATGATAGTTGCTACCATTCTATGGAGTAAGTATATTTTGTTGGGATTCTGGATTGGATTTGTTTTCTTTTTCTTTCTTTTATGGGTTAAAGATGAAAAATGGAATCGAATATGGGAAGCAGTACGATATTATTTATTAGGTATTCTAGTAATTACGATACCTATTATGATTTATTTTGGAATTCACGGGGCAATTGACGATTTATTTTATAACTATTTTTATATTAATATGTTTTTGTATCCGGCTCATGATTTAACTTTATCGTTTCCAAAACGATTACAAGAATTATGGAAGATTATGAAAGGTGGCTTTCAAGCAAATCCTATCTATAGTTTGGCTTTCTTTCTTTCCTGTGTTATGGTATGGAAAGATAAAGTAGTATTTCAAAAATGGTTAAAATTTGGGTTTGTCATCCTCGTAGGTTTCACCTTTTTCTTTAATTACGTTGGCTTAAAAGCATATATTTATTATTTTTTTGTGATGACACCATTTGTTGTGTTCTTTGGAATATTTGTTTCTTATTTGGTAGAAAAAGTTACCATAGATTCTAAATATCTTATGATATTTTTTATTCCCATTCTTTGGTTTTTCGTCTATTTTGCAAGTCCTAATACTTTCTTTTTAGGAACTCCAAAAGATTCTTTAGCGCAATTTATTTTTGCCGATATTATAAATCAAGAGGAAAATCCTACTTTACTATATTATGGCAAAATTGATGGGGGATTTTATCTAACGAGTAATCTTCTTCCAACCGAAAAGTATTTTGAAAAAGTAAATATATCGTATGATGCTTTTCCGGAAAATCGGGATTCCCAAAATTTGGCGATTAAAGAAGCCCATACACAGTTTGTAGTGATGAGAAAAAAACGATGTGAAGATATCTATACATTACCAATTCCTTATTTGTATCAAAATTATGAAATGGTAAAAATTGTCTATCAAAAATATGAAGGAATAGATTTCCAATATGTACTTTGGAAGCGAAAAGAGGATTTGTAGTATGAAAAAAGAATTAATATCTATTGTAGTACCTTGTTTTAATGAAGAGGAAAATATCCCTCTTTTTCATCAAGAATTAGATAAGCAAACAAAGAAGATGAAGGAGCTTTCCTTTGAAGTTCTTTTTATCAATGATGGCTCTCAGGATGGCACGTTAGAAGCGATGAGAAGTTTAGCAAAAAAAGATAAAAGAGTTCGCTATGTATCTTTTTCTAGGAACTTTGGAAAAGAAGCGGCTATGTATGCCGGATTAAAACATGCAAAAGGGGATTATGTAGCGATTATGGATGTCGATTTACAAGATCCACCTAGTTTACTAGAAGAGATGTACCGTTCTATTAAAGAAGAGGGGTATGATTGTGTAGCTGCTCGTAGTGTAAGTAGACATGGATATTCTTTTTTAAGAAAAGTGTTTACTGGTTGGTTCTATAAAATTATTGCGAAAATATCGAGTGTAGAGATGGTAGCAGGCGCTAGAGATTTTAGACTAATGAAGCGTAAAATGGTAGATGCACTGCTAGAAATAGGAGAATATAATCGTTATTCCAAAGGACTATTTAGTTTTGTAGGATTTGATACGAAGTGGATAGAGTTTGAAAACCAAGAGAGGGTAGCGGGAACTTCTAAATTTAATTTTCCAAAACTTTTTGCCTATGCTATGGAAGGAATTGTAGGATTTTCAACGATGCCGTTAGTGATATCTGCTTTTATCGGCGTTCTATTTTGTCTTGTTTCTTTTATTGCGATTATTGTTATTATTATAAAGACTTTAATTTGGGGTGATCCTGTGTCAGGATGGCCTTCTATGGTATGTATCATGTTTTTCCTATCAGGAATTCAGCTATTTTGTACGGGAATCATGGGAGAATACATGGCTAAGACGTATTTAGAAGCGAAAAGACGTCCTATTTATATTGTCAAGGAAACAGAGGAAGACCTAGCTTGCGAAGATTGACAAACTAGTAAAAATTATGTAGAATAAATTTGTTATATAGAGGATGATGATTTTGAAAAAGAAAAAAAAGCCTAGTAAAGAACAACAAAAACGGGAACACTATAAATGGGTTTTAGAACTAACTCTTTTGGCATTTGCAATTTCCATTTCTTTTTCTTTTATATCAGAGGTGGCATTAGCGGATGCTAGTATTCTTGTTAGTACTATCATTGTTCTTTCCTTTGTATTTATCGGTGTTCTTTTTGACATGGTCGGTATGGCAGTTGCGACTGCTGATGAAGCACCTTTTCATTCAATGAGTGCTCAAAAAATTAAATCTGCTTCTGTTGCTGTTTCTCTAAAGCGAAATGCGAGTAAGGTATCGAGTTTTTGCCAAGATGTTATTGGTGATATTTGTGGCATTGTTTCTGGTTCTGCTGGGGTGGTAATCGCTACTAGTATTTCTTCCAAATGGGACATTTCCTTACTGATTTGTTCTCTCGTTACAACGGCTGTTATTGCGGCTTTGACGATCGGTGGAAAGGCCTTAGAAAAAACATATGCCATTCAAAAAAGCAATGCTATTTTACATCAGTTTGCGAAAACGTTAAGTATATTCTATGTGGGAAAGTAGGGTGTTATGAAAAAGTTTATTTTTAATATTCGAAGATATTATAAATATGCCATTTATTCTGCAAAAGCAGAGTTAAAAAGTGAAGTTGCTGATTCTTATTTGAATTGGCTTTGGTGGATTATAGAGCCTCTTTGCTTCATGCTTATTTATACTTTTGTTTTTGGAACGGTATTTCAAAATAACGAAAAATATTTTGCTTCTTTTGTGTTTGTAGGACTCATTGCTTGGGAATTTTTTAATCGAATGATTTTAGGAAGTGTAAAACTCATTATTAATAATCGTGATTTGGTAACGAAAGTATATATTCCAAAATATATCTTACTATTATCGAAATCCTTTACCTATTTATTTAAAACAGGAATTTCTTTCCTTATTTTAATTCCTCTTTTGATTTTCCAACATGTTCCTTTTACTTGGCATATGCTTTTATGCATTCCTATTTTTATGGTTTTATACGTTCTTACTTTTGGAATTGGGCTTATTTTGATGCATTTTGGAGTTACTTTAAATGACTTAGCCAATTTGACAAATATTGGTTTAAAAATGGTATTTTACTTATCAGGCGTTTTTTACAATATTCAGAAACGTTTAAAAGGAAGATGGTTTGCTCCTTATCTATTACGAGCAAATCCTATCGCCTTCTGTATGCATGAACTAAGAAAAGTATTTTTAGAGCAGAAGATTCCTAGTATTCAAGGGTTAGGATTTTGGCTTTTAGTAGGTCTTGTTCTTTGTATGATAGGCGTTCACGTTATTCATAAAAATGAGAATAGTTATGCGAAGGTGATTTAATGAAAAAAAAGACAGAAACGACCCAACCGGTGACTAAGAAAAAAATTGCTCTTACGGTAAAGAATTTACATATTACTTATCGGGGTTTAAAGAAAACTTCTATTCGAGCAATTTGGACGAAGCTTGGATCTAGGGTAGAAAAATTTCATGCATTAAAAGGAATTAGTTTCGAATTAGAAGAAGGTAAGATTTTAGGAATTATTGGTAAAAATGGTTCTGGTAAGTCTACGATGTTAAGAGCCATTGCAGGAATTTTTTCTCCTGATAAAGGAACAATCAATTTACATGGACATACTATTTCCTTATTATCGATTGGCGTAGGGTTCAATAAAAAGTTAACGGGAAAAGAAAATATTTACTTATCAGGAATGTTATTAGGCTTTTCCGAAGAACAAATCCGTATGAAGGAAAAAGAAATTATTGAGTTTGCCGATATTGGTGATTTTATCAATAAACCAGTAAAGACTTATTCCTCTGGAATGTATTCCAAATTAGCTTTTGCGATTACTGCTATTTTAGAGACCGATATTATGTTAATTGATGAAGTATTAAGTGTAGGAGATGCTCGGTTTAAAGAAAAAAGTTATAACAAAATGAAAGAATTAATTTCGGATGAGCATCGGACTGTATTAATTGTCTCTCATAGCTTAGATACGATTTCTTCTTTATGTGATGAAGTATTATGGATTAATGATGGCGATTTTGTTGCTTTAGGTCCTGTTGAGGAAATTATTCCAAAATATGAAGAATTTATGGAACAAAAAACTACGAGTGGATCGTAGTTTTTTCGTAATATTCTTCTAGAGTATCACCACTTTCATGAAGAATGGTGGCTAAAGGATTTCCTACATAGCGAATATGCCAGGGTTCATAGATATATTTGGTAATTTCTTCCTTTCCTTTCGGATATCGTAAAATAAAACCATATTCATGGAGATGCTCTTTTAACCAAATAAATTCTTGACTATCTTCCTCAATATCTTCTTCTTTCGTTTCTCCTAAATTTTTGATATAACAAAAATCAATGGCTAATCCTGATTGATGTTCTGAGTAGTTAGGAAGAGCGACTCTTTGAATGGCCATTTCAAATCCATATTTTTCAATATAGTATTCTAATAGTTCTTGTTGGTATTCTCGGGAACGATAGCCACTCGTAATCTCAAAATGAAAGCCATAAGATTCTGCTTCTTTTTGTAATCTCACAAATGCTTGATATGTTTTTTCTTCTAGGAGAATCGCATCTTCACCATGTAAAGTTTGTTTAAAAGAAGAATTCGTCTCTACTAGTTTTCCAATTTTATTTGGGCATTTATGCTCACGATTAATTAGACATTCATAATTCATATCATCACCATCTTTATTATACCATTACTGTCAGATACTTTACATTATTTTTTGCGAAATATGTCAAATAGACAGTTTTTTGTTGGAAAGCGATACTTTTTTGCTATAATGAAGGTAGAAGGTAGCGGTTAGTTACTTTATAATTGAGGTGATTATATGAGTACCATCATGGATGGCGAAGCATTAAGTTTAAAAATTCAAGAGGAAATGAAACATAAGGTTAAGAATTGTATGATTCGTCCAAGTGTGGCAGTTATTCAAGTAGGTAGTGATCCTGCTAGTGATTCTTATATAAAAAGAAAAGAAAAAGCATGTAATGCGGTAGGGGTTTATTTTAGACATTGTAAATTTGAAGAGGATACACCTGAACTAACGATCATTAATAAAATTAAAGAATTAAATAATGACGAGTATGTCAATGGCATTTTAGTACAATTACCATTACCAGCTCGTTATAATGAAAAGAGAATTTTAAATTCTATTAGCAATAGTAAAGATGTCGATGGTCTTACCGATATCAATACAGGAAGAATGATTAACGGGAGAAAGACTTTAGTTCCTTGTACACCGTTAGGGGTTATGCGAATTTTAAAAGAATATGAAATTCCGATAGAAGGAAAACATGTGGTCATTGTCGGAAGAAGCAAATTAGTAGGAAGACCTTTAATGACATTAATGCTTCAAGAAAATGCAACCGTAACCATCTGCCATAGTAAGACATCTAATTTAAAAGAAATGACAAAGCAAGCAGATATCTTAGTGTGTGCCGTAGGAAACCCTAAGATGATTACAGCTGACATGGTAAAAGAAGGAGCAGTTGTCATTGATGTTGGTATCAATCGTGTAGATAATAAATTATGTGGAGATGTCGATTTTGCAGCCGTTTCTAAAAAAGCCTCTTTTATTACTCCTGTACCTAAGGGAATTGGACCGATGACAGTAGCAATGCTTCTTGAAAATATTATTACTTGTTATGAAAATAAACCAGTGACAAAATAAAACCATTATCATTAAGATAATGGCTTTTTTTCATCACTTTCTGCGACGATTTCTGCTCTTTCCTGTTTTAGGGAATCTTTTAATGCTTGCTCTGCTTCTTGTAGAGCCTTTTTTAAAGGCCCTAATTCAGGATTCATAATTTCAATGGTAACCCCTTCTCGTAGGAATGGTGCATCACCTAATACCGCTTGATTATGAGCAAGAATTTTTTCAGCGATTTCGACGGTTTCTCCTGGACCACCACTTGCTAGGGCAGCTAGAGAAGAAGGATTTTCACCAAATTGAACGACATGCTCTACCCAAAGGGCTGTTTTTCTAATTTCTTCAATTTGACTTCTAAGATTTAAAACCGCTAAATAATTTGGATTTGCCTCATCTACTAATACTGGAAGAGTAATCGTATCTCCGCCGTGTACAGTTTGATCATGATATAATCCATTGTTTTCCTCTATGACTTGTGCATAGCGATTAATTCCTCCATAGATATCTCCATAAAGAGAAGGACTATAATAGTTATTTGCTGTAGCTGTAATATTTCCGCCGTAATCGATTTCATCTTCTATATAGGTCATCACATATCCTGCTGGAATACTACCTGGAAGTTCATTGGAAGCCTTTCTAAATCCTAATTGGTATCCTATGCTGCTACTGATGAGCATTAAAAGGATGCTACCACCAATAATAGCATTTTTTATACATTTTAGTCTTTTTTGCTTGATAGCAGTTGTATTCACATTACGAATTGTTCCATAACCAGTAATATATTCACCGTTTCTCATTTCTTCACCTCAATTTAATTATATACCACTTTATTTTGCTTGTAAAGTTTGTTGTACTTTATAAAAGGCATAGAAAACTGTAAAGAGAATATTAATACTAAGAGCGATTAATAAACCGTAAAGGCCAATAGATAGTGAGGATAAAACGGCTAGGAGGAGTGTTCTAATAAAGAAGTTAATGGTAGAAATACGCAAATTAAGACGAGCTTTATTCATAGCTTGTAAGGAACTTAGAAGAGGTCCCTCTAAATAATAGAAAATAAAAATAGGGATGAGAAATAAGATGTAGTTTTTTCCTTCGACAGTATGATAGAGAAAAAATAATAGTGGTTCATGAAAGAAGAAGCAGCATAAAGAGTAACAGATGCCAATGAAAAGAGCAAAGAAAAGGGCTTGCTTTATTTTCTTTTTTACATAGGCATATTCTTTTTGAAAGAAATGCTTACTGATGATGGGAATAAGTGCTTGTGAAATAGCATTTGTAAAAAAAGAAGGAAGCATTAAAAGAGGTAGAACATATCCATTTATGATACCATACTCGATAATGATATCATTTTTGGCATACCCTAATTTTAAAAGAATAGTCGTTAAGATAATCGGTTCTAAAAAGTACGTAATGGATCCAATCAGGCGTGATAAAGTAGTGGGAATAGAAATTTTAAAAATAGCTTTGATATTCTCTCTATGAATTTGTAAATCTGTTTTGGTAATGTGGAAACTGGGAAAGCAGAAAAGAAAAATAATGATAGATGAAAATTCGCAGAGAATATTGGTAAGCATTAGAAAAGTAAGGGCATTTTCCATTTTATATAGGAAAAATTGAATTCCAAAATAAATACATCCCAATTTGATAAGATCTTCTAGAATATTGCTGATAATGTGAGGTAGCATTCGTTCTTTGGAAAAATAATAACTCCTAAAAATATTCGATACACTAATGAAGGGAAGTACAAACATGATAGATAGAAGAGGATAAAATAAAATCGGTTCATGAAGAAGATGATTCACGATAAAATTTCCTCCCAAGAAAAGGGAAATGGCAATGAGCAAATCCATCGCTAAAGAAAGATATAAACTAGTAATTATAAGGTTTTTATTGCTGTATTTATTGGTTGCAATTAATACATTTAAAGCGGTTGAAAGTCCCATTCCACTAATGGATAATAAAAGAAGAAAGGTAGGGGACAAAAGGGAATAGTAACCTACTCCGAGAGTCCCTAACTTTCTAGTTAAAACGATTCTTGATATCATTCCTAGGACCTTTGTTGCAAAACCACCAATCAATAATAGGATACTAGACTGAATAAATTTGCTTTTTTTCATAATTTTTCCTTTCAAAAACAAGTCTTTTAGTATATAATATTGTATGTGAAAGCGTGGGAGATTAGTCATGAATATAGAATTTGAAAGCTTAGATGCACTTCATCATCGCTTAGAACCAGCTTTAATGAGTAAAGTGCAGGATCTAAAACGTAATGATTGTGTAGACGTGTCTGAAAATGATGTATGGGATTTTTTATCATTTACCAAATGGATTCATGCAGAAAATTTATTGCTTCATGAGATGGTTGATGATATATTACATGCTGATAACGATGCAATATTAAAATATAAAGAAGAAAATAGATAGGGTGATAGTATGGCAAACAAGAAAAAGAAGCAACCGGATAAAAAGGTTACTCCAAAAACGACAATGAAAAAAGAAAAAGAAACAAAAAATATTAAAGAAGAAAAAAAAGTAGAAATAAAGAAGGAAAAAGCAATTTCTAGAAAACAACAAGAAAAAGACATTCGTATGAAAAAAGCACGCAAAAAAACTTTTGTAACTTCTTTATTAGTAACCATGATTCTCATGGTAGTGACTATTGCATCATTATTTCCACTTTTAAAGGCAACCAAATTTGGACTTGATTTACAAGGAGGATTTGAAGTTCTCTATAAAGTAAAATATAGTGATGGTGCTACCCCAAGCGGAGAAGATATCGAAGGTACAAGAAAGATTATTCAAAAACGTATCGATATTTTAGGAGTAGCGGAGCCAGAAGTAAGAGTAGAAGGCGATAATATTCGTGTTCAACTTGCCGGTGTGACGGATGAAGCAGTAGCAAAAAGAACACTCAGTAAGATGGCTAACTTAACTTTCCGTGATACCAGTGATAATATTGTCATGGATTCTTCTGTGCTAAAAACAAATGGTGTAAAAGTAGCTCAAGATCAAGAAAATCCTGGAACGTATTATCTTGTATTAGAGATTGATGATATTGATCGCTTTGCACAAGTAAGTCAAGAGATGTACGATAAAAATGAACCACTCCTTACTTGGTTAGACTTTGAAGAAGGAGTAGATTCTTATCAAAATACGAATAGTGGACTAGCTTGTGGTACTACGGGAGATTCTAGATGTATTTCATATGCCACTTTTAAAGAGGGAGGAATTGCTTCTAATACAGTTTCCTTAACGGGAAATTTTACCAAAGAAGAAGCAACTGAACTTGCTGATTTGATTAATTCTGGTGGATTATCTACGCAATTAGAAGAAATTTCATCGAGAACAGTAGATGCCTCTTTTGGTAGCGATGCTCTACAAAGAACATTCCTTGCGGGAATTGTTGGTGTAGTTGCCATTATTGTACTATTAATTTGTGTTTATCGTTTTAGCGGACTTATTACAAGCGTTGGCATTTTAATTTATACTGCTATGGTATTTTTAATCTTTAATTTAATTGGGGCAAGACTTACCTTACCATCTATTGCTGCTGTTGTTATTGGTATTGGTATGGCCGTAGATGCTTCTGTTATTACTTTCTCTAGAATTAAAGAAGAATTAAGAGCAAAACATACTTTGGAAGAAGCTTATAAAAAGGGTAATAAAAATTCTTTAAGTTCTATTATTGATGCCAATATTACGACTTTAATTGCCGCATTCATTTTGTATCACTTTGGGGAAATGAGTGTTAAAGGATTTGCAACCATGTTAATTATCAGTATTATTGTCACATTAATTGTCATGGTATATTTCATGCGTTTCTTACTTGGTATGTTTGTAAAAAGTGGATTCTTTGAGGGAAAATATAAAGCCTTTTTAGGAATTAAAGATTTAAATAAGCAAGGTTTATTAGAGAAGATAAATTTCAAAAAATGGATGCCAAGTTTATTTAACGCTACTATGATTATCTTAATTGCTGGTAGTATTTTCTTTGGAATAAAGGGATTTAATCTAGGAGTAGAATTTAATGGTGGTACAGCGATTACTTTAAATAGTTCTTCTAGTTTAAAAGCAGAGGATGTTAAAGCTGATTTAGAGAGTTTAGGATACAATATTGACAAAGTAGAAGTATATAATGATAGCCACGTAGCTTATACGACGGTTAATGAAGCATTAGGAAATGAAGATAATGAGAAAATAGATGCTTTATTTGCAGAGAAGTATGAAGAAACTTCTACGAATATTGCTTCTGTTTCTACGGAAGTAAAAAAAGAATTGGTAGAAAATGCTATCATGTCATTGATATTTGCTTGTATTGGTCTAATTATCTACGTATCATTACGATTCACTTTCAGTTATGGAATTAGTGCGGTATTTGCTCTTTTACACGACGTTTTGATGGTAGTTATTGTATTTAGTGTTCTTCGTTTAGAAGTATCTAGTATTTTCATTGCTGCTATTTTATCTATTATTGGATATTCTATTAATGATACCATTGTAGCATTTGATCGTATTCGTGAAAATAAAAAGAAATTATATAACAATAAGATTAAGTCTAAAGCAGAATTAAGAGAACTTATCAATATTACGCAAAAAGAAGTTATCGGAAGAAGTTTACTTACTTCTATTACGACATTGCTTCCCGTTATTGCCTTAATTTTCTTAGGATCTCGTGAAATTTTAATGTTTAATTATGCTTTATTAATTGGACTTGTTGCCGGTACTTATTCCTCTCTCTTCTTAGCACTCCGTGTATGGTATTTCTTTGAGAAAAAGAATATCGGAAAGTCTGAAAAGAAAAAATGGTATGAAGTAGACGACAAAGATGATATCGAAGAATTAAAAGTAAAAGGAATTAATTGTTAATTCCTTTTTTCGTCTTTATTAATTATGGTAGTTGTGATATAATTTGACTATAGGTGATTGTATGAAGAAGAAGGATAAAAAAAAGACAAAATGGCCTTGGATTTTTTTCGCCTTTATCCTTTTTATTATTTTGTATACTGGAATTATTTGGAAAGATTCTCTTCTTTTAGAAGGAATAGGAATCGGAATATCAGCACTTTTTATTGCGATTCATCTTTATTTTATTATACAAAATAAAACAATTAGGAAAAAGGAATTCCAAAGTATCAAAAAATTAGAAGATCAAAAAATAGCATCTTCTCCATTGGAATTATATTTAGTGAATACACTTTGGAATCATGAACGGGTTTCTATAGGTGAAAATCAAATTTTGGCAGAAATGATGTATTTATATGATAAAAAAGTATTACAATGGGAAAATCAAACTATTAAAATAGGAAATGTTGCATGGAAAGAGATAGATTCCTATGCTATTTTCACACTCTCTTGTCTTTTTCTAGAAGGAGCAAATTTTAGACAATCACAAAATAGTCGTATAGAAAAATTAAAACGGATTCAGAAAGATCAAGAAGGTGTTTTACCAGATATGATAAAAAGCCGTATTACCAACAATTTAAAGTATGTCGATATTGGACATTCTTTGATAAAAGCGACTAAAGAGATGAATTTTGAAGTAGAAAAGAATGGCTTTGATATCGTCTTTACGATTGCTTCTACTGTACTTGTTATCTTTGAATTGGTAAGTGCGATTGCTTTTTTGAATCATGCTACTCTTTATAATTTTTATTTACCTATTGTAGGGGCTTTTCTACAAGTTTTCTTTTTTACCAATTCCTATAGAGAGAATCTTACTGTACAAAAAGAAAATGAACGATTAAAAGTTCTTATTCATTATGCCAATTTTTATGTTCCAAAACCAGATTGGTATGCATTAGCGCTAAATCAATTATCTTATGAAGAGAAAAAAAGACTTTTAGATAACATAATAGAATAAGGTGAAATCATGAGGAAAGACAATCCAAAATTGACATTTGATGAACTATATGAAAAAGTTTGTACGTATATAACCAAAAATGATGAACGAAAAATGATTTCCAAAGCTTACTTATTTGCTTATGAAAAACATTTTGGACAAACGAGGTTAACAGGGGAAGAGTATATTGTTCATCCTTTAAATGTTGCCTATATTTTGGCAGATATTAATGCAGATGCTTCTACTATCTGTGCTGCTATTTTGCACGATACTATCGAAGATTGTGATTGTACATATGAAGAAATTGAAAAAAAGTTTGGAAAAGAAATAGCGGATTTGGTGAATGGGGTTACGAAAATTAATAAATTAAAATTTACTTGTGATAATGAAGCAGTTATTGCTAATCATAGAAAAATTTTAGTGGGATTATGTGAAGATGTTCGTATTCTCATTATTAAGTTTGCCGATCGTCTTCATAATATGAGAACACTTTGGATTTTATCGGAAAAGAAACAAAAAGAAAAAGCAAAAGAAACGTTAGATATTTTGACGCCGATTGCTCATCGTTTGGGTATGAATCAAATAAAAAGTGAGTTGGAAGATTTATCACTACGTTATTATAAACCTGATGTTTATTTTTCAATTGTTGAGAAGTTAAATCAAACAAGAAAAGAAAGAGATCGTATTGTCAATGAGATGATGATGAAGGTAACAGAGCTTCTCGATAAACATGGAATTGAACATCAAATTAAAGGAAGAGCCAAAAGCATTTATAGTATTTATAAGAAACTAGACAAAGGAAAACGCTTTAGTGATATTTACGATTTACTCGCACTCCGCGTGTTTGTTAATACCGAGCAAGAATGTTATCAGGCTTTAGGAATTATTCATTCTAGATATCGCCCAATCCCTAAACGCTTTAAAGATTATATTGCGATGCCGAAAACCAATATGTA
Source organism: uncultured Bacilli bacterium (assembly GCA_947629445.1). Taxonomy (GTDB): domain Bacteria; phylum Bacillota_I; class Bacilli_A; order RF39; family UBA660; genus UBA5578. The sequence continues at coordinate 32,860 of CANRDU010000006.1, forward strand.
TCAGTCCCTTCATACGACCGTTTTTGGATTAGAAGGATATCTATTTGAAATTCAAATTCGTACTTATGAAATGGATGAAGTGGCGGAAAGAGGAATTGCTTCTCACTGGTCTTATAAGGAAAAAGGAAGTAATGTAAAAGCAAGTATGCAAAATGCTATGGAGCAAAAACTTCAATTCTTCCGAGAAATTATGGAATTAAAAGAAGAAGAATCTAACGACGAAGAATTTGTAAGGAGTGTTCAGGAGGATGTTTTAAAAGATACCATTTATGTCTTTACTCCTAAAGGGGATGTTATTGAATTACCGCAAGGTTCTACTCCTATCGATTTTGCTTATCGTGTTCATAGTGGGGTAGGAGATACGATGGTAGGTGCTTTAGTAAATGGAAATATTGTACCACTAGATTATGTGTTAAATGATGGCGATATTATCAAAATTAATACTAACAAGAATTCGACAGGTCCTTCCCGTGAATGGATTGATATGGCTTTTACATCCCAAGCTAAAAATAAAATTAAAAGTTTTTATAATAAAATAGATAAAGAAGAATACTTGAAGATAGGAACAGAAAATCTACAAAAAGAAGTACGGAAAAGAAAAATTCCGTTTGCCGATTTTTACAGTAATGAAAATGTAGCTAAATTGCTAGAAGAATTTCATTTGGGAGATACCAATGAACTTTATATTGCCTTAGGAAATGGAAAATTGACGGCTTTTTCAGTTGTTAATGCTTATACAAATACCAATCGTAGTAAAGAAGAGTTAATTTTAGATAAAGTTACCAAGGGTGAGAATAAAAAAATTCAAGTAAAAAATGATATTATTGTCGAGGGAATTGATGAGATTAAGGTGAATATAGCGGCTTGCTGTAAACCAATTCCTGGAGATGATATTGCTGGTTATATTTCAAAAGGAAATGGAATTAATGTTCATCGTATTCATTGCCCAAATATTAGTGATTTAGAAGAGAGAATCATCGATGTTAAGTGGAATGAGGAAGTATCAAAGAAGTATTCTACAGATATTTTAATTCGAGCAGAGGAAAATAAAGATTTATTATTGAATATTATTTCTAAAACATCAGGATCAGATATCAGTATTCAGAGTATTAATACCATTCATAGTAGTGAAGATTATATGTTTACTTTGAATGTATTAGTGGAAAATACAGAAAGATTACAAAAATTTATGAATGATCTTCTTTCTATTTCTAGTATTGTAACAGTAGAAAGGGTGATTAATTAATGAAAGTAGTAGTACAGAGAAGTTTAAAATCCAGTGTATCTGTTGATGATAAAATCGTTGGTAAAATCGATTCTGGGCTGGTTCTATTAGTTGGTTTTCATGTAGATGATCAAGAAAAGGACATGGATTATATGGTCAAGAAAGTTTTGAACCTTCGCATTTTCGATGATGATGCTGGAGTTATGAATCGTTCTATTTTAGATGTGGGTGGTTCTATTTTAAGTATTTCTCAATTTACTTTATATGGAGATGCTAAAAAAGGAAATCGTCCAAGTTATATTAAAGCGATGCCAGGAGATAAGGCAAAGCCTATGTATGAAAAATTTAATGAAAAATTAAAAAATCATGGCATCACGGTTGCAACAGGAATATTTGGGGCAGATATGAAGGTATCCATTTTGAATGATGGACCAATTACCATTTTGTTAGAAAGTGAGGAAAAATTATGATAAAAAAGGAAAATGTAGATTATAAACTTGTCAATATTGCTTTAATTGCTTTGACAATTTTTCTCATTTATCGTACAGGAAATCTTTGGATTGATGGTGTTAATAAGTTTATTGCTATCATTACCCCATTTGTTATTGCTTTTGCTCTTGCATATGCTACCAATCCACTTGTAGAAAAGATGAGAGCAAAAGGTATTCCTAAGGGAGTTGCAATCGCCATTGTTCTTTTTGTCCTTTTTGCTCTCATTGTCTTTGTAGGCTATGTTGTAACGAGTGTTTTCGTTAGTCAATTGTCCTCTTTATTTTCTAGTATTAATACATTTTTAACAGAAATATCCGCTAAAGACTGGAATATTAATATTAGTGGATTACAAAGTACCATCAATACAGAATTTCAGAAAATCATTACGGATGTTACGAAATATGTTTCTAATGGTGCTATTAACTTAATTGGTAGTTCTATTGATTTTATTGGAAAATTATTTTTCGGTTTAGCTGCTTATATCTATTTTCTAATTGATATGGATAAAATTCGTGCTGAGGTAAAAAAATTCTTTAAGAAAAAGAAAAAGAAAACTTATAGTTATGTAAAATCATTAGATATTGGTATGAAAAATTATTTAAGTGGTTTGGTTCAAGTTATGTTTATCTCTGTTATTGAGTATGCATTAGTATATTATGTTATTGGGCATCCAAATGCACTTCTTTTAGGCTTTTTAGCAGGAATTGCTAATATGATTCCTTATTTTGGAGGAATTGCTTGTAACTGTATTGCTGCTATTACCGCTTTTGTTGTTAGTCCAGCTCTCTTTGTTAGAACGGTAATTGCTTTCTTTCTACTTTCTAGTGTAGATAGTTATGTCATTAATCCAGCTGTTTACGGTAAAACGAACGATATTCATCCGCTTCTTACGATTTTTGCTATGTCAGCGGGAAGTATGTTATTTGGCATTATGGGAATTTTTATTTCTTTCCCAGTAGCAATCATTATCGTTACTACCTATAAATATTATCGTGATGATATCAGTGATAGTATTGAAAAAATGAAGGATAATAAGAAAGAGACAGTCTAGTCTCTTTTTCTTGCTATTTTTTGGGGGGTATGCTATAATAACCGCGAAAGAAGGGGGACCTATGCTTATTGAACCAATTATAGGCTTAAAAATAGGAGGTAACGTTGTACCAGAAACGGAATTTGCGAAGCATTCTATTTTTTCGACTAGAAAAATGTTAACGGACTATTTTATGAATTATGGCTATCAATTTTTCGGGTTTTATGAAGAAAATTCTTCTTATGTGATAGTAAAAAATAATAATCGTGAATTAGAAGTGATGTTAGGAACACCAAGCATTTATCGCGTTATTGATTATCATACTGGTAATGTCATTATCGGGAATCTAGATCCTGTCAGTGCTTATGAAAGAAAATTTTCTAGTGATTTAAAAAATGTTCTTAGTCTACTTACTCATAGAGTAGAAAATTCTAAAGAACGTCAACAATTAATTGATAATGCAACAGATCAAGTTTTAGTGGAAGCAGATGAGATTTATTTTGTATCGTACGATAAAGCTATTTATAAAATAGCTGGTTTAGAATTTGTTTATGAATTAATGACGAAAGATCGCTATCCATTACTCAATAGAGATAGCGTTATATATATCGGAAGAGATACTGAGAACTTTGTCGATATGCGTTATTCCATTTACCGACATTTTCAACGATTAACGAGACGATATCCAGTAGATACCGTAGATCTTTATATGCTAATGGAAAGATTTCCTTTTGGAAAGCAAGTAGACAATCTTTTTCAATTAATAGATTGGCCACTCAAACATGGAATATCGGTCCAATCATCTCAAAAAAGTCAAATTCGTTGGTATGATTCCTTAGCAGAAAGAAATCAAATTTTAGAGCAAATCAATGGGGAAATTATCAAAGTGTTAGATTCTCCAAAAGTTGCTCAGAAAAAAATTGACTTATCTTAAAAAAATTTATATACTTAGTATACGCGAGGTGCTTATATGGAACCATTGAAAGAATGGAAAAAACAGTTTCATAAGGTATTTTTTCGACATTTTAGCTCTTTAACTAAAAAAGAAAATAGATAGAAAAGAGGAGAAAAAATGTCAAAAATAGTTGAACCAAGAACCTTACCAGGTTTTATGGAATTGTTACCACAAGATCAAATTTTATTTAATGAGATGGTAGATACCATCCGTAGTGTTTATGAGGAGTATGGTTTTTTACCACTAGATACTCCAACAATTGAACTATCGGAAGTATTACTTGCCAAAGCAGGAGGAGAAACCGAAAAACAGATCTATCGCTTTATGAAGGGAGATAACGATTTGTCTTTGCGTTTCGATCTAACAGTTCCCCTTGCTCGTTATGTAGCGGGACATTATAATGATTTAGTATTCCCGTTTAAAAGATATCAGATTAGTAAAGTATTTCGTGGCGAACGCCCTCAAAAGGGTAGATTTAGAGAATTTTATCAATGTGATATTGATGTCATTGGCCTAAATGAACTAGATTTAATTTACGATGCGGAAATTCCATCGGTTATTTATCACGTTTTTCAAAACCTAAAATTAGGAAAATTTACTATTCGCATCAATAATCGTAAAGTTTTAAATGGATTTTTTGATAGTTTACAACTTTTGGATCAAGCAACCGATATTTTACGAGTAATTGATAAAATAGAAAAAGTAGGGGAAGAAGAAACCCGAAAAGAATTGCAAGATATGGATATTCAAGAAAAGGATATAGATGCTATTTTTAAATTCCTAAATATCGAAGGAACAAATGAAGAAAAAATTACGGCTTTAAAGAACTTAAGTATTCAAAATGAGATGTTTCAAACTGGTGTAGAAGAATTAGAGACAGTCTTTAAAGGTTTAAGGGATTTAGCCGTTCCAGAAGAATATGTTCGTCTTGATTTAACAATCGCAAGAGGATTAGATTATTATACTGGTACTGTATTTGAAACCGTGTTAGATGATTATCCACGACTTGGAAGTATCTGTTCTGGTGGTAGATATGATAACTTAGCTAGTTATTACACAGAAGAGAAATTACCAGGCGTTGGTATTTCTATCGGTCTTACTAGATTATTCTCACAATTGAAGGAAGCCGAGATTATTGCTTCTTCTAAAAAGACTATCAGTGATATTCTAATTGTGCCAATGGATAAAGAAAATAGTGCTTACACGTTAGAAGTAGCCACTTACTTTAGAAGTAATGGTATGAAGACAGATGTCTACTATCAAGAAAAGGGAATGAAACAAAAAATGAAATATGCTGATAGATTAGGAATTCCTTATGTAGTCGTAATTGGAGCAGATGAAGTAGCATCCAATCGAGTTACTCTTAAAGATATGCAAACAGGAAGTCAAGAATTACTTACGAAAGAAGAAGTATTAGAGAGGTTGACAAAGTAATCTTTTCGGATTATAATGACTGTATTATTTGTTTGGAAGAGTATATTTTTATCTTTTTTATAGAGATCTGATGGTTGGTGAAAATCAGAAAAAAGAAAAATAGAAGACACCAAACGCTAAATAAACGTATTTCTGCGTTAAAGAATAAAGTGCATAGAATTCTATGAAGTAGGGTGGTACCGCGAGTTTTCGTCCCTATTTTAATAGAATTTTTTTGTTAGGAGGAAGAAAATGAAAACAATACAAAATACGACTTTATCTAAAAAAGATGTAGGAAAAGAAGTACATCTTTATGGTTGGGTAGCCAAAAGAAGAAATTTAGGAGGATTACTATTCATTGATTTACGGGATAGAAGTGGTATTATTCAATTAGTAATTCGCCCAGAAGATGATTGTTATGAAGTAGCGGAAACCCTTCGTAATGAATACGTTATTTCTGTAAAAGGAACGATTTCTTTAAGAGAGAATCCTAATGAGAAATTACCAACAGGGGAAATTGAAGTGAACGTATCAGAGATAGAACTTTTAAATACTTCTCTAGAACTTCCTTTTGAGATTAGTGAAGACACTACGGCATTAGAAGATACCAGATTAAAATATCGTTATTTAGACTTGCGTCGTCAACGTTTACACGATATTTTAACTCTTCGTCACCATGTAACAATGGCGGTTCGTAATTTCTTAGACAAAGAGGGATTCTTAGAAATAGAAACTCCTATTCTCTGTAAATCTACTCCAGAAGGAGCACGTGATTACCTAGTTCCATCTCGTGTAAATGATGGTAAATTTTATGCTCTACCACAATCTCCTCAAATATTTAAGCAACTATTGATGGTCGGAGGAATGGAAAAATATTTTCAAATTGCCAAATGTTTTCGTGATGAAGATTTAAGAGCGGATAGACAGCCAGAATTTACGCAAATTGACTTAGAGATGAGTTTTGTGGAAGAAGAAGACGTCATGGATGTAGGAGAAAGACTGATTGCTTCTTTATTTAAAGAAATCAAAGGAATTGATATTTCTTTACCACTTCGTAGAATGAAATATGATGAAGCCATGGATAAGTATGGTTCTGATAAGCCAGATTTACGATTCGGCATGGAAATTGAAGATATTACTAGTATTTTTGATGATACGGAAATTTCTTTTCTAAAATCTACCATTGAAGAAAATGGAGTTATTAATGCCATTGTCGCAAAAGGAGTTTCCACTAAGTATTCTAGAAAAGAGATAGATAAGTTAACAGAGTATGTGAAAACTTACCGTGCTTCTGGATTAGTTACTCTTAAAATAGAAGACGAATGGAGTGGCAGCATTGCGAAACTACTTAGTGAAAAAGAAAAAGAGTCTTTAAAAGAGACTTTGCACTTGGAAAATAACGATATGGTTTTTATTATTTCTGGTAAAAGAGAAATCGTAAAAGTTAGTTTGGGTGCACTTCGGTTAAAATTAGGAAAAGATTTAGATTTGATTGATCCAAAACGTTATGAATTGCTTTGGGTAGTCGATTTTCCTTCTTTTGAATATAGTGAAGAGGAAGGAAGATATATGGCGTGTCATCATCCTTTTACAGCACCTAAGGATTCCGATATTGAAAAACTATTAACGGATAAAGCACATTGTTACTCTAAAGCCTATGATATTGTCATTAATGGTTATGAAGCAGGGGGAGGATCTATTCGTATTCATAATCAACAAGTTCAGGCTACTATGTTTGAGGCTTTAGGACTTAGTGAGGAAGAAATTAAAGAAAAATTTGGCTTCTTTGTCGATGCTTTGAAGTATGGAACGCCACCACATGGGGGAATGGCTTTTGGATTAGATAGATTGATTATGCTTCTTGCTGGTACAGAAAACATTAGGGATGTTATTGCCTTCCCAAAGACAGCCAGTGCATCATGTCTCATGAGTGAAGCACCAAATATTGTTTCCGAAAGACAACTAGAGGAACTACATATTTCTTTAAGAAAGTAGAAAACCAAAAGTACTGATAAAAAAATCAGTACTTTTTATTTCTTGTTGTTGAATTCAATATCGATTTATGATAAACTAATATTAGTGTAAAAGAATAGGAAGGAAGATTGTATGTTTGAAAAATTCAAGGTATTCTTTACTTATATTCAACAAAATACATTCTTTACTTGTATTATTGTAGCAGCCTTTTTATTGACGATGCTCTTTTCCTTCGCCATGATTTTTCATAAAATTAAGGTAAAGGCTTGGAAAGGGCTTATTCCTATCTATAATATCATGGTTCTTTTAGAAGTCCTTGATATTCCCGTATGGATGGTATTACTATTATTTATCCCGTTTGTAAATGGGATAGGTATTCCTTTTATGCTTATTATTATGGGATGGAAATTGGGAAAATATTGCCATAAAAATGTGATTATGCGATTAGGATTAATCCTTTTAGCTCCTTTATTTTATCCATTATTGGCAGCTAGTTATATTGACTTAGATGGTAATGCTCCAATAGAAATTGTGGAACTTCCAAAAGATTTCTCTTTAGATGAAGTAGAAGTTGCTAATATTAACGTCAGTCCTGCGATAACGTTGACAGAGGAAACGATTGCTCAGTTAGCGCCACCTTTACAAACTCGTGTGATTAACGTCCCGAAAAAGGAAAAAGTTGAATATGGAAACCCGAATAGTAAAAAGGTTAATCCAACGGCTGATGATTTAACATTTGATTACACATCTTTGTATGGGGAAGAACCAAAAAAAGTTAAGCAAGAAGAAACGATGACTCAAGAAGAAGTTCCTGTTACTTTGGAAGAAGAAAAAGTAGAAGAGACTCCAGTCGTGGAAGAAACAGTACCAGAACCAGTAATAGAGCAAGAGGAAGAAGATGTTCCTTTTGTTCCAGTTGTTCATGATGTTGCTTTAGAAGAAGCTAATCCTGTGGAGACAATGGGTGCAATTCCTATTAATAAAAGAGATGAAAACAATCGAAAAAAGAAAAAGAAAAAACAGGAAGAAAAGGTAGAAGAGACTTCTACTCTCACCGAAGAAACGAATGTATTAAGTGATACTACTTCACCAGATTCTATTTCAGAATCTTCAGAAAATATGTTATCTATAAATGAAATCCCATCTACTATTCAAGCACCAATTGTAGATCAACTAAAAGAAGAACTAGAAAAAGAAAATATGGAAATGGAAAATACTTCCGCAGAACCACCAGTAGAAGAAACTCAGACTCCTTCAGAGGTAGAGTTACCACAAGAAGAGCCGGTTAAAGAAGAAGTAGTGGAAAGTACTCCAGCAGAACCACCAGTAGAAGAAACTCAGACTCCTTCAGAGGTAGAGTTACCACAAGAAGAACCAGTTAAAGAAGAAGTGGTGGAAAGTACTCCAGCAGAACCACCAGTAGAAGAAACTCAAATTCCTTCGGAGGTAGAGTTACCACAAGAAGAACCAGTTAAAGAAGAAGTAGTGGAAAGTACCCCAGTAGAACCACCAGTAGAAGAAACTCCAATTTCTCCAGTCGTGTTAGAAGAAGTTACAGAGGTTACAAGCGAACCAGAAAAAAATACAGAAGAAGTAATTCCAACATCAGTAGGACCAGTTTCTGATTCAAATTTGGAAACTGAAAATACAGCAATGCCTAATTTAGCCCCATCTCCATTTGATGATACACTTCCTACGTTGGCTCCTCCACCAGAATTTCATGAAGAAGAAGTTGTACCAGAAGAGACAAAGGTAGAAGTAGCTCCAGCACAAAATATTTTAGAGATGGATGACGATGCTTTAGTGGAAGTCGACGTTCCAGAAGTTCAAGAAATCGTTAGTATGAGTATTGCAGAACCAGAAAGTTTGCCGGTAGGAATTCTTCAAATTAAAAAGCCAGAGGTAGAAGAAACTAAAGTTACAGAGCCATCTTTATCTCCAAATGAGATTCAGCCTTCTATCGTAGCAGATGAATCAGAACCAACTATTGGTATTGATAGTATTGAAAATGAAACGGTAACGATGAGTAGGGAAGAAGCTATGTTTGGAAAAAGAAAGTTCTTCTTGGATTCTAATCCAACATTTATACCGCCTCAACCACAACAACCAATGATGCAACAGCCAATGCCAAATATGGGTATGAATATGATGACAAATGGACAGCCAATGAATTCCATGCCAAACGGAATGATGTATCCAACAAACAATATGCCGAATATGGGCATGAATATGAATTATCAGCCCACTATGATGCAACTGGGAATGCCACAACCAGGATATGGAATGCAGCCAGATTATACCTCTATTTTTCAGGCAAATCCGCAAAATGGAGGACCACTATTAAGACCTGTTGATAATGGGACAGGCCCTTCTGATATGAAAGTATGCCCAATGTGCAGAACACAGTTGAAAGCAGATTGTCCTACTTGTGTCATTTGTGGCTATAGATTTTAGGGGGATTTATGCATTTTTTGGCTATATTTTTAGGGGTTCTCTTTGGAATATGTTTGTTCTTAGGTATTATTTTTCTCATATTCTATCAAAAATTTTTATCTCTATTTCGAAAATTAGGATTCAAGGTGAATTCTATTGGAGATGTAGCAGAAGAAATGGAGAGAATACGACAGGAGGATAGTACTAAAATTAAAAGTATTTCTGGAATGACTGCTCTTTTATTACCTAATATTAGGGCAGATTTTCCAGAATTTAATGAAGAAGAGTTGTATTCTAAGGCAGAGTCTTCTTTAAGACAAATATTTAATGCAATTGAGAACAAAGATATTAAGATGGTAGAGAAACTACCATTAATGCGAGATTCTATTTCTCAGAAAATTCATGATTATGAATCTAATAATATTACAGAACGCTTTGACGATATTGTGTTTCATAAGTTTTCTCTTTTCCAATACGAAAAGAAAGATGGTGTTGCGACCATTACAGTTTCTATAGCGTTAGAATATTATTATCAAAAAAAGCAAAATGATAAAGTCTTAGAAGATTTTACCAAATATAAAAGGCAGACACGCTATCAATGTAAGTTCATATACATATATGATGAAACAAAGGTAGGGGATGCCAAAGTTTTAGCAATTAATTGTCCAAACTGCGGAGCGGCCATAAAAGTATTAGGCCACAAATACTGTGATTATTGCGGCTCGGCAGTACAGGAAGTTAATTTAAAGTCGTGGGAATTTAGTTCCTACAAAGAATTTTAAGAAAGAAGGTTTTTTATGGGTTTAATTAAAGCAGCAGCCGAAGCAATCGGCAGTACATTGAGCGATCAATGGGAAGATTATATCAACTGTGATAGTCTAGATGATAATACATTAGTTATTAAAAAGACAACAAAATCAGGAATTATTTCTGCAAAAAGTAGAATTCAAGTTAACCCTGGACAAGTGGCAATTATTTTTGATTCAGGAAAAATTTTGGATGCAACGGCAGAACCAGGTATTTACACATTTGATGCCTCTACTTCACCATCTTTATTTGCTGGACAGTTTGTCGATACATTTAAAGAAGCATGGCAAAGATTTACTTACAACGGAACACCAGCTAAGGAGCAAGCTATCTATTATGTAAATGCGAAAAATGAAATTTTAGGAAACAAGTTTGGTTCTCAAACACCAGTTCCTTACGATGATCCTGTATATAGAGGAATTTATATTCGTTACTATGGATCTTATACTTTTAAGATTTCAAATCCACTAGTATTTTTCCAAAACATTGTTGGTAATATAGCAGATGTTTATACGAAAGAATCTTTAATGGAACAAGCTGATGGAGAATTTGTTACCGCTTTAAATAGTGCTCTTGGTAAGTGTGCTTCTGACGGTATTAAATATAATCGTTTAAATGTAGAGCAAGTAAAACTTGCTGAGTTCATGAATGAAGCATTAGATAATGATTGGAAACAATTAAGAGGAATTGAAGTTGTTAAAGTAGCTTTAGATAGTGTTACACCAGACGATGAATCTAGAGATAGAATTCAAAAATTTGATAATGCTGCTATGTACAGTCAACAAGAATTTGCTGCTGGACGTATGGTAGAAGCTACTGCCAACGCTATGGAAGGTGCAGCTAATAATGCTAATGGTGCAGCTACTGGATTCATGGGATTAGGTATGATGCAAATGGGCGCTAATTCTGTATTAGGTGGTCAATCTCCAATGGCTTATGTTACACCATCTCAGCCAGCCCAACCAGCAACTCCTGCTGCTGAAGCAGCTCCAACTAGTGCACCAGTTCCAGAAGCAACTCCTGCTGCTGTTGTTGCCGCTCCAGCTCAAGAAGGAAAAGCATGTCCAAAATGTGGAACTATTACAACTGGTAAATTCTGTCATAATTGTGGAACTAATATGGAGGAAGCAGAGGCAGCTCCAGCTACTAAAAAATGTGCTAACTGTGGTGCTGAACTTCTAGATGGAGCTAAGTTCTGTGTAGAGTGCGGAACAGCTGCAGAATAATATAGTTTGTAGTCTTAAAGGATGATGAAAATCATCCTTTTTCTGTTTAAAATGAAAAAAATTTTTCAGATCCATTTACAATGTATTAGTCTTATTTTATATCTTCCTTGTTTCAGTGATAGTGTACATAAAAGGAAGCAAACTAGAATTCTAGTTGACAAGAAGGGGGGAAAAATGATATATTTAAATTGCTAGAAGGTACGGTTTGTCTTTATTGAAAAACCTACTAATTAACGTATTGGGAGTCAGCGTATTCAAGCGGTGTTGAAGACCTCGACTTTGTTGAGGGATCCTAAAGTTTGAAACAAGACACCCACCTGGTAGAACAGGTTTAATCGTTAACTGACACCTACCTTTTGGCTTTTTTTGTTAGGAGGAAAAACATGAACCTATTAGAGGAAACTTATGTGGTATTTGATTTAGAAACAACAGGCTTAAAAGCAAAAGAGGGAAACTCCATTATTGAGATTGGTGCGGTTCGTGTTCAAAATAATAAGGTAGTTGATCGATTTGATGAATTAATTAATCCTGGTGTACCGTTAGATCCAGAAATTACCAGAATTACTACTATTACAGATGCTATGCTAGAAGGAAAAAGAACAGAAGAGGAAGTTGTCAAAGATTTTATAAAATGGGTTGGTGATGATATATTAGTTGCCCATAATGCTCAGTTTGATTTATCTTTTATGAAGATGGCCTTTTTTAAATATTCTCTCGGTACTTTTAATTATCATGTTATAGATACTTTAGGGTTATCTCGTTATTTAGAACCGTTTGAACGTTACCATAATTTAACGGTGCTATCTAGTCGATATGCGATTCAGTGGGATGAGAATAAACACCATCGTGCGGATTATGATGCGGAAGGAACTAGTCTTATTTTATATGAAATGTTAAAAAGATTAGAAAAGAGAAATATAGTAACCTTTGAAGAATTATCGAAAATTCCAAAAATTTTGGTAAATAAGAGAATTTAATTCTCTTTTTTTGATAATGAAAATGTTTTTCCATTTACACATACTTTAGAAAATATAGGAAATGTCATTTATCAATATTGAAATGATAATTAGGATTTGTTATAATAAAACTGTAGAGTAGGAGTGAATTTATGAATAATCAAATGAATGTAGGTGGATATCCTCAAGCATATCCACAATCTAAACCGGGCTTATTAGCTGGGGTAGCACCAGAAAATAGAAATTTATTGTACGGATTTCTCGGATGTCTTGTAGTGATTGTTATCGGTTGTTTTTTTCCTTATGCAGTTCAAAAAGCAACAGATATCAGTATGAATTACATCTCTTATGACGGAGATATTAAAGATGGTGTTTTCATTATCGGTTTATCTATTGTTGCTGCGGTGATGGCTATCAAAAATAAAGCGATTGTTTCATTAATAATGCAAGGTATTGGCGGAGCAATCTTTATTGTTGACTGGTTGGATACAACCGACAAGATGAAAGAATTAAATGAATATGCTGGTATATTAGGTGATAATTGGAAACTATCATGGGGAATAGGATTCTACATTGTTTTAATTGGACTAGTAGGTTCTATTGTTACAGCATTCTTGTTGTGGAAGAAAACGAAAGGCGGCGCAAAAGCACCTACAGTACCATTCCCACAAGGAACACCTGCTGTTATGAACCAACCGATGAATCAACCAATGAATCCCGCACCAATGCCAGTTCCACCAACCCCAACTTGTCCATATTGTGGAACGACGGTTACTTCCAGTACAGGGTTCTGTCCAAACTGTGGCGCTAAAATAAATTCATAAAAGGAAAGCATTTTGCTTTCTTTTTTTTGTATAAAACTACTTTTCCTTTCTCATAACAATATTGAAAGGAGAGTTTTATGTCACGTCACAAAGTTGAAATTTGTGGGGTGAATACTGCGGATATAAAGGTATTAAGTAATGATGAAATGATTCATTTATTTCAAAGTTATCAAAAAGGAGATGAACAGGCAAAACAACTATTAATTGAAGGAAATTTGAAATTGGTACTATCCATTTTAAAAAAGTATAATAACCGTACGGATAACATGGATGATTTATTTCAGGTAGGCTGTATTGGTCTTATTAAAGCCATTGATAATTTTGATTTATCCCATGAAGTAAGATTTTCGACATATGCTGTACCGATGATTCTAGGAGAAATTAAGAGATATTTAAGAGATAACAATAGTGTAAGGATTGCTCGTAGTATCAAAGATTTAGCTTACCGAGTTTCTAAAGTAAAAGAAGAACTTACCTTGGAATTTGGAAGGGAACCTTCTACCAGTTTATTAAGTGAAAAGATGGGAATATCTGAATTGGATATTATGCTTGCCTTAGATTCTTTAAAAGATTCGATTAGTATGTTTGAACCAATCTACAATGACGGAGGGGATGTTATTTATCTTTGTGATCAATTAGAAGATAAAACGGGAAAAAATTATTCTTGGGATGAACGTTTAAGTTTAAAAGAGGCATTACAGGTATTAAAAGAAAAGGAAAGATATGTAATCCAATCTAGATATTTATATGGAAAAACGCAGATGGAATTGAGTGAAGAATTGGGAATTAGTCAAGCCCAAATATCGAGATTAGAGAAAAGTGGTATCGATCATATTAAAAAGAAAATCTTATAAAATTATTTTTTCAAAAAAAGTTATGGGAAAAGAATTGGTTTTATAGAGAAAATATGATATAATTGGTAAGTTAGGATAGGAGGCATATACATGAATATATACGAAAATGAATGGCGTAGTTTCAAAGGAGATACTTGGAAGGAAGCCATTGACGTTGCAAAGTTTATTGAAGAAAACTATGAGGAATATGTGGGTGATGATACTTTTTTAGTAGGACCTACCGAGAAAACTAAAAAGGTATGGGGAATATGTGAAGACCTTCTAAAACAAGAACTAGAAAAAGGAGTTCTCGATATTGAAGTAAAAAGAGTATCTGGTATTAACAATTTTGAACCAGGATATATTGATAAGGATTCAGAAGTGATTGTTGGATTACAGACAGATGCCCCTTTAAAGCGAATTGTTAATCCTTATGGCGGTATGAGGATGGTAGAACAAGCTTTAAACGCTTATGGATATGAATTAGATGCAGATATTAAAAAACACTTTAATACGTATCGTAGGACTCATAATGATGGTGTTTTCGCAGCTTATCCATCAGACGTTAGGAAAGCACGTCATGCTGGATTATTAACAGGATTACCAGATGCGTATGGTAGAGGAAGAATTATTGGGGATTATCGTCGAGTAGCCCTTTATGGAATTGATTATTTAATCGAGAAGAAGAAAGAAGATTTAATAGATTTAGAAAAATTAAATTTAACGGAATATAATATTCGTTTAAGAGAAGAGATCACTCTTCAAATTCAAGCATTAAATGATATCAAAGCGATGGCTGCTACTTATGGATTTGATATTAGTAAACCTGCTACTAACGCACAGGAAGCTATTCAATGGACTTATTTTGGTTATTTAGCAGCTATCAAAGAAAATAATGGAGCTGCTATGAGTTTAGGTAGAACTTCTACTTTCTTAGATATCTATATTGAAAGAGATTTAAAGGAAGGAACCTTATCAGAAGAAACGGCTCAAGAATTAATTGACCAATTTATTATCAAATTAAGACTTGCTCGCCATTTAAGAACTCCAGAATATAATGAATTATTTACAGGAGATCCAACTTGGGTTACCGAGTCTATTGGAGGAATGTTAGAAAATGGACATTCTTTAGTTACCAAAACATCTTTTAGATATCTTCATACCTTAATTAATTTATCTAGTGCACCAGAACCGAATATGACAATATTATGGTCTCCTCAGTTACCGGAAAACTTTAAAAATTATTGTGCGAAAATATCTATTCTTACGGATTCTATTCAATATGAAAATGATGAGGTAATGAGACCACTTCATGGATCTGACTATGCTATTGCTTGTTGTGTATCGGCTATGACGGTTGGAAAACAAATGCAATTCTTTGGAGCTCGTTGCAATCTAGCGAAAGCACTTCTATATGCTATTAATGGTGGATATGATGAAATAACCGGTGAAAAAGTGGTAGAAGGATATGAAAAAATTATGGATCCTATACTAGATTTTGATAAAGTCACCGATGTTTATGACAAAATGCTTGGTACGATTGCTAAAACGTATGTAGATGCTATGAATACGATTCATTATATGCATGATAAATATGCTTATGAAGCAGGTCAAATGGCTCTACACGATACCGATCCTGAGAAGTTGATGGCATTTGGTGTAGCTGGTTTTTCCGTTGCTGTAGATTCTCTTTCTGCTATTAAATTTGCAAAGGTAAAACCAATTCGTAATGAGGAAGGACTTGCTATTGATTTTGAAATTGAAGGAGATTATCCAAAGTATGGAAATGATGATGATCGTGTAGATTTAATTGGTGTAGATCTTATTAAAGCATTCTACGAAAAATTAAATTCTCATCCACTTTACAAGGGTGCTAGGGCAACGTTATCTATTTTGACAATTACTTCTAATGTTGTTTACGGTAAAAAGACAGGTGCAACTCCAGATGGAAGACCTGCCGGAGTAGCTTTTGCGCCTGGTGCTAATCCAATGCATGGAAGAGATGAAAGTGGAGCGATTGCTTCTTTAAATAGTGTTGCTAAAATTCCATATGCAAATTGCTGTGAAGATGGAATTTCTAATACTTTCTCTATCGTACCAGATGCTTTAGGACATGAAGACGAAGAGAGAATTCATAATCTTGTTAGCATTATGGATGGTTACTTTACCCGTGGTGCTCAACATTTAAATGTCAATGTTTTAAATAGGGAAACATTAATGGATGCGATGGAAAATCCTGATAAATATCCAACACTTACTATTCGTATTTCTGGATATGCCGTTCGTTTCAACCGTTTAAGTAAAGAACAACAATTAGAAGTCATTAATCGTACTTTCCACGGAACAATCTAGTGAAAGGATATATTGATTCTATTGAATCCATGGGCTTAGTGGATGGTCCTGGGATTCGTATGGTTGTATTCTTAAAAGGTTGTAAATTAAGGTGTCTTTATTGTCATAATCCCGAGACTTGGGATTATGTTCATGCCAAAGTTACGACATCAGAAGAAATCGCTCTACGAGTGAAAAGAAACCTAAGTTATTATCAACACGGAGGAATTACTTTTAGTGGTGGCGAACCACTTCTGCAACCAGAATTCTTATTAGATTGCTTAAAGAGGTGTAAAAAAATTGGTGTTCATACGGCCATTGATACTGCTGGCGTAGGAATTGGCCATTATGATGAAATTTTGGAGTATACGGATTTAGTTATCTTAGATATTAAAGCCATAGAAGATGCTGATTATTATCAAATAACGGGTAGTCACATGGATGAGTATTCCAAATTTATAGAAGCCTTAAAAAAAAGAAAGAATAAAGTTTGGTTACGCCAAGTAATTGTTCCGGGTTTTAATGATACGGAAGAAAATATCTTAAAATTGAAAGAATATATAAAACAATTCCCTAATGTTGAAAAAGTAGAATTGCTTCCTTATCATCTATTAGGAGTTGAAAAATATAAGAAATTAGGAATTTCTTATCCTTTAGAAGGCGTTCCTGCTATGGATCAAGAGAAAATAAAAAAACTAACTGAATTACTAGAAAGTTAGTTTTTTCTTGTATTTTTTGTAAATTTCGTTATAATGTTGGTAGGTGAATTATGAAACGAGTAATAAAAGTAGAAAAAGAAATGGATATTATCGATTATTTAGAAGAAAAGACAGATTATTCCCGTAAGAAAGTAAAAAGTCTAATATCTCATGGACAAGTATTCGTGAATCAACAGCAAGTGAAATTGCCGTATCATGTTACAGTAAATGATAGTATTTTTGTAACAAATGAGAAAAGGGAAGCTACCCCCTTTACTATTCTTTATGAAGATTCCCTATTTCTGGTAGTGGATAAGAAAAGTGGTCTTTTAACAGTTTCTAATGGAGGAAATGAAGATACTCTTTACCGTCAAGTTTATGAATACCTTCATCGGAAAGGAGAAAAGGTATTTATTGTTCATCGTTTAGATAAAGAAACTTCAGGTATTGTCTTATTTGCAAAAAAAGAAGAAGTAAAAAACATCCTACAAGATTCTTGGAATGAATTCGTAAAAGAAAGAAAATATTTTGCGATTGTTCATGGACCAATTCAACCTTCTGGAACGATTATCTCCCATTTACAGGAAAAAAATACCTTTGTATATAGTGCTAAGAAAGGCAAAAAAGCAATTACGCACTATCAAGTGATAAAGAGTCATAATAATTATGCTAGTATAGATATTTCCATAGAAACGGGAAGAAAAAATCAGATTCGTGTCCACATGAAAGAGAATGGTACTCCTATTTTAGGAGATAAAAAATATGGGATTAAAGATTCCTTTCCTAGGCTTGCCTTACATGCTTATTTTCTATCTTTTTATTATCCTCCTCATCAAAAAATATATGAGTTTGTATCTCCGATACCCAAAATGATAAAAGCGTTTCCATTTTAACGCTTTTTTTCCTTTTTTTGGTATATTTTCTTGCAATTCTGCATATTTTATAATATAATAGGAAACCATGTGAAAGAGGGGGTAATATGAAGAAACTCTTACGCTTAAGTGTTTTTATTTTTTGTGTGCTTATTCTTTGTGGATGTAATGCTTTATCACGCCAAAATAACTATCAGTTAGATAATAAAAACATTATCTTCTCTTTACCAAAGGTATGGGTAGCGGTAGAGAGTAATGATAATGAATTAGCGCTCACTCGTTCTTATGCGAATATGTCTTTTAATACATATCATAAAAGCGAAGTAAACAATATGAGTGCGGAAGAATTACTAGATCAAAAAATTGAAGAATTTTGTAGTAATCACGAGAATGCATCTTTGGTAACGAAATACACAACAACGGAAACAGCAGATAGAAAAATTTATGCCAAATTATATACGGTAGATCAAGAAAATCTTGAGATGCAATACTATTTTAGTGTTATGGAATTCTTACCATCCCACACTTACGTATACATTGTATATGAAGCAAAAGAAATTTATATGAATTATAATGTTGATGATATACAGAGAATGCTCATGAAAATGAAATGGACTGGAGAAGTTGATTTAGCGCTTCAATAGTCTTTTTTTTATGGAATGAAATAGAATAATATAGGTGGTTGTATGAAAATATCAGATTTACAAGAAAAAGATGTTGTTGATATTAAAGATGGGAAAAAGATTGGGAACATCATTGATATCAGTATTGATAGAAACGGTAACCTATTTGGGATTACCGTAGAGAAATATCGTTTCTTCTTCTCTTTATTTACCAATAACACAGTGGAATTGAAATGGAGCCAAATTGAAAAAATCGGAAAAGATGTCATACTTGTCAATTTAGATTGATTAATGTTATAATGAACTTGGTGATAGTATGAAAATTTTGCTTTATACAGAAGGGTTAAAGACGATTAGTAAGTCCGGTTTAGGAAAAGCTATTAAACATCAGATGAAAGCACTGGAGGATAACAAAATTGAATATACGACAAACTTGAAGGATAATTATGATATTCTCCATATTAATTTTTATGGTCCTAAATCTTACTTTTATGCCAAAAAGGCTAGAAAGAATGGAAAAAAGATTGTCTATCATGCCCATTCTACGGAGGAAGATTTTCGCAATTCATTCTTATTCAGTAATTTAGTTTCTCCTTTGTTTAAAAAATGGTTAATTCGTTGTTATTCTTTAGGAGACTACATTATTACACCTACAGAATACTCTAAACGGCTTTTAGAGAATTATCACTTGAATAGACCTATTAAAGCAATTAGTAATGGCGTAGATACCAAGTTTTTTGAACGTAATGAAAAAGCTGGTATGGAGTTCCGTAAAAAATACGGATATACGAAAAAGGATAAAATTATTGTAGGAATTGGACTTTATATTAAACGAAAAGGAATTTTAGACTTTGTTGAACTTGCGAAAAGATTACCAGAATATCAATTTATTTGGTTTGGTCATAGTCCGTTATGGGCTTCTCCTAGAGAAATAAAAAAGGCGGTAACGACGAAACTTCCAAATTTAAAATTTGCAGGATATGTAGAATCCTCTGTTATTAAAAGCGCCTTAAGTGGTGCGGATTTATATCTCTTTCCAACGTTAGAAGAAACAGAAGGAATTCCTATTATTGAAGCATTAACTTCTAAAATCCCAACTTTGATTCGAGATATTCCTGTCTTTGAAGAATATAAGGCCAATAAAGTAGTGTATAAGGCAAAAGACTTGGATGACTTTGAAAAGAAAATTAAAAAAATTTTAGAGAAAAAACTTCCCGATTTAACCGAAGCGGGATATGTGGAAGCAAAAAAGAAAGATATTAAAACAGTAGGACAAGAATTAGTAAATACCTATGAAGAAGTCTTAAAGATGCGAAGAAGACGGGAAAAGAAATCTAATACCGGAAAAATTTTAGGAGGAACTATCTTTCTAATCGCTCTGGTTACAGCTATGTTATTTTTATTACGGAATCCTTCTATGGGAAACAACTTAAAACCTTATGAACGTTCCTTTGAAATCAATGATATTCCTGTTTCTATTACTCTTTATAGTAACGATGCGAAAAAAGCAGAAAAAGCACTCAAAAAGGCAGAACAAATCTATCAGAATTATGCTGAATTAACGGATCGAGAAAATGGTCCATTGAAGGAAATGCAAGAGATAGATTCCCAACAAGATACGGTTCAGGTGGATTCTAAACTATACGATATGATTGTATATGGAAAAGAATGGTACGACAAAAGTAATGGCATTTTTAATATTCATATGGGGGAAGTAACTGATTTTTGGCAGGATTATTTCAATGGGGAAAAAGAGTTTCCAAAGGCATCAGAACTACAAAAGTTAGATACAGATATTGAAGATGTTGTTCCTTTAGGTCTAGAAGATAAAAGTATCTATCACATGGGTTGTTATATCACGATACCTATTATTGTTATTCTTCTTTTATTTGTCATCTATAGAATTACTCGTAAAAAATATAATTGGTTAGTTCCTACCATAGCAGTAATCGGAATTTCGTTAGGCATTTGTATGTTCTTTTATGGGAAAATTACAAATTTAAGTAATCTTTTAGAAAATCATCATATGAATTTAGATTTGACTAATTTAACAATGGGACATGCCACTGATGAGGTAGCAGAATATTTTGAAAAGCATGGTTTTACGAAATATCTTATCAATGCCTCTTCTCTCATGAGAGTTGGAGATTATTATGAAGAGGAAGGAAAATATATCTTAGTAGTATCTAGTCCTTTCAAGGATGTTGAAGAAGAAGCATTAACAACGGTTCATATGAATAATGGGGCGGTTGCTTCTAAGGGAATATACCAAGATTATTTCACGTATAATGAAAAAGATTACAGTAAAATTTTCAGTTCTAAAACGTATATGCCAGTCGATAATATGGTAGGAGTAACGGTTGTTGCCAAGGATGCGAAAGAAGCCGAGGTATTAGCTACTATCTTATTTTCTATGAGTATTCCAGATGGTCAAAAATACATTCAGAACTATCCAGATGTCTATGTTATGTGGGCATATCTAGATGATAATGGCGTAAAAAGAAAACTGATTACGGAAAATTTCTATGATTTAAAATAAAAGGTCTTAGACCTTTTTTTATTGAAGAAGAATTCATTCTTTGGTATAATGAAAAAGGTAGTATGGTGGGGATAATATGTACTTAAAAAAGATTATAGCGCAAGGATTTAAATCTTTTGCAGACAATATTGTCATGGATTTTGAGCAAAATATTACTGGTATTGTAGGTCCTAACGGAAGTGGTAAAAGCAATGTAGTAGATGCTATTCGTTGGGTACTAGGAGAACAATCTGTGAAATCTCTTCGGGGAGATGGCAATATGACAGATGTTATTTTTGCTGGTAGTAAAAGTAGAAATGCTATGGGAGTAGCATCTGTTACGCTAGTATTCGATAACCATGATTCTTATCTTCCTCTATCATATGAAGAAATTGCTATAAAAAGAAGACTATATAAAGATGGTACGAATGAATTTTTTATCAATAACGAGAAAGTAAGATTAAAAGATGTTGCAGACTTACTGATGGATAGTGGGATTGGTAAAGAATCTTTTAATATTATTGGTCAAGGAAAAATAGATGAAATCCTTTTAAGTAAGCCTCAAGATCGAAGAGTCATTTTTGAAGAGGCTGCCGGAGTATTAAAGTATAAAAAAAGAAAAGAAGAAGCTCTAAGAAAATTAGAGAGAACTCATGAAAAGATGAGTAGAGTAGAAGATATTATCAAGGAATTAGCAACTCAAGTAGAACCTTTAAAAGAGCAGAAGAAAGTGGCACTCGAATTCTTTGATTTGTCGGAAGAACTAAAGAAACTAGAAGTAGCTCTTATTACCGAAGATATCACTCGTTTAAATGAAAAATATCAGAAGGATAAAGAAAAAATAGAAGCTTTAACGATAGAGTTAGCCTCTATTTCTACTAGTCATTCTAAGGAAGATGCCGCAATTACTTCCTATAAAAAAGAAGAAGAACAAATTCAATCTACTATTAATGAATTACAGAAGAGTCTTTTAAAATGGACTTCGACAGTCGAAAAAATTAATAGTCAAAAAGAGATATTAGCGGAAAGAAAGAAATATGAGGTAGAGGATAGTAAACTTCATAATGCTATTTTAGAGTTGAAAGAAAATGCTTTACGATATGAAAATGAATATAAAAACTACGAATTGGAACTTGCTAGTATTGTCGATGAATTAAGGCGACTAGATCAGTTGAAAAGTGAGAAAGAGCATACCTTAGAAGAGCAGAACCAGATGCGTTCTAAATTAGAAGAAGAATTAACAGGAAGTATTCGTTCTAATAATATTTTAAAAACAAAGATTAGTGTATTAGAAGAAAGTATTGAAAATAATAGTACACTTCCTTATGCTGTCAAAAGTGTTTTGAATCATCCTAAATTGAGGGGAATTCATAATACCATTGGAAAATTAATCGAAGTAGAAGAAAAATATACGACCGCTATTTCCGTAGCGTTAGGAGCGGCTTCCAACTACATTGTAGTAAGTGATGAAGTAGCTGCGAAAGAAGCGATTCAATACTTAAAAAATAACAAGATAGGAAGAGCAACTTTCTTTCCTTTAAATGTTATTGAAGGAAAAACGATTGATAAAAATAGTTATCAAGAGATTAAGCAAGAAATTGGTTTTATTAACGTTGCTTCTAAACTTGTTTCTTATGATAGTGAGTATGAAAATATTATTCAAAATCAGTTAGGAAATATCATTGTGGTAGATACGTTAGATCATGCTAATCTTCTTCACCGCAAACTAGGATATCGCTACCGCATTGTCACTTTAGAAGGAGAACTTCTTCATGTTGGTGGATCACTTACCGGCGGTGAAAACAAACAAAAAAATATCTTTCAAGAAAAATATGAGTTAGAATCCCTTTTGCAAGAACAAAAAAAGTTAGAAACGAAAATTTCGCTAGCGGAAGATAAAATCAATCAATTAGATTATGAATTGAAAGCGAAAGAAGATGAACTTTATCTTCTTTCGAAAGATTTTATTCGTTTTCAAGAAGAATCAAATGAAAAGAAAAAGAAGCAAGAAGAGTTAAAAGAACGAATGGAATCTACTAACCGAAATATTCAAAGTACAGAAAATATGATGAATCATTCTATCAGTACGGAAGAAGAAAATATCTTAAAAGAGTACTATGAAGCTATTCATGAGAAAGAGAAAGTAGCGATGTCTTTAGATCATTATCAAAACGAATATGTTCGTATTTCTAACGAACTTGCTAACTTTGAACATAGTTTAAAAAAATCGAATGCTCTTTTCTTAGAAAAGAACGAAGAAAAGAAAAACTTAGAGATTGAAGTAAATCGTAATGACGTTAAATTGGACAATTTATTAAATTCTTTAAATGAGACTTACAGTATGACTTATGAGTTTGCGAAAGAAAATTATATGCTGGAAATTCCTAGGGAAGATGCCCGTACCAAAGTTAGTTCTATCAAAAGAAGAATTCGGGAATTAGGTCCTGTTAATCAACAAGCACCAGAAGAATATAATAGAGTGAGTGAACGATATGAATTTTTAATTCATCAACAAGAAGATCTTGTCAATGCTGAAAATATGCTTCTTTCCATTATTCAAGAGATGGATCAAGTAATGAAGGCAAACTTCTCTAAGACTTTTGATATTATTAATCAAAATTTTGCTGTTACTTTTAAAGAATTATTTAAGGGAGGAACGGCATCCTTAAAACTGACAGATCCAACAGATCTATTAGAAACAGGTGTTGAAATTATCGCTTCTCCTCCGGGAAAAAGTTTAAAGAGTATTTCTCTTTTAAGTGGAGGGGAAAAAACATTTACCGCTATTAGTTTACTATTTGCTATCTTAAAAACGAGACCGATGCCTTTTTGTATTCTAGATGAAGTAGAAGCTGCTCTTGATGAGGTAAATGTAGAATCGTTTGGAGAATACCTTCAATCTTTGAAAAATAAAACGCAGTTTATTGTCATCACTCATAAGAAAAAAACAATGGAATATGCGGATACCTTATATGGTATTACGATGCAAGAAAGTGGTGTCAGTAAACTAGTCAGTGTGAAACTAGAGGAAATAGAAAAATAGGAAAATCATTTTCCTATTTTTTTCTTTATGGTATAATTTTAGTAGGTGATAGCATGAATTATCTACTATATGGGGAAGAACCTTTTCTATTAGAAAAAGAGACCCAAAAGATATTACAAAAAGAGAAAATAGAAGAGATTACCATTTCTCGTTATGATTATCCAATAGATACGATAAAAACGATATTAGAGGATGCCCAAACTGTGTCGTTATTTTCAGAAAAGAAAGGAATTGTTGTTGAAAATGCTATTTTCTTTAATAGAGGAAAAGGGACGGAGGAAGAATTAGAATCTCTGCTTACTTATTTAAAGAATGCTAATCCAAATTCTATTGTTATCTTTTTAAATCATAACGCTACCGTAGATAATACCAAAAAAGTTACAAAAGCGATGAAAGAATATGGTGTCTTAAAAGAAATGAATATAGAGAATCCCCTTTCTGAAATAGAAGAAATGTTTCAAGGATACCAAATTCAGAAGAAGGCTATTCAACTATTATGGAAACGGGTAGGGGATGATTTAACCCTAATTAAAGAGGAAGCAGAAAAATTAAAACTCTATAAATGGGAAGAAAAAACGATTACAGAGGATGATGTTGTTGCATTAACTTCTCTTAATATTGATACGGATATTTATAAATTTGTAGATCACATCATTCAAAAGAATAAATCAGAAGCTATGCAAATGTATACAGAAATGATGAAAAGGGGAGAAAAACCAACGCATATTATTGCCTTACTCGCTAGTAAATTTCGTCTGATGTATCAAGCATGTGAATTAACACGGTCCGGTTATTCCCAGCAGGATATTTCCTCTACATTAGGAGTCCATACCTATCCTGTGAAACTAGCCATTCAATCAGGATTACGTTATGATAGAAAAAAACTTTTAAAATATATGCAACAGCTTGCTAATCTCGATATTGAGATTAAAACAGGTAAAATAGAGCCCGTACTAGGACTTCAACTTTTCATACTTGACATTTAAAAAAATCATCTATATAATACTTCCATACTTGAGGTGAATTTATGATATATATTCAAAAATATAGACAACTAAATCCTGATAAATCTTATGTACTAGTCGATTTTGATAGGACGATTACGACGGGTGATAGTTCCACTACTTGGGGATTGTTAGAAGAAAGTACGTTTGTGGATTCTAACTACCGAAGGGAAAGTATTAATCTTTATAATCAATATCGTCCACTGGAAATAAATCCGACTATTCCTTTTAACGAGAAAGCAGTTCATATGGAAGATTGGTTTCATCAGGCAGCGCGACTCTTAAATAAGTATCATATTTTTAAAAGCACGATTGAATTAATTATTCAATCATCTAATGGCTTAAAATTAAGAAGAGGAGTTAAACCTTTTTTGTCAAGTATGCGGATGTTAGGAGTACCGGTTGTTATTGTCAGTGCAGGAGTAGGAGATTTTATTGAAGGATATTTAAAAAAGCAACAATGCCTTTTTGATAATATTACTATCCATTCTAATTATCTAATTTATGACGGAGATTATATTATTGGCGTAAAGCAACCTTTAATTCATTCTCTTAATAAAGGAATGATTGAATATCCAGAAATTCAAGGACGAACAGAAGGTATTCTTTTTGGAGATCAACTAGAAGATATCGAAATGGGAAGAGGTTTATCCCCATTAACGGTAGGATTTGTAAACTCTAGAGAAAACAATATTAGAAATTTTCAGTTTTATTTTGATGTAGTTCTAACTGGGGATAGTTCTTTTGAAGATGTCGCTAAAGTATACATAAAAGATTATCCAAGTCAGAGATATTATGATAAAAAGATGTCATTATTTTGACATCTTTTCGATTGCTTCATAAACTTTTTTTAAATCTCTTTCATACTTACTTGTTTCTTTGGGAACATAATATTTGCGATTAACAATATTGTCTGGTAGATACTGTTGTTTTACAAAGCCATGGGGATAATCATGGGGATATTTATAACCAAATGCAGTGGTTTTAATGTGATCTGGTACATTACCAGTAGTTCCCGTTTCAATATCGTGTATCGCTTCATCTAAAGCAATATGGGCACTATTAGACTTTGGGGATAGAGCAAGATCAACGACCATAACGGATAACGGGATTCTAGCTTCCGGAAGTCCCAGCCTTTCACAAGCATTAATGCAAGCATCGACACGAGGCCCCATATTAGGATTTGCTAACCCGATATCTTCATAAGCGATAACGGTCATTCTTCGGTAGATGATATCTAGATCTTCCGCCTCAATCAAACGAGCTAAATAATATAAAGCAGCATTGACATCAGATCCACGAATGCTTTTTTGAAAAGCAGAAATAACATCATAGTGGCCATCTTCATCTTTATCATGAAAGAATACAGGCTTACTGTTAATCGTATCTACTAGTCGTTTTGTTATTTTTCCTTTGACACTAGAGTAGTAGCATACTTCTAGTAGATTATAAGCATATCGCATATCTCCACCACTTAAAGCGGCAATTTTCTTTAGACTTTCTTCTTCTACTTTAATAGATTTTAAATATTCACTTTGACATGCCATTTTTAAACCTTCCAGTACATCATCTTCCGTCAATTCTTTTAATTCAAAGATTTGGCATCTACTACGAATAGCGGGATTTATTTTATGATAAGGATTAGAGGTAGTCATACCGATTAGCGTAATTAAACCATTTTCTAAATAAGGAAGAAGTAAGTCCTGCTTATCTTTGTTAAGTCTATGGATTTCATCCATTAAAACGACCATTCCTTGATACATTTTAGCTTCTTCGATGACTTTATCAAAATCTTTTTTATTATTAATAGTCGCATTTAGAAAACGATAGGGAACTCCTAATTCTTCTACGATAACGGTGGCTATGGTCGTTTTTCCAATTCCTGGTTTTCCATAGAGAATCATCGAAAAGATTTTTTTATTTTGAATGAGGTTATAAAGGACTTTATTTTTTCCAATCAAATGTTTTTGACCAATAATATCGCTAATTTTTTTAGGACGCATTTTAAGCGCTAAAGGTTCTTCCATAATATCACCAACCTTATTGTATCATAAAGTGTCCTCTTTTAACGATTATTTCTACTTATCCAATTCATATCCTAAAAAAATTACTTCACTTTTTCTCCTGCTTGAAACGTGTTTATTTCTTTGGCTTTTTAAAATTCTATGATATAATGGATATATGAGGATAGATAGTATGCTGGAACAAATTCAAAATTTCAAGACCTATCTTTTAATTGAAAAAAAATATAGTCATAATACGATAGAGTCCTATGAGAGAGATTTAAAAAAGTTAATGGAATTTACTCATAAAAGTCCTAGTGAACTTCATGAAGAGGATATGCATGCCTATTTAAAATATTTGAGTGAACAAGGTTTGGATGAAAGAAGTATTTCTAGAAATATCTCTTGTTTGAAATCATTTTATAAGTTTTTATTAATTGATCATGTCGTATCGGAAAGCCCACTAGAGAATATTGAGATACCAAAACTTAGAAAAACCCTGCCTCATGTGTTAAGTGAGGAAGAAGTAAATGCGTTATTGGATATTCCTTTGAATGATGCTTTCAGTTATCGTAATAAAGCGATGCTAGAACTACTATATGCGACGGGTATTCGTGTTAGCGAACTTGTTAATTTAACACGTAATGATATCGATTTAGAAAACGCCCTTCTTAGGACGATAGGAAAGGGAAGTAAAGAGAGGATTGTTCCTATTGGCGAATATGCCATTCGTTATCTTTCTATTTATCTTTTAGAGTATCGTTCTCAATTATTAAAAAGAGATTATAATGATTATCTTTTTCTAAATAACCATGGCAAGAAGTTAACGAGACAAGGGTTCTTTAAAATTATGAAAGAAAGAGCTAAAGAAGCCGGTATTAAAAAGGAGTTATCCCCACATACCTTACGACATTCTTTTGCGACGCATCTTTTAAATCATGGAGCCGATTTACGAAGTATTCAAGAATTACTAGGACATAGTGATATTTCCACTACCCAAATTTATACACACGTATCAAATGATCATTTGAAAGAGAATTATCAGGAATTTCACCCACATGGGGAATAAAGGAGGAATAATATGAATTTAACCAAAATAAAGGAAAATATTTTTAGAGAGTATGATATTAGAGGAATATGGCAAGAGGATATTAATGAAGATGTAGCTTATACAATGGGAAGAAGTTTTGCATCTTATATTGATAGTATGGACCTTAAAAACGTTATTGTAGGACATGATAACCGCATTTCATCACCGACTATCCATGATGCTCTTATCAAGGGATTATTACAAAGTGGAGCCCATGTTACGGATTTAGGATTAGTAACAACCCCAATGTACTATTATGCTAAAAAGAAGTATCAAATAGATACTGGTATTATGATTACTGCTAGTCATAATCCAAAAGAATATAACGGATTTAAAATTTCGTTTTCTTTGGAAGGAAATGCTTGTGGGAAGGCTATTACGGACTTTAGAGATTTTACGAACCAACTTCAGTTTATTGAAAAAGAAGGTTCTATAGATACGATGATAATAGAGCCAGAATATCTGGATGAAATAAAAAGAAGCATTCAATTAGGAGATAGAAAAGTAAAAGTAGTTTTTGATTGTGGAAATGGAACTGGTTCCATTATCATAAAAAAAATATTAGATATGTTTCCTGTAGAATATCAACTACTATATTGTGATTCTAATCCCGAATTTCCAAATCATCACCCTGATCCTTGTGTAAAAGAAAATATGAAAGATTTATCGGCTAAGGTCAAGGAATTAGGATATGACTTAGGAATTGGTATTGATGGCGATGCCGATAGAGTAGGATTAGTCGATGAAAACGGTGAAATACTAGGTAGTGATTTAATCATGCTAATTGTCTATAGAAGCATTGCTAACACCATGAAAAATAGAAAAGCGGTATATGATGTGAAATGTTCTAAAACGTTGATAGATGGTTTAAAAGCACTAGGACTACAGACTGAAATGGCAAGAACAGGCAATTCCTATATGAATTTGAAAATTAATCAAGATGATTTCGATTTTGGAGGAGAATATTCTGGACACCTTTGGTTTAGGGATAGATGGCCAGGCTTTGATGATGGTATTTATGCTGGTATGAGATTAGTAGAAATCTTATCCCATACAGAGAAAAATATGAGCGAATTATTAGATAATATCAATCATTATTATTCAACCGAGGAATTAAAATTCCATGCTCCAGACGATATCAAGTTTGATGTGGTAGAAAAGATAAAGAATTACTGTCGTGAAAAAGGATATTCCATGATTACTGTCGATGGAGTAAGAGTAGAATTTGAAGACGGTTGGGCTCTTGTTAGATGCTCGAATACTGGTCCTAATATCATAGCTCGGTTTGAGGCTAGAGAAGAGGAAAAACTGCAAGAATATCAACGAGAATTTACCTCTCTATTAAATTTTTATTTAAAGGAAAGGAAGCAATTGAAATGCACCCTTTAGAGTAGACAACATAAAAAAGGAGTTTAAAAAAATATGATAGAATAGCATCTCGAAAGGAG
>CANRDU010000007.1 GCA_947629445.1 uncultured Bacilli bacterium
GGTTTCATAGCTCAGTCGGTAGAGCAGAGGACTGAAAATCCTCGTGTCGGTAGTTCGATTCTACCTGGAACCACCATATTGTGATTAAACTTGAACTGTTAGGTTTGAGTTTTTTTATGGAATAATTTGTCTGCTAGAAAGATATTTTCTTTCTTATCATATACTAAAATGGGCTTTCCTGAAAATTATTAAAAATTATAAAAGATGATTGACATTCTAAGAGAGAATAGTATAATGAAACTTGTGCGATAGTTTCCATAGAAACTAGTTGAGAGGGGTAATTGGAAATGAATATGGATAGACTTCTCTATATCGTTCATAAAGGCAGAGAAAATTATGATAGAACATTACAAAAGTGCTCCGAAGCAACAGGACTCACCAAGCAAGAAGTAGATATATTACTTTTTTTAGAACAGCAGCATTTAGAAAGTAGAGCATGTGACATTGTAAGGCGAAGAGGGTTATCGAAGGCCTATGTATCGAAAGCTCTATCTTCTTTATTAGAAAAAGGACTGATTAAAGCAGAAATATGTGATAATGACCATAGGTATCAACATATTATTCTTATGCCTAGTTCTAATAAAGTGCTTGCTTATATGAAAAAGCAAAAAGAAAAAACACTTCAGAGATTAACCCAAGGTATATCGAAAGAAGATATAGAAATTTTTATGAAAGTAGTAGAGCAGATGGCTCTTAATATTGAGAAAGAAGGTTCAGATATACATGTTTAAACTATTTAAAAGGCTTGATCAAAAAGATTGGTTATATGTAGTTATTTGCGTTTCTTTAGTTGTTTTTCAGGTTTGGTTAGATTTAAAATTACCTGATTACATGAGTAAAATAACAGCGCTTGTCCAAACCACTGGTAGTAGTATGGGTGAGATTTTAGAGCAGGGAGGCTATATGCTACTATGTGCTTTTGGTAGTTTACTTTCAGCAATTATAGTAGGATATTTTGCAGCGCTCTTAAGTTCCTCTTTTTCTAAAAAATTACGAAAAGAAATTTTTGAAAAAGTAGAATATTTTGGAATGGAAGAGATTAAAAAATTTTCAACAAGTAGTTTAATTACTCGTACGACAAATGATGTTACCCAAGTAGAAATGCTGATTGGTATGGGACTTCAAATGTTGATTAAAGCTCCTATTATGGCTGTATGGGCTATTTCTAAAATTATTAACAAAAGTATCGAATGGAGTGCTCTTACAGGAGTGGGTGTTTTAATTTTACTTACTACGGTAATTGGACTAATGATTATTGTCTTACCACGATTTAAAATTGTTCAAAAGTTAATCGATAGAATTAATGGAGTAACACGTGAAAATTTAACGGGAATCCGTGTTATTCGTGCTTTTAATGCGGAAGAGTTCCAAAAAAATCGATTTGAGGAAGTAAATAATACTTTGACGAATACCCAATTGTTTAATCAACGTTGCTTTTCTATATTAAATCCTATTATGAATTTAGTCATGCATTTTCTAACACTTGGTATATATGTCATTGGTACGTATTTAATTATGGAAGCACATATGCTTGAGAAAATCACTTTATTTGGAAACATGGTTGTGTTTACTAGTTATGGTATGCAAGTAATTATGTCTTTCTTAATGCTTGCTATGATCTTTATGATTTGGCCAAGAGCGCAAGTATCTGCTGCCAGAATTAATGAGGTATTAGTAGAAGAAGCACATGTTGTTGATGGGGATAAAAAAGAAGGAAAACCTGGATGTATCGGAACAGTTGAATTCAAAAATGTATCTTTTAAATATCCAGATGCGGATGAATATTTGTTGAAGGATATTTCTTTTAAGGTCAATAAAGGCGAAACAATTGCTTTTATTGGATCAACTGGTAGTGGAAAATCTACTTTAATTAACTTAGTTCCAAGATTTTATGATGTAACAGATGGTGAAGTATTAGTAGATGGCATAAATGTCAAAGAATATACACAGGAAGCCCTTCATAATAAAATAGGATATGTTCCACAAAAAGCCTTTATGTTTACTGGAAGTGTCAGAGAAAATGTAGCATATGGAGAAAATGGTAAAGGTGAAAAAACGGATGCCAAAATTAAAGAGGCAATCGAAGTGGCTCAAGGAACCGACTTTGTTACTAATATGGAAGATGGGTACGATAGTCATATTGCCCGTGGTGGTACCAATGTATCAGGGGGACAAAAACAAAGACTTGCTATCGCTAGAGCCATTGCCAGAGATCCAGAAATCTATATTTTTGACGACTCTTTTAGTGCATTAGATTATAAAACCGATGCGACACTTCGTAGAGAACTTAAAAATTATACAAAGGATGCAACAAGCATGATTGTGGCTCAGAGAATCGGAACGATTTTAAATGCTGATAAGATAGTCGTATTAGATAAAGGAAAATGTGTCGGTGTTGGAACACATAAAGAATTATTGAAGAACTGTCAAGTTTATCAAGAAATTGCTTTATCACAACTTTCAGAGGAGGAGTTACAACATGCCTAGGGGAAGAAATTTTGAAAAGTCAAAAGACTTTAAAGGTTCTATGAAACGTTTACTTGGAAATTTAAGACCATGGAAAGTCTTTTTAACCATCGCTCTTACATTAGCTATGATTAGTGCTATCTTGGCATTAATTGCTCCTAATAAATTATCAGATTTAACGGATGAGATTACTAAGGGATTAACTCCTAATATGAATGAGAAAACCATTCAAGAGATTTTAACAGATGAAAATATTTCAGTAGAAGATAAAATGGCTTTTCAACAATTCTTACAAAATAGTGAGAAAGAGGAAAGCGAACTACTAGCAGAGATGGATGCTTTACCAGATGCGGTTTATGACAAAATTAAACCTACTATGAATATAGATAAAATTAAATCAGTAGCTATTTTACTAGCATTCTTCTATATTATTAGTGCTATCTTTGGATATATTCAATCTTTTATCCTAACTGGTATTTCTAATAAATTTGCTAAGAACTTAAGAACACAAATTAGTGATAAAATTAATACCCTCCCTTTAAAATATTTTGATCAACATGAAACGGGAGATGTATTATCTAGAATTACAAATGATGTAGATACGATTGCCCAACATTTAAATCAAAGTTTATCTGTCTTAGTAACAAGTATTACCCTTTTTATAGGATCTATTATCATGATGTTTATCACAAATTGGATTATGGCTGTTACAGCAATTATTGCTAGTAGTTTAGGATTTGCTTGTATGGGATTCATTCTTGGAAAATCACAGAAGTATTTCATTCAAAGACAAATAGAATTAGGAAATTTAAATGGTCATATTGAAGAGATTTATTCTGGACATAATGTCGTGAAAGCATATAATGGAGAGAAAAAAGCAAGTGAAGAATTTGATGCTTTAAATGATAAATTATTTAATTGTAATCGTAAAAGTCAATTTTTATCAGGATTGATGCAACCTATCATGGGCTTTGTAGGTAACTTTGGATACGTTGCTGTATGTGTAGTGGGTGCTTTACTTACAATGAATAATGTAATTTCTTTTGGTGTTATTGTAGCATTTATGATATATGTTAGATTATTTACAAATCCATTATCACAAATCGCCCAAGCTTTCACATTCTTACAATCAACCGCTGCTGCATCAGAAAGAGTATTTGAACTTTTAGATGAAACAGAAATGCAAGATGAAAGGGAATTAAAGAAACATTTATCTAGAGAAGAAGTCAAAGGAGAAATAGAATTTAAACACGTAAAGTTTGGATATGATGAGAATAAAATCATTATTAAGGATTTCAATGCTAAAGTAAAACCTGGAGAGAAGATTGCTATTGTTGGACCAACAGGTGCTGGAAAAACAACAATGGTTAACTTGCTGATGAAATTTTACGATATTGATTCTGGAGACATTTTAATAGATGGTGTATCTATGAAACAACTTACCCGTGAAAATATTCATGATTTATTTGTTATGGTTTTACAGGATACATGGTTATTTGAGGGAACGATTCGTGATAATTTAAAATTTAATAAAGAAGGTCTAAATGATGAGCAAATTATGGCAGCTTGTAAAACAGTAGGAATTGACCACTTTATTAGAACGTTATCTGGTGGTTTGAATGCGAAAATAGGGGATAATGATTCTATTAGTCAAGGGCAAAAACAGTTAATGACTATTGCTCGTGGTATGTTGGAAGATGCTCCTTTCCTTATTTTAGATGAAGCAACTTCTAATGTAGATACTCGTACAGAGGAATTAGTACAGAAAGCAATGGATAAACTTACCCAAGGACGTACTTCTTTCATTATTGCCCATAGATTATCTACCATTAAAAATGCTGATTTGATTTTAGTTATGAAAAAAGGAAACATCGTTGAGCAAGGAAATCATGAAGAACTTTTGGCTCTAAATGGTTTTTATGCAGAACTTTATAATTCACAGTTTGAAAAGTTTAGTGAATAAATATGCACATATTTGTGCATATTTTTTTGGTAACTCTATTAAAAAATAAAAAAATGTGATATCATTATAAATAGAATTATGATAGGAGGAATAAAAAGTGTATAATTGTCCTAAATGTGGTTCTCCACTTACCCCTGAGAGTACATCTTGCCCAAATTGTGGTGAACCAGTAAATATAAGTATTTCCCCTGATACGTCTATGGCAATGCCTAATATGGCTACCCCTGTAACACCAGATGCGTATACAACTCCTGATATGGTAGCTCCAGTAGCACCGGATGCGTATGCAACTCCTGGTATGGCAACACCAGTAACACCAGATGCATATGCAACTCCTGGTATGGCAGCACCTGTAACACCAGATGCGTATGTTACTCCTAATATGCCAACGATGCCAGGTGCTTTCGACAGTAATATTTCATCACCAATGTTACCAATAGAACCGAAACCACCAAAACCAGTTGGAAAAATAGTGCTATATTCTGCTATTATTTTAGTTTCTTTAATTGCTATGGGAGTTATGGCCTTCTTTATGGTAAATATGTTTGAGCAAAAAGATAAAGATATTGAAGAAGTAAAAATTGAAAATTCACGTGAGTACCATTTTGAAGGATTCTATCTTTATATACCAAATGAGTTATATGCAGAAGTTGCTAATGATGATTTTTATGTAGGAGATCCAGAAGGAACGTGGTCTGCCGTTATGAGCCTTGGAACTGGATCATACAATACCTTAGTTAGTAATAAATCTCAACTTGTTGAGTATTATAAACAAATGGGATATGAAGCAACAGAACCACAGGAAAGGGAAATTGGTGGTACATCATTTGTCAAAATGGAAGTAATGATGGGAACGAAAAATGTTTTGGTAGCTTATGCTAAGGCAAATGGTACTCAGTTATTTGGAATTATTCTTGAAAATGAAACCGGTGAATATACGGATGAAGCATTAAGACCAATAGGAACTATTATTGCCTCTATGAACTATCTAGGACCTAAATTTAGTTTACCAGCAGGGCTTCATTTTGATGAGTTCAAGAAAACATTTGAGATTGCACAGTAAAAAGGAGATATTCTCCTTTTTTTGTTGCAATAACTTAGCATCATACATATAATATAAGGAATGTTACATGTAAATTTATGAAAAAAGACTTGAATTTTCATAATAATCATGTTATAATCAATTACGTATTTGAGGGAAATATATCAAATGCGCTCATAGCTCAATTGGATAGAGCGTTTGACTACGGATCAAAAGGTTAGGGGTTCAACTCCTCTTGGGCGCACCATCTTATTATTTCGGGAAATGGCTCAACTTGGTAGAGCACTTGGTTTGGGACCAAGGGGTTGCAGGTTCAAATCCTGTTTTCCCGACCATTTAATAATTAACCGTTGGTATCAACGGTTTTCTTTTATCGGAAAGTGGCTCAGCTTGGTAGAGCACTTGCTTCGGGAGCAAGGGGTCGCAGGTTCAAATCCTGTCTTTCCGACCATTATATGATAATATTAGGTCTAGTAACTAAAAAATAAATTAGACAAAAAACATAGTTCAACAGAATTATGTTTTTTTCGTGCAAAAAATTTTTTCATTACATTCCCTATATTTTATTTTTAATACCATTAAAAATTCTTTTCCCTTTATATGTAATATTTTTTTCTTTTTATGCTAATTTTTTTGAATTTTAATCACGGCTAATTTGACATAAAATACTTGAAAATGCATTACCTAGATGCTATAATTATATATGATACGGAAGGTAGAAAAAAACGTGCAATTTTATCCTTAGAAATTGTATGAATCTTCTCGTTACTATAAAGAAAATCATTGAAAAATGATATGTAAGAGGTGGATATGTTGAAAAAAATTCCAAGACTTGGAAAAATACTTGCTGTGACTGGGCTTTCTGTTGTTTTACTAGCTACAACACTTCTTTTACAAAACAACACTTTGGATTCTATGAAAGGAACTGCTAAAGACGTAGCAGCGACAAGAAGCATAGCTAATCCTAATTTTACGATACAGCATTATTTTTACTTTGACGAAATTAACATTTATAAAAATAGTGGTGGAAATGAATATGTCAAAGTTCTAAATACAGATAATGGTGGAAAAAATGAAAATGGAAAGATTCCTAATAATGGGGAAACAGAGGATGCTTCTTATATAAAGTTAATAAAAAATGGTGATAGATATGTGCCAGAAACCACTCAAAAATTAACAAAATTATTTTTAGATGAGGAGACCGACTTTAAACACAACCCTACCATTACTTATATGGATCGTTTGTGGAATGCTAGTGGAGATTATAATCCTAACTATACTTTGAAAGAGGTTTGGATTTTAAAACCTGGCAAAGAGAAAGATAGTGTTAAAAAAGAAGATTTTATTGTTTATCCAGTTCCTTCTCTTGAGAATGGAAGACATAATCCGGATGCTATCAACTTTACCAATAATCCTGATAATCCACATATTACGAAGGTGGAGGGAGATAAGGTACCAGAAGCAAGCGAATATACTATTTTAATTAAAGAAGATGATGTCATTCGTTTAGTATTCAATACTATGACTACCACTGATTATCATAAAACAGAGGTTGATTTTTATGATTATGATTTATCGGATGGGAAAATTTATACGACGGCAAATAAGAACAATCCAGTAGCAACTTCTAAGCAAAATGAACATACTACTTTTTATATGTATACTCATGAGTCTGGAATTAATAGTAGTGGGAACTATAAGGGATCTGGCACGAAATATGCCTTTGGAAATAGTAATGCAGGAACTGGACTTGGCGATTTGACATGGTCTAATAATAGTAAAAATAATACGTTAAATAAAGCAAATCAGAAAGTTAATACTTCCATGTTAACCTACGATTTAGTTACTGGTTACAATGAGGATGGTTCTTTAAAGTGGAACACTGGTATTTCTGCTCCCAAAATATTTGGACCTGATCAGGCAACTGGTAAAACAACATTTAACAATAACGAATTTTCTTTATTATTTAAAAGACGTGGTGGGACTTTTACCTTAAGTGGTTTAAAATATCAAGACCAAACAAAAATTGACAATTTAGATTCATTTACACTTAGAACATTTAATGGTGGCACAAAATATATTTACTCTAATGACTTTTGGCCAATGGATTACGCACCAACTTATGGAGCAGATGGACATGATGCTGTTTTTGGAGATAAAAATGATGGAGCCTATTATTTAAATTCAGCTGGAACTGCTAGTGGAAGTGTTATGCCACAATCTGATGATGAAGAGAATCATAATGCCTATTTTGGAATGTCTTATACTACGGAATTTACTTTGGATCCAGGATATACCTCTCCTCTTGATTTCTTCTTCTTTGGGGATGATGACTTATGGCTATTTTTAACAGATCCCGATGGAAAGCAAACCTTAATTGCGGATATTGGCGGTGTTCATAGTTCGATTGGAACTTATGTTAACCTATGGGATTATATTGAGCCGATTCCTTATTTGAATGAAGATGGTACAGAAAACCAGAAATCTGGAACTTATAAATTAACTTTCTTCTATACTGAAAGAGGAGCAGCAGGTTCTACTTGTTATATGAGATTTACGGTACCGCTTGACTCTGCTGTAACGGAATCTCCAACGATTCGTCAATTAAAAATTGAAAAAGCTACTGAAGGAATAGAAGAAACTCCTGATCAGGAGTATGAATTTGAAGTTAAATTTAGTAATATCATCCGTGATGTCTATGACATTTATGATTATGCAATTTTTAATGCAGATGGAACACAGAAAACAGAAAATTTAACAATTGCAAGTGGTGGAAGTGTTAAACTTCGCAATGGGGAATATGCCATTATTGATGGAATTTCAGATGGGGTTAAGTATAAAGTAACGGAGGTAGACCCCAAGGCAACAAAAATAACTTATCAAGAGGGAACTTCTAATCCAACAGGAACTGTTGGATCATTAGGAGCAGCAACTGTTGGTAAGGAAGCAACTGGTGCCATGAAAGAAAAAAATTATGTTAAATTTACCAATTCATATGCAGCTCTTTCTATTGAAAAAGAGGTTATTGGAAAATTAGGCGATAAAGAAAATAAATATTTTACTTTTACAATTAACTTAGGAGATAATACATTTACTGGTACAAGAAGTGGAGTAGAATTTAAAAATGGTGTTGGAACAATACAATTAAAGAGTGGTGAGAAAAAGGTAATCTCTGGATTACCAGAAACTACCTATACAGTAACGGAAAGTAATCAAGAAGGATATGCTAGTTATACTTCTTCTAATACTGGTACATTAGCTATTGGTGAAACTCAAAATGTTAAATTTACTAATTACCAAACCAAAGATTTAACAATTTCAAAAGAGGTAAATGGAGATCCTTTATCAACTTCTGAAGAATATTCATTTACAATTAACTTATCTGAAATTGATAATGATATTTATTCAAAGAGTTATCAATACCAAAAATATGATAGCGCTAACCAAACGGTTGGAAGTTCTACACCTATCTCAGATGGCGGTACGTTTGCTTTAAAAGCGGGAGAACATATCGTTATTTCTAATCTTCCTGATGAGACAAAATATACAATTACAGAAACTTCTAAGGAAGCTAGTAAAGTAACTAATTATAAAGGTTCTAACGCAACATTTGAAGGTGTAGAAGAGGTAGAAAGTGAAACTGTAACTGGAGATGTTGCTACCGATAATTATGTTAAATTTGTTAACTATTTTGATGACCTTGTTATTAAAAAGATTGTTTTAGGTTCTGGAGATAAAGATAAATTATTTACTTTTACCTTAACAATTGAAGATTCTGATTTAACGGGTCAACATGGGGATATGTATTTTGAAAATGGAGTTGCCACTTTCACATTGAAACATAACGAAGTGAAAAAAGCTGTTGGAATTCCAGATGGTGCGAAGTATACGGTGGTAGAAAGTGATAACGATGGATATCACGCATACACTAAGAATGCTGAAGGAGAATTATTAGAAGGAAAGAATGCAACGGTAACTTTTATTAACTATGTCACTAAGGATTTAAAGATTGAGAATCAAGTTACCAATGGTACAGATGAAAATAAAAGTTATTCTTTCACTTTAGATCTTGAAAGACCAAATACAGATATTGATGATGGAGAGTATTCTTATAAAATTTATGGGAAAGATAATCAAATTGTATCTAGTGGTACTATTTCAGATCAGGGAACTTTTGAATTAAAAGATGGGGAATATATTATCATTGAAGATGTTCCTGATAATGTAACTTATACCGTAACCGAAACAACTGAGGATTATAGTAGTACCAGTCATTCGAGTGGAAAACAGTCTGATGAACTATCTGGTACTGGTGAAGATGGTAAAGTAGTAACTGGATCTTTAGAAACTACCGATTATGTGAAGTTTACTAAT
The DNA here is from genome assembly GCA_947629445.1 of uncultured Bacilli bacterium. Taxonomy (GTDB): domain Bacteria; phylum Bacillota_I; class Bacilli_A; order RF39; family UBA660; genus UBA5578. Next base: position 9,846 of record CANRDU010000007.1, read on the forward strand.
TCTTATGCAGAACTTACTGTTAGTAAGAGTGTAGTAGGTATTTCTGGTGATAAAAGTAAGAACTTTACTTTTGGAGTTTCTTTGGATGATAAAACGGTAACAGGTACCTTTGGAGATTTGAAGTTTGAAAATGGAGTTGCTACTTTCACATTGAAAGATGGTGACAGTAAAACAGCTAAGGGTTTACCAGAAACTGGATATACAGTAGTAGAAAGTACGTATGATTCCTATATTACGCAAAAAGAAAACGATAAAGGAACTTTAAAATCTGGAGAAACTACTGTTTCTAAATTTACAAATTATGCAACAAAAGGATTAAAGGTCGAAAAGGAAATAGTGGGTATTACACCTACTACTGATGAAACTTTCCATTTTGTATTAACGGTAACTTACGCTGATGATTATGGTCGCACTTTAGAGTATGCTTATCAAAAATATGCTGCTGATGGTAAAAAAGTAGGGGATGTAGAAAAGATTTCCTCTGGAGGTGAATTTACATTAAAAGCAGGAGAGTATGTTCTTATTGAAGGAATACCAGATGAAGCGACTTATCGTGTAGAAGAAAAACCATATCATGTTGGTCAAGTTACTTATCAAGAGGGAACAATTCAAAGCGGACTTTCCGAAACGAAGAAAGTTGGTACGGTAGTATCCAATACGGTTTATGAGAAAGATTATGTTAAATTTATAAATGCGTATGCAAGCATTCAAGTTTCTAAAAGTGTCATTGGAGAATTAGGTAGCCATACGAAAGCATTTACTTTTAAAATTACCTTGAGTGATCAATTAGTAGATGGAACTTATGGTGACGTAGAATTCGAAGATGGTGTTGGAACCTTTACATTGACAGATGGCGAAACAAAGAATATTTTAGGACTACCAGGTGATGTGGATTATATGGTAGAAGAACAAGATAATACGGGATATAAAGTAATAAAATCAGGAGATAAAGGTGTAACAGTATTAGGTGAAACCAAAGTTGCTCATTTTACAAATTTTGTTACAAAAGATTTAATTATTGAAAAAGAAGTAATGGGAACAGATTCTATTCCTTCTCATGAATATTCATTTGAAATTGAATTTACACATTTGAATGATCCTGCTTATCCTCATAGTTATCATTATAAAAAATATCATAATGATGGTAATCACACGGTAATAGGAGATGGAACTTTAAATGAGAAATCAACCTTTACCTTAAAAGCCGGAGAGTATATTATTATTGAGGATCTTCCAGATGAAGTAACTTATCGAATTAAAGAAACTTCAAAAGCTAGTAAGACATTATATTATGTTAATAATCTGGCTAAAGAAGTAGTAGGTAAGGAAGTAACTGGACAGATTATTGAAAATAATTATGTACGTTTTACCAATTTATATGCAGGTGTTTCTGTTCATAAGAGTGTCATTGGAAAAGCAAATTCTGATAATAGGAATTTCAACTTTACCATTACCTTAAGTGATAAAACGGTAACAGGTACTTATGGAGATTTTGAATTTAAAGATGGAGTTGCTAACTTTACATTGAAAAATGGGGAAACAAAATCAGCTCTTGGATTACCAGATGGTGTAGAGTATACCGTAACAGAGGAATCTATCGATCATTATGTTTCTCATAGTACCAATAATGTTGGAAAAACAGTAGCTGGAGAAACCAAAAATGTTGAATTTACGAATTATCGTTTGAAAGATTTAAAAATTCAGAAGATAGTATTAGGAATTGCTCCAAAAGAAGAGATGGAATATTCTTTTGAAATTGAACTTTCTAATTTAGACTATGAATTATATCCACAAGAGTTTTATTACAGAAAATATACGAAAGAAGGAAATTTCATTGAAAGAGAGTTAATCACATTAGAAGGAATCTTTACATTAAAAGATGGGGAATATATTGTGATTGAAAATCTTCCAGATGATGCTACTTTCGTAGTATCTGAAAAGCAATTAGATTTTGGTAATGGAAAAGTATCTTACAAGTTAGGGGATACAGAAACGTTGGGAGATAAAGTAGCTGGAGAAGTTGCTCTTAGTGATACTGTAATCTTCTATAATCGTTATGCAAGTATTACGGTTGGTACAGTTGTGGAAGGAACGGGCGCTGATAAAGATAAAGAGTTTACTTTCACAGTCACAGTAGATGATCCAACGTTAAATGGTCAATATGGGGATATGTATTTTGAAAATGGTGTTGCTCATTTTAAAATGAAACACGGTGAGACAAAGACAGCAGTAGGCATTCCTGATGGGTTAGGATACACTATAACTGAGAGTGATAATAACGGTTATGTGGTATCTAAACAAAATGATGTATCCGTATCAGAATCAGGAAAGGATAAAAAGACTGTATTTATTAATAAACGTGAAAATGTCCCTTCACCAGATACACCAGAAACGGGAGATAATTCTCATCCAATTGCTTGGACAGTTATGTGGCTATTATCAATCATTACTATCTTATATTCTTTGAAAGGTAGAAAACTATCTAAAAACTAGTTCGAAAATGAACTAGTTTTTTTGATATAATAAGATTAGGCGGTTAATATGGAAAGAATAGTAGAACCATTGTTAGAGTGGTATAGAAGAAATAAAAGAGATCTTCCCTGGCGAAAAGATCAAAATCCATATCATGTATGGATTTCAGAAATTATGCTTCAGCAAACGAGAATAGAGGCAGTAAAAGAATACTATAAACGGTTTATAAAGCGTATTCCCAATATTCGAGCATTGAGTCAGATAGATGAAGATGAGTTATTGAAATTATGGGAGGGATTAGGATATTATAGTAGAGCTAGAAATTTAAAAAAAGCAGCTATGACTATTGAACAAGAATATGGAGGTATTTTTCCGGAAGAATATGACGATATTAAAAAATTATCAGGGATTGGGGAATATACGGCAGGAGCAATTAGTTCTATTTGTTTTGATAAAAAAGAAGTGGCAATCGATGGGAATGTCATGAGGGTGTATGCGCGAGTAGAAAATGAAGATATCGATGTATCCGATTTGAAGATTAAGAAGAAAATAGGAGAGAAGATTAAAAAGATACTTCCTAGTAAACCAGGAGATTTTAATGAAGGAATAATGGAATTAGGAGAAACGATATGTCTTCCGAATGCTATTCCAAAGTGTGAAATATGTCCTTTAAAGGAATTATGCAAAGCGCACCAAAATCATTGTGAGATAGAATTGCCTCGTAAAGTAAAAAAGAAAGAGAAACCAGAAGAGTTTTATACAGTGTTCCTTCTTTTACATGATGATGAAATTGCCATTCATAAGCGCTCTACAGGCCTTTTAAAGAACATGTGGGAGTTTCCTAATCTTGAAGGGGTATTGACTCAAAATGAGGCATTAAAATGGATAGGAGAGGATAATATTATTTCTTCTATACAAGAAGGAATAGAAAATACCCATATTTTCACACATAAAAAATGGAAAATGAAAAGTTATGTAGTTCGTTTAAAAAAGAAGAAGACAGAATATACTTGGGTTTCCTTTGCAGAATTAACCAAAGATTATGCTTTACCAACAGCATTTATGCCTTTCTTAAAATATGTTATTCGACAAAAAAGTGAGTAAATATTTATTTACTCACTTTTTGCTTTAAATTAAAATCTCAACCGCACCAGTAGGTTTGATTGAAATATTAAAAAAAGGATGATTCTCATCATCCTCTATAATTAGATTTGTTTATCAAACTTAATTATGGGTTACAAACCCAATAATAATAATCTCCATATTTTTCACTTGAAGTCCATTCTTTTTTACAGCCATAATGAGCTTTATATTCTTCTTCTAATTCGGTAACAGAATTCTCATTTAAGCCAACATCTGCTAATGTTGGAACGGATGTGTTATTAGCTTTCGTTAATACTACTTCAAATTTTAAATATTTTCCAGAGGTAAATTTTCCGTTTTCTCCTGTCATTATTTGGAACCCTTTTAGACTGTTATTATTTACATTGGAAATATAAGTTACATAACCGTTAGATATGCCAACAATTACTTCAACTGATTCAACATTATCATTATTGATAGCAGTAACTTCATTAACATTATAATATTTTTTTAACCATTCTATTACATCTTCTTCAGATATTGTTACTTTATAGTATGAAACATTTTGCAATAATTCATTAGCACTCTTTGTTACTAAAGTAGAAGCGTTTCTATATAAATCTGCACCGGTTATTCCCTTTTTTAATAATTCTAATTCTGGAACACCAACAGTTCTCTTACCACTAAATTGCATTTCCCAAATTTTCGCGTCTCCTTTAATACTATCTGCACTTGGGATAGCCCAAAGAGATGCTTCCATTGGTTTAAATAATGATTTTTGGCTAGACGTACCATTTGATTTGCTAGTGTATGAGTATAACACACCAGATCTACCATTAGAAGCAGCAGATCCACTATAATAAGTAATTAATTCATTACCATTAGTCTTATTATATTTTTTAGCCCACTTATTAGTAATGTCATAAACGGTTAAAGAGTTAGCATCCTGAGTCTTTTTAGCAGCTTGAATTATCGTATCAACAGTGCTGTTATTCTTTTCTTCAGATACTTTATTTTCTTGTGTATCAGTCGTTTTGGAGTTAGATTCTTCTTTTACATTTGCAGATTGTTTTTCTGCTTCCATTTCTGCTTGTTTTTTAGCTTCTTCTGCAGCTTTTTTATTCGCTTCTGCTTTCGCAGCAGCTTCTTTGGCAGCTTGTTCTGCTTTTAATCTTTCAGCTTCTGCTTCTTTTGCTGCTTGTTCCGCTTCTGCTCTTGCTTTTTCTTCTTGAGCTCTCTTTGCTTCCTCTTCCGCAGCTTTTTTCTCCTCAGCAGCTTTCGTTGCAGCTTCAGTAGCTTCTTCTACTTTAGCTTGAGCTTCTTCTTTTGCTTTTGTTGCTTGGTCAACTTTAGTTTGAGCAGTCTTCTTAGCTTCGTCAGTATCTGCGGTTTCCAATTCAGCTTTTGCTTCTTCTAATTGCTTTTCCGCTTCTTGATTCTCTTTTTCAGCTACCGTAACTTTATTGTTTGCTTCTTTTACTTTTTCGTCAGCGGCTGCAACTTCTTGTTCCGCTTTCTCTACTTCTTTGTTAGCAATTTCCACTTTTTCTTCTGCCTGTTCTACTTCTTTTTCCGCTTCTTCAACAGTCTTTTCTGCATAGCTTAACATTTCTTTATTAAATGCTTTATTAGTATCAGAGTTAGTTTGCTTGTAAGGATTTGTAACAACGATAAAGGCTCCTACGGCCACTAATCCAAATGTTAAACCTAAACCGGTCATCGTTTTCTTAGATAATTTTTTCATAATATCGATCTCCTTTCTTAAAACTATTTAGTTTTTAGAGAATCTTCCTTCCCCCCTTTCTTGCCGATAGTATAACATCCAATCTCTTAAAAGTCAAGGAAAGTATAGGGAAACTAAGAACTCTATTGTAGTTTTACTATGGATGCAATATTTATATGATACGGGTAAGGTATGCTAAGAAAAATAGTTAACTTGCAATCCTCTTTTAGGGTAGAATTAAATTATAAATAAAGTGGTGCGGTTGAAATATTAAAAAAAGAAAAAATGAGTAAATAAATATTTACTCACTTTTTGTTTTCTTTTTCATTTTTTCAGCCACATATTTTAGGGACTTAATAGGACCTGCTGTGATAGAACCAATTAGTGGTTGGGTAATACTTTCTTGCCTATTCTTTTTTTCTATAACGGATAGTAACTCTTCTTTACTGATTAGAAAGGCATTACGATACTTATCTGGTAGGAGAAGGTTTAAATCTTCTTCTACTAATGATTGATGAATAGAGATGCTTCCATCTTTCTGTGTTTCGAAATATTTTGTTTGCGTTCCATACATTTTTATAAATAAGTCAAATTCTGCTTCGACAATATTTTGTACTTTGTGAGGATTTTCTACAAAAAGCATTCGGATATCTCCTCGATAAGAAAGAGAACATATTTGTGTATAAAGACCTAAAAGAGTATGTTGATTTTCTGGTAGAGTATAAAGTGCTACTAATAATGCTAAGAGACGATTCCGATAAATACATTCCGAAATTTCTAAATTACAAGAATACGGTTTTACTGGTTTTTGAAATCTGCCAGGTAAGAAAAAACTACTCCATGTATTCATTTGTTCTTTAAAAACATCTGCACTAATAACTCCATATTTAAATAGATGATCTTCAAAAGAAATATGGGTTTGATAAGTAATGCCCGTTAAAAAAGGAATCCTTTCAAAATTAATTTTTCCTAGCATAATTTTCGCACCTAATGGATAGTCATTTGGATTTTTCTTTTTATTTTCGTTATGCCATTCTCTGGCATTTTTTACAATCAATATTAAATCAATCATCGATTGCTGTTCTAGAGTATATCCTTTTTGCTTAAAAACTCCAGACCCATATCCAAAGGAGGCAAGCATTGGGACATCGTTATTTCTACTTTTTAAAAATTTCTCTGTTAGTCTATCTTGTTTCATGTAATCCTCCGTGATTAAGATATTATAGTATGAATAGAGAAAATGTGCAAGAGATAGCGAAAAAGAAAAGAATGTGATAAAATATAGTTGTCTGTTCACGTAGCTCAGTTGGATAGAGTGTTGCCCTCCGAAGGCAAAGGTCGCGAGTTCGACTCTCGCCGTGGACACCAGAAAGTTATTTAAGAATGATTATCATTCTTTTTTGATAAAATAGAGGGATGTATGAGGATAGGAATTGATATTGATGATACTATTGTAATTACCGTGGATGCGATGATAAAATATGCAGATAAGTATGATAAGGAAGTACTTGGTGGTTGTGGAATTCGTGGTAATTTTGGATTAATTAAAAGTCATGAATATCTACGCGCTTTGTATGGATGGGATAATGATACAAAGATGGCCTTTTTTCAAAAATATTACGGTGATATTTTAAAAGAGGTAAAGCCGAAAATAGGGGCTTCGCAAGTTTTGCAGAAATGGAAAGAAGAAGGAAAAGAAATTTATTTTATTACCGCACGACTCAATATTATTGAAGATGTACGGGAGTTGACAGAGCATACATTGAAACAATATGGCATTCCTTATGATAAATTAATTATGGATGTTACTGATAAAGAGAAATGTTGTCAAAAAGAGGGGATTGACGTATTTATTGATGATAGTTGGGATACCTGTCAAAAAGTCGAAAAATTGGGAATATTTACTTATTTAATGACAACTCCTATGAATCAAGATATAGATGTTCCCCACCGGGTAAAAGATTGGGATGAATTATATGAGATTCTTAATAATATGAAAGATTAGAAAACAAAAAAGCACAAAGTGCTTTTTCTTTTTTACCAGTTTTTACCAGAGTAATATTTCCAGTTATCTAAATCTTTTGATCTATCTAAATATTGTTGTCTATCTTGCGTATTTTTTCTATTTTGTTCTTTTAGTTTTTCTTCAATTTCTTGGGTATTTGGTGGTTCACTTGGATCTTCTGGATTATCAGGATTATTTGGATCGTTATTTTCACCAGAGTTTCCTACTTCTTGTTTTTTTTGTTCTATTTCTTCATCCAAAGATTCTGCTTCTTTACTTTTTCCACCTGTTCCATTCGATTGGGCACAGTTATCTTGATAAAGAACTGCTTGTGCCTCTTCTAATCCTTCTATCGTTAAATTATCACCCATCATGGCAATCATAGAAAGAGAAAGATTTACTCGAATATCACATACTCTTTCTTTCGATGGATGTTTGGTTAGTGCGATTTCATAGTGATTTTTAGCTTGTTCAAATTCTTGCTTTTGATAGAGAAGATTTCCATGATTATAAAAATCAATATAAGACATTTTTAAATTTAAAGCATAGAGTATTTGAATATAATTTTCATTATATACTTCTTTTTTATAATTGGAAATAACGAGTTCATTGATAGCATATACAGAAACACCTCTTAATAATAGCAGAAAAACAATGATAACAATTCCATAACATACTTTTTTCATATTTCCTCCTATAATTTTTTCCATTCTAGTAGAAGTAGAATGAAAAGAGGGATTAAGAATATATAATAAATATCGTCATAGCCAGTTTCTTGTTCATCAGATAACTTAGAAATAGCATTTTTTTTAACAGATTTTAAAAGACTATCAATAGAGGAATTATTTTCTACATGAAGGTAATTAATTTTTAAATCGTTAGCTATCTTCTGTAGATTAGATTCATCAAACTTCGAGATAGCATCATCATTTGGAAAATTTCCTTCGTAATATTTTAAGTAGGATTCTGTTCCATCATATTCATCTTTGACTTTCATTTTGCCACCAGTAGTCGTTCCAAATCCTAATACGGCTCCACCATCGATAAATTTTTTCAAAGAGGAATAGGAAGTTAATTTTTCATCCCCTGTAATTTCTCCATCACTAATGAAAAAAACAATGCGAATTCGATCTTCTTTTTTTACAGCGGATTTTAAAACCGTTTCCATGTATTCTTTAGGAGTATTTAGAGAAGAACCTTGTGCATAGAACTGGTCTTTAACCCTTAATACTTCAATACTTTCCATAGGAATATTAATGTCTCGTACAAAGGGAGTAATAATTTTTGCTGAATTATCAAAAGTAATTAAAGAGAATCTAGCACCATTTAACTCTTCTAAAATTTTTTTACATGTCTCTTTTACGTTTTCTAGCCTCGTTTTATTTTGATAACCATCTTCCGCATTCATACTAATAGTAGTATCAATGACAAATAAAACGTCTAAATTATTTGTGGTAGGAGATAAACTATCACTTCGAATTTGAAATCTTAAATTAATTAAGAAAAGGAGTACTAATATCAAAATCGTTTTTATATTTCCTTTTAATTGCCTCTTTTTTAAAAGAAAAAAGCAAAGGAGAAGAAAAATTGGCGTTAGTATCCAAATAGGGATGATAGGGTGAATTCTCATGCTACCACCTTCCTTCGTATTAAGATTAAAAGAATAACGGAAGTACATAAGATAGTGAAGGGAAGTGTTGGAATATCGGTTTTTACCGTTTGTGTTTTTCCTTTATACAAAGATTTACTAGTTTTATTAATATCTTCTACAATATCTTTGGTAGTAGAACGTTTGGAATCATATAATTTTCCTCCCGTTAATTCTACGGCAGATTGAAATTCTTTTTTGTCTCTATCACTAGCGGTATCGGTTGCAATACCATATACAATAACATTATACTTTTTACTGATAGCAGCGGCTTCTTCTAAACTGAGAAGGGGATCTCCCGCAAGAGAATTATCCGTTGCCAGTAAAATAATTCTCGTTCTTTCTGTTTCTAAATCAGAAAAGTTAAAAACACAAGATCCTAGCCCGTCGCCAATAAGAGAACTACCATTTCCTTCTCCAGTACCGATAAGAGCATAGATAGCATAGTATAATTGTTCATCAAGGTCGCTATATTCGGCATCCGTATCAAAACTTTTCTGAAGAACGTCTAGTACTTCTAAAACGTAATCGTAATCATCGGTTAAGGGAAGAAGGGTAACGGATGAAGAATCGAATAGGGATACGCCAATTCGTTCTCCTTTAAGTCCTTTTACAGTTTCTTTAAAGTTACCAACTAATTCATAATCCAATTCCGAAACAGAACCAGAAACATCTAAGCAAAGAAGAATATCCCTATTAAATTCTTCAGGATGAAGAACTTTTACAGATGCTGGTCTGGCAATGAGTATAAGAGAGGCAATCATCGAAACGATGAAGGTTGCTTTTAATAGTAATAATAATCTTTTATATTGCTTTAATTTTTTTTGATAATATTCATTTTTTTCGAGAAAACTTGTATTTGCTACCTTTTTTCCATATTCATATTTTTTTGTCTTTTTCCCTAAGAAAAATAGAAGTACTGGTAAGAGAATAATCCCTAGTACAAGTAAGATTGGATATCTTATTTCCATAGTTGAATTACCCCCCTTGTTCTTTCAATCGAAGTTAAAATATTGCCACCAGATTCTTTTGCAAATTCTGGGTCATAATACTCTTTTACCAAGTCTGTTAGAAAAGATATATTTAAGGATTCAATTTCCGCTAGACTATAATTTTGTACACGGATACCAGTAACATCATAAATAAAATTACGAATAATGGAACTTAATAGTTGATAAGCATTTCGATTGCTGATTGTTTTATTTTGAACTTGAAGTGTTAATTGATCGAGTTTGATAAAATATTTTTGTTTGATTTCATAAATATTTTTAGCCGGTACGATTACCAATTTTTTAGGTCTCTTTTTCATATATTGCGTGATTAGAAAAAGGATAATGCAAAGTAATAAAAAAGTAAAAAGGAGTATAACAGGTAAAGAAGAGTAAGAAAATAAATCTCTTAAACTAACGGTTTCCTGCATAAGAATGCCTTTCCAATAATTCTACTATTTTGAGAGGTATTTGATTTTTATCATCGATTGAAACCATATCAATTTTATACTTCTTCATTCTTTTTTCATTTTTTTCTAACACTTCTTTTTTAACATTTGCTTCTATATTTGCCATCGTTTTATCTTCTCGAAAGATTTGCGGAATGTAATGATTATTATCTAAATCGAAAGAGTTATCTCCTGTAATAGAGGCATCACTTATCGAAATAGCAAAAACATCATGTAGAGAAGACGTTTCTTTTAAAATTTTATTACTCATGCTATTTAATCCCTTTAAATCGGTAATGATAAAAATAATCATCTTTCTTTTGATATTTCTACAGATATAATTAAGACTTGCTTCTAAAGGAGAAGTTATTGCTGTAAGAGGAGTACTTTCATATTCCGTTAAATATCTTTCTAAACTATATAAGTCATATTTAAATGGTTTATAATTCGAACCATTTTCTTGGGCGATAACCATTCCTACATAGTCTCCATTTTTAATAGCAATATATCCGAGCGTTCCAGCACTATAAAGCGCTACTTCTTTTTTAGAGTCTCCTAATAGACTATCACCATCCATAGATTTATTACTATCCATTACCAGTAAAATATTGTGTTTTTTCTCCGCTATAAATTGTTTTACAAGAAGACTTCCACTTCTAGAAGAAGCTTTCCAGTCGATATCTTTGACGTCATCTTGAATGACGTATTCTCGTAAATTTTCAAAGTTCATACTTTTTCCACGGTATACAGATTTATAAGTGCCATCTAAAATATTACTTGTTTTTTTATTGGCAGTAATAGATAGGTTTGCTCGAATCTGATTAATATATTTTAGCTTCATGGAGTTGGAATAGCTCCTACGATGGCATCAATAATTTGTTCAACCGTAATATTATCAGCAAGAGCAGAAAAATTAAGTGAAATTCTATGTCTTAAAACGGTATATCGTAGATACTTAATATCATCTGGTGTTACATGAGTTCTACCATTCATTAAAGCAATTGCTTTGGAACATTCCATAAAGGCAATAGTCGCTCTGGTACTAGCTCCTAAATTGATATAATCTGCTAAGGTAGGGTCAATATAATTTTTAGGATAACGAGTAGCGAGTACAATATTAGCGATATATTTTTTGATAGAATCATCTACATATACTTTTTTAGTAATTTCTTGTAAGAAAGTAATATCTTCTACTTGGAGAATCGAAGGGTTATTGGAAAATACATCTTTCTCTAATCGATTTAATATTTCAACCTCTTCATCAACGGTAGGATATTCTACTTTTTCTTTTAATAAGAAACGGTCTAATTGAGCTTCCGCAAGGGCATAGGTACCTTCCTGTTCAATAGGGTTTTGGGTAGCAATAACAATGAAAATAGGAGGTAACTTGAAAATCTCTCCGCCGATTGTAATTTGCCTTTCTTGCATGGCTTCTAGCATAGCGCTTTGTGTTTTTGCACTAGAACGGTTAATTTCATCTAATAAGACAAAATTCGCGTAAACAGGACCAATTTTGGTCTCAAAAGAATTATCGGCATAATTAAATATTTGGGTTCCAATAATATCACTTGGCAGTAAATCTGGAGTGCATTGAATTCTCGAGAAAGATCCAGCCAAAGCATCCGTCAATACCTTTGCAGCTGTTGTTTTGGCAAGACCAGGTACAGATTCCAATAAGATATGACCATTGGCCATTAGGCAAGTTAATAAGGATACTCCTAGATTTTGTTGTCCAACAATTCTCTCACTATAGTAAGTTCGTAGTTGGTGAATAATACTTAGACTTTTATTTAATTCTTCTTGTGTAATGGTATTATTTGTGTTCATACTATCAACCTCTCTTTATGATACTTCCATTATACAAAATCTTACCGAAAAAAGATAGTAATATAGAAATTTTTTCGATATAATAGGTATGGTGGTTAAAATGAAACTATTGATAGCTTCTGATTTGCATGGCTCTTTTGAATATGCCGAAAAATTAGAGCAATGGATAAAAAAAGAGCAGCCAGATTTTATCATTCTTTTAGGAGATTTACTCTACCCAGGACCTTATCACCACGAAGCGAAAAGACTAGATACCCTAAAAGTTGCCGAAATTTTAAATTCCTATCAAAATAAAATCATAGCAGTCAAAGGAAATTGTGATGCCGAAGAAGATCAAGAACTTTTGCATTTTGATATGATGAAGCATTATAAAGTATTAGAAGTAGATGGATTAAAAATGTATTTTACTCATGGTATTGAACTAGATCGTGTTCCTTATCAAGATGGAATACTTATTCATGGACATACCCATGTATATTTATTAACGGAGAAAGAAATAAATCCAGGGAGTATTACACTACCAAGAGTTCATTCAGAACACACGATTTTGCTATATGAAAATAGGTGTTTTCAACTTGTGGATGTGGAACATGGCATCATTGGTTCTATGACATTATAAAAAATCTTATAATATTTGACTTTTTCTTATTTTGTGATATTATAGGTAGCACAAAAAAGGGGGATTTTTTTATGCAATATAGAATCCATTTTAATCAGCGAAAAATAAAAAAATTGATGAATCCTTTTAAGATGACTCAACAAAATGTACTCTTCTATGTCGATATTGACCCAGAATTATTGGCAGAGAAAGATTCTTGGTACTATGTAGATGGTAAGGTATCTTTCTTTAAACATAGGGAAGATGTTAGAGTAGCAGGAGAGTGTATTTCACAAGCTTATGCGGCAGCTTTAGGGGAAGATGTGGCAAAATATTCAGTCGTTAGACTCCATGAAACGATAGGACTTTTAAGTGAAAATTTTCAGCAAAAATCCAAATATCGTTACTTTGACTTTTGTCAATTACATCAATTGTTTTCGTCATTCCCAAGAAGATATAATTGTTTTACCCTAAAGTCTTTATTACAAACATTGGAATACTATATTCCAGAGAATTATCAGCCTTTGCAACAATCTTTAATTAATCGTTATGTCTTTGATTGGTTTACGCATCAATTAGATGGTAATCCTAGAAATTCTAACTTTCGCCAAGATCGCATAACAGGAAAACTAGAAATTGACCATGTTTTTGACAAAGAGCAATCTTTCGGAGTCAGTCCGAATGGTTTTTTTGACGAAGAACGTTTAGAAATATGGATACCATCGATTCCATATGATTCTACAGAATTCCGTGATAATCCATTTAAATTTGAAGGGTTAGATGCGAACCTTTTTGCCCTTATTAGTGATTATCCCGATATGACGGTAAAGGCATTTGAACACATTTTTTCTCTCCCATGTTCAGAAATATTAGAAACGTTTATGGGGGGAGAAACGGCTTTTAGTTTACCTAAAGAAACCTTAAATTATTTAGTCGGAATTGCCAATCGAAAAGAATATGAAAAAGAAAAAATTTTACAATTAGTATAGTAAGGATGAAAATATGATACATAAATTGCAGTGCAATGATAGAAGAATACAAAGAATTGGAAGTGCAACAAAACTAGCAAAAGAGGAAGTATTAAAATTGGTCGATATTGAACCAAGTCATCTTAGTGAGAAAAATAATTGGTATCGTATTGATGGAAAATTAGAATATTTTAAAATTAGAAAAGATTGTCGTTTGATTGGAGAATTGCTTTCAAAAGCATTATTTGAAGCATTTGATAGACCTTGTGCCCAATACCAAATATCTTATATGAAGGGAAAGGGTTTAGGACTATTATCTCCCAATATACAAAAAGAGGGATATGCTTACTATGATGTCACTAGGTTACCAAAATTATATCCTGAGTTACCTAGAAGATACGGGACATATTCATTGAGAGCTATCTTTGATGTATTGGAGTATTATGGTATTCCCGAATATCAAAATTTGGTGACAGATTTAGTTACTATCTATGTCCTAGATTGGTTTAGTAATCAAGGGGATAGAAATCCTAAAAATTTATTGTTTGAAAAATCAAAAGCGACACCCCTTCAAGTGGCTACCATGATGGATAGTGAAATATCTTTTGGAATTGTAAAGCACGATTTTGATGATGAATATCCAAAATTATGGGTACCATCGATTCCATATAAGCATAATATTGCTATTTCTCAAAGGGCTGAAGAGGAAGGATATAATCCTACCATTTTAGAACTTTTAAAAGATTATCCAAAATTAGTAGTGGATATTTTAACAAGGTTACAAACCGATCTTCTTCATAATGAAATAGAAAGATTTCGAAAATCAAGGGATAGTGATGTCTACTTAGAAAGTGAAGGAGTAGATTTCCTCCACAACTTTGTAGAAAAACAAAAAAAATTATGTAAAACCATGATTTCTATCCCAAACTAAAAATCTTAGTGATAAGATTTTTTTTATGTTATAATGATGGTATGAGAGTAGTGATAGTATGATTTTGTATTATCTTATGATTTTTACTTTGTTTGTTCAAGCAATCGGAATATGGATGGGAGCTTCTAGTTTTCTTCAATTAATAGGTACCTTTCTTTTATTTGTTGGAATTGGGGTTGTGACAGAAGTTATTAAAAATTGTAAAACGTATGGTGCGAAGCAAGTCTTTGCATTTACAAAAAAGATAAAGCAACCCGATCGTTTTCAACTCTTAAAAAAGGTATTAGAACAACAGCAGGCAAAGGTATTACCTTTAAAGAATTATAAAAACCTCTGTTTTGCTGTTCATGAAAGTGGCATATTTCTCTTCTATTTATATTCCCATAGTGGGATAATCGTTGAGAAAGATGGAAAATGGTATTCGCAAGAGCGGAAAAAAGATGTCGTGTGTGAGAATGGTTATGCGAAATTAGAGGAGGTAGAAGCCCTCATCAAAAAAACATTACCATATCCTTTTGAGTGCTTTTTAGTAACACCTGCTGATACCCTGGTTCCCCATTCCTCTAAGTATTATGTTATTAGGGAATCTTTGATATCTTTTTGCTTTCATAAAAAAAATTTAGCGCTTCGATTAAAACCAAACGAAATAGAAGAAGCAACCGAATTGATTAAAGATAAATGGTGTTAACTATTTGTCTTTTTTTTTAAAATCATCCTTATGCTACTAGTTTCTATTGATACTTTATGGTAAGATAAAACTAGAAACATAATGGGGATATTGCAGTATGGAAGGAGGATAAAAAATGTTAAAATCAAAAGTAAGTTATAGTAAATTAGAAGATGCCTTTTCTTCTGGAAAAGAAACCGCTACCAAGACCATAGAGGGATTAACTCACCCAAAAGTTGCTTTTTTCTATGCTTCTCATGGAAATGAAGAGGGCATAAGAGGCGCTAAAGAGGTAATAGGAAATATCCCACTTATTGGTTCTACCAGTACTTCCATTATGATACCAGATGGTCTAATTACCGATTGCTTTACGGGAATGATGATGTTAGAGGAAGAAGATATGGTAGTTTCTGTAGCAGGAAATGAGCGGGGAGAAAATGCCAGAGAAACTGGTAAGAGAACGGCATTAGAAGCTATCAAAGAATCGGGATTAAAGATTAGACCAAGTTATTTTTATTTAGTTTCCTCTTCTAGAGATGCTGAATTATATTTACAAGGAATTGAAGATGTCATTGGTAGAGTACCATGTTTTGGTGGTAGTATTTCCAATATAAATGAACAGAAAATGAGTAAAATCTTTTGTAATGACCGCATTATTAACGAAGGGTGTGCAGTAGCCTTCTTTTACACAACGAAAGACATTTTAACAGAATATAGGAGTACCTATCGTGAAACCTCTGATATGGGGGTTATTACACAAGTCATTGATGAGAATGGTTTAGGAGAAATCAATCATCAAAAAGCTCTAGAAGTCTATGCCGAATGGCTTCATAAAGATGTTATGAATATAAAAGGGGAAATGGTAAGGAAAGAAGCATTACTCTCTCCTTTCGCTGTAAAAGATCCTATGAGTGGGCTTCTACTTATTAATGAGCCATTATATGGAAATGAAGATTATACTATTTTTATGAAAAGTCATCTTCAATTAGGAACTGCTTTCATACGTATGGAAACAACCGTAGAAGAATGCTTGGAAGATGCAAAGCAGACGGTAAGTACTTTAAAGAATCGTTTAGAAGAAGAAGCAGGTGCCTACCTTTTCGTTCACAATCAAAGTATCCAAGAACTCTTGGGCGATAAAGTAGATGATTTTTATTGTGAAATTAAAGAAGTAGTAGGGGAGACACCGTTTCTTATGATATTTACCAATGGTGAATTCGGTTATCAAAATCACAGTGCTTCTTCCTATGGTAATTTAATGCTATGTTATAACATATTTGGAAACTAAAAAGGACTATTGTCCTTTTTTTGCTTGAAGTATTTTTTCTAGTTTCGCCAAACTCTTTTTTTGCCCCTTTAAAATAATAGATTTTGCTTCCTCGATAGGAACCCATCTATATTCATCCATTTCGGGAAATTCTTGCATATTGCCACTTCCTTTTGGATACTCTTTTTGGAAAGTATTACTATGGCAACCATCAATGACAATATTGTCCACTTGAGCAGCAAAGAAAATTACTAACTTTTTACTTTTTTGTTTTTCTGTATGAAGATAGAAAAAATCTTTATAATCTAATTTTTTTCCACATTCTTCTTCAAATTCTCGAATGGCGGTTTCTTTGCAATTTTCTCCCTTCTTCTTCTCTCCCTTTAAAATGGACCACATGGGAATTCCTCGCCAATAGGGACCTCCCATATGGGCTAAGAAAATATAAAGTTCATTATTTACCTTTTTAAAAACAACAATACCTGCACTTCTTTTCATTCTTCACATCCTATTAACACTATAGAAGAAAATGCTAAAAAAGTAAATTTATTTTATAATTATGTTACCTTTCTGCAATGAATATATTAAATAATTTTACTTTACTTTTACTTTTGTAAAATCTTATGACATAAAATTTACTTGGAAAGAATAATAAGATATAATAATAATTAGAAAGTGATAATGTGAATGGTGAAGAAATATGTACCGAAATACCTATGTGAATATTTATTTAAAGAATATTGAAAATAACGTTAAAAAAATTATTCAAAACAATCCAGGATACTCTTTTTATTTTGGCGTTGTCAAAGCAGATGCTTATGGGCATGGGCTTTCTATCATACCTTCTCTTTTAAAAGCGGGAGTGAATTATCTTGCGGTTGCAACTTTAGAAGAGGCATTAGAAATTCGAAATTTAGAAAAAGAAGTTCCTATTTTAATATTAGGTTATGTTCATCCTTCTTATGTAGATTTGTGTATGGAAAACAATTTAACCATTACCGTTCCCTCTTTAGAGTACGCAAAAGAAATCGTTCCTTTTAAAGGACGTTGTCATATTAAATTGAATACGGGGATGAATCGTTTAGGAATTTCTTCGAAGGAAGAATATGAGGAATGTTATCGCCTTTTAAAAGAACAAGTAGAAGGGGTATATACCCATATTTATCATGCTAGTAATGAAGAAGAGACCAATCTCCAACTAGATAAAATGGAGCATATGATAGAAAATACAAAAGATATTCCTATTATTCATGTGCGAGCGAGTGAAGCGACTATTCGTTATCAGAAAAGAGATTTTGAGAATGGTTGTCGGTTAGGAATTATCATGTATAATTTAGTGGATAATGCTTATGGACTTTCAGATACTATACAGCTAGTAAGTGAAATTATTCAAATTCATGAATTACAACCAGGAGAAAAGATTGGCTATGATGGCAGCTATACGGCTACTTCTCCTACTAGAATTGGTGTTGTGTCAATCGGATATGCGGATGGGGTAAATCGTAAAAATGAGGGAAGATTTGTCTATATTCACGATAAACAATATCCTATTGTTGGTCATATTTGTATGGATATGTTATTTGTAAAAATAGATGATACCGTAAAAGAGCATGATGAAGTATACCTTTTAAAGGATAGTAATCATATCAAAGAGGTGGCTTCCTACCTAGGTACCATTCCTTATGAGGTAGTAACCAGTATTGGTAAGCGTGTACCTAGAATATCGAAATGATGAAAGTTGGTGTAAATATGAATGAAGTAATAGAAAATATGAATAAGCACGAGAATGGTCTTGCGCCTTATGCCACTAAAAATAGTGATGCGATACGTCTTCAGGACGAAAGACCGGATATGAGACCTAGTTTTTTTAGAGATATTGATCGCATTATCTATTGTTTATCCTATACCCGTTATATCGATAAAACGCAAGTTTTCAGCAATAATGAGAATGATAATATTAGTAGGCGCATGACTCATGTGCAGATGGTTAGTAAAATTGCTAGAACTATTGGTAGAGCATTAAACTTAAATGAGGATTTGATTGAAGCCATCGCTTTAGGACATGATTTAGGACACGTTCCTTTTGGACATCCAGGAGAAGCTATTTTAAATCGAATCAGTCTTGAAAAGACGGGAAGAATGTTTAACCATAATGTACATAGTGTGCGAATTTTAAAAGACATAGAAAATCATGGCGTTGGTAGTAATATAACTCTTCAAGTGTTAGATGGAATTTTATGTCATAATGGCGAATTTGTAAGTGATCAGTATTATCCAGTCGCTAGGACGAAAGAACAATTTTTATCATTGTATGAGAAATGTTATTATGATGCGACAACGTTAAAGACATTACGACCTATGACTTTGGAAGGATGCATTGTCAGAATTAGTGATATTGTTGCTTATATTGGTAGAGATATTGAAGACGCTATACGGTTAGGAGTTCTATCTAAAGAAGAAATTCCAAACAATATTCTAGAGGTATTAGGCTCAACCAATAGAGAAATTATTAATACCATTATTTTAGATATTATTGGAAATAGTTTAAATCAACCTTATATAAAAATGAGTAATGAAGTATATCAGGCGGTAAAAGATTTAAAAGCATTTAACTATTCCCATATCTATGAGAAAGCTAATAATGCCGAATCTTTAAAACACTATGAAGAGATGTTTCGCTTCTTGTTTGATTATTACTTGAAAGATATACATAATAAAAGACAAGAAAGCGATATTTATCAAGTATTTTTGGGAGATATGAGTGATACCTACCTTATTAATACGAGCGATGAACAAAAAGTTATTGATTATATTGCGGGAATGACCGATGATTATTGTGAACATCAATATCAAACTAAAAAAGGAGAATAATTTTCTCCTTTTTTTAAAAGACTCCTTTTAGATGAAGAGTAGTAAAGATAATATCCAAGATTAGTAAGATGATAAATAAAATCGTAAGAATAGGGGGAAATTCTTTTAACATTGGATCAATGATAGGCTTGATGACATAGATAAGTAGGATAGATAAAAACCCCCATAAAAATGATATTTCTAAGGAGATATAATGCCCAATATGAAAAGGTAAACTACTATAATCCCAAAATACAATGCCAAAGAATTTTTCAATGAGAATTCCTCCTAGAAATTCTAAAACTGTTAGTATGGCCACCAACATAAAGAAAACAATAATAGTCTCCCGCCATCTTGGTAAATGTAAGTTCATAAAAAAATAGTGAGAGATTACAATGATGAGAACTACCCCAATTCCATAGATAGGGGTAATTGGTCCGTAGAGAATGCCACTATTAAAATTTTGTTTCATAATAATAGCGATAATACTCTCAAAAAGGAATCCTAAAAAAGAATAAACGAAAAAACAATTCACTAGATACATGTCATCACCATCATTAGTATGACCTAAAAAAACGTAAATATGAATGGCCCCATACTTGAAAATGCATTTCTTTTGCGTTATAATGTTGGTGATTAGAATATGAGGATGACTTGTATTCTTTATTCTCTTATTTAGAGTATAAGAGAAAATAGTAAGTAGTAGAAGGGAAGATAGAATGATTGATGTAATAATCGAAATACCATTAAACTCAAAGATTACGTATAAAATGACAGGTGGGGTTCCAAGAGTAGAGGAGGTTCGCTATTTTCCATTACCATATCCATTAGAAAGGGGATATGTTGAAGACACGTTGTTACCGGATGGACAACGTTTAAGAGCATTAGTTTTAAGTTCAGAATGTACGGTTGTTGGGGGAGCTCTTCCAGCAAGAGTAGTGGGCTATCTAGAAATGTATATGGATGGAGTAGAAGATCATAGAATCATAGCAGTTTCTGATTGTAATTCCAAGTATAAAGATATTGAGGGATTACAAGACGTATCTCATTTTACGTTAAAAGAAATTATGGATTATTATGAGACTTATGGAAAGATTCATAATAAGGAGATTCAAATCGTTCGTTATCACTCTAAGGAAGAGGCTTTACAGTTAGTCGTGGATGCTACCAAAAAAGCAGAATAAAAGAAGTATCATGATTACTTCTTTTTTAATTGCTCTAAAATAGATTGATATTCTCCTAATAATATTTGATATCGATTAAAAATTTCTTGAGAAATACCATTATTTCTCATATCTTTTTCGATGAGTAATAGTTGGATTAGAGAAGTTAGAAAGGAATTTCCCATATTGGCATGAATCAATTTATCATAGGAAGTAAAAGATTCTTTATCTTGGTATTTATGATCTTGCATATATTCCCATAAAGCGGATGTATAGCCATCAATTTCGCGAAAGGCATCTAAGGGTGTTAAAGTAGTAGCCAAGTGGGCAAAATGTTCTACTTTACTGAGGGGAATTAAAAAAGTATTTTCTTCTTTTTTTATTTCACTAATAGGGATTAATTCAATTTCAATTTCCATACTATCACCATGATTATCATAACATAAATTGGGTAGAAAAACCACTTCTTTTAGTGTATAATGATAGTAGGAGAGAAGAGAAATATGGTTAATGCAGTTATTGAAATACCGGTTGGTACAAAAAATAAATATGAAGTAGATAAAGAGAGAAAGATGGTTAAATTAGATAGAGTATTATATTCGGCAATGACTTATCCTGCGGAGTATGGATATATTGAGAATACTTTAGCGGGGGATGGGGATCCTCTTGATATCTTAGTAATTAGTTCAGAACCTACTTTCCCAGGGTGTATTGTTCCAGCCCGTGTTATTGGGTGTTTAGAGATGTATGATAATGGGAAAGAAGATTATAAAATCATTAGTGTTGTTGATGTAGATCCCCGCTATAAAGAAATAGAAAATTTAGAGGAATTATCTAGTTTTACTTTACAAGAAATTCAAAATTTCTTTGAAAACTATAAAAAGTTACAAGGAATAGAAGTAGTAGTGAAGGGATATCATGGGAAGGAACATGCCTTTCAAATTATTGAAGAGAGTAAAAAAAATTATCAAAATAATCTTTGATAATTTTTTTATTTACATTCAAAGGTAATAGAACCTTTCCCATCTTCATAATCTATTTCCGCATATCCACCATTAATGATGGTCATTCTAGGAGCGATATGACCAAAATCCATATCGTATAAAATAGGTATATTTAAAGAGCCTAGGGCATCTTTTAAAGTTTCCTCAAAAGATATTTGGTAATAGCTAAAATCTCTTGCACTTCTTCCAAAAAGAATGGCTTTGGTGTGTAGAAACCATCCACATACTTTGAATTTCCAAAGAACCCGAATTAAATCGTCGTTAGAAAGTTCGCAGTTATCAAAAAACCAGATAATTCCATCGTTTTGATACTTATTAATAAAAGAAGAAACATAATCATAGGGAGTTCCTACTAACTCAGATAGTAAATCAATACAACCGCCAATCATTCTTCCTTCTAGATGGATCTTCTTTTGAAATAAACTTTTCCATTTCACGGGAGTATCTAAATGGTATCCTTCTAATCCTGTTTCATACGGAAGAGATTCTTTTTCATAATAAGAGTAGGAGTGTTGTTCCAATTTCTTTCCACATAGAATGCTTAAGTTATCATTTAAAGATTGATGCCATGCCTCCATCCCAAAGGCACTTATATTATTTCCATAAATGGTTGCCATATCTAATTTCGTTGTAATTGTAAAAAGGATTCCAGTAGGATCAGAATATCCTTGTATCCATTTTGGATTTTGCTCTATGATAGAAAAATCGATATAAGGCAGAGTTTCTAATAAAAAGTCTCCACCAGATGCAAAAATAATGGTCTTAATATCAGGATTTTTTATTAAGTCATGAAATTCTTTTGCCCTTATAGTAGCATCTGTACTTCTTCCTTTTTCACTTTTCGTAACATTCGGAGTTGCTGTGATAGAAAATCCTCGCTTGGATAATTGTTTATAAGCGTTTTTAAGACGAATTTGTTTTAAGGTGTCTGTAACACCATCAGATAAGGCTGTTACCCCAATTTCATCATGCTCTTTTAAAAAACTAGGATACTTCATACCATCACCTAGTTCATTATATCATAATAAAAAGAAAAGGACTATGTCCTTTTCTAGAGTAGTTAAGTGTTGTAGAATAAGTAAGGCTTTTTATTTTACATTTATCACTCCCGTTAGAATTCTAAATTATATATAAGAGGAGTAAAGCTTATAGAACCTAGAATTCTTATATTTTATGGTAATGAAAGGAAAACAATGTTTCCTGTTTTTTTTTACACATTATTTCTTCCGTATATCTATAATATCACCTGCCTTCTAATATTCATTATAGAAAATAAATATTAAATTATCATGTAAAAAATATTAAAAATAATTAAGAAGAAATTTCAGAGTTTTTAATCGTAAAAATAACATCTAATCCTTTTTCTTTATTATTTCTAGCATAGATATATCCACCATGATTCTCAACAATTTCCTTACAGATAGAAAGACCTAATCCTGATATTTTACGGGAAGGGTCAGAAGTAAATAGCGGTTCAAATATTTTATTTAAGTCTTTATCTGGCACCCCTTTGCCATTATCACTTATCGTAAACTCAATATAACGATCCACTTTTGTTACATGAATGGTAATTTTCCCCTTTTTTTCCATAAACCGAACACTGTTAGAGATGATGTTACTAAATACTCTTTTCATTTTAGCAATATCAATAGAAAGAGAAATATCTCCAGCATCATTTTGAACTATTAATTTAATATTTTTTTCTTCTAAATCTTCTTTATAATCTTTCTTTATTTGTTTTAAAAATTCAATTAAAGAAGTATTTTCTCTTTTTAAGGTTTCTACAATATTACAACTTAAATAATCATCAAATTCTTCTGTTAAATCTCGTAAGGTTAGAGATTTATTATGAATTTTTTCGATATAAGATTTTTTCTTCTCATCATCTAAATTACTTTTTAAAAGACGATCGGAATATCCCATGATAGCCGTAAGGGGCGTTTTAATGTCATGAGAAATGGAGGCGATAATGCGGTTCTGTTTTTCTTTTTCTTCTTCCAAAGCATCTACTAAATCGACGAAGTTATTCTGAATAATATCAATTTCTGTATGCCCTTTGGTTTTAGATGGTTTTACCCCAAATTTATAGTTTTTAATAGAACGTTGCAATTTTTCAATAGGCGATAGAATTCTTTGATTAGTAGCTTCAAAAATAATTAGAACAATAATAAAAATTACAATAATCTCAAATAAGATAAAATTATTGAGGGCGGGAATACTTTCGGTATCCGTTTTACGGTATATTTTAATGAGATAAATCTCATCTTCTATTTGAAGAAAAGATGTCACATAATAAATATTCCCTCTATTCCATAAATTTTCATTGTTATTGTAAAGAACTTCTCCTTTTGTATTTTGTAAAAAAATGGAAAGATTCCTTTCTTGAACAAAGGATTCGGAAACATTATATAAGTCATTAGGGTTACTTTGATAAGTATCTATGATTTCATATAAATCTTGATTGAGTTGTTCGTTATTTTTTTCGATTGCTTGAGATAATTGTGGAATTAATAAGTATTTAAAATAACCACTAATTAAAAGAAAATTTAATAGAAAGACAGCTCCAACGAGAAATAAGGCGGCTTTTTTCATCTTCATATTAATCTACCACCTTAATAAATTTATATCCTAGCCCCCAAATCGTTTTAATATATTTTTCCTCTGTATCTAGTTTTTTTCGTAAACTTTTAATGTGGACAGCAACGGTACCAATTTCACCATAATTACTTCCCCATACGGCATCAAATATTTGCTCTTTGGAAAGGGCAATGCCAGCATTAGACATTAAATAAGAAAGAAGTTCAAATTCACGAGTGGATAATTCGACAGGAACATTGTTTTTAAACACTTCAAAACTATTTTTACGAATGGTTATTTCGCCAATTGTAATGGTATCTTTGTTGGTTATAACACGATTACTACGACGAATATGGGCTTTTACTCTCGCTACTAATTCTTCAATGGTAAAGGGTTTGGTAATATAGTCATCTGCACCAATTTCAAAACCTAATAATTTATCTAATAATTGATTTTTCGCAGTTACAAAAATAATAGGGCAGTCTACTTTGTCACGTATTTGATTGCATACTTCTGTGCCACTCATCTTAGGCATCATAATGTCGAGAATAATTAAATCAAAAGTTTCTTTTTCGACAATTTCTAAAGCTTCTTCTCCATTAAAGCGAACACAAGTTTCAAATCCTTCATCGCTAAGAACATCGGATATTAATTCTGCAATATCTTCTTCATCATCGACAATTAGAATTTTTGCCATATAATCACTTCCTCCTTTATTTTAACAAATTCCTTTCTGTAATACAAACTATTATGCCATATAATCATGATATGGTTTTATAAAAATAATTAAAAATTATTAAAAAAAGAGAAATTTCTTTCTCTTAGATTATAAAGCGAATATAACATCTATCATCGTAAGAAACATTTCCTTTTTTTAGTCCCTTAGTAGATTTATAAATTTTATAGCAAAGAGGATCTTCTTTTAGAACTCTTTTTAATTCTTCTTCTGATTCCTCTAGTGTTTCTTTTAGAAATGGATAGCCATCAGAAGCAAAAATAATTTCATCATTTTCTTCGACATCAACTTCTTGAATCTGTTCATCACATAGGGTTCTACCATTTAATACGATATATCCATGTGGGGATTCAAAATTATTTTCTAAGACAGGTTGATATTTCAACAATCCTTTAGTAGCAATTCTAGCAAAATCTTTTTCCATTTCTTCTGCTTCTGTTATGCCACGTGCTACTAATAGTTCTATAAAAAGAGATCGGGCATTACTGACAATTTTATCAAATTCTTTTGAATTATCATAGTATTCCCCGTTAATCATGTACTGCGAATCTCCACAAATCCAAATTTGTTTATAATAATTGCTGTAGACAAGTAGACAGGCACTAGGAATATCTTCTATGTTTGCATCCTCTGGGATATTTTCGGCAAGAGCATTGTGTAAAATAGTAAAGAATTCTTTTTTGGATGCTGTCCCATCGATGGTGGGAAGGGTGTTCATCAAGATATCTCTAGCTACTCTACCACTTTTTCTGCCACGATCTTTTTTCTTTCCTTTAGCGGTGACACCATCGATAATAACTACATAATCGTCATTATAGAAAATAGCATCTTCATTACTTAATTCATCCTTTTTCCCCTGACAATATTGTTCTATAATTTCCATACTATCACCATTATTAGTATAACAGAGAAAAAGAACTATTGCTAGTTCTTTTTTCGCTTCGGAATAAAGTATTTTACTTTGGAGTCTTTTCCTTTTGAATATACATAGCCAAATAAAGAGAAGGAGAATGCTCCAATAAAATTTACAAATAAATCTTGCATGGTATCATGTAGACCAATATCGATATATCCACCATATTTTTCTATCCAATCTTCTCCATTGATAGTAACACTTTCTAGTGGCATACTGACGACCTCATTTTTCCCATCAGGATTTAAAGTTACACTATTAATGGTATGAATAATGGTATCTTTCTGCATATCTTTTCCGAGTATTTGATCAGCGCCATATTCAAAAAATTCCCAAAAAACGCCGATAGTCATGGAAAAGCAGATAGATACTAAGGCGATATAAATAGGGGACAAAGAAATTTTCTCATTACGATTTAATAAATCGACAAGAGAATAACCAATTCCTGCCATGATAAAACCATTCGTCGTATGCAGTATTAAATCCCAGTTTTTAAATTGAATATAAAATTCATTAATTTCTCCTAGAATTTCTGCTGAAAAAATAAAAAGCAGAATGATAATTTCTAATGGATCTGGAAGTTCAATGTTGAGTTTATCTGAAATGAGGGTAGGAACAGAAAATAAAATTAAAGTAACAATGCATAAAAGGGAGTTTAAAATGTTTCCTTGAAACATTTGTCTCATCATACAAAGAATAACTAATATCCTAAGGATAATATATACCCAGGCTTTAAAACTAGTTTTTGATTTTATTTTTTTCCACTTCATACCATCACCTTTTACTATTATATCATAATAAAAGTGTAAAGGGGAGAGTTCTCTTATTCTCATCAGGTGGAAAATTTGATATAATTTTGTTAGAAAGGGGTATTATGAATACGGATGAATTAGAACAAGTTGCGTTTTCGAAAACTTATAATGATAAAATGCCAGATGAACTAATTTCTTCTCAAGAAGAAAAAGGAGATACGAGTGTTTATTTTTCTAAAGTTATGGATATTTTATCTAAACACAATATGGCCGAGAAGCAAGAAAAATTATGGGCTAATGATTTTTCCTATCTAAAGATAAAGGAAGATGCTTGGATGTGGCACTTCTTAAAAATTATGGATGGAAAGTATGGTATGGTGTTAGACTCTGACTATATATTAGACTATTCTTCTTGCCTTGCCAATTCGGAATTATTTGGTATTTTCAATTTCCGTAAGGGAAAAGAATTTTCTTTAGAATATCGAAAAGTGTCTATGGAAGATTTTCAAACCCAAATGAAAGAGTTAGCGGACGTTTTTCCACTAGTAGAGCAATTTGAAACAGAAAGAAATCAAATATTTTATGAATATGATGGAGATGCTATCTATTGTTATCAAGAAGGATACGTATGGAAACTAAGTGGATATAGTCGAAATATTATCAATGAATATATGCAAATGTATGCACTATTAATGAGTTTTACATCTTTAAAAGAAGGAAAATATGCCGATAATTTCGTTTTAAAGTATATTTATTTATTAGAGAAACATGCTTTGCAATACTTATATAAAGGAATTGATTTACGAAAGGAATCTGCGTTATCTCTTTGTGAAAAGTATCAAGATTTTTTAGATGTTGTTACTGTTTCCATCGATAATTTTCGGTATTATGAAATTTTTGATTTAGATTATTATATTGCCAAAAGAAAGAAATCTTATGCTAAAACGGAGTATATTCCTCTTTCCATAATCAATAAAGAAGATTGGTTTTTTCAAGGTACTTTTTCCCTTGGAGTACTAGGGGATTATACAACGGGAGCTCTAGAGTTTTTCACAGAAATTTTTAAAAGTGTTGAATTAAAGATATCTGAGAAAAAAGAATTACTATTAAAAATCGTGGAGGAAAAAGAACAAGAGTGTTTAGAAAAGAAGGATTATATTAAAGATCAGTTATTTTTTTCCTATTTTAAGAATTGTTTTGCCAACTCTAAATTTTATTTTCACCAAGATAGATGGATTGATTTTCTAAAAGTAGAGAAATTATCTCTTCAAGAAGTTACGGTAGAGGCTTTAGAACTATGGATGGAAGAGCAGATGAGAATACTTTCTCTTATAACACCAGAAAGTATTTATGATAGTGAAGAATGGAAAAAATTTGTAGGATATATTGATCCTCTTGCCTTTCAGACAAAAATTCGTCCTTCCTATTTAACAATAACCCCTATGTTTTTAGTAGTAGAGTGTGAAATGTTTCATCAGAGAAAAACTTATATTATCACGGAAAATTACGAATTAGTAGAGTGGAATTCCCAACATTTTTGATTGTTATTTTTAAAGGGATATGCTATAATAAATGAAGTAGTAGCAATACTATTAAAGGAGGAAGATTTATGGAATTAAAAGGTTCAAAGACAGAGCAAAATTTAATGGCTGCTTTCGCAGGCGAAAGTCAAGCAAGAAATAAATATACTTATTATGCTTCTAAGGCAAAAAAGGAAGGATATGAACAAATAGCTGCTATTTTTGAAGAAACTGCTAATAATGAGAAAGAACATGCTAAAATGTGGTTTAAATTATTACATGATGGTGAGGTTCCAACCACTACCGTTAATCTAGAAGATGCTGCGAATGGTGAAAATTATGAATGGACCGATATGTATGCTGAATTTGCTAAAGTAGCTCGTGAAGAAGGATTTGAAAGAATTGCTTTCTTATTTGAAGGAGTTGCTAAAATTGAAAAAGAGCATGAAGAAAGATATCGTAAACTTCTCAATAATGTAGAACAAAAAGTAGTATTCTCAAGTGAGGGAGATGCTATTTGGGTATGTCGTAATTGTGGACATGTTCACATTGGTAAAGAAGCTCCAAAGGTATGTCCAATTTGTTCTCATCCACAAGCTTATTTTGAAAGAAAAAGTGAAAATTACTAATTTTCTTAAGGGTATGTACTAAACACATACTCTTTTTATTTTTCCTGAATGTGGTTGTTTAAACTGTTAACTTCCAAAGCACGAGTTTTTACATTTTTATATTCGTATGTGCTATAATGAGATTAGGATGGTGGTAGTGTGAATCAAGAAATCGTAAGAACATATGAAGAAAATGTCAAAACTCTAAAGGAAAAAATGCAAAGAGGAGATTTTTCTTTAACTCCCAATGAATCCTACATATTAAAAAAAGATGAAACGTTATCGGACTTTTTCAAGAGTTTAATAATACAGAAAAGAATTAACTGGAACCAGTCATGGGAAAAAATCTCTGCTCTTGATATCGATCTTATTTCAATTCTTCTTGATGAAGATGAAAAATTAATTGACTTGGAATTAGGTATTTTAGCAGCTAGGAAAGAAATAAACGACAGTTTTTATTTTGATGATGATTTTGAAAACAACGTAAACTTTCTTTTCCCACCAGACGTCTCTCAATCGCTAATGGAAGAAGTTTATCAAAGAATTATCAGTAATCCAACAACCAACGAAACGATTTGGTTATCAAATAACTTGACTAGACGATTGTTAGAAGAAGGAAGATATGAAGTTTTTACCCTCGATTGTCGGTTGCCAGATGATGTCGATGAAGAATATGTTTTAAGTAAGTTTCCTTATAATCAGTATCATTCTAGATGCATAAATGATTTATTGATAAAGTATTATCGCTCTAAGGAAGTGGATATTGCAACTATCATTAATAGTGGTTTAGCCGATACTTTACCGATGGAAGTTATTTTTTCTATGACTCATGATGCTGGTTTTCCGTCAGATAGTATGACATATTTAGTCAACAGAATATTGCAAGAAACTGATTTTAGATGGTTGGATAGTTTGAATTTTAATTCGAATAATAGCTTACAATCGAATCCTTTTGATGAGGAACAAAAAACAAAAATTATTGAACATTTAAAAACAGTAGGACGTTTTGATTTAGCTTTTATTTTGATGGATGAGGTAATTGTTGAGAAGGATAGTGAGGCTTATAGGTCCATTCTTTCTTCTATGCAAAAAGGGGTAAGACTTCGAAGGTATCCAGAAAACATTGATGATTTACTACAAGATGATGATTTTTTAGATGCTTTCGTTACCAGTGGAAGCATCCGTAGTCGTGAATTACGGAGTGACACTAGGGCAAGAATTGTCAACAGAATTTTTAGAGAAATCGCTAATGGAAATGTAAACTATACAAGTTGGGACTATAACATTAGAGCATTGATGGTAGGGATAGATGTTAATCAACTTGATTTTGATTTTAATGATGAATTATTTTTGACACATGTTATAGAAATTCCATATTATAGCACTCAAGAAGAAATTATTAGTATTCTATTAGAGAAAGACTCTTCCATTATAGAAAATTTGGTAAATAAAAAACAGTATGACATCTTCTTTAAAATATGTAGCCTTTCTCCTCAAGACATGCATGAACCATTAAATGGAATGATTAACCAATTAGAGAGAATAATTGGACCATCCAAAAAAATGGATAGACAATTCAACAAAGGGGGGTGGCAATTAAGTGAAAGCTCTCAAAAACAACTGATAGAGGCTATTCAACAAAATTATACATATCTTGAAGATATTTCCATTTCTCTGGGAACGGGAAAAAATATTTGGCAAAATCCAATCCTTTTGCAAGCTCTTCTTTATTTTCCAACTATTCGAAATCAACTTTCCGTAATGGTTAGTCAAGAAAACTTTTTTTTGAACTTTTGTTCTGAAGAAACGTATGAAGGATTAAAAATAGTTTTGGAAGAGTTCAAAGAATATAATACTAGACGTCTAGATGCTTTAAAAGAAAGACTTGGTGTAAACGTTATCCGAAATTTGAATGATGAAGGTCTTGCTATGATATTTGGCTATGACGATCAGAAATTTAATCGTTTATTAGCATTCATAGACTCTTTTAAAGGATGCTTAGATATAGATACTATTATTCCATATTTAGAAAATCAAACGATTATTGCCATACTGGATTATGATGACAAAAAGTTTAATCGCCTATTAGCTATTATAAAAACCTTTCAAGGACAAATTGGTATAACAAGTGTTATACAATACGTGAAATATGGAAGTATTATCCCTATACTTGATTATGGTGACAAAAAATTTAGTCGTGCATTAGTTATGATAGATGTTTTCAAAGAAATCCTTGGTGAAGGAGTTATTCAATATTTGAGTAATAAAAATATTACCATGATATTTGATTATGATGACAAAAAATTTAGTCGTTTAGCAGTTTTGATAGGTTCTTTAAAAGGATGCATAAATGCAAATATTATTACGCGACGTTTGGGTGATGAAAATATTGCCATGATATTTGATTATGATGATAAAAAATTTAACCGCTTGATTGCTTTTATAGATGTTTTTAAAGACCGTTTTGATGCAAATATTATCACACATTTACAAGATGAAAATATTGCTGTGATATTTAATTATGATGATAAAAAATTTAATCGCTTTATAATTTTTATGGAGACTTTTAAAGAACAGATTGCTGTAGATATTATGCAATACATGGAAGATAAAAATATTGCTACCATACTCGATTATGATAATCAAAAATTTCATCGTCTATTAGATTTATTTTCACAGAAAAAAATGACTATTGATCAATTACGAGATGCCTATGATTCTATTGTACAATATGGTTTCCCAAGGGCATGCCCTGGAGTAGTTGATATATTCAACCGGATAATGATTTCTCTTCAAAATGGAAATGATATCGAATTAATGCCACTTTTTACTTCATTACCAGATAGTAAGTTTGATTTGGACTTTAGAAAAGAATACCCAAATATTACTTATTCAAGTTGTGAAGAACTATTGAAAATAATCATAGAAAAGATAAAAGCGAATAAAGAAGATAGAAATTACTATACAGATATGTTACATTTTATAACAGATTATTATATAAAAATAGAACGTGAAAAATATCGAGCAGCTCATGATATGAGAAGGGATTTAGCTTTAACTGAGCAGATTGATGTTAATGATGCTAAAAGTAAATTACCGCGTTTTTTAATAGAAAAGGGAAAATATCAAGAAGAATTAATAGACTTTCTATTAAAAAAGGGAATCGCTAAAGAAGAATTAGTAAGTCTTTTAAAGGAACAGAGATTAGGATGGATCTTGCTAGAAAATTTAGTAAAAGATTTTGCTAACAGAAGAGCATTAGTAAATGAACTCTTAATTAAAAATGGAATTGATGAAAGATTATTACGGAATTTTTTAAGAAACGATTCAAAAGAAATTATCAACCTTCTAAGGGAAAGAGGAGTTAATCAAGAATCAATAGAAGAATTTGAAAGAAGAAGAACTCAAAAAGGGTTACTAGAGGGGATAGACCAAGAGCAGTTATCAGAATTTTTAGAGCAGAATGGTCTAACAGGATTCATAGCCTTTTTAATTGAAAAAGGCTTTGACAAAAAAACAATAGAAGAGTTTTTACAAGGACAAAACTTTAATCCAGAAGCAGTATTCCAAGATGGTAAGACCTTAAGGGATTTTTTCCGAAAAAGACAATTTGAGGAATTAGTAGAAGGTTTACTGAATAATGAAAAATGTAAAAGAAAGTTAGAAAAAGTTGTATTACGGGAAAATATCGATGAGAAAACAGTAGAAGATTTGATGAAAAAAAGTCCTACAGAAGTTATAAATTTCTTGAGAAAAAATAAATTGAAAAGTGATAAATTAATGCAGTATTTATTACAAAATGAAGAAACTAGATTAACGGAAGAAGAACAAAAAGAATTCGCTCAATACTTAATAGATAAAATAGGACAAAAATTAGGGAAAAAATTATTACCATATTTAATCAAAAAAGAACAAAATGGGATAGTAGAGTTTTTGAAAGAAAAAGGATTAGGAAAAACGTTAGTCCAAGATTTAACTCAAAAAAGTTCTGCGGAAGAATTAGTGGAATTCTTAAAGAGTATCGGATTTGATAATACATTATTAGAAAATTTTATGGCTGAAAATTTAATCAGTGAAGATAGAAAGAGATTAGAACGTATTTTAGAAGAAAGTGGAATAGTCATTAGTGAGAAAAGTCTAGAAGAAATTTTAAGAATTATCAATCAAAGAAGAGCTATGGCTATGGAATGCATTCAAGATTATGTATCTCCAGAAAAGACGAAAGATACTAAAAAAGTAAAAATCTTTCATAAATTTGAAAGTTTAATTCCTACTTTTTTTGAACAAATTCCAGAAGAAGAAAGACAACAATATTATGAACAAATGGAAGATGTAAAAAGAGTATATGACGTTCCAGAATCTTCTACTGATTTTTTGAGAATGATATTAAGTTTAAAATTAGAGCATGTAAGTAATATATTAGAAGATGAAGTTTTATATGAAAGTTTAAAACAACATTTGGGTAAATCTTTGGCTGCTCCAGATGTTTTGCTAAGATTTATGGCTCAACCGCCAGCTAATCTAGATGCTGATATATATAATCTTTACGCCCTTATTTCTTACTATTCAGAGATTTATAATAAGAATATAAGATCACAGGACAGTACTAGTGATTTTTCTCTTAGCTTCATTAATATCATGCGTCAAGCGGAAACTTATGCGGCAACTTCTAATGTCTATGCTTTGATATTAGGCGTTGAAGATGCAAGACTTATTAAGTCTAACCCACCAGATAATGCAGCACATAGGAAATTAGCAAATAATGGAAGATTAAGAGAATCTATTACGTGGTTAAGACAAAATTATGAAAGAACAGAAGTAACCGTTCCAACATTTAATACGATATTCAATATAAGAAATGCTCAAAAGTCTATTAGGTGGTTAGAGAAAGATCAAGAGGAAGAAACCACTCAATTACCTAATGAAACTCCTGAAAAAATTGAAGCGAAATCACTACAAGTCATCGTTGGTAATTTTACTAACCCCTGTAATCTGACTCATGGTGAGAGAACAGGTGCTTGTATGCGAATTGGTGGAGTAGGAGAAGGTTTATTTCAGTTTTGTCTAGCAGATAGAAATGGTTTTCATATTCGTTTTCAGGATCCAAAAACAGGCGAATATATCTCAAGAGTAAGTGGGTTTCGAAACGGAAATACAGTTTTCTTAAATGAACTTAGACATAGTTGTAATCTACAATTATATTCTGATGCTGATGTTATATACGCTTGCCTACAAGCTGCGAGACAACTAATTGATAGTAGTAAAGATAGTTCATATCCAATTGATAATGTGGTTGTGCTTGATGAATATGCAGCAGAAAGATTACGACCGCAGGACTTAGGTGTTGATAATGTTCGCAAAGGATTAACTCTTTCTTATTGTGACGTTGGTAGATATGCGGTTGTTCTGGCAACGTCTAGAACTGATAACAAATTAGTTCCTATCAATTTTGATCAGAAAGATATGCCAATTTATCCACCTGCTCGAGATAATATTATAAAAGCTCATTCCACAAGGGAAATAATACCTTATATAAGACGTATTGATGCCATTGAAAGTATGAGAAATAATGTACAATATGAATATTTAGAATTTCCAATGATGGATGAAAACGAAGTAAGCTATGGGTTTGCCAATCAGGATTGGTATCTCTATGTTGATAAGATAGGGGTAATCCATGAAAAAATAATTACAGATGACCCAAGAGCAAAAGAGGAATTAGAAAGTGCTAGAAAATTACTTCAAGCCTATATACCAGAGAAAGGAGTGAATCCAAATTATGGCCTTTAATATTGGAAAAGTAAGAGAATATAATGGAATTAGTGGAACCATTGTAACACCAGAGGATAGTTATATGTTTCTGGATAGTGATATTGATGACAATATAAATGTTGGAGACTTGGTAAAATTTAGAGCAGAAGAAATCCATGGAATCAGTAGAGCTTTTTTTGTAAAATTATATTCTGAAAAAACATTGGATAAAGATGCTGATAATAATCGAAAGACAGATTTTGTGAAGCAATTAGATAATGGAAAATAAGATTTCAAATAACGTAATCATGTATAGAAAAAAAGAACTTCAAACTAGTATTAGCTTGAAGTTCTTTTATAAAATGTAACTGACTTATTTTGTGTTAATTTCGGAACGGAATTTATTTTATGAAGTATTGCTTCAAACGATTCTTCTTCCTCTCTAACTTTGCAAACCTTTGCCAATTTTTCTTCGAAAAGAAAATCATCGTGGAAAAAGATTAATTCTTTTTGACAATCTTTGTGGTTTTTTACAATTTTTAAATGTGTCATTGGCATACCCCTAAAAAAACATGTTACGGGGCATTCATTTTCACCATAGGTAGCAATTAAAGAGTACGGAGTTACTAAGACACTCGTTCCTTTTTTCATAGTGATGACAAAAACATGATTTTCTTCCTTTTGAAAAAGAAATGTTTCAATATCTTCCAAAGATAATCCTGTGGAGAGAATTTTGCTATGACAGATACCGCTTGGATTTTTTCCTTTTGAGGTACTAATTCCTCTATATACCGTTAAGTCATCTGGAAGAATAATTTTTCCATGTGCCTGTTCGAGACGTAAATAAATAATCTTTAAACTATGTATACAAGTATAGATTGATGAAAAATCAATAGAGGAAAAAACAATTTTCCTAGTAACCATATTTTGTGGAAGAAAGATAATTCTTTTTTCTTCTTCAAAAATTTGCATGATTTTTTTGCTATCTAATCTATTTAAAATGTCTTCTTCTGACATCTGTAAAAATCCTGGAATATTTGTCATAGGATTTAGAATTAAATATAATCTAGATTTATACACAAGGATTGCATTTTTTTCTTCTAATGTTAATTTTTGATATTGAAGAATTAAATCCTCATAGATTTCTTTTGGACTCATCTCATCACCGAAGCGTATTATATCAAAAAAAGAGACATTTGTCTCTTAATCGATAGAAATTAATTTCTTATGTTCTTTTTCAGGAACTTTTGGAATACAAAGTTTTAAAATTCCATCACGGAATTCCGCTTTAATATTATCTTCATCTAGATTACCAATATAAAATTTTCGTTGCATTTCACGAGAAACTCTCTCCCTACGAAGATAATTTACTTCTTCCTCACTTTCCTCTTTCTTTTTGCTAGCAGTAATGGTTAGGTATCCGTCATCCACTTCTACAGAAATTTCGTCCTTAGAAAATCCTGGGATATCTGCCTCTACATAGCAGTTACCATCTTTTTCATAGATGTCACATTGCATACCACCTTGAAATCCATCCTTAAAGAAATCATCAATATCACTTCCAAAAGGAAACCTTCTTGGCATTAAATTCATCATATACATTCCTCCTAACACATATAATGATATCACTATTGTTAGCACTTGTCAATAGCGAGTGCTAAAAAATGACAAAAAAAGAAAAGAAATGACAAAACATTTCTTTTTATTTTGATTGCATTAATTCTAACAGCTCTTCTTTTGAGCATAAACCTATTTTTTTAGAAACTTCTTTCCCATTTTTGAAAAGAATGATGGTTGGAATACTCATGACACCAAATTTACGAGCAGTCTTTTCTGCTTCATCCACGTTAACCTTTATAATTTTTGTACTCCCACGATCAGAATCTAACTCTTCTAAAATAGGTGCTAAAGCACGGCAAGGACCACACCAATCTGCATAAAAATCCACTAACACGATATCATTAGATACAACCTCTTTTTCGAAAGTAGTATCATCAACATGAATAATTGCCATAAATCCTCCTTACTTGTTCATTATATAATGAATGTGGAAAAAAAGCAATTATGGTAACCATGACTGAATTTCTGCTACTTTGTCAATCCTTTCCCAAGGTAAATTTTTTCCAAAGTGTCCATAACAGGTTGTTTTTGTATAAATTGGTTGTTGTAATGATAATTCTGTAATCATGTTTTTAGGGGAAAAGTCAAAGACTTTTGTCATAATATCCAGTATTTTTTCTTCTTCTATTGTATTAGTATGATGGGTATCGATATGGATAGATATTGGTTTATCGAAACCAATTACGTATGCAATTTGGATTTCGATTTCTTTAGCTAAGTTAGCAGCTACAATATTTTTAGCAACATATCTGGCATAGTATGCACCACTTCGATCAACTTTGGTAGCATCTTTACCTGAGAATGCACCACCCCCATGACGACTGTATCCACCATAAGTATCTACGATGATTTTTCTTCCTGTTAATCCTGTATCTGCAGCAGGTCCTCCCAAAACAAATCTTCCTGTTTGATTGATATAATATTTGGTGTTGGAGTCCAGTAGATGGGAAGGAATAACTGGGTTAATCACGTTCTCAATGATATCCTGGTGCATGACATCATTAGTAACATTTGGGTTATGTTGAGCAGCAATGACAATGCTATCGATACGAATGGGTTTTCCATTTTCGTATTCTACGGTTACCTGCGTTTTTCCATCTGGTCGTAAATAGGAAATGATTTTTTCTCTTCTTACTTTTTCTAGTTGTTGCGCTAGTTGATGAGCATAATAAATAGGGAGTGGTAAATAAGATTCTGTTTCTTGTGTAGCATATCCAAAGACCATTCCTTGATCTCCTGCACCAGTATGTTCCTGATTTACACCTTGTGCAATATCAGGAGATTGTTTTTGTAAGTCAATCCTTATAGGAATGGTATTACCATTGAAGTTTAATTCATCGCTATCGTAGCCGATATGAAGAATTGTTTTTCTGGCAATTTCTTCTATATCTACTTCAGCCGTACTAGATATTTCTCCCATAATGATTACTTCATGACGATTAGCACATACTTCAACAGCAACTTTCGCATAAGGATCTTGGCTTAAATAAGCATCCAGTATAGCATCGCTAATTTGGTCGCATACCTTATCAGGGTGTCCACATGTTACGGACTCAGACGTAAATAATTTTTTCATAATATTCCTCCTTTAACCTCAGAAGAAAAAAAGTAGAGAATACTCTCTACTTAAGACTATTCCTCATCTTCCGACTATGTCGCAGGATTTAGCACCTAACTCAAATAGGTTGCTGGACTTCATAGGGCCTGTCCCTCCGTCTCTCTTCATAAGGTTTTTTTATTTACAAGCACATTGTAACCTTTTTTCACCATATTGTCAAGGTATCGACTAAAAATACATATTAAACAGCGAAATGCTTTAATATAAACATATTGAAG
Source organism: uncultured Bacilli bacterium (assembly GCA_947629445.1). Lineage (GTDB taxonomy): Bacteria > Bacillota_I > Bacilli_A > RF39 > UBA660 > UBA5578. The sequence goes on from CANRDU010000007.1 coordinate 47,803, forward strand.
TAACAAAATACAAAAATAACGTCAACAAATTGTCTAAAAAATATGGCACTTTTGCCTGAATTTAAGGACTTTTTGGACTAGTAAAATCATTTTGTCTCTTGGAAATGGAATTGACTTATTTTAGGGCAAATGATAACATAATAAATAGAGAATAAGTAGGAGGTAAGATGTAGATGGAGTTTAGTCAACCGGTAGTAATTGCTCTTTTCATCGTGTTAATTATTATTTGCCTAATCTTGTTAATTGCATTATCTAGTATATTTTCAAAATTGGGAAAAGGAGGTTGGAAAGCTTTTGTTCCTGTTTATAATCTAATCGTGCTATTACAGATTGGTAACTTGCCATTGTGGAATCTTTTGGTATTTTGTGTTCCCGTTGTAAATCTTTATGTATTTTATAAAGTTTGGAAGGTTATTGGACAACACTTTGGAAAAAGTACAGCGTTTATCTTTGGAATGACTTTTTTGCCATTTATATTTTTACCAATATTAGCATTTGGAAATACTTCTTATAATAATGTATCTATGCAAGCGCCAGTTATGATGTTTGGAAGTCAAAGCAATCCTATTAGTAATCAACCACCAATGATGAATCCATCTATGGAAATTATGAATAGTGGAATGGTAAATGATAATTTTGCAAACAATGATAAGATGGCTGCTTTATTAGCTCCTAATAATGGTGCGTTAGGGGAAAGTATGAACATGGGAATGAATGCAAATGGTAACGTTATGATGAATCCTACTAATAGCATGATGCAAGCGCCAGTAATGGAGAATATGAACCCTCCTATGATGGGAATGGAATCAAATAATGGAATGATGAATATGAATCCCATGAATAACGGTATGGTTCCTTCTAATAATACTATGATGCAACCACCAATGATGGAGAATATGAATCCTCCTATGATGGGAATGGAACCGAATAATGGAATGATGAATATGAATCCTATGAATAATGGTATGGTTCCTCCTAACAATACTATGATGCAGCCACCAATGATGAACCCATCATTAGCAACCGCTGCACCAGGGAAAAAAATATGCCCATATTGTGGTTATCAAGTAGATATTAATGTTTCTACCTGTTTCCTATGTGGAAATCATATATAAAAAATCTGTTATTTGATGGAATCGTAATTGGGAAGATTTTATAAAAATAAAAAAAAGAGAATCTTTAGTCTAAGTTTAAGATTTTCTTTTTCTTTTGTTCAAATTCTTCTTTTGTTATTATTCCTTCGTCCAATAAGGCTTTTAATTCTCGCAATTCATCACCAAAAGATGCCTTACTTATTTTTTCTTCTGTTTTTTCGTTTATTCTCGAAGAACTCTCTATTTTCTCTTCGATTATAGGAAATATCTTTTTGATTTGATCTTCATTTACATCATCAAAGAAGAATAATCTATCTGAAGAACTATTTTTTTCATTTGTACTATTTCTTATAACGATGAAACCCATATCTTCATCTTCATCAGGCAAGTATAAGTTAATGGAATCATAGTCACTATAATTCACTTTGATATTTCCTTGTCTAACATAAAAATTTATTTTATTTTCATGATTTTCAGTAGAATTCTCTGAACTAGTTGTCATTTTAGCTATTGTTTTCACTATGTTCTTTTTACTAAAGGGATGGTTTGTAGATATGACATCACCTAGTAATTCAGTTCCTAAACTTTTTAAATTCTTTTTATTACTTGATAATATTTTTTCATATTCTTTCTTAATATTATCGTATTCAAAATCTTCTGTTGTCTGAATGACAAGATAATCTTCGTAAATAGTTAAAGTTTGCCCAATTACTCCCTCTATAGTATATAACCAATTTTTATCAACTTTATTATCAAAATGATCATTTATATCATTGATAATCGTAGCATTGAATTTATTTTTCTTAGCTTTTTTAATTACATTAGCTTTCGCATGATTTAATTCTTTTCTATCAAAGTAATTTTGACAATCCCAATCCGCAGTTTTAATTTTAGAAAAGCATTTTTTACATAAAGTGGAATGTCCGAAATGAATCGCTGATTGTGTTACTTCTCCACAATTATCACATTTTTTCATATCCACTTTTTGATTATCAAAATAAGTATTTATACCAGTAATTACTTTTTCCGGGAAAGCGGCGCTTTTAGCTAATTCTAAGGCTTTTTCTCTATTCTTTTCAAGATTTTTATCATTATCAATTTTTCGGAACTTCCATACAATTCCATTGATTTTTAATAAACAAGAATTGCATAAGACACAATCTCCGATTCTTTCTGGTATTAAAACTGTTTTATTGCATGCATCACATTTTAACATACTATCACTCCTTATTTCTTCGTGCTTACTGCATAATAGCGAATGTTTTTAGCGCGAATAAAAATATAATTTTCTATATTTCAACGTAACACTTTATCTATACTAGATTCTATCGCAAAAAAGAACTTAAAGTCAAATTTTTTTTAATACAAAGAAATAGCATGCAAAGCATGCTACTTCTGATAAGAAGGAAGTTTTTGTATAATAGGAAAATACTACACAAGAAAATAGATAGAAGAAAGATAGATAAAAAAATGATAGAATTATTACGATTAAATTCATAGGTAACAAATTTTTGAAAATCTATCACACCAATTTATTCTTATCGTAACTGGTTCTTCATTTTTATCATCTTTCCACTATATTATAGTGGGAGGGTAAATTTTGTTTTGTTTTTTTGGTAATGAATTTCAAAAATTTTCAAAATTTTTCTTCCTGTATAAAAAGGTAGCATATCTTTTGGGATATGCTACAATACTCTTATTGAAGATTATTAATAATTTGACTCGCAGCTTTTTTTCCGGCTTCCATTGCTAAAATAACAGTAGCGGCACCGGTTACAGCATCTCCACCTGCATAAACATGAGAGTTGTTGGTAATTCCTTCTGGTGCGATAATTAAGCCTTTATCATCTGTTATAATGTCACTATTTTCTGTAGCGATAGGGTTAGGCATTGTTCCAAGGGCAACTACGATAGTATCACAAGTAATTTCTTCGGTTTGACCAGAAATTTCTTTTACACCACGTCTACCACTTTCATCAACATCAGTAAGTTCCATTAAAGCAACTTTAAGTCCGATTACGTTATAGTTTTCATCAGTTATTACTTCTTTAGGATTTTTTAACAAGTCAAAAATAATTCCTTCTTCTTGAGCATGTTCAATTTCCATTTTTCTGGCAGGAAGTTCTTCCATGGTACGACGGTAGACAATAGATACATCATATCCAATTCTTTTTAGACTACGAGCAGCATCCATCGCTACATTTCCACCACCGATAACGAGTGCTTTTGTTCCTTTTTTGACTGGGGTTTTAGCATCTGTTTCATAAGCACCCATCAAATTAATACGAGTTAAAATTTCGTTAGCAGAGAAAACGCCGTTTGCATTTTCGCCTGGAATTCCTAAAAATTTTGGTAATCCTGCTCCAGTTGCTAAATAGACAGAATCATAAGTGTTTTCTAGTTCTGCTAAAGTGATTGTTTTTCCAATAACTGCATCTAAAATAATATTAGCTCCTAAGTTTTTTAAATTTTGAATCTCATTTTCCACAATTCTTTTCGGTAGACGAAATTCTGGAATTCCATAAGTTAAAACGCCACCTGCTTTATGTAAAGATTCATAGATGGTTACGTCAATACCTTCTTTTAAAAGTTCTCCTGCACAAGTAAGTCCACTTGGACCAGATCCAACAATCGCTACTTTTTTACCTGTTTTCGGTTTTGGATTATTCACATTTAATTGATGTTCTAAAGCATAGTCTGCGACATAGCGTTCGAGAGACCCAATGGCAATTGCATCACTCTTAAATCCTTTTACACACATTTTTTCACATTGCTTTTCTTGTGGACAAACACGCCCACAAATAGCAGGTAAACTAGAAGATTTTAAGATAATGTGATAAGCTTCTTCTAAATTATTTTCTTTAATTGCTTTTATAAATTTTGGAATTTCGATATTGACAGGACATCCCTTAACACAACGAGGATTTGGACATTGTAGGCATCTATTCGCTTCTTTTAAAGCCTCTTCCTCATTATAACCTATTGCGACCTCTTCAAAGGTATGGGAACGTCTTTCAGGGTCTAAATTGCGCATTATTACTTTTTCATCCATTATTCTTCACCACACATACCACAACCGCCAGAGTGGGTATTTCCTTCCAATGCTTTTAAATATCTTCTACCTTCTTCATCTTTATACAGATTCATTCGTTTAATAGCGGCATCAAAATCTACTAGATGACCATCAAATTCAGGACCATCTACACAGGCAAATTTTACTTCATTATTGACGAGTAACCTACAAGCCCCACACATACCAGTTCCATCTACCATAATAGGATTCATACTGGCAATGGTTTTTATGTTGTATTCTTTTGTTAGAGCACATACGAATTTCATCATTACAGCAGATCCCATAACGATGCATAAATCGTAGTCATGATTTTCTTTTAATGTGTCTGTAACTAAGCCTTGTCTTCCATTAGATCCATCATCTGTTACGACGATTAAATGATTACATACGGATTTTAGTTCTTCTAAAATAATTAATAAATCCTTATTTTTTGCTCCATAGATAATGTCAACGTCTAGACCGTGAGCAGTGAAATATTTGGCCTGTGGATAAACAGGAGCAATTCCTACTCCACCACCTACCATAACAATTTTTTTACCTTTATACTCCTCTATATGTGTAACTACTTCACTCGGTTTTCCTAAAGGTCCTACGACACTAAATAGTTCGTTTTGGGTTTGACTAAGTTCTAAAGTAGATGCCCCAACTACTTGATAAATCAATCGTAAAATAGCTTTTTCTTTATCATAATCGTAAATTGTCAGTGGAATTCGTTCACTATCTTCCTTGGACATAACAATTACAAATTGTCCAGGTAAGGCATTTTTGACTAAGAGTGGAGCTTCTACTTCAAGTAGAAAGATTTTATCTCCAATCGATTCATTTTTCAAAATCCTATACATATTATCACCAATATTATTATAGCATGACACTACTTATTAGTAAATTGAAGAATTTAGAAAACTAGAATAAAAATCGTAACAGAAAATATCTTAATTACAAAAGAACAATATATGATATAATAAAATAAAGTAGAGATGATTTTATGGATGACTTTGCAAGAGTAGAAGAATTAAAAAAACTAAAAATTATTTATAGTCAGAATAGAGTATTCGCAGAAAATCTTTTTTTAAAGGATAAAGATGGACAAGATTTTTTTGAATATATTATAACGAATCAAATTAAAATCCAAGATGACGATTTGATTCATTATATTTCTAACAATGAAGAACTACTAAGGAGAGCTGCAAATAAAGGGTATTTTTTGAGTAGGTATGATAATGTTGATTTGCTCTTTCAAGGACCTGGTGAAACGATTATCGAAACTTTGTTTCGAAATCGCAATGGTGTTAAACCCAATTTATCATTAGATATTATTAACCGAATGTTTACAAAGGTAAATGGTAGATATATAATTGATGATATTTTAAGCATTGCCGATGGCTTTGTACAAGAATTTATTATCAAAGTTTCTGATTTTAACATCTTATATGAATGTCTTAAAAATATTGGTCGCCTCGATTTAATGATTGATGCTAAAGAGAAATTTTTAACTACTATCACGCCTAATGGAATTCCGACATTACAAGAAATAATTGATACAAAAGTATTTATAGAAAAATGGTATCCGGAAGATCCAGAATTAGACATTGTGGACCTGCTCCCAGGAGATAGAGTAGTGAAAGATAAAGAGGTAACAGTTATCCTATCTGAATTAGACATTGATATAGCGGGACTGCGTTTAGGAAATAGCAGAGTAGTGAAAGATAAAGAGATAGCCGCTATCCTATATAAAAATGAGGAATATAAACTTTTAATGAATTTAAATGGACACCTTTTAGTAAATTATCCAACGCCAACAGATAATTATTTGATGGCTGTCTATCAGAAGAACCGTGGACACTTGAATTTTGAGACTCACGGTTATAAAAAAGGCGATAATAGACTTTTAGCGCGTACTTGTTTAACTCTTTTAGAAAAAGGAGCTGATTTAGCAGAGTTATCTTATATTTTGAAAAACCCTGCCCCTGGGAAGCCAATTTTGACTTATATGCTTGAGTTAAATTATGATTTAACTGTTGAGCATTTTAAGAAATGTAATGATTCTTCCCTTCAAGAACATTTAAAAGATGGTGTAATAGACTGTATAGCAAAAATTTATAACCGTCCAAAAGATTCACTGAAAACAGTGGATATCACTGAATTTCTTGGGCTTCTTCCTAAAAAAGAAAATATGTTTGCAATTATAAAACAAAACCCATGGATGACCATTGAGCCCTATATCTTTGATGTTGAAAATTTTCTTGAACCAGTCGATGGTAACATATCTTTATTAGAATATCTTATCAAAAAAGGAAATGGTTGGATTAACGCGTTCGGTACTTTTAATGATTATATGGAGGAATTATTAACAAACATTCAAGCAGTCATCATCATGGTGAACTGTAATTATCAAATAGATAGGCTAGAGGAAGCCATGCTATATGAAGATATAGAAGGAAATCAAAAATTAATAGATTTATTAATAACGAAAAAATACTATAATTGCATTTTAAAATCTAGTCATGAAGATGTACGTGTTGTAGATTATTGTATAAAATATAACTGCTTTAATATCCTTAGTAATGATATACTAGAAGAACTATTTGTAGAACATAACGGGCATTTTTTAGTTGAAAACTATTTAAATAATCCTAAATTTTTAGATTTTATAATCGATAAAATAAAAAGCAAAAATTTCTTTGTTAATGGAACTAATCTTCGAAAGTTATATGAATTTGGTTATACGCAACTAATACAATTTGCTAATGAAGAAACACTACTAGAAGAAAATAATGGAAAAACATTTTTAGAACAATTATTACAAAGTGGACAAATCCCTTCATTTGGTAATTATGAGTTACATTCTCTAAAAACAGTAGAAATATTATATCAATATCAAAAACCAGAATTGATGTGCCAAGCGAGTCTCAGATTGTTAATGGATTATCCATCAAAAGAAAATAATTATTTGCAGTATGTTCTTTCTTGCTTGAATAAAGGTGCTGATGTTAAATTAGAGAAAAAAATTTTTCATAGTGACGATCAGGAATTATTAGCTAGATGCTATATCCAAATAGCGCAAAATAATGACTTTGGCTATCTAAAGAAGTTAAAAGAAGAAGAACTATTAAGGAAAGATAAGAGTGGGCACACTTTGTTATATTATTTAATAAAGTTAGATGAAGAAATTACATTAGATGAAATTTTAGATTTTGATACTCTAAAAAATCCAAATATTTTTATTGAGTTAAAAGCATTAGGCGTTTCTGATATTTCCATAAGCATTCCAACAGATATATCTTATAGTAAATTTGATTGTACGGATGCTTGGGTGCAAATTGCCAATGAAGACTATGCGAAGGGAATTACGTCCCCTGTTGAAGATTTATTAAATGAGTTAAGAAATTTATTTATCAATGATGGAAAAAGTGATGCTAAAATTGTAGATGCTCTCATTACTTCTTATCGGTATACAACTCGTAAGAATCCAATATTTATGGAGGAAGTAAAACAGTTAATTGCGATTAAAAAAAAGAATCCTGGATTTGTCTATCGTAGGGAAAAAGGGTCGGGCTATTTTCAAAAACCACAGGTTGTTGTAGAAAATGAAATCATTAGTACTCTTAATCATGAAACAGGACATGCTTTACACTACTTTTTAACAAATAATGAAGTACCTCCTGATTATTATACTATTGTAGATTCTATTAGGAGTAATCCTGATTGGATAAAAAAGGTAAAATTTTATGCAAATTCATATAGAATAGCAAGAAAGCAAGTAAGAGGAGAAGCAAAGGCAATTGTTTTTGCTCGTATTAATGGAGATTCTATCGATGCTAATACCGAGGAATTAATGGCTCTATTAGATGGTGAAAAAGAAAAGTTGAAAAGTATTTATCGGGCGAAAGGTTATTCAGAAGAAACACTTGATACGATTCTTTCTTCATCATTTACTTTGGAAGATTTTGTTAAGCAAAAAGAAAAAATTGAAATTTCCGAATTAATGGATGCCATTTTACGGTATGACTATGATGCGTTTATAGCAATTGGGGATATTATTGATGCTATTACCGATGGTCGTTTGTTTAGCCAGGCACTAAGAGATAAAGATGGAAAAAGAATTCCTGCTACTTTTGGTCATGGAATTCAATACTATACTAGTGATAAGGTATTAGGATTTGATGAGATGATTGCGAATTATTCTCAAATTATTAAATCCAAAAATAGTGCAAAAATTCTTCCTGTTTTAAGGGATATTGTCGGAGATGAATTAGTTGACCTATTGGATGACTTTTATAAAACAAAAATACTTAAATTACCGACAGATGAAAAGAAAAATGAAGGAGGGTTATTATGGATGAGTTAGATTTTCATTTATATGTTGTAGCAGAAATGCGTTATCAACAAGAATTTGATAAAGAGAAAGAAAAAGAGGAAGAGTTATTTCCAGCGAACTGGTATTCTAGCCGTGATTATAAATTAAAAACAGAAATTATAGCAGAAGCCATAAAAAAACATATAACAATTGATAAGACAGATCTATATCAAAAATACTATGTAGAAGGTCAAGAGAACAAGTTGTATAAATAATATTATTCCTACTTTCTTGTAAAAAGTTATTTTAAAAAAAGAAAAAACGGGTTCTTTGTCAAATAGTGTTGGTAGACAATAAATTTGATAAATGAGTCTAATTATAGAGGATGATGAAAATCATC
>CANRDU010000008.1 GCA_947629445.1 uncultured Bacilli bacterium
TAGTATATAATAAAACTTTTTTTTAAGCAAGAGTTCCCCTTAGACTTTCTAGCTTTTCTTTCATATTTTCACTACTTGTTATATAACTTCCAACAACCCAAATATCCGCTTTTGATACCTGATCTTTAGTATTTAAATTAATACCTCCATCTACTTCTATGACATAGTGATAGTGATACTGATTTCTAAGGTTATATAATTGCTCTACTTTAGGAACCATCTCTGGCATAAAAGATTGTCCTCCTAATCCAGCCTCTACTGTCATAACTAAAACATGATCTACCTTAGGCAAATAAGGTAAAATGCTATCTACGGGAGTATGGGGATTGATGGTAATTCCTGCCTTAATACCAAGACTATGAATATAATCTATAAAATACTCTACTTGATTCGTTGCCTCTACATGAAAGGTAATATATTCTGGTTTATATTTTTGATAAATATCAATATATTTCTTAATATCTTTTACCATGAGATGGACTTCCCTTTTGGTTTGATAAGAATCCAGTAACTCCATTCCTGCCACCTGTTTCACAAACTCTCCATCCATTATATCCATGTGAATATAATCTGCTCCTAGATTATCTAGTTCTAACATTTTCTCTTTATTATTTTTAAAATTTAATGATGATACCGCTATCATATGGTTTTTCCTCCCTCTTCTAATACCTTTAAAGTTTGTTGCAAGGTAGCAATTTGACTTTCAAGTTTTACTAATTCACTCTCTATATAATTTAAATTTCTTTGCAAATCCCATTCATCTACCTGTTCTAAAAATTTTTTGGCACGTGCTAATAATTCTGGATACTTGGCAATATCAACACCTACATGGGATTCAAATTGTTGACGGTAAAAAGAAATATCAGCATGTAATCTAGCATTTTCCGTATCTAGATATTCTAACTTGCTCGTAATACTTGCAATTCTACTTTGTAATTCTTGAATACTATCTCTTAATACCTTCTTTTTCTTAGTATGGAAAAAAGCTAAATGACTATATTCCTGCTCTTGACTAGAAAGGAGTCCTGATAAAGTGTCTTTTTCCTCTTCAAGTCTACGGCATTCTTCCTCATTTTTACGTTTTTCTAACTGTTTATCATCAATATCCGAAGAAGCAATTGTATAGTAAAATTCTTGATCTGCATATTTTTTTCCCTGTTGTAATCTAGAAAGACTAGTTTCTAATTCCTTTTTTTGATCTATTAACATAGATTGTCTTTCTAGAGCCGTTTGCAATTCATTAGAGGTATTCGTCTTTTCATATTCCCTTAAAATAGGAACCATCTTTATAAAACTGAGTGGTTTGATACCCTCTAATTTTTCAATTAAAGGCGCTGTAAAGGAAACATAAGGAAATATATCTATAAAGTCTCCTAATCCTGGAATAGCAGCATTTAAACTATTTTTATCGCAACCACTCTTCAACCGATTGTAGAGTTGTTCAAAAGAGCCAAGATAAAAATTGCCATTTAATAAAGCTTCAATGTTATATAAAAAATTGTGATATAAAATGTAGCGAATCTCTTCAAGGGAATAATCACCGTGAAATAACTTCTCATTGGTTATATCCCAAGATAATAATTTTTGATTATCAAGATATAATTGAATAATTTCTTCCTCACTATAATCAGGTTTTTGTTTTAAAGATTGAAATTCATTCCAGAACTTGATAAAGTGACTACAATAAGCTAGAGGATATTCCTTATAATTTCCCGTTAGTTTATATTCTATTTGTTTAATCAAGATAGATATGTTATATAAAACATCGTCCTTATGATACCGAGTGATATCGATATCAACAACAGAAAGATGCGGAAATTGCTTTTTTAATTCTTGTGCATGTCTATAGTTTTCATTTAGATTTTTACTACCATCACTGAAACAGAAAATACCGATAGGCGTAAAACCATCAACAACAATCTCACTATAGACTTTGGCTGCAACACCATTTTTCCGATTTTCTTCACGATTACTCCTACAATCTGCCAATACTTTTTTAGGAGCATCCATTTGGACTATAGAAGTATAATCAGCAATCCCTTCTACTGATTTGGCATTATTTTTAATGTACATATCCTTTCCTTTAGCCCCCACTATATGTGTGGGTGGAAGAATGAAACCAAACCCTGAGCGATAAGTATCTGTAAATTCAGGAGTATATAAGGAGCAAGAAACGAAACGACTCTGAAATTCCCCATCAAATTTTGACGAGGATGTACTATGCCCTAAAAAAGCAAAAAATCCCCCCATTTGAAAATGGCTCATATCTGTCAAATATTCTTGCCAATTTTTCCAAATAAGTTTCTGCATCTCTTTTAATATCGTATCTAAAGCATCTAGATCACAACATTTTAGGGCTTCCTCATATTTTTCTTGATAGGAATCTACTACTTCTTTTGAACAACAAAAAGATAAACTCATAAATATAGAATCTTTTATCGTAATATAGTCTCGAATTTTATAGAGTCTTTTATTCTCTTCAATCAAAGAAAATATATTTTCTATAAATGATTCTAATGGATAGCCATCTTGATCTATAAATTGGTCAAGAAGAGTATCCACAAAAGAACTCGTGTCTCTACTAAAAACACTTCGAAATTTTTCTAAATCGAGTTGTCTGATAGCGTCATATTCACTAGCCGCAGTATAATATTTTTCTTTTTCTTTGTCATCAATGGGTAATCGATCGGCAACAGAATATACGAAACTATTATCTCCCTCACATACGACTTTCTCTAAAATATCGGCGAATAAATCTAGTCGGATTTCATAAGATGGTTGCACTGTTGCTAAAATTTTGTGAATTTCATGGTGTTCACTAAAACTAGGGCTTGCACTTCTCATTCTTAAAAGATCTGCTCTTGAGATTGTAACATAATATTGATAAAAAGATCTCTTTTGTCTTTTTTCGACCCTCAACTTTTCCATGATACCATCCTCTATTATTAGTATACAAAACATTACAATGAAAAGCAAATAAAAAAACTATGAACATCGTTGTTCATAATTTATTTGGTAATAGTCGTTTCTAAAGACATGGAAGAATCGGCACAGACAACTTGTTTTATACGCTCTAATTCCGCCAACTTATCATCAATATGGAATTTTTGTAAAAAATTGTCTGTATCTAATCCTTTTTCATGCTTTAAAACACCCATCATGGTCTCTATAATTCCCATTTTCTTTTCAATATTTAAATTGGATGTTTTTACTGCTGTTAGCATTCTATCATAAATAACTTCTAAACTACTAATTGAAAAGTAATCATGATATTCTGATTTCTTCTGCAATGGATACTTCCTACAACCGACATTATTATTCATCCAAGATTGGAAAAAAGCCTCAAAAGTAGATGGATTCATATCGGTAATGAAATCTTCAGCAAGAGCCATGGTTTTCGCATATTCTTGCTTTGCATATTTTAACCGATCAACTACCACAATTGGCAACCCTTGATCTATCGCAGCCTGTACTGTTTCTTGAAATAATTCATTATCAGGAGAAAAATTTTCTGCATTGTTAATATCATCTACTAAATATACTACATAGCTTGGTTTTCTCTTAAAGTTATCACCTTTGCGATTGGATCTTCTTTCTAACACTAGTTCATTATGGGTATGCCTAGTAGCATTAATCATCTCTTTTGGTGGAAAAAATCGATATGGGAAGGCAACTGAAGTTGCATATTCTTTAATAGCTCTTTTAGAAACTAAATCATAATTTCCAGCACATAATAATGCACTTTCTTCATAATCTGTAAATCCATAAATAGGATGTCTAGCACGAGCATTGGCAATATGATTGTTACCAATATAGCTCGTACAAATACCATGATTAACAATCTTAGGTCTCTCCCAATCCTCTTTAAAATCTTTAGGTACTTCAAAAGAACTATAGGCACCCAATGCATGAATCTGCATATTAAAATCTCCGTCTAATAAATAGAAAGTAGGTTTTTGACCATGGTATTGAGCATTCATGATTAGGTCATATACTTCTCTATTTTGGGTAGCCAGTTCATGACCTTCTTTCAATCGATGCCCTTCTTGAACATGATATAATGTATCATTAAACTTTTTCGCATATTCTTTACGAATTGTAGATTCAAGAGAAATTGTAGAATAAAAATCCGTAATTAAAGTAGTTGCAGTCAAATAAGATACGGTCAATTCTTCAATAGAATCACATTGATAATCTTTATAAATCGCACTTAATATGGTAATTACGTCTTTGCTTAAATCGCTTTTTGCAAGCATATCCATATCATGGCAATATCTCTGGACAATAAACTGTGCCATTTCCATACTTAAGCCATATCTCTTCTCAAAGAGTTCTTTTTTTAATTTGGCAAGTTCTACCGCATAACTTTCCGTTCCCTTTTCGAAAGGAATCCTTAACATTCTTTTAGATACTTCTTGATAATGATTTTTCTTAATAGAAGCGAAATTTTCTTCCGATAATTGATGAATATCTGTAATTCCGTAGATATTCTCTTTCCTCATTAATATATAGATTAAATTCTTAGTCTGTTCATCATTTAACGTTGAAACATCAATACTATCTAATAATGTAGAATATTTTAACATATTTTGAAAGATGTAATAGGAAACAGCCGTTAAGTCGTATTCTTCTTGATCTAATATGTCCAATATTCGCCCTAAAATTGGCACATAATATGCCGGAAGAGACATTACATATTTTTGAATATCACCATATATTCCTAGTTTCTCAATATGTTTTAAATCAATGCAATTCAAGTCATAATTTAACATACCAACACAAAGAGTATTATAAATTTCATCATTGTGCGCTAATAAATATTGTATTTTCTTTTGATATTCTTCTTTCGATAATCCTAAAATGTCACATAGATAACTTTCTAATTCTTCGTCATTAACTCCCATAGGAATCGTCAATTGATAAATTCTATCTATTTTTCCTAATTCTCGATACCAAGTAAATAATTCCGTACAACCACTTAAACACTCCGGTATATCCCCTTGTCGGTAATTTTCAATATAATCTATCAAAATATTCTTGTATTGTTCTAATACTTCATGGGTAAAAGCAGAAGTACTAAAAGCACTTAGGATATCATACTGTTTTTGAACTAAACAGTAAACCAAAAAATTCGTATTACCAGCAAGGAGTTCTGGTATTTCACCATATAATTTGACTTCCTTAACTAACCTATCTCCATATTTCGCACAAAAATCAGGTGTAAAAATACTAGAATGCATAAGGACAATTACGTCAAAATGTCCATGTTCAACGCAATAATTCAAAAAAGCCCTATTTTTAGAGAGTCCAGTAGGGATGTATCCCATACCTCTTAATACTTCTACAACTTTTTCCCCACACTCTTCCAAGACTTTTTTTTGAAAAATTCCGTCATCAAAACGGATTACTAAATCAAAGCGTTCTTTTTCAATACACAGTTTTAAAAGAGCGGTATTATGACGAACTTTATAATTATCGAAGTCTTCTAGTGTCAATACCTTTAAGATTTCATCTCCATATTGGGACACAATGTCATCATTCAATAACTTACCTTCAAATTTTAATAATAAATGGAAATCTTTATTTTGCAAAATCAAATCAAACATTAATGGATTTACACTTACGTCATGAGGGATGGTTCCCAAAGTAGATAATGTTTCTAAAATATTCGCTTTATATTGATTTACAACATCTTGTGTAATCATAGAAGAATCCATTTTCAGCAACAAATTAAAATCTTTTTTCTTTAATAATAATGAAAAAAGAGACTGATTTTTACTTAAAAAATAAGGAATCGAATTTTCCCTTAACAAAGCCTCATAGAAAATATCACCATATTGCTCAAAAATACTTCCTTGATATAGTGATTTATGAAAATTGGTAAGGAGATTCCATTTTTTTTCTTGAATACAATAGTGAAAAAATGTATCGTTCTTGGAAAGCAAATAAGGAACGGTATCATATTTCATACACAAATTGGCATAAATTGGTGCGTATTGTTTCAAAAAATCATCGGTAATAAAAGAACTACTAAAACGGAGTAATAGCTCATATTTTTGTTGACTCAAAAAATATTCGAATAAAGTTTTACTACTATCTAATGGAAATTGTAAAAAACTTCCGACATTAAAACCGCTAAATGATGATTTTTGATCATATTCTTCTACTGCTTTCAAAATTTCTTCTTTATACTTAGATATAAAATCTTCTGTTATAAGAAACATACTAAACCTAGCAGCGACATCTATCATTCCATGTTCCACACAATAGCGAAATAGTTCCCCGTTGCTCCTAAAACTTACCATAGAATTAGGATTTTTTCTCATTTCGTTAGCAATTTCTTCTAGATGAGAAGTTATAAATTCATCTGTCCATAATGACTTATCAAATTCGGAAAGCATATCAAAATTTTTCTGATCCAAATAGTATTGAAACAATGTTTTATTGCTGCTAAATTTAAAAGGAATAGATGTCAAATGGGGCGCTATTTTTTCACAATATTGTTCAATCATTTCATCCGTCAATAAATCCTTATTCAAATGTTTACAAGCCAAATCTATACAGTCATGCTCTAAAAGATATTCAAATAAAATGCTACTATTTTCGCAGTCACGCAAAATAACATGATGATTATTTCTTAAAAGTTCTATGATTATTTCCCCATAACGATTTACAATCTCTGGAGTATAAGCATCCGCATTGAACTGAAAGACATACTGATAAAGATACTGATTAAAACAATAATCCAATAATTCCGAATTACTTCTATATTCATCAGGAATGGAACCGCCAGCATGTTCCACAATATATTGTAAATCCAAGATTACACCTACTTTCCCTACAAGGTTTTTGTTTCAGATTTTTCTTCAGTAGCCAATTGTTTTAGCCAACTAGATAATGCTTTTTGCATATTCTGATACCCATTTTCACGCATATTTTTCATAACAAAATTATCATATGGGAATCCTCTTTTAGCAACACTAACATGATTCTTTCCAAAGTCAAAAACACTATATACTCGTTCAAATTCTAAAAAACTTTTAGACGTAGATGCCTCTAGAAAACTTCTAGCTGCGTCTTCTAGAGATCCACCATGCTGTAAAATCCAATTTTCAATTCCAACTCCCCCTAATCCAGCTTGTGATTGATCACTTCGACTAGGTTTATAAGCATGGTATTGCTTCAATATCTGTTTAGCACACATAATATTGGCAAGCACTAATTTATACTTGGTAATATCCTGTTTTTTTATTTGCTCTAATCTCATTTGCAAAGCTTGTTCTGTTGAAAAATAAGTCATTTGATTAGGTACAAAAGAAATATCGATATCAAGAGGAACATCGATTCCCTCGATAGTAACTTGCTGTAAACGAATCCTATTTCTAGTGATTACATTTTTTCCATTTAGTGTTGGTAATCCTTGCACTAAACCATCACGAATCGTTGATAATTGTTCTGGAGGAATACGAAACATAAAATCAAAATCCCAATGGTTATTTGGAATATTGGTTCCTCGGGAAGTAGAACCAGTATCGATAATTTCAACATTTTGTGGTCCCGTTAAAGAACTAATCGAAAATCCTAATGCACTTAAAATATGAGAAAATGTTCTATTAATTTTCTCTTCTTGGGCTTGAATAGCCGCTAAATTAGAATCAATACGTTCTAAATAGTATTCCATGCCAGGAAACTCTAAATTTTTAGAGAAGATAAATTCTTCACTACCATAGATAGATAAACCAGACATCTTTTGGCGAAGTTCTAAAAATTCTTCCTTAGAGAAAAGTTCCTCTCCCGTATGAATATCGTATATAGGAACATATCTTTGTGTCATAGCTTCTAATAATTTCATATCCATTAAAAATCTAGTTCCAGCTAATTCGGGAACTTTGTAATATTCAGGGATAGTATCATCATAGAGAAATAAAACTTCACCATTCTCTTGAACAAAATAAATCGGAACGTTCTTAGATGGAGGAAAAAAATCTATCGTTTCTCCTTGCAATACCGCACTAAATTGTTCTAAATTGCCAATGGCAGACATTTTTTCTACTGGGCGCATTACCGGTTTCATTTATTTACTCCTAGATTTTTCAGAATCTTTTTTTTCTTCTTGTTTTTTTTGATACAACAAAACAGCCTCTTCTACATTGTGAGTCTGCTCCCATGCTTGATGTGCTTCCAAACTTTCTTTTGCTACTTGCTCGTATGCTTTAAAAATGTCCTCACTATTTTTTTCACGAATATCTATTTCTCTTTGATTCATACTTTTCCTCCCTATAATCTACCTTATAATCATTATATAATAATTTATTTTGGTAATCAATAATCTAAAAAAAGAACTATTCATCCATAGTCCTTTTCATTTTTAATTGTAAAACATGGATTTCTTCCAATTTTTCATGTAAATCTTGAAGTGTTGCAGTTAAACAATCCTTTTCTTTTTGTAGGGAATGAAAAGATAACCGTTCTGCTAAAATATCCGTCGAAGCAAGTACTCCTTTGGCCTCTTCTAAAGCAACAGGATAATCATCAAATTCTACGTCTACATATTCTTTAAAATAATTTTTATTGCGTCTAATTCGCCCTGAAATAATGTTAATACTAAGTATACAAGTCTCTAATTCCGTAGAAAGAAGACGCACTTGATTCGTAAGATTAGAAATCTCACAATCTAACCTACGGAGCGCCAATCGATGAAATAACGAAAATCTCACTAGTCGCTCTCTTTCTTGTTCTTTAGAATGAAGTTTACTTTCTAATGTAACCAATTTTTCTTCTAAGAAATGTTTTTCTAATTGTCTATCCTCTAATACAGAACAATCTGTTTCGTAATCTTTAAATGCTAAACGATAAAAATGCTCATGAAAGGCAATTCTTTTACTAGTTTCGTATTTTTCGATGATTATCGCTTTACTGCTGTATGCCTGCTCTACTTCTTCCGACTTTGACCTTTCAAAAGAAATAGTGTTGGATAATTCTAATTCCTGGTTAGCTAATTGACTAAATAAGAGTTGATTTAAACTCTCAAAATCAAACACTTGCCCCATTCGGCAGGCTCTTTCCAACTCCTCATTGAGCAAAATATGAGGATATACCGTAAGAAAATCCCCCAACCCGGGAATAATTTGATTCGCCTCACTAGGAAGAAAATCTTTTAATTGATGATAAAGAGTTGTGAATTTATTCATATTGATGGGAGCATGAAAAGTCTGTTCTATATGATAAAGAGGATTCTTCATCAAAACATAACGAATGATATCGGTAGGATATTGTCCTTGTAACAAATGTTTTACCGTCATATCACTCTGCATTAATCGTTTATTTTCTAGATAAAGAGAGATGATATCTTCCTCTTGATATGTTCCTTTTTTTAAGGTTAAAAATTGATTCCAAAACAAGTGATATCTTTGCGCATCTATCGTAGAAACTTCGACTGGAGTGCCTTGCAGTTTGCTTTCTATTTGATTAATAAGGGCATTCATCAAAGAAAGCGAATCATGTTCATATAATGTTAAATCAATTTCTAAAATGTCTAATTGTGGAAAATTCTCCTTTAAATGACAAGCAATTCGATAATTTTCATTTAAAGTTTTACTACCATCTGTAAAACAAAAAATACCAATAGGATGAAATCCATCTACCACAACTTCACTATAAATGCGAGTAGTAACGCCCCAATACTTACACTCTTTTCTTCGTTTCTGACAGTCAGCAATTACCTTTTCAGGAGCATCCAATACAAGATAATGATTACTCTTAAAAACATCTTGATTATCTACTCCCATATCTTCACCCATAGCACCAACAATCTTAGTAGGTTCTAATAAGAATCCTACGCCTTTATGAAAGCAATCCGTTAAACCTGGAACAAATAAAGATCCGGATACATACCTACTATGAAATTCTCCTGATAAATTATTATCTCGCATACTATGCCCAATAAAAGCAAAATATCCTCCATTTTGATAATCGTGTGGATTGGTAAGAAAAGACTTCCAATGGGCTTCTATCAATTCGCTCATCTCTTTTTCTAAAAATTTCAATTGCGAAAGATCAGATTTTTCCATAATCGCATGATATTGCCTTTGCCATTGATCCACAGAATCAAAAAGAGAAATACTTTCTAACATTCTTGTAATCATAATAGTATGATGATTTAAACTTTGAAGTGTTTGTCCTAAATAAATCAATTCTAAAATATTATCCATCACATCATAGATATCTTTATCGGATTGCTTATCAAGATGTTTTAATAACTCTTGTCCGTACTGTACCCGTGCTTCCCTATTTTCTAATGCTTTTACACTATCGACTTTTCGTTCTAACAAATATTGTGTCATTCTCTTTTCAAACTCTTCGCGAAGGGATTTGGAAATTTCCTTTTCATCATAATAAATGATAGGATTGTTATCCACTAAAAACATCAATTCCGTTAAAAGAGAATGGTATTGTTGCAAAGTAAATTGGCAATACGGACCTTCTTCCTCTATTTTTTCCTCTAATTCTTGAATAAAGATTACTTCTATGCCTTTTGCTTGTAATACATTTCGTATTTTTAACAAATATTCCTTAGCTATTTGTATATATAATGTTTGACCCAATTTTACCTTTTTTATTAAAGTCGAGACCGACTCCATACATAATCACCTAATTTCATAGTATACAAAACTTTAAAAGGAAAAGCAATAAAAAAACTATCTAAGTTTTAATTTTTAGAATCAATAAACTTTAGATAGTTTTCATAGCGACTTTCTAAGATTTCACCGGTTTGAACTCTTCTTTTAATTTCACAATCTTCTTCATTACGGTGCATACAGTCCTGATATCGACACAAGTGCCTATACTCATTAAATTCTATAAAGTTGTCTCGAATATCTTCCTTACTCATCTCCTGTAAATCTAAAGAAGAAAAACCAGGAGTATCTGCAATTAATCCCCCTAGTATAGGGATTAATTCTACATATCTCGTGGTATGTCTTCCTCTTCCTAGAGCAACCGATACCTCACCTGTCTTTAAATTTAATGTTTCATCCAAACGATTCAGTAACGTACTTTTTCCGGCACCACTTTGTCCAGCAAAAACGGTAACCTTATTAGCAAAGATTTCTGTTAGGGAAGCATCTGTATTATCATATACTTGATATCCTATTTTTCGGTAATATTGCTTATATTTTTCAATTCTTTCCCGTTCAGATTCCGATACCAAATCCAATTTTGTAAAACAAATAATGGGAACAATACGATGATACTCGATAGTTACTAACAATTTATCTAATAGATTAGAAGAAAAAGTTGGTATCTCTACACTTGTAACAATCACCACTTGATCAACATTCGCAACACTCGGTCGAATGAGTTCATTTCTACGTTTTTCAATTTCTAATAGATAGTGATTTTCATAATCAATTATCACAAAATCCCCAACGAAAGGGGTAAGTCCTAACTTTCGAAACTTGCCCCTAGGTTTACAAACGATAGTTTCTCCCTCTACCTCTACAAAATAATCATTACTTAATTGTTTAACAATTCTTCCTCTTTTATTCATTGGTTCCTGCATTTTCATCTGGATTTTCATTGGTATTTGTATCTGTATTTGGGGTTACTTCTGGTTCTGGGAAAGGTTTTGCAATCGTAATCGTTAATGTTACACCTTTTTTAACTTCTCCACCAGCTGGTCTACCCTGTTTTAAAATCGTTCCTTCTTTATATTGATCTGTTTGTGATTCTTTGAATTCACAAACGATTTCATTATCATCACAGAACTGTTGAATCTTATCTTTATCATAAGTACCATCTAAGAAGTTTGGATATACCGTAATTAAAGTAGCATAGGTAAGTTCAATAACAGATCCTTCTTTTAGACGAGTATTTGGTTCCTTACTTTGAGCGATAATCATGCCCTCATAAGCATCCTTATATTCATCTTCAGTAGTAGATACTTTCTTAGCAGTTGTCACTACCTTAATTCCTTCGTTTTCAAGTTCTAGTTTTACTACTTCTACATTTCTCTTTTGCGCTACATAGTCTTCAATCTGATATCCTGTTAAGCCCGATGAAATAAGAACAGTAACAGTAGAACCTTTTTTAACTTTATCATTCGTTCTTGCATCTTTATAATCGATAATATATCCTTCTTGGACATTATCACTTGGTTCTTCCTCATACTCTACTTTGAGACCTAAATCTGTTAGAGTTTGTTCTACTACTTCTCTACTTCTTTCCGCAATATAAGGTAGAGATATGGTTTCATTTTTACTACTATTTAGTAAGTAGAATGCTAAAACAACTACCGTTACCAAAGTTACAATACAAGTGATAATGGCAATAATAACAGCAATTTTTAGTCCCTTTCCAGACTTTTTCTTCTTTGTCTTTTGCACTTCTTCCTCAATATCCTCATTTCTTTCTTCTCTTGTTTCTTTGATTTTATCTAAGGTTGGTAGTGATTTGGTTTCTTCTAAATCATTTTCTGGGTACTTATACACGATTCTCTTTTCCCCCTCTCTTTCTTTACTTAATGCTGTTTTTAAGTCTTCATACATTTCTGATACGGAATCATAACGATTCTTTGGATTTTTCGCACAAGCTCTTAAAACAATATTTTCAATACTTTGTGGAATTAAATCATTCTGAGCACAAAGGCTTGGAATTTTTTCTTTCATTTGTTTAATAGCAATCTCAACAGCATTTTCTCCCTTAAAAGGAAGTTTTCCGGTAAGACACTCATACATTAAAATTCCTAAAGAATAAATATCACTCTTAATGGTTGCCCCAGAACCATTCGCCTGTTCTGGTGGTAGATAGTGAACAGAACCCATTACCGAATTTGTCTGCGTTAACTCTGCACTATTCATGGCAATGGCAATTCCAAAATCCGTTATTTTTACTCGTCCATCTTCTAAAATTAATACATTTTGTGGTTTAATATCTCTATGAATTAAATAGCTATCGTGTGCACAAGCAATAGCGCTCGTAAGTTGCATCATAATATCTACTGTCTCAGATAAAGATAAAGCTCCTCTTTTTTTAATTAAACTTTTTAATGTTTTTCCATCGATATATTCCATAACAATGAAATAATTACCATTGTCTTCCCCTACATCATACATCTCAACAATATTAGGATGATTTAAGGAACTAGCAGCTTTAGCTTCCCGTTGAAACCTCTTTACAAATTTTTCATCACTTGCAAGATCTCCACGTAATACTTTAACGGCTACTTCACGATCTAAAATGGTATCATAGGCAAGATATACGTTTGCCATACCACCTTCCCCAATTGTACGGATAATCTGATATCTGCCATCAATTTTCTGGCCTTTTATAATCATAGACTAGCATCCTCCTTGATTAAATACGCAATAGAAATATTATCACTTCCACCACGATTATTACATTTAAACACTAATTTTTCCAACTTTTGATGGATAGTGCCTTCCCCTCCTAATACTTTCATAATTTGATCATCATCTAACATATTGGTAAGTCCATCACTACATAACATAATACCTTGAACACCTAATTCTACATTAAAAATATCCATCTCTACATTTGTATTAGCGCCTAAGGCCTTCATAAGGACATTTTTACGTGGATGTGCTTTTGCTTCTTCTTCGGTTAATTCACCACTCTTTACTAATAGATTAACAAGAGTATGATCAACCGTAATTTTATGAAGTTTCTTATTTTTTACAACGTATCCAGAAGAATCTCCTATATTTCCAAATAATAAGAATGACGGGGTTAAGATTGCTATCACAACCGTTGTTCCCATGCCTTCACTCTCTGGATGATTAGCAACATATTTAAATATCTCAACATTCGCTTCACTTACTGTGCTTTGCATCCAATTAATTGCATCCTCTTTATTACCGACACTACTAATTTCACGAAAACGTTTACTAATGTGAGTAATGGCTATATTAGAAGCAACCTCGCCATCTTTATGGCCACCCATTCCATCCGCAACGCACATAAGAATTTCTCCTGCTGCATTTTCTACGATAACAACGCTATCTTCATTCCGTTCCCTTACTATTCCTGGATCTGTTAAATAACCGTATTTCATAATGATTCCTCCTCGTAATTGGATCTAAGTTGTCCACAAGCAGCTTGGACTTTGCTACCAAATTCTCTTCTAATAGTTACACTTATTTTGTTTTTCTTAAGTTCATCATAGAAATCTAAAATTGTCTTTTGATTACTCTTCCTATATTCAATATGACTTGTTTCATTGTAAGGAATTAAATTGACATAACAATTTATCCCTCGTAGTAATTGACTTAACTCTCTAGCATGTTCCCTAGAATCATTAATCCCTTTTAGTAAGATATATTCAAAAGTAACTCTCCTATTAGTTTTCTCAATATAAAATGAGACAGCATCCATTACTTCTTCGATGGGATATGCTTTATTAATATTCATAAGACTACTTCGAATTTCATTATTAGGAGCATGAAGAGAAATCGCTAAATTCACTTGTTTTGGATAGAGAGCAAACTCTCTAATTTTAGGAACAATTCCACTAGTAGAAACCGTGATATGTCTACTACCTAAATCCATTCCTTTCGGTGTATTTACAATATCGATAAATTTAATGACTTCTTCATAATTGTCAAATGGTTCTCCAATTCCCATTAATACGATATGAGAAATGTGAATCTTTAAGTCCTCTTCTACCATGAGTATCTGTCTTGTCATTTCACTTGCTTCTAGATTGCGAACTTTTTTAAGACGACCACTTTCACAGAAACGACAACCCATGTTGCACCCTACTTGCGTAGAAATACAAAGACTATTGCCATAATCATGATTCATAAGTACCGCTTCTATCTTATTGCCATCCTTTAGACCAAATAAATATTTAGAAACATCGGTATCTACTTTCTTAGCAAGAATTTCTAAAGATTCTAAAGAAAAGTCTTCCTGAAGCATAGCGATATTACTCTTACCAACATTACTCATTTCTGTAAAAGAAGAAACTCTTTTTTTATATAACCATTCAAATACTTGTGTAGCTTTGAATTTTCCTTGACCCTTATCGATAAAATATTGTTCTAATTCTGTGATTGTCACTCCATATATATTTTTCATACCTACACCTAATAAACATTATATCAAAAAGTACAAAAAAAGGAAAATATTATTGTTTTTTTCACAAAAAAGTCAATTATGATTTATATTGTTTTGTCATTTTTATACATTTTATTGACAAAAAAACTAGAAAATCTTCTAGTTTTTTAGGTTTTTATCCATATTTTCATAATAATGGAAGGTTTGAATAGCATAGTCTTTATTCGCTTGTAATAAGGAATCTGCCTTCTCAGGATTAACTACTTTTAACATTTGGAATCTGGTTTGACTATTTAAGAATTCTTCATACAAATCAAAATCTACTTTCTTACTATCAAGGGTAAAGCCCTCTTCTGGATGATTTCTAAATGTTAAGAAGAAGCCACTAGCGGTTGCTAATTTTTCCATCTCTACGCTATTTTCCATTCCACCCTTAATACCATGAGAAATACATGGGGTATAAGCGATAATAATAGCAGGTCCTTGATATTCATTAGCTTCTTTAAAGGCTTTAATGACTTGTTGTGGATTAGCTCCTAAGGATACTTGCGCTACATAAGCATGAGGATAACTCATGGCAATACGCGCTAAATCTTTTTGATTGCTATTTTTACCAGAAGCAGCAAAGGAAGCAATCGCACCTTTAGGGCTTGCCTTAGAAGATTGACCACCCGTATTGGAATAAACTTGACTATCTAGTACTAAAATCTTAATATTATCATTCGTGGAAAGTACATGATCAATACCACTAAAGCCAATATCGTATGCCCAACCATCGCCACCAATACACCAAATATTACGATAAATAATATAATCTTTCAAAGTTTTTAAAGCATCTGGGATATTGTCTGTTAAATTCTCATATACTTCTTTTGTATTTTCATAAGAAGTTGGATTCTCTAACCATTTTTGGAACCAAGCTCTATTTTCATTATCCATATTTTTTTCCATGATAGAAGCAATTCGAGAACGTAATTTATCATTAGCAACTAACATTCCATAACCATATTCTGCATTATCTTCAAATAAACTACTAGCCCATGGAATCGTATAAGGCATAGAAGGAGCACTTGCTCCATAAATAGAGGAACATCCTGTTGCATTACTAATCATTAAATGTTCTCCAAATAATTGCGTTAGTAATTTAATATAAGCCGTTTCTCCACATCCACTACAAGCTCCACTAAAAGCAAATTTTGGTTCTTTAAATTGGCTACCTTTCACCGTATATGGATTTCCAAGTCCCTTATCTTTAATATGAAGGTGTAAATAATCAAATACTTCCTGTTCTTTCTTATCTAATTTATCCATAACAAGAGCTTTTTCACCTTTTAAACCAGGACATACCTTTGCACATAATCCACATCCCGTACAATCAGCTACAGAAGCACTAATGATATAGTAATAATCATCCATACCAACAGCTTTAATGGCACGTTCTTGAATGTATTCTGGAGCCTCTTCATACTCTTCTTGACTGAGTAAGAAAGGTCTTATTACCCCATGCGGACAGAATAGAGAACATTGATTACAATTAATACAATTGATACTAATCCAATCCGGTGTATATTCACTAATAAAACGTCTTTCCATACTACTGGTTCCGCATTCAAAGCGTCCATCAGCACGGTTGACAAAATCAGAAGTTTTAAGAGAATCCCCTTTGCGATAATGCATCGTCTCAATAATAGAATCGTATGTTTCTTCTTTTGCATTTTCTATATTTGGAACTTCTAGCTCACGAATATTTCCTTTAGCACCCCTAATTGCTTTTTGATTAGCCTCTACCACTTCTCTACCCTTTTTAGAGAATTTAGAAACAATCGATTTTTCCATATGTTCTAAAGCTTCCTCATAAGGAACAATACCGGTAAGCGCAAAAATAGCGCTTTCCATAATAGTACTAATTTTATTCTTAAGTCCTACTTCTTCTGCTACTGCATTCGCATTGATAACATAAACTTTGGCATGAGCATCACAAATCTTTTTCTTAAGAGAATCTTTCATAAGTGAAATAATATCCGAATCACTTCTCGTACTATTAATTAAAACAACCGCATTCTCTTTTAATTTAGAGATTAAATCATATTGTTTTAAATATCCATCTTTCGTAATAACTAGAAGACTTGGTTCCTCTACATAGTAAGTAGAACGAATCTTAGCATCACTGAAACGTAAGTGACTAGCTGTGACTCCTCCACTCTTTTTAGAATCATATTGAAAATATCCTTGAACATAATTTTCGGTATTATCTCCAATAATCTTAATGATGGATTTAGAAGCACTGACCATACCATCACTACCATATCCATAGAATAACCATTCTTGAGAAGAAGTAGTATGAATTGGAATTGGCTCTAAACTCAAATGCGTAACATCATCTTCGATACCAATAGTAAAATTATGTTTTGGCTCTTTTAACATTTCAAATACAGCATAAATTTGATCAGGAGTCGTATTCTTACTAGAAAGTCCATATCTTCCCCCTACTACCTTTACACCTCTTTTGGATAAAATAGAGGATACATCGAGGTAAAGAGGTTCCCCATTACTTCCTGCTTCTTTCGTTCTATCTAAGACGGCTACTGATTCTACTGTTTTAGGAATCGCTTGTAAAAAGTATTTGGTACTAAAAGGACGATAAAGATGTACTTCGACTAATCCAATATCCTCTTTTAAAGTATCAATAACTTCCTTAATGGTTTCACATACAGAACCCATCGCCACTATAATTCTTTTTGCTTGTGGATTTCCATAATAATTAAAAGGTAAATAATGGGTTCCCGCTTTCTCATTAATCTTCACCATATAATCATGAACAATATCTGGTAAAGCATTATAATAAGAGTTGCGAGCTTCAGTAGCTTGAAAGTACACATCATCATTTTGAGCAGTGCCATAGATAACAGGGTGTTTTGGATTTAATGCTTTATCACGAAATTTCTGCAATGCTTCTTGATCGATTAAATCCGCATAATCCGCTGCCTGTAATACTTCAATTTTTTGAATTTCATGACTCGTTCTAAAACCATCAAAGAAGTGCATAAAAGGAATACTTCCTTTAATGGCAGAAAGATGGGCAACTGCACTTAAATAGGCAGCATCTTGAACCGAAGAAGAAGCAAGCATGGCAAAACCAGTTCCTCGACACGCATAGATATCTTGATGATCTCCAAAAATAGAAAGAGCATGAGTAGATAAAGATCTAGCTGCTACATGCATAACACCTGGAAGCATCTCTCCAGCAATTTTATACATATTAGGAATCATCAACAATAATCCCTGAGAAGCTGTAAAAGTAGTCGTTAGACATCCAGCTCTTAAAGAACCATGGATAAATCCAGAAGCTCCTGCTTCACTTTGCATTTCCACAACTTTAACCGAATCCCCCAAAAGATTAATTCGGTCTTTACTCCATTCATCAACATGTTCAGCCATAGGACTAGAAGGAGTAATCGGATAAATTCCTGCTACTTCCGTAAACATATACGCTGTATAACTACAAGCTTCATTTCCATCTACTGTTATCTTTTTTTTCATCATTTCACCTCAATTAAATTTTTATGCACACTTTTGTGTATTTTATATCATTCTCATTATATCATAAGTAAAGGAAAAAAATAACAACCTTTTTATAACAGACAAAAATAGGAATGAGTCATAACAAAAACCACACCTAAGTAGTGTGGCTTTTAACAACTCTTCTATATTTTTCCATATTGATTATAAATTTCTATCTTAGGTTCTTCAAAGTTTTCAATTTTAGCATAAGTTGTTATTTTAGAAAAATCATTTCTACTGGCTTGTTCTGTTAATTCCTCTTCCGTACTTGTACCAAAATATTCATCTTTGGAAACAACTAAAAATATATAAGATTCTCTCATCATAGAAGTCATTTGATTGAGTAGTTGTGAGACTACTTCCTTTTGAAATTCACTCTCACGTACCTCTAGAAAAACGCGCATATAACGTTTCTCACCGTCCATCAAATATTCTTCTAAAGTAGTATCTTTCGTAAAATGATTGGTATCATCTCCATAATCCATTGCGTCATAAGTAAGATGAAATTCTTTAAAGTATTTTTGAACCATAGAACGGAACACGTCTTCGACACCTTTTTGATACTTAAGAGCGACATAATTTTCATAAACTTCTTTTTTATCATTTTTATTGTTAACAATTACATAAATATTTTGATTATATAGCGGAGACTTTTCACTTTTTGGTGTCACATAGAAATGATAGGGATAACAAAGTTCTACCGAATAGCAAGGTGCAGAAGAAGAGGCATCTGTTACATACGTAAATTTCTCACCATATCGTTGTTCCATAGTTTGAAGTGCCAATTCTTGTGACTCACTCCTATCTTCTTTAGCTGACTTACAACCAGTTATCATAACAAAAAGAATAAGGAAAAAAACTATTTTGATTTTGTTTTTCATAATTCCTCCTATAAATCATCATGAAAGGTTCGACTTAACAATTCTTCTTGTTGCGAACGGTTAAGACTTTGAAAATTAATACCACATTCCGCATAACGGACAATGAGTTTGTTAGATTTTTCAGAATTTCTTTGGGCATCAAACAATTGATTTTTGGAAATAACATTCACATTTAAGTGTTGACCGCCTTTTTGAAAATAT
This sequence comes from uncultured Bacilli bacterium, assembly GCA_947629445.1. GTDB lineage: Bacteria > Bacillota_I > Bacilli_A > RF39 > UBA660 > UBA5578. The sequence continues at coordinate 19,719 of CANRDU010000008.1, forward strand.
TCATTGATAAGGGCAATAAAAGTAGGAATACGATCTTTTTCATCCTCACCAAGAGCACGTGGAGAAATTGAAAAATTATTCGCAATACCATCCTCACAAACACCTTTATATTGAATTTTGGCAACACTAGCAAGCGAATTTTTAGCCCCTGTATTATCCATTCCATTGCTTGGACTAGCCCCTGGCGCAAAAGGAGCATTTGCTTCTCGCCCATCTGGGGTTGCACCTGTATATTTACCATAGAATACATGGTCTGCTGCTGTCTGAAGAGAAATGCGACCAACAGCATTTCGGTAAAGTCTTTTCGTATTTAAGATTCTTGAAAAGATTTTAATAATATCGGTAGCAATTTTATCTGCTCTTTCATCTTGATTTCCAAAACGTGGAAAATCATTTCCTATTTGAAAGCTTGTTGCAATTCCTGATTCATCACGAGTTACTTTTAAATTACCATATCGAATCGCTGATAAAGAATCGGTTGCTGTAGATAATCCAGTAATTCCAAAAGACATGCGTCTTTCTGTGATAGAATCTAAGAAAGCCATTGCTGCTGACTCATAAGCATACTTATCCTGGATGTAATGAACTGTCGTTAACGCATCGGCATAAACATCTATAATGGCTTGCAAAACTTTAATAAAATTTTTTACCACTAATTGATAATTCATTTTTTCTCCTGGAATAGGTTCTAGATTTTCTACCATTACTTGTTTTGTTACCTCATCTTTACCACCATTAATGGCATAGAGAAGTAACTTTGGAAGATTACAACTAGCTCCATAATAAACCATTTGATGTCCAAGTTTTACAGGAGAAGCAGCCCCAGTTATGGCATAATCCCTTCCATAGATTGGGCGAAGTAAATCATCATTGACAAATTGAATTACATGCGTATTCAAAGACATTTTAGAAACATATTTTTGAAAATTCTCTGGTAGTTTAGATGACCACAACACCGTAAAATTTGGTTCTGGAGAAGAGCCTAAATTTGTTAACGTATGTAGGAAACGATAAGAAGTTTTGGTAACAAAAGACTTTTCCTCATCACGCATTCCTCCAATAGATTCGGTAACCCAAGTGGGATCTCCAATTAAAATTTCTTTATAATCACTTTTCCGTAAATGACGAACCAAACGAAGTTTAATAACCAGTTGATCCACCAATTCCTGAGCAGTTTCTTCCGTTAGCACACCATTTGCTAAATCCCTTTCCAAATAGATATCTAAGAAAGTAGAAATGCGTCCCAAAGAGTTAATAACTCCGTTATGTTGCTTGATGGTAGCTAAATACCCAAAATAAACCCATTGGAATGCTTCTTTGGCATTACTAGCCGGTCTACTGATATCAATTTTGTAACGAGAAGCCATCCATTTTATATCTTCCAGTGCTTGAATTTGATCTTGAACTTCCTCTCTTGTTCTCATCATAGCAAAATTAAAGGGTGTTGTTAATTTTTCCAAATCTCTTTTTTTTCTTCGTATCAAATAATCCGCTCCATAGAGCGCTAATCGTCTATAGTCCCCTAATACTTTCCCTCTTGCATATTCTTCTGGTAACGTACATAATACTTTCGCATCGCGATATTTTAATACGTCTTTCGAATATGTTCCTACAATCGCATCACGATATCCTTTGCGAAATTCTAAAAATTTATCTTCCATATCCCTATTGATAGGATATCCATAGGAATTTAATTGCTCTTTCACAGTATCAATTCCACTAAAAGGATTGACAATTCTCTTAAGTGGCTCATCTGTTTGTAAGCCAAAAATAACTTCATTCTTTTTATCAATATAACCAGCATCAAAATGATCAATACCAGCTACCGTTGATAACTCTATATCTAAAACTTTTGTAATAGACTCTTTATCAAATAATTTTTGACATCTACTCCAAACCTTGGATGTCTTCTTAGACACTTTTGTCAAAAACTTTTCATCTTCTTTATATTCATGATAATTACTGATAATAAAGTCTTCTACATCAATTCTTTTTTTCCATCGGTCTCCCTGAAATCCATTCCATTCGTTCATAACATCACCTCTAGGATTGTTCATACTCATTATAGCATTTTTTTAAATAAAAGAAAAATAGTATCTAGTTATTGTTTACTTTGTGTAAAAATTCTTCTTCTTCCCAAATAACAATTCCTAGTTCTTTTGCCTTATCATATTTACTACCAGGATTTTCTCCTACTACTACCACACTTGTCTTCTTAGTGACACCACTTGTCACTTTTCCCCCTCTAAATTCAATCATCTGTTTTGCTTCTTCCCTCGGTATAGATAAAGTTCCTGTTAAAACAAAAGTCTTATCTGCAAAATCTTCCGTAATTTCTTTCTCTTTTCCCTGATAAGAAAAGTTTAATCCATATTCCTCTAGTCTTCGAATACATGCGATATTTTTTTCATCTTGAAAATATTCTACAACGGATTCTGCTATCGTATCTCCGATATCTGGAACAGATTTTAAATCCTCTAAGGTTGCTTCCATAATATTGGTAAGGGTTTGATAATGATTGGCTAAAATAACACCGGTTTTCTTACCAACATGACGAATGCCTAGTCCAAATAACAGTCTTTCTAAAGAGTTATGCTTACTATTTTCGATGGCATCCATTAGGTTATTAATGCTTTTTTCACCAAATCCCTCTAATGACTGTAAATCTTCTTTATGTTCATGAAGTGTATAATAATCATCAACTGTATGTAAAAATCCCATATTATAGAAATCCTCTACAATATTTTCGCCAAAGCCCTCTAAATTCATGGCATCTCGACTAGCGAAATGAATAAGGCCCTCAATTTTTCTCGCATCACAATTTGGATTTAAACAGAAATAAGCCGCTTCACTTTCCTTACGAACTAACTCTGTGCCACAAATAGGACAATGAGTAGCCATTTCAAATGGCTTTTCCTCTCCAGTTCTTCTTTCCCTCTTTACTTCGACAACTTCAGGAATAACGTCTCCCGCTTTATGAATAGCAATGGTATCCCCTATACGAATATCTTTCTCTTTAATATAATCCTCATTATGTAGTGTAACACTACTAATAATAGAACCCGCTAAATGAACAGGAGTCAAATCTGCTCTAGGAGTAACTTTTCCGGTTCTTCCTACACAGAATTCAATATCTACTAATTTGGTTAATACTTCAACAGCTGGGAATTTATAAGCTATCGCCCATTTAGGAACACGTGCCGTAAATCCTAATTTTCTTTGATCTCCTAGGTCATTTACTTTGATAACGACACCATCGATCTCATAGGGAAGTTCTGGTCTATGTTCTTGCCAATAAGTAATATAGTCGATTACTTCATCAATATTCTTAGCATGGATAATATTAGGATTTACGACAAAAGTTAATTTCTTCATGTATTCTAAAGCTTCCATTTGACTCTGAATACCATAGTTTGTTGCTTGTGGCATGTGATATAAAAAAGTATTTAAATTTCTAGAAGCTGCTACACTAGAATCCAGCTGACGAACAGAACCCGCTGCTGCATTTCTAGGATTCGCAAATTCCTTTTCGCCCTTTTTACGACGCTCTTCATTTAGCATTTCAAAAGAAGTTTTAGGCATATAGATCTCGCCACGTACTTCAATATCTATATCCTCTGGAAGAGAAAGTGGGACTGTTTTAATCGTTTTTACATTATGGGTTATATTCTCACCCGTTGTCCCATCTCCTCTTGTCGCACCACGAACTAATTTTCCTTTTTCATACAATAGGGAAACAGACAAGCCATCTATTTTTAGTTCACAAACATAACTAGGGTTTGGAATCACTTTGCGTACCTTATTATCAAAATCGCGAATTTCTTCTTCATTAAAGATATCCCCTAATGACATCATAGGAACTTCATGAGTAACTTTTTCAAAACCATCTATCACAACCGATCCTACTCTAACAGTAGGAGAATCTTCCCTTACTAAATTCGGGTGTTCTGTTTCAAGTTTCACTAATTCAGCATAGTAATCATCATATTCTTGATCGGTAATCGTAGGCATATCTAAGGTATGATATTCATAACTTGCCTTATTCAATATTTTTATTAATTCATCTATTCTCTTCTCAATCATGTTATCACCATACTGTTATTATACCATGTCTTATCATCAAAAAGGAAATATTATTTTCAATAAAAAAGGATGTTTCTCACATCCTTAAAAACTAGAAGAACCATTATCTGGAACAACAGAAGATATAATTGGAATAATCTCTGTCAATAAATTATAATCTGCTTTTTTATCGTTCGTTGTTACTGTTGCCATAAGCATACGATCCTCTGTTAGTTTTGAATAAGTCATAATTAAACTGCCATCAGTTGTCTCTAATTCCATAACAAGAAGATCAACTCCCCCTACGTTTCTGGCTTCACAAACAATAACGTTCATATCTTGCGCAGTTAAAGTACTTTTCAACTGGTCTAAAGCAGAAACAATAATATCATAACTTCCATATTCAATAGCGAAAATAGCAACTCCTCCATTATCCAAATTTAAAATATTTAAAGAACTTCCATCTTCCTCATATTGATAACGAGTTGGTATAGAAAACTTAAATCCGTCCAAAGATACATTATTTACTTGTCCATTCGTATTGGTATTTGGGTTTATATTTGTATTCGTATTGCTACTAGTGTTTGTATTTGTATTAGAATCCGTATTGGTATTGCTGCTAGTATTGGTACTTGTATTACTGCTAGTATCTGGAGTTGGTGGTGTATTAACATCATCATTATTGAGTATCACTACCGCAATAATAGCACCAACAACAATAACAATAGCTACAATAATAGCAATTATAACTCCCTTATTTGGTTTCTTTCCACTAGGTGTTCCTCCTACCATAGAACCTGGCATTGGAGCAACTGGAGTTGGTGGAACTGGAGCTGCCGGTACAACTGGAGTAATCGGTGGTAAAGGTGTCACAGGGGCTGGCTGTGTACTTGGCATCGTTGGTGTTACGGATGCCTCCACATCACTCTGCATATTATTTCCACATGAAGGGCAAAATTTTACTTGATCACCTACTTGTGATCCACATTTCTTACAAATCATATTATTACTCTCCTACTTTTATATAGTATATCAAAAGAGTTGCAAAAAAGCCATACTAGTATATATGGCTTTACAAATATTTACTAAACTTTTTCTGTCCATAAACCATGTTTATTGCAGTAACTATATAAAGTAGCTTCTCCTAAATAAGGAAATTCTACTACTGCCTCTTCACCGGCTTTTAAATACTTACGCATCATATATTCCGGCGTTCTCATCTCAATCCATTCAATATAATGTTCTTCTTCCATCACATGATTTACTCTAACAATAATCTTATCTTCCTTAATTTCGTAATTTGGAATGTGTTTTTCAAAAGCTGCTTCTGTACTATTTGCACGTACTTCTGTCATTTTTTCTCCACAACATTCTAGTCCACAAGAACAATTACAATCTTCTAACACTTCCACAAAAGCATTACAATGAACACACTTTCTAAACATTTTTACTCTCCTATCTTTTTAATAACTCTAACTTTTCTAATTCTTCGGCTAATTTTTTAGAATCCGCTTCCACAATATGTTTTGGTGCTTTATTAACATAAGATTCATTACTTAATAATTTTCGACGTCTCTCAATAGAAGCCTCTAACTTCTTAATTTCTTCCTCTTTCTTATTAGCATCCTCCTGAGAACCCTCATAGTAGTACGTAATATTTATGTATTTTGACTTATAATTACTCGTTAAATAATTTTCCTCTTCTTGTAATTTACTTTCTTCTGTAATTTTCAATTGAGATGTATAAATAGGCTCTAATTCTATAGCAGTCTTATAAGTAACTTTGGCCTTTTTCGTAATATTATTGATGGCTTTTAGATTACGAATCGCAACGATATCCTCTAATACTTTGTCCAGTTTTTCTTTCTCTTCTTCAAAAATATATTTTTTCTCTACTTTTGGATAAGCACTAATCATGATAGATTCCGCATCTTTCATCGGTAACATATCATAAATTTCTTCTGTTACATAAGGCATAGATGGATGTAACATTTTTAAAATACTAGTAAGCGTCTTTAATAGAACACTCTTATTGGTATTCGACATATCTTTCTTAGATAATTCAATATACCAATCACAGAAATCATTCCAAATGAAAGAATATAAAGTATTTCCTACATTATGGAAGTCGTAGGTTTCCATATTTCTCCTTACTTCCTCGATTGTACATTCTAGTTTCGTTAAAATCCATTTATCAGAAAGGGATAAATTCTTTAGGGTATATTCTTTTTCCGTGAATCCTTCTAAATTCATAAGAACAAAACGGGAAGCATTCCATAATTTATTGATAAAATTCCAAGTAGACTTTACTTTTTCTTCATCATAACGTAAATCCGCTCCTGGTGCGGAATTGGTTGTTAAGAAGAAACGTAAGGCATCACACCCATATTCTTCGATGACATCCATAGGGTCTACTCCATTTCCTAAGGATTTACTCATTTTACGTCCTTCCTTATCCCGAATTAATCCATGGATAAGACAATCTTTAAATGGGCGATAATCGGTAAATTTAAGACCCTGGAATGTCATCCTATTTACCCAAAATGGAATAATATCATAACCGGTTACTAAACAATTATTAGGATAATACCTTTTATAATCCTCTGTCTCTTCTGGCCATCCTAAAGTAGCAAAAGGCCATAAGGCACTAGAAAACCAAGTATCTAATACATCATTATCTTGTACCCAACCTTTTCCTTTTGGTGGTTCCATTCCTACATATACTTCATCCCCTTTATACCATGCAGGAATTCTATGACCCCACCATAATTGACGAGAAATACACCAATCGTATGTAATTTCCATCCAGTGATTCATCGTCTTTTCATAATGAGGAGGAATAAAGTTTACTTTTTTACTTTTACTCTTTTGATTTTTTAGTACTCTATCAGCAAGAGGTCTCATTTTAACAAACCATTGTTTTGATAAATATGGTTCTACTACGGCATCTGTTCTTTCACTATGTCCCACACTGTGTACCATTTTTTCAATAGAAATTAAAATACCAGATTTTTCTAAGTCTTTAACTAATTTTTCTCTACATTCTTCTCTTGTTAATCCCTTGTAGATACCAGCATTTTCATTCATCGTGGCATCTTCATTCATAACGACTACTCGTTTTAGATTATGACGATTTCCTACTTCAAAATCGTTAGGATCATGAGCAGGAGTTATTTTAACGACACCTGTTCCAAATTCAGGATCAGCATGTTCATCCCCAACAATTGGAATTAATTTATTAACAACTGGCAAAATAACATTTTTACCAATGAGATGCTTATAACGTTCATCTTTTGGATTAACAGCTACTGCGGTATCCCCAAACATGGTTTCTGGACGAGTGGTTGCAACATCTAAAAACTCATCTGTTCCTTCGATAAAGTATTTTAAATGATAGAATGCTCCTTCATCTTCTTTATAGATTACTTCCTCATTAGAAAGAGCCGTCTTGGCAACAGGATCCCAGTTAATAATTCTCTCGCCACGATAAATTAATCCTTCTTCATATAATTGAACAAATACTTTCTTAACCGCCCTTGTCAAGTTTTCATCTAACGTGAAAGCCTCTTTACGATAATCCAAACTAAGACCTAATTTTGCCCATTGTTTTCGAATGTTTTCAGAATATTCATGCGTCCAATCCCAACAAGCATCTAGAAATTTTTCTCTCCCTAATTCATATTTATCAATTCCCTGCTTCTTTAACTTTTGAACAACCTTTGCCTCTGTCGCAATAGCGGCATGATCCATTCCTGGAAGCCATAAAGTATCATATCCATCCATTCTTTTATAACGAATAATGATATCTTGTAAAGTCGTATCCCAAGCATGCCCTAAATGTAGTTTTCCTGTTACATTAGGAGGAGGAATCACAATACAGTAAGGTTTCTTAGATAAATCGCCACTCTCAAAATATCCAGCCTTTTTCCACTTCTCATATTTTCCTTTTTCTACTTCTTTATGATTATATTTGGTATCTAACATCATATCACTCCTTTTCAAAATAATCTTTTGTTCCTTTATTTTATCAACAAAAAACGAGTAAAACTTCCCTAAAGGACGATTTACTCGTGGTACCACCTTTTTTTATAATCTTTCGATTACCTCAATTCCTTAACGCAGATATACGTACTATTCTACTGTTTTCAAATAGTAAACTCCCAAGCTACCTTCTTTGAATATCCTTTAGAAAAGTTTTCAGCCGATGACTTTTCCTCTCTAATAAGTATTCTTCAAATACTCCTCTTGTTCCTCGTTTTTCTCTTAGTATTATAAAGAATTATTCGTGATTTGTCAATAAATTTTCTACCAACTTACTCGATAAGGATTTGATTGTGTTCCATCCCCAGAGACATATATAGCACCTGGTGCGATAGCTATCATTGGACGTATGTTATATCCATACTTCACATTATAGGCATCTAACTGACCATTACTACCAATATAGTAAACCGTACTTGCAGTAGAGGTAGAAGAACTAGCTTTCGCAACTGTCATCGTTACTGTTGTAATATTATCTAGTTGAGAAGCTGACACATCATGATTCTGCTCTATATATAGATAATAGTTTCGATGAATGCCACTCGTATTATATACTCCCCCTGCCAATACAATCTCATCATAGGTCGGTAAAGCTGCCTTGGCAGTAACTGTACAGCTACACGTATTTACTTCAGGAATTCTAATAGCTGCCTGAGTCGTCGTAACTGTTTCATTACACCATATCGTATTGTTGACGTGAACAGCATCCGCTTTATTCGCAATATTGTTCGTATACCACTTATCTACTTCTGTTTTAACATTAGAACTAGAATAGGTATATCCGTTTACAGTGGTAGAATAATTTTTCTTAGTAGTATTAATAACACTATTCTTATCATATTTACAAGTAGTACCACTGTTTACATAAATTAACTTTATTCCTCCATTATTTAACGTTCTAACAATTTGCCAACAATGTTCCGCAAACACAATATAATTATCTTTTACATTTCCTCGGTAGAAATAAATAGGGTATTCATTACCAGCTGTTTTCGTAATAACATATACACCTTCCCCATTTGTTGCAGAAGAGATTTGTTTATAGTTAATGGAAGAATCATTTCCCTTCGACTTTCCGGCAATCACATTAAACAAAAATTGTGGTTGAGGTGGTTCCACTACTTCGATTTGTTGATTGACGTCCTCTCTAGCTCTTTCTGAGATTTTATTTAAAGTAGCTCTTCTATTAGATAGAACACTGATTACTAAAAACATCAACAATACAGTTAACACCAGTAACGTATACAATATTGCGGTAATAGCAAATCCCTTATTATTTAACTTCATCGTACACCTTCCATTCTTCTATTTAAAACTAGGTTCTGACTCTATTTTCTTCTCACAAAGTCTCGTTTCCTCATTGTAAATGCCTTCTTCACAGATGTATTTAGGATTCTTAATCTTCGTTCCCTTACATTGATTATTATTTACTTTTTCATAATCTTCAGGGCAAGTATAAGTTATGATTCCATTCGATTTATTTTTACAGTCATTCCCTACATGATAAGTTCCATCAGGACACACTTTTTCTTGAATAACGCCTTTTCTATATTGCTGAGCATATACACAACTTCCAGATACATATTTATCACAGAAAAAATAGTCACAAGAGTTTCCTTTCAGCTCACTTTTCCAAAAACCCTTTGTAGGGGTTGAACTGATAAATTCATTATATTCTTGTTGGTTTTTGGCACATCTAGGGGCATTTACTTTGGCAACGGATTTCTCACTATAACAAGTTCCATTGCTTTGATAATAACCTTGTGGACAAGTCCTTTGAACGTTAGCATCAATTACTTCTTCCCTTTTACAATTTGCTGTTGTCATATCATATTCATAACCTGCTTCACACTGCATCATCGGCTCGCTTGTTTCAATCAATAAACAAGTATTCTCATCAACTAGATTTCCTTGCAAACAAGTTAACTCCTTTTTTCCACAAGCAGTAAGCTCTCCTATACCCAATCCTAGCATTAGAAATAGGAATATTTTCCCCTTATTCATAGCATCCCTCTATTTTTCATTTTAGCACATTTCCGCTTCTTTGTATAGCCTATCCTCATTGTATTTCTTAGGGAAGTATGCTAGAATGGATATGGTGATAATATGGAAGAAAAAACTCCAAAACGGAAACTAAGATTATGGTTAAAAATTGTTATTACCTTAATTTTAGTAGGAATTACCACCCTACTATATGCTAGATTTATCGCTACTTCTGGATTAATCACCAAAGAATATTTAATTACGAATAAAAATCTTCCAGACAGTTTCTACGGTTTAAAAGTTGCCCATGTAAGTGATATTCATTATGGACAAACAACGGATCAAAAAGATTTAAAACAAATTGTAGCTCGCATTAATGAAACGAAACCAGATATTATTGTAATTACTGGTGACTTATTAGATAGAGATATTCTTTATACAGATAAGGATTTGGCTATTATAGAGGAAGAATTATCAAAATTACAAGCAACCATGGGAAAATATATCATTATGGGAAATCACGATCATACCCAAGAAGCTTATTTAGAAGTAGTTTCTCATAGTGGACTTACCAATTTAGATGATAGTTATGAAATATTATATAATGGGGATAATAACCCTATCTTAATTGCAGGAATGTCTACTGGTGAAGAAGGAAATGGTGTTATTTCTGAAAAAGTAGAAGATGCGATTAAAAAGATAAAAGAAATAAAAACTAGTTATAACATTCTTATAATGCATGAACCAGATTATGTAGATGATTTTGATTCTTCTTATTTTCAACTCATTTTAGCAGGACATTCTCATAACGGACAAGTTAGATTACCCTTTATTGGTGCTATTATCTTACCTCCTCATGCCCAAAAGTATTATGACAATTATTATAACTTAGGGAATACGGATTTTTATATTTCTAGTGGAGTAGGAACCTCTACTATTCGTTTTCGGTTTTTCAATAAACCATCTTTCAATTTATATCGAATCGTTAATCATTAGAGTGGATTTATCCATTCTTTTTTTGTTATAATAAAAATAGGTGATGAACATGAAACGATGGTTTCAAAAAATTGGGGAAGATAACAGTCCATTCATTCTTCAAGAAATGGCTAAAAAATATGGTTTGTCCAAACAGGAATATTTCAATTTAGTTGACACTTCCCTTTACTATTTTATTATTACAGATGGCAGTCAATTTTTAGATAATGCTACTTTTATGTGCAATAAAATATTAGAAAATAGAGAACTTATAGCAAAAAATCAAAATCATGCATTTTTTCAAGAGTGTCTTTTCCATTTTTTAGAAGAAGCCGAAAAAATGGATCCTACATTTTCTAAGCTTCAATCCTTTCTAGATGAAAAAATTGTCTTTCACAGTTTCAATGCTGCTTTCTTCCCTAAAATTAATCAAGATGGACTTCAGTTAAAAGAAAAGCCATGGGATTTAGGTGCTATCGAACAAATTCGAAAAATATTTATGAAAAAGAATCATAAAAACATCTTTGGCATGTATCAAGGTAGAATGGAAACGCCAATCTTCTTTGCCAACACTTTAATTTCTTCTCCCTACTATGGACTTTCATCCCCTACCTTTTTTCGTAAATTCATAGAACATAATCCTAGATATTTTAATGTTTTTTTACTACGAGATTATCCAAAAGCCTGTGAATCTATCCAAGAATTGTGTGAAGGGTTGTCAGAAGAGGATGCTAAGACAGTTTACTCTTTCTTTCAAAAATACTGGAAAGAATTTACCACTGAGGATAGTCCCTATATTGCTATTTCCACTCAACAAAAATTGGGAATTTCAGAAACGCCTGTTTCCTATGAAGGACTTTCTTTAAAGGAATACTATATACGTTTGCTTACTGCCAGTCACAATTCCATGATTCATCAAAATATTCCCCGTGAAGATTTAGAAATATTCAGTTATGATACGCTCACTTTTATGCCAGCAAAAATAAAAAAGATAGATTAAGGAATCTATCTTTTTTAATGTACTTTATGGTAGTCTAACCGTAATTTATCAGCAATGGTCACAATAAATTCTGAGTTGGTAGGTTTTGCTTTATCAATATCAACACTATGACCAAATATTTCTTCCATTAAATCCCAGTCTCCCCTATTCCAACTAACCTCAATGGCATGACGAATGGCTCTTTCAACACGAGATACAGTAGTATCAAATTTATTAGCTAATTCTGGATATAATTCTTTGGTAATTCCACCAATAGTTTCCGGTCGTTCATATAGAATACTAATACCTTCTCTAATGTATTGATATCCTTTGATATGAGAAGGTATTCCTAGTTCATGCAAAATCTTCGTAATAGATAGTTGTAAATTATTATATTTTAAATCAATACTAGAATTTTTATAATCTCTTTTCGATAGTTCTAAAATTTTCTTTTCTAAATCTTCTAAATCAAATGGTTTTAAAATATAATAGTTTACACCATATTCCGATACTTGCCTAATCACATCCATTGCATTATAACTAGTAGCTACAATGATATTCTTATCAATGTTACGTGCTTTCATCTCTTCTAAAACATATAATCCATCTTTAATAGGCATAATAAGATCTAGAATAATTAAATCATAATTATTACATTCTTTTTCAATTACTTCTATTCCTTCTTTCCCATCATGAGCTTCATATGCTAATTCAATTTCTTGATTATCCTTTAAATATTCTCTTACAGCTTCTATTAATTGAACATTGTCATCAATCATTAATAATTTTATTTTTTTCATTTTATCCTCCTATGATACTACTTTATTCTACACCTACCTTACTGCATCATTTGGCAAACTTTGTCGAAAGAATAAAAAAAGTTATTGTGGTACAACAACTTCTATTATTTTCATAAATTTATCTACTTTCGTGCTTGCTCCTCCAACCAAATAACCATCTACATTTTCTATTTTATTCAATGTTTTGATATTCGTATCAGTCACACTTCCACCATATAGAACTGGCAATTTATGTTGTGTTAATTCTTCTACTATTTCTTTAATGAAAGCAATCGTATCATGAATTTCTAAATTAGAAGGAACTCTTCCAGTTCCAATCGCCCACACCGGTTCATAAGCAATCACGATATTAAATACTTCTTTGTAATCTAGCCCTTGAAGAGCTGTTTTTAATTGTTTTTTTAATACTTTATAAGTTTTTAAAGAATCCCGTTCTTCTTCTGTCTCTCCAATACATAGAATAACTTTTAACTTTTCTTTTAAGGCTAATGTTATCTTTTCACGAATGATGTCATCACTTTCATGAAAATAACTTCTTCTTTCACTATGTCCAATAATAGCGTAATCTACCTTAATACTTTTTGCTTGTTTAGCAGCAACTTCTCCTGTATATGCTCCCATTTCATAAGCAGCCACATTTTGAATTCCTACTTGAAATTTTTTACCTACGAAATAAGGAAGATAAATGGTACTTGGGCAAATGATAACATTTTTACTAATTTCCTTTTTTTCAAATTCTTTTAAATATTGGTTAATCTCTTGGGCAGTTAAATTCATCTTCATATTTCCTACTACTATTTTTTTACTTACCATGAAATCCCTTCTTTACTACACTTTTCATTGTGGATAGAAATGTTTTCTTTTCATTACTACCCTCTACTGGTTTTCCACCTAATGCGGTATAATAAACATCTAGTACTTTTTCTGCATAATACTTGGCAGAATGTGACTCTGCATTAATACGTGCCTGTCTTTGTAATCTCTCGAGTATTGTTGGACTATTCATAATTTTTGTAATGGCTGCCTTATACTCCTTCTTATTTGTAAATAGGTAGCCATTTAAATCGTTAATGACAACATCCCGAAATGCTTCATCATCTAATGCCACTACTGGTACAGAAGCAGCCATAGCTTCCAATAATGTAAGTCCCTGTGTCTCCGTATGGGAGGCTGTTACAAATACTTGCGGAATTTGATAATATTTATGGATTTGTTCCCAAGGTATTTTTCCCGTAAAGATTACATTATTACCGATACCTAATTTATTAGCCTGTCTTTTAAATAAATCAATATCTGGTCCATCCCCAATAATTAACAATTTACAATGTTTATTTTTCTTCACCAAGTCTACTTGATTTTCAATTAGAAAAGTGACATTCTTTTCCGATGCAAGTCGTCCTACAAAAAGTAGAACAAAATCTTTTTCCTCAATTCCTAATTGCGATTTTAAAATATCGGTTTCCTCTTGTTTGCAGTTTTCACGATAGAATCTCTCTACTTCTATTCCTGTTGGTACAATATGAATATTTCTCGTATATTCATATTTTTCTTTAAACAAATCATACGTCTTTTTCGTTGGAACAATCAGTTCCGTTACGGTTTTATCACAGTAAAACTTTGTTAAATGTTCTACAATTTTTTTACTAGGTGCATCAAAATATCCTTTCGTAATATAATGAATATAATCCTCATACATCGTATGATAAGTATGAACAATCGGAATATCTAATTGCTTTGCCATAATGCGTGCGAATGTCCCTACTCCAAACTCTGTATGAGAATGAATAATATCTAAATTCCAATCTTTAATTTTACTTACCGCTTTTAGAGGATACACACCCGTCAAACGATAATCATAAATGCCAATGGGAATTCCGGGAAGACGAATAATGCGATCATCCTTATCAAAGTGATAATGCATATCTTCGGGATTGACTGTGACAATAAATACTTGATGTCCTAGTTTTCTAAGAGCATTTTCTAACATGACAATGCTGGTTGAAACACCATTAATAAAAGGAGGATAAGTATCTGTAAAAATTCCTATTCTCATGATTTCACCATCCTTAAATTCAAAGTAATCGCACCGACAATCATGCCAAAATAATAGGTCACAAAACGCCACAACAACATAATAGCCATTAATTTGGGTCCTGTAATAAAATTGGCATAAAAGGAAACAAATCCAAATTCTAATCCACCACTCCCACCTGGAATTGGTACAAAAGAACCTATCAACATGACATAAGCACTTGTAACAATCGCTTCAAAAAGTCCAAAACTAGTATAATCTGAAGTTGAAAATAATAATACTAATGGAATAGAGTATAAGAAACAAAGTGCTAGAACATTGAGCAGAATCGTTCCCAAAAACTCCCATTTATTCTCTAATAATAGAACCGCACTATGATGAAATTTATTAATGTATTCATCCCATTCTTCCAGTTTCTTTTCTTTATTCTTAACAATTTTTAATTTGGTTAAAACTGTAATTCCAATGCGTATCAATACCTTATTTAATTTTTTACTAAAGGCAACAATAAATAATATAACAATAACCAAAGTATTGATAATAAAACCGAGGGTAACTAATCTCCCTAATAGCATATTTTTGGCATAGAGAGAAAATGCATGATTAGCAATTACCGCAACAGCTCCTAAAAAGACAATCGCAATCTGATAAACAATAAAATTTTGTAAAATAACACTGGTGGCGGAAGTTACATTGATTCCCTCTTTTACTAAGTGATAAAGTTGATATGGTTGTCCTCCCGTTGCAAACGGTGTTACAGCATTGAAGAACTGTGTCCGTAACATTAACTGAAAGGAACTAAGATATCTGGTTTTAGGCATAAATTTTCTTGTAAATATGTTGATAGCTCCACTACGCAATATCCAATATAAAATAACGAGGATAAAAGCACAGAGAAGCCAACCTATATGCACACTTTTCAACTGATTTATAATATTTAGATAGTCATCCTTGAGTGCAAAATAGAGAACTAGTAGGGTTATTCCTACTAGTAATACAATTTGAATAAGGCTTTTTTGATATTTCTTCATATTTATTTTTCAGAAATGATAGAAATGCCTGGTAAGTCCTTGCCTTCTAACAATTCCAAAGAAGCTCCTCCACCAGTAGAGATATGAGAAAATTTATCTTTATAACCAAATTGAATAGCAGCAGAAGCAGTATCTCCTCCGCCTAAAATAACGGTGGCATCTAATTTTGCCAATTCTTGGCAAAGCACTTTTGTTCCGGTTGCAAACTGCTCAATTTCAAATGCTCCAATAGGTCCATTCCAAACGATTGTCTTACTTGCGGTAACGTACTGCTTAAATAAGTCAAATGTTTTCATACTTAAATCAAGACCCATCTCATCTTCATGAATATCACTAACAAGGGCTGCACGAATTGGTGAAGATTCACTCATTTCCTTTCCACAAACACAATCTACTGGTAAAACAATTTTATCTGGGTATAAGGCTAACATATTACGGCAAAACTCAATATTCTCCTCATCCACTAATGATTTTCCAACTTCATATCCTTGTGCTTTTAAGAAAGTAAACATCATTCCTCCCCCAATTAAGATATGATCTGCTACCTTTACTAAATTCTCGATAACACCAATCTTATCACTAACCTTCGCACCACCTAAAATAACCGTAAAAGGTCGTTCTGGATCTTTAATTGCTTTCTCTAAATGATTTAATTCTTTTTCAATTAGAAAACCAACACCATTTGGGAGATGACTTGCTATTCCAACATTCGAAGCATGAGCACGATGAGCAGTTCCAAAAGCATCGTTGATATAAATATCCCCTAAAGATGCCCAATAAGCACCTAACTCGGCATCATTACTACTTTCTTTTTTACCATCTAAATCTTCATACCTTGTATTTTGTACTAATAAAACATCTCCATTTTGTAGCATAGCTACAGCATTTTCTAATTTTTCACCACGTGTTACATCTACAAAAGTAACTTTTTTATTCAATAATTCTTGTAATCTAACCGCAACTGGCGCTAAATCATTTTTCGCCAAATCCGCTTCTTCTTTTACTCTACCTAAATGAGACATTAAAATAACTTTAGCCCCATTTTCTATTGCATAACGAATTGTTGGTAAGCTTTCTACAATTCGATTATCATCTTGAATAACGCCTTCTTTGATTGGCACATTAAAGTCAACACGGATAATTACTTTCTTTCCGTTTACATCATAATCTCTTATTGTTTTTTTCATATTTCCTCCACTATACAACTATCATTATTTTACTATATTTTTCATTTTTATACAATCACAAAGAAAAGAAACAAAATAAATTTGTTTCTTTCTGTTTTATGAAGCAAATGAATAAAGTTGTGCATATGCTTTTATGGTTGTACCGTCTTGGAAAGTGAATACAAAGTTTTGCTTTTTACTTTCTTCTTTTTCCTTTGTAATTTTTTGGAGTTGAGATTCATTTACTTTGGTAACATTTCCATTCAAATCTAATTGATATAAATCAGAAGTCGTGGAAACAATATAATCATAATAGCGGTTTTCTCCTTTTTTAGTAGAATCCTCCACGTGGAAAATGTATAATGGCTTAAAATTCAATCTTACTTCTTTTCCTGTACTCTTTGGTGTTACTCTCATAGTTCCATCTACAGATACATTATATTTCATATTTTTATAAGTATCATGTTCATAAAGATAAGAATAAGGATAATAATTTTCTAATAATTGTTCGTTTGCCGAAATAACATAAGTTTTATGGTCAGCAGCTGTTCCTACTAGTTGGACATCAAAAGTACATTTATCACCATTATACTTTGGATCTGTAATGAAATGAATTTCAGAATATGTCTTGCTAACATTCATTGATTCAACAGAATAGGCAACCGTAGAAATATATCTTGAAATCTTTGTTTGCGTATCTGGCAATACTTCTTTACCATTGACCGTTTCAAAATCATAACCGTTATAAGAATATACTTTTCCTTTATCATTTAAAACATATATAACGGTCTTTGTCTTATCACAAGTATTAGAAGAAAGAGCAAATACAGATTGAACATTGCCTACCCCTGTGATAGAAGCTTGCCAACCATTATACGTAATATACGCACGATTATTTTTTAGAATGATACTACTTTTTACTAATTTTCCATTAGAAGAACCAACAATAATACTGTCACCGGTTCTCTCCGTCATCTTGGTAATAGGATACTTAGCCGTTTTCACAAGAGATAACGAATTACTATCTTCTACTGGATTTTCATTGGTATTAGAGTTTTCGTTAGTATTCGTATTAGTATCTTCATTGGTATTTGTATTGGTATCTACATTCGTATTGGAATTTTCATTCGATGTTGAAACATTACTGTTCACTTGAGAATTCGATTCATTAGAAGTAGTGTTGCTAGTAGAATTACTACTTTCATTTTTTGAACTTGCTAAACGAGGAAAGAAATAAATCACAACAGCAAATACAATAACTAATAAAACAATCATAAAAACATTGTCAAATTTAGAATTCTTTTTTTGAGGTTGATCATCCCCCACAATACTAGCACTACTCACTTTTCGTCCATTAGGATTATTGGGTTGAAAATTATTTTGGGGGAAATTGTTTTGAGGAAAATTATTTTGAGGGAAATTATTTCCATTCATTTTAAAGCCTCCTATCATATTTCATTATACCACAAAAAAAGAAAGATTTATTCTCTTTCTTTACAAATTCATAAACTTCTTATGCTCTTGACGCATAAGAACCATCTTTTGTACTAATAACAATAACTTCTCCCTCTTCAATAAATAGAGGAACTCTAACATTAAGTCCAGTTTCTAACACTGCATCCTTTGTAGCATTATTCGTAGTGTTTCCTTTTACAGCTGGTTCTGTTTGAGTTACTTTAAGTTCTACTTTCTCTGGTAAAATTACTCCTAAAATTTCTCCTTGATAACTAGAAATCATAACTTCTAATCCATCTTTTAGATAATACTTATCGTCTCCCAAATGATCTGATGATAATTCAATTTGTTCATACGTTTCATTATCCATGAATGTATAAGTATCTCCCGTAACATATAAAAATTGCATTGTTCTTTTTTCAACAATAGCTCTTTCCAATTTAATACTACTATTGAATGTTTTTTCAATAATAGAACCAGTACGTAAATTTTTTAATTTTGCTTTTACAAAAGCAGCTCCTTTTCCTGGCTTTACATGCTGGAAATCTAGTACAACATAAATATTATCTTCAAATAGAATAGTCATTCCATTTTTGATGTCATTAACGTTTACCATAAAATACTCCTTTCTACAAAAAATAAGGGATTCTTACTACCTTATTTTTGAATGTCTACCACTTCTACCATAAACTTTTATTAGCGCTTTTGCTCTATTATGGACAATTGTTCTCTCTCCTCTTGCATTTACTTTATTAGCAATCGTAAAATAAGTTCTTTTACCTTTTGCTTTCGGAATGAAAAAACGTTGGTTTGCTTGCATTTGAATTAACTTTGTGTAGTTAATAGATGTAATAAAATGTCTAAGCATGACTATTTCTCCTCTTTATGTGGTGTAACTTTTCTACATTTTGTACAAAATTTATTTAATTCCATACGATCAGTCGTATTTCTTTTGTTCTTCTCAGTACGGTAATTTTCTTCACCGCAAACTGTACATTTAAGAGTGATTCTTTGTCTTGCCTCTCCTTTTTTTGCCATAGTCTTTCCCTCCTTTTTGTTACGCACACTTATTATAGCAAATTATTTATAAATTTCAAAGTATTTTTGGGAAACTTTTTGACTTAAACGCCTATTTACCTTAGACATTTGCTGGGTTGTAACATTTTTATTTGCAACATTCGGAGTAATTACGGTAAAAGATACTTCTGGATTTTTATAGGGAGCATAGGCTACTAAAATAGCAGAGAGAGTCTCTCTATCAATTTTACCATCACCATCCGTATCAATAAAACTCTGTGAAGTTCCCGTTTTTCCCGCTGCTTGATACTTTTGGTCAATATAACTAGCGCCTGTTCCTCCAGGTGCGAGAACCATACGAAGACCTTCTTGAATGCGATCCATATATTTTTTATCCGCATTTACAGTATTTAATACCGTTGGACTATTTTGAAATAAAACTTCCGTTAACTTCTCTTTCGTAGGCTTATATACAGATTTTAATAGATAAGGTTTCATTCTGGAACCACCATTGGCAACGGTACTAATATATTGTGAAATTTGAATTGGTGTATAATTATCATACTGTCCAATAGAAAAATCTAAAAGCAAACCAGCCTGCCTACTAGTTCCTTTGTATCCTTCTATTTCACCAGGTAAATCAATTTCTGTTTTAACACCTAAGCCAAATTCAGCAAATACTTTGCGGTAGGTATCAAATGCAGATTCATCTATTATAAGTGGTTGATTATAGCGGTAGGTAGCACCTCCTACTTTCATTGCCGTTTGAAATTGATACGTGTTAGAAGAATATTTCAAGGCCTCTGCATCATTGATATTTCCATATGTTTTAAAAGAACACTTCAAAGGTGTTGCGGCTAGTTTAATACAAGCATCATTACGAACCTCACCAATTGATAAATTACCGGTAACATAACCAACCATGTGGGATGCTGCTTTTACGGAAGAACCAGGTGTAATAATTGCATTAATTACGCCCGGAGAATAATCACTTGCTACATACTTACCATTTACTTTTTCGATTTTTCTTCCGACCATCGCTAAAATTTCCCCTGTATTTGGATTTTGAATGACGACAAAACTACGATCCATAAATTCCGTATAGGGATCTTTTTTCGAAGCAATTAATTCTTCATCAATAATCTTCTCTAATGCTTTTTGAAGTTCGATATCAATAGTAAGAACAATATCGTTTCCTCTTTCTCCTTCTTCTACTAATTCATAAGAACCATTATCTAAAAGACGATACTTTGTCTTTTTTCCTCGTAAAATCGTTTCGTATTGTTCCTCTAAATAACTAACTCCCACTCTATCTGTAAGTTGATAGCCGAGCGCTAAATAGGAATCTTTTAATTCTAGAGGCACACCACTTTCACTACTAGAAACACTTCCTAAAATAGAACGGAAAGTATCTCCATAAGGATAATATCTCTCCCAATCCAGATGAGTTGTAAATCCTTGTAAATCTTCTAAATTTTCCGCAATAACAGCATACTCCTCATCCGTTACCTTTTTAGACTTAATCACTTTTTCAGCAAAAGAGTATCCATCATTCATCAAGGTATAAATGTAAGCGGCTTCTCTATCAATATCCTGATAACGATTCAACTCTTCTTCGGTAATTCTTTCTTCCTTTAAATTTAAAATATCTTCAGAAGTTATCTTTCTTTCCTCTAATGCTTTCCATTCTTCTGATGTAATTTTAGCATCCGCTTCCTCTGTATGATTTAAAATCCAAAAATATTTTAGTTCCTCGATATTCATGTCACGAAAATCAACCTCTATCAAAGAAGCTACTTTATAAGCCATTTCTATTTCACTAGTAGTGGTTACTCCTGTAGGTTTTTTATAGGAAATTACTTTCACAGGAGTATTATCTACTAATAGTTTTCCATTGCGGTCATAAATTCTCCCTCTAGGAGCGGTTGGTCCCTCAATAATCGTATTACTTAGTTCATATACGGCTTGTTGATATTGACTGCTTTTTAGAATTTGTACTTGGTACAGTTTCGTCGTTAAAATACCAAAACAAAAGAGCACTAATATCGTTAGTACCAAATATCTTGTATGGATTGTAGATTCTAAACTTTTGTATGAATTATTCTTTTTTTGGGAATAACTACGAAACTTCTTTTTTTTCATAAAATCACCTGTCTATGAACAAAATCATCGTATTAGCATATTCTATAGTATGATAGAAAAATTTATTCATTCCTACGTCAGTAAGTTAACAAAAGAAGATATTATTCGTTTTGCTTCGGATAATCAAATAACACTTTCTTCACAGGAAGTAGATATTATTTACCGAGAAATCAAAGAAAATTGGCAATCCTTTTTATATAATCCAGAAGTTGCTTTCGCAAGAGTAAAGACGGAAGTCTCTCCGTCTACTTATGAACATATTATTTATTTTTACCGTCTTTATAGTACGAAATTATCTCCGTTTGTAAATTTTCATTAAACTTATCTGATTGTAACATTTCAATTTCAAATAGGTATGGTGGATATTGATCCTTACCAGTACCTACATAAGGTGTTTCTAATATTTTAGGAACATCTTTTAATTTAGGATGATGGACAATTTTTAATAAAGTGTCAAATCCAAGAAAGCCATAGCCAATATTCTCATGTCTATCTTTATGGGCACCTAAATCATTTTTACTATCATTTACGTGAACGACTTTAATATTAGAAATACCAATGATGGAATCAAATTCCTGTAAAAACTTATCAAACTCAGCCATCTCATATCCAGCATCATTTAAATGGCAAGTATCTATACAAACACCAATTTTATCTTTCTTAGAAACACCATCGATAATACGTTTAATCTCTTCTAAGCATGAGCCTACCTCACTACCTTTACCAGCCATTGTCTCAAGACAAATGATAACCTTTCCATCATCTAACATAACTTCATTTAAAGCATCAATAATATTTTGAATTCCTTGATCAATCCCTAGTCCTACATGACTTCCTGGGTGCAAAACTAATTTCGATACCCCTAAACTTTCTACACGAGCGAGTTCTTCTTTTAGAAAAGAAATATTAAAATCTTTATTTTTATCATTCGCTAAATTAATGATATAGGGTGCATGTACTACTACATTTTCAATATTAATATTTTCCTTATTCATTAAATTATGCGCTAAAAGTGTAAGTTCAGGATTAATGGGCATACGAGTCGTATTCTGTGGTGCCCCTGTATAAAACATAAACGTATTACTTTTATAACTTAATGCTTCTAAAACACTTCCTAACATTTGTTTTTCCTTCGAAAAAGAAACATGAGAACCTAGTATTTCTCTCATAAACTCACCGCTTTCTTCCCTATTATATCAAAAAAGACTAGAGGATTACTAGTCTTTATTTAATGTACTATAAACTGCTCTAAATATAAGATATCCACCTACCACAATACCTACCCAAAGGAGTGGATTACGATAGTTTTCAAATATCCAATCTCTAAATTGAAGAGAATATTCATTTAATTTCTCCCATAGCGTCAATATTTGCATATACACCTACACCTTTCTAATACTCTTATGTCCTTTCATAATTTTCTTTATACCAAACGGATGAGGAAATGCGATAGTCAAAATAGACTTTTCAACGGTAATGATGACACCTTCGCCAAAATCGTTATGAATAACTTTTTCACCTGGCTTATAATCAATGCTATCATCAATAGAAGAAGTATGGAATATCGTCTTAGACTTTTCTTCTTTACCATCCAAGCGATCGATATAATCATCCCCTATTTCGTTAATAAATCTACTGATAGGATTTGCATTTTCTATTCCATAAAGAGTTCTTCTTTTCGCTCCTACTAGCCATAATTTTTTCATTGCTCTTGTAATAGCTACATAACATAGTCTTCTCTCTTCTTCTAATTCACTATTGTCAAACATTGCTCGACTATGTGGAAAAATGCCTTCTTCCATACCAATCACAAATACATACGGAAACTCTAATCCTTTTGCCGAATGCATGGTCATAAGGGTTACGACATGAACATTATCCTTATGTTCTTCCATATCGGCAACTAGACTAATCTCTTCTAGGAACTCTTCTAGAGATATTATACCATATCTTTCTTCAAAATTCTTGGTAATTGATTTAAATTCCTCTAAGTTTTCTAATTTTGCCTCTGCCTCTATCGAATTCTCATCTTCTAGTTCTTTACGAAGTCCACTACGCTCTAACACTAAATCTACAGTTTCCGTAAGGGATAAATTCTCACTATCTCTTTTGATAGACTCTATCGTTTCCTTAAATTTCAACTCTTTTCCAGCATCAATTGCCTCATACATACTGGTTCCTAGAACTTGTGCTTTATTTGCTAAAGAAGAAAGCGTCTTCTCCCCAATTCCCCTTTTGGGAGAATTAATAATCCGCGTTAGACTTACATCATCTTGACTATTGTAAATTAATCTCAAATAGGCAATTAAATCTTTAATCTCTCGTCTATTGTAAAAGTAAAAAGTTCCCACTACTTTATAAGGAATATTATCCTTTAACATAGCTTCCTCAATCGTACGGGATTGCGCATTGGTCCTATAAAGAACAACGATATCCTCTAAGGAAGCACCATTTACTAGTAAGTCCTGAATCGTAGAAGTGACATAGGATGCTTCTTCTAATTCATTATTACACCGTTTATAGGTAACTTTATCACCCTCTGGATTTTCAGTCCATAACTTCTTATCTTTTCGTTCCTTATTATTTTTAATAACGTCATTAGCAGCATTTAAAATAGTTTTCGTACTACGATAATTTTGCTCTAACAAAATAATCTTACATTGAGGATAATCCTTCTCAAAATTTAAAATATTACGATAATTAGAACCTCTAAAGGCATAAATAGACTGTGATTCATCTCCCACTACACATATATTTTTATGAGTTCCACTAAGCATCTTTGTAAGTAAATATTGTACTTCATTAGTATCCTGGTACTCATCAATCAAAATATACAAAAATCTTTCCCGATAAGCATCTAAAACTTCAGGATGATCTTCAAATAACTCAATTGGTTTTAATAATAAGTCATCAAAATCTAAAGAATTATTCGCTTTTAATTTGTCTTGATAAAGACGATAAACATCCACTACCTTTTCATCTAAATCACACGCACTAAAACAAGAAAGTCTATCAGGACTCATTCTCTCATTTTTAGCGCTACTGATTCTATTACGAATTACTTTCGGATTATATACTTTCGAATCTAGTCCTTGATCTTTCAATATTTTTTTAATAATTGATAAAGAATCATCGCTATCTAAAATAGTAAATTCTTTTTTATAGCCCAATAAATCATAATTTTCTTTTACAATCGTTAATCCAAAAGAGTGAAAGGTTGAAATTTGGATTTGATAGGCAATGGGTCCTAACATGGAACATACCCTATCACGCATTTCTTTCGCTGCTTTATTCGTAAAAGTAATCGCCAAAATATTGGTAGGTGCGATTCCTACTTCTTCAATCAAATAGGCAATACGAGTTGTTAAAACACGTGTTTTTCCACTTCCTGCTCCCGCTAAAACCAAAAGTGGTCCTTCTGTTGTCATTACGGCTTCTTTCTGTTGTTCATTTAAATTATCAAACATATGATTACCTACTTCCTATTCCCATTATAACATAAAAAAGGGAAGAAAAAAGAAGTTCTTGTATTTCTTTTAACCATTCCGTCAATTGCACATATATTATCATAGGAGGTTTATATGAACTACGATTATTACTTTGGGAATACTTTTTACAATTATTATGATAACATAGGAATTCAAAGTAAAGAATACCATATTATGGCTCCAGAACAATCGCAAGCAGAACAACCAGGTATGGAATACTTAATGACACCAAAACCCATCTTTGACAATCCCAACTACCGAGGAAGTGGCAAACTAAAAGATAAAGTTGCTATTGTAACTGGTGGAGATAGTGGTCTTGGAAAAGCAGCTTCCATTGCCTTTGTAAAGGAAGGAGCCAAAATTGTCATTGTCTACTATGATGAAGATAAAGATGCCTTAGATACCCAAGATTATATAGAGAAACTAGGAGGAGAATGCCTATTGCTAAGAGGCGACATTACTAGTCATGAATTTTGTAAAGAAATTGTTAATCAAACATTAGAGCGATTCGGAAAAATAGATATTCTTGTTAACAATGCCGGTGTCCAATATCAACAAGACTGCATTGAAAACATTAGTAATGAACAGTTTGATTGGACAATGAAGGTAAATGTCTATGGAATGTTTTATTTGACAAAAGAGGTTGTTCCTTATCTCTGTTCCGGATCTTCCATTATTAATCTTACTTCTGTGACTGCCTTTTTCGGGGAACCACAACTCATTGATTACGTTACTACGAAAGGCGCTATTGTAGGTTTCACAAGAGCTTTAGCACGTAATCTAGCGCTTAAAAATATCCGTGTCAATGCGATTGCCCCAGGCTTCTTTTGGACTCCCCTACAACCGGCTTGTTGGGTAAAAGAAAAAATTCCCTCTCTAGGAGCAGACGCTGCTATGGCAAGAGGAGCAATGCCCTTTGAACTTGCTCCAACATTCGTCTTTTTAGCTTCTGATGACTCTAGTTATGTAACAGGTCAAGTCATTCATAACAATGGCGGACAAATTATGGGATAAAAACTACTTATGTAGTTTTTTATTTTTCTCTTTTTCCATTTTGATTGTAAAACGACACATAAAAAAGACTGTCTTCAAAACAGTCTCAATCTTTCTTAATATAAATTTTTTCAATAAAACTGATTACGGTATAAAGAACAGTAGCTAATAAGGACAAAAGAACAACTCCACTAATTACCAAATTTAAATTAAATACTTGCGAACCATACATAATAAGATAGCCAATACCTTCTTTTGATACTAAAAACTCTCCCATAATTACCCCAATTAAACACATACTAATATTTAGTTTCAATGTTTCCATTAGATTCTTTTTACTATTTGGAAATATTAAGTAAAAACATATTTGCCATTTATTCGCATCAAAAGATTTCATCAACTTTATCTTTTGACTATCTACTTTTTGAAATCCTTGATAAATATTTAATATGGCAACAATAACAGAAATTAACATCGCCATTAAAATAATGGATTTTTGATTCGCACCACACCATATCAAGATAATGGGGCCAAGCGCTACTTTAGGTAAACTATTTAGTACCGTGAAATAAGGATCTAATACTTTAGCAACGTTTGGAAACCACCAAAGAATAACAGCTACTAGTACTCCTAACGTCATTCCCATAAAAAATCCTAAAATGGTTTCATAAGTCGTAACCCAAATATGATGAAATAAAGTGCCACTGTCATAAAGAGATAAAATAGTATCCCACACTTTACTTGGACTAGACGAAATAAAAGAATCGATTATACCTTTATCAGCAGCAAATTGCCATATTCCCAAAAGAAGGAAAAGCAATAAAAACTGGCAAAAATGAATAAAGATTTTTTCCTGACGAATTTTTCTAAGATATATTTTATGTTCATGACTCATGGTCAATTTCCTTCCAAATTTCTTCATAGTAATGAGAAAATTCTTTCGCTTTTCTATTTTCAATTGGCGTTGAAAAATCTGTCAATGAAATTAAAAATTCTTTTTTGATGGTACAAGGTCTTTTCGATAATACAATTACTCTAGTGCACATAGAGATAGCTTCTGCAATATCATGCGTTACCATAATAAGACTCTTTTTTTCTTCTTTTAAGATATGGAACACGTCATCCGAAATTGCTAATCTTGACTGATAATCCAAAGCACTAAAGGGTTCATCCATAAGGAGAATATCTGGTTTTATCGCAAGTGTTCTAATAAGCGCTACTCTCTGCCTCATTCCCCCTGATAAATGGCTAGGATAACTATTTAAGAAATCTCCTAACCCATATTTTTTTAATAATGAAATGACATACTCTCTTTTTTCATCCGTTAACTCTCCTTTGATTTTTAACCCTAATAAACAATTATCCAAAATGGTTAACCACTCAAATAAAGCATCCGTTTGAAGCATATATCCCATCTTTTTATTTTGATAAATAATAGTACCATCTGTCTTTTCTTCTAGTCCACTTAAAATCGATAGTATCGTAGACTTCCCACATCCAGATGGTCCAACAAGCGCTACAAACTCCCCATCTGCTAAAGAAAGAGAAAAATCCTCTACAGCAATTGTTTCTTTTTCTTTCGTATGGTATGTTTTCTTTAAATTTTGGATATTTAATATATTATTCATGATTATAGGTATTATCGACTACAATCGAATAATCGACTTTTTTAGTTAAGAAACCATTAAAATCAACAATCTCTTGCATATGGTTATACCCATCCTCTGTAATGTAAGTTGTTCGGTACCAAGAATCACTATCTCTATATCTTTTTACTACCGTCTCTATATCATTCAAACTAGTATCCGGAAAATAATCTACTAAAATCTTTGCTAAATCAGCATCATTATGATCAAAAGTATAATCTATTCCCTTCTGAAGAGCTCTCGTAAATTTTTCTATCTTATCTAGATTACTTTCTATATAACTTTTTAAAGCATTAAAAGTTGTGTATGGAACTTCTCCTCCTAACTCTCCGATAGAGGCAACAACATATCCATATCCCTCTTGTTCCAAGTTCAAAGCATTTGGTTCAAATAAAGTAACATAGTCTCCCTGTCCTCCAATAAAAGCCCCTGATAAAGCAGCAAAATCAACACTAGTATCTACAGTTAAGTTTTCAATCCCCTGTTCATGAAGGGTGTAGTTCAACGTCATAGATGGCATTCCACCTTGTCTTCCCCCTAAGATAACACCCTTTAATTTGGTTAAATCAAAGTTTTCCATTGGTTCTCTAGATACAAGAAAACTTCCATCTCTTTTAGTCATACCAGCAAAATTAATTAAATAATCTTTAGCTCCTTCATTATAGATATATAAAGTTTGTTCACTACCACAAAAACCAATTTGAACATCTCCACTCATAACAGCAGCTGCAACATTATTAGCCCCACTAGTAAGAATAATCTCAACGTCTAACCCTTCTTCTTTAAAATACCCTAGAGCATCCGCTACATAAAGTGGCGTATAGAAAATACTATGGGTTACTTCTGCTACCATCACCTCATGGACATTTTACATTACTTCCGATGAAATGAATATATAGATTTTCTCCATCAGATTCTACAGAACTTATTAATGATTTTATAAATGTTCGTTTGCTCACTATATCTAAATCCTCAAATGTATCCATATAGTTCTGAATAACATGAAAAGCAAGTTTTACTACTTGCTTTTCATCTACTTCTATTTGTCCTTCATTCTCTAATTCCGAAATTCTATTTTTGATAATAGAATTTTTATTTTTCAAACTTTTTATTTGCTCTATCACTTCCGTCATGATTTCTTTATCAACTTCCGCTAATTTATCCACAAGTTTTTCTAGTTTCATTTTGTTGTTAGTGAAAGTGTTTTTTAAACTTTGTAATTCATTTTGCTTTTTTGCTGGTTCTTTCGTTCTACTTTCTACTATATCTTGGAGTTTCGTTATAAAGTCACTAATTGGTACTGTTAATTCCTTTACTTTAGAAACTACTAAGTGATCTGTTTCTGTTCCATTTATATTTCTACATTGACAGAATTGTTTCCTACTTTTATCTTTTAATTCACATAAATAACTGAAATTTCTCTTACCAGTAGTTGTATATGAATTACGAAGTCTCGGGCGCATATAACTACCACAATATTTGCATTTGATAATTCCTGAAAGTAGAGCATTGTTTTGAGGGGGTGTTCGAAATCGTTTATTTTTATTGTTATCTAGCAAATTCCAAACTTTTATAAATTTGTCACTAGAAATAACGCCATGATGTTTACCAACCGCTATAATCCATTCCGATATATTTTTCATCGTTTTAGGTTTTCCTGCTATTTCCAATCTTTTATTATAGGCAATAAGACCACGCCTGCCATCAAAATCATTCTCATCTGCATATATGGTAACGCCCATATTTTCAAAAAATTTCTTGATTTGTTTATCAGCTACCACATATACCGGATTTTTTAAAATAGATATTAACGAAAATCTTGTAAAATTATTATGATTCCTAGTTTTAATTCCTTGTTGTAATAGATAGCTCTCTAATTTACTCAATCCTTTTAGTTCATCCATTTTATCCCATATTAACTGAATAGTTTTTATTTCATCTGGTATTTGATCTAATTGATATAAACTTCTTTTTTTCCCTTCTATATCGATATTTTCTATTTTTTTAGATTGAAATCCTAAAGGAGTATTCCCACCAAGCCAACGACCAGTTTTAGCAAGTTCATACATATTATCGCGGATTCGTTCCGCTATCGTATCGCGTTCTAATTGCGCAAAAACAGAGGTAATCATTAACATGGCTATTCCCATGGGCGTAGAAGTATCAAAATTTTCACTTACGGATATAAAATCGACATTATATTTAGCAAGTTCATCCTTTAAATTACAAAAATCTGATACATTACGACTTACTCTATCTAATCGATATACTATGATAGCCTGAATTTTGTTTGCTCTAATATCCTTCAGCATCTTTTGAAATTCAGGTCTATTTGTATTATAACCAGTAAAGCCTTCATCTTGATAGATACGTATTTTTTCCTCTATTTCTCTTCCATATTTATTAGTTAACTGACTTTTACATAACTCAATTTGATTCTCTATACTTTCTCCTTTACCAGTGAATTTAGATTTTCGACTATATATAGCATAATACCGCTTTTCATTCATAGGATCATTCCTTTTGTAATATTTATCCATTAATTAAAATATCACGTTACAATCCCATTTAGAACTAATTTATAGTCATTTCTATTATTTTTAATCACATAAGAAAATTTCTTTTAGCTTTGGTTATAAATATAAATAATGTTTTGAAAATTGCGATTTTGCAAATCTTCTTTTAAGATTAAGAAAGTAGTTACCCCTTCTCCATATATATCGGAACCAAGCTGTAATAATACCGTATATTTTTGTGAAATTTTTTTTATTTCTTCCTCTAACATTTGACAATCATTAAAAAATCCATAAATTTTGTTTAAATCACTACCTTTAAAAGAACTATATTCTAACTTTCCATTATATTCTTCATATCTATCACTAAATTTTTCAACAGTATTATGGATTTCTTTTAAAGAAAGATTCAAAATCATATCTTTATCAGATACGTTTACTTTTTTTCTTGTTAAAGAATTATCACTAGTATAGATAACTTTTCCAAACTCATAAGAATGGTCAGGTAAATAAGGATTTTGAAAAAAATATAGCATGCCTTCTTTTGGCAACAAATTTTCCGTATCATAAGGAGCTAATTCCTCTAAATTAATTTGTCCAACAAAATCTAACAATTCTGGTATCTCTAGACCATCTGGTAAATCAATGGTATCTGAGAAGAATCTACTTTCCCCTAATTTGAAATCTTCACTTTCCTCAAGTCTAAACGAAATGATATTTCTTTCATCTTCTAAAAAATCATGAGAATCTATCGATGATATGTCTATTTCTTGTTTTTCTTTTTCATAAGCATCTAATTTCTTAATATTTTCCGTTAATTTTTTTTCTTCTTCCAATTTTCTTTTCTCTTTTTCATATTTTTCAAAAATGGATAGTTTTTTTAGGCATTGGAATTTAATCATCAAATGAATATCTAAATATAAATCTAAAGAATAAAAAGCATAGTTATTAAAAGAAACTTTGTAAGTCATATCTTGCTTATCTTGATACATCATTACCATCATATCATAGGCAGCAAGTAACTGTTCTTTTAATTCATTAGCAAAATCAATAGTACTCTCTTCTTTAGAAAGAACTCCTCTTCTAAATATTTCCATTTCCACTTTTCCGTTTTCGTATACAATCGTTTTTTCATAACTTTCATTGGAAGTTTTAAGCATTTCTAATAATATCGTTGGCATCAGTCACATCCTCCTATTGTTATTATAACATAAAAGAATAAATCATTATACATACAGATAAGAGTTAATAGATGATAAAAAACATCCTTTTGAATATAGTGAAATATAAGAATATTTAAGGAGGAAATTTTGCAAGTATTGGTTAATTTTCCCAAATCAGAAGAAGGAACTAGATTATTCTTGAATCATTTGGCTATATTGAAAGTCAATTTATTATTAGAGAGTATTGAAAACCTTCATATAAAAGAGAAAATGAAAGATAAAGTTTTAGATAAAGTGTTGGAAACATTAAATGAACAATCTAAAGATAGTGTCATTTAATTTTCAAACTTTTTTTATTACCAATGTATCCTTGAGGTTAGGGTAGCATCTGCAACTTTAATTTTCTCTAGTGAATTGTTTTTATCAGTATGTTGTTCCTTGCTAGCTAAAAATCCTAAACCAATAATCATAACGATTAAAAAAACACCGATAATTGGAATTATGATTTTTTTCATACCTCTTCCCCTTTCCTATCATAGTATATTCCGATACCACAATTTCGTGAAACAGTAAAATCGTACAAAAAAAGAACCATACGGTTCTTTTATCTAGTTCTTCCTCCTTGTGACATAGGATCATCCCCATCCGTTGGCTCTGATGGAGCTTGTCTACCACTAGTAGGCATTGAGATAATAGGAGAAGCTCCTCCACCTACCACTACCGCAGCACCATTTCTAGTAGCTTGATCTAATTTGATAAGTTCAATAATCTGTTCTCTCGTATATCCTCTAGCTTCTAAAGAGTCCATGAAAGCCTGTATCCTGTCATAATCAAATTGTTTTCCCTCTGCTCTTTTTTGTGCAGCATATGCCTGAACATCTGCTTCTTTTTGACGACGTAAAGTATCATTACTCTCCGGTGTTAAATCAATAGATTTTAAGTTTAATCTCGTTACTTCAATACCATACTGTTCAGAGTATTCATCTAACGTTCTTCTTAAAGCAGCAAACATTGGATCAGAAAGATCAAGTCTTCTTCCTTTTACCTCCTCATAAGTATGGGAAGCAAAGT
This sequence comes from uncultured Bacilli bacterium, assembly GCA_947629445.1. Taxonomy (GTDB): domain Bacteria; phylum Bacillota_I; class Bacilli_A; order RF39; family UBA660; genus UBA5578. The sequence continues at coordinate 52,276 of CANRDU010000008.1, forward strand.
AAGCCTCTAATTCTCCATAGATACTTTGCTCTAACTCCTTCATAGCAGAAGCTGAGTTATAAGCATGTTGAACAGCCCCTTGTTCATTAACCCAATCTTGATCTTGATGGAACAACGTAATATACCCAGCAGTTAGTGCTGGAATTGCAATAAGAGCAGGTGAAAAAACCATTCCTCCTAGTACAGTAGCCGCTGCTAATCCTACTGTTTTTAAAACGCTAGAAACTGTTTTTGTTCTAAAACCATCAATAATACTTTGCCATCTTCTAATAGGATTCATCTTGTAATTAGTTTGTCCTACTGGCTTTATTCTCCAACTAACAGCAACATCTGCTACTACGGAAAGGCTACCACCTTCCAATTCAAATTTATTCTTAGCTAAATCTGTATTTTGTGTTTCTAATTTGATATAACGGCTTTTAAACCATGGCATATGGAATAATGCCTTTTGATACACTTTTCTGTTCTTTGTAAAAATATTTTCTCCTACTAATACACAATTAGATGGAATATTGGTAAACATTCTTACGCGAAAAGTTTCCATTTCTTCTGGTGTCTCAGGTTGTCTCCTTCTTCCATTATCATTAGCCATTTAACTCCCTCATTTCTAGTGCTATGATAACACATACCTTATAAATTGTCAAACTGATTTGTCAAGTCGTTGTTCTAGTTTACTGATTGACTGTACAGTTTTTACATCATAGAAATTGCCTATAATTTCATACACATAGATTGGTTTTATTTTATAAAGATATTCTACAAAATATCCCGGATAAGTGGTTTTATTTCCCTCGCTAAGATAGTATTCAAAATCCCGTAAAATATCCTTAGGATAAATATAGGCAGCTAAAGAAATTAAATTTCCCTTTGGATCTCTCGGCTTCTCTTGCATTCCTACCACTAATCCATCATTTTCCTCAATCACACCATATTTGCTTAAATCTTCTTGGTTAAAAGAAGATAATCCAGCAATTACAGATACTTTCTTGTCGTGATAAAATTCTATCATCTTCTGAATATTAAAATCAAAATAAATATCCCCCGCTAGAACAAAGATATCTTCTTCGATATTTTTCGAATTAATCACATAACGAATATCGCCAATGGCTCCTAACTTCGCCTCACTGGAAGTGGTATTATCATTAATTACTGTAACTTTTTTAGAAAATGTATTTTTAGATTGCCAATCCATAAATTTAGGATAATACAAGCCATTTGTAATGACAAAAATCTCATCAATATCCTCTATCGGTTCTAACTCTTCGATTGTATAATTGATGAGCGGTTTTCCATGAATTTCTAAAAGAGAACTCGCTGTTTCTCTCCTCTTTAATTCTTCATCCATAGAATATCCTGCACATAGTAGAATACACTTCATAGCATCTTCCTTCCTAGTGTAACGGATCCGTTGCTTTTGCTTTTAAATCATAACCAGCTCTTCTACCCATTGTATAAGCAAAATAACCTGCCGCTGCTATCATAGTAGCATTATCTGTACAATATTTTAAAGACGGCACCGTTAGATTAACACCTGATTGGTCACATAATTCCTTTAACTTAGAACGAATACCGCTATTTGCAGCAACCCCTCCAGCAACAATTAAATTGTGCACTTGATACTGATCAATCGCACGCATTGTCTTTTTGGATAATATATCTACTACTCTCGTTTGAAAAGAGCAAGCTAAATCTTCTTTAGATACTTCATTTCCACGCTGTTCTTCATTATGAACAAGATTAATAACCGCACTCTTTAGTCCACTAAAGCTGAAATTATAAGAATCATCATCTAGTGGTGTAGGTAATTTATAGGTATCTTTTCCTTGCTGTGACAGTTTGTCCACTAAAGGACCTCCTGGATAAGGAATAGATGCCACTCTAGCCACTTTATCGTAAGCCTCTCCTACCGCATCATCTAATGTTCCACCAATTTTTTCAAAAGAATAATTTTCTTTCATATAGATTAAATCAGTATGTCCACCACTGACTACTAATGCGATTAACGGAAATTCCATCTTTCTTTCTAAGTTATTCGCATAAATATGTCCAGCAATATGATGAACTGGCACTAATGGTTTCTGATAAATATAGGCAAGTGTAGATGCTGCAGTAACACCTACTAATAATGAACCTATCAATCCAGGTCCATAAGTAACTGCTATCGCCGTAATATCTTCCATTGTCATAGATGCTTTTGTTAGACACTCTTCAATAACCATAGTAATATTTTCAACATGCATACGACTAGCAATTTCAGGAACGACACCACCGTAACTAGCATGAGTATCCATTTGTGAAAGAACAACTGTAGCTATCTCTTCTTCACCATTTTTTACGATAGATACACTTGTTTCATCACAACTAGACTCAATTCCTAAAATAAATACATCATTCACTTTTCTTCAACTCTCTTATCATCAAAATGCCATCCTCACCGTGATAGTACCTTGGTCTCATTGCTGCTTTTACAAAACCAAATTTTGCATATAACTGAATTCCAGCATTATTATGTTCATTTACCTCCAAAGTAATATTTTCACATCCACTTGTATTAGCATCTTCAATACCAAATTGCAATAATTCAGAAGCAATTCCCTTTTTACGATACTTTTCCTCTACGTAAATATACTCAATTTCTGCACGATTATAAATAATGCTATAACTAATAAAACCAACAATCTCATGATTATCTTCATATACCAATAAATGAGAAAATGGTCCCCTATTAAATAAATCTATTCCATTTTCGTCAAATTCACAATAGTATTTACTTAATACAGGAAAATCGGCATGAACGGCTTTTCTTATCATAAATTACTCCTCTTTAGTTTTCTTTTCTTCGGCTTCCGTCAATTTTAAATAATTAGGATTTAATTGATGAGGATTAACACCATTATCATCCTTATGTAACTCAATAATCTTGGATACATCCGGATGGGGAGTTGTTTTTCCCTCTAATACATCATAACTAACAACAGTTCCCTCTGCTAAATATGATTTTAACTCATCATAAGGCATATATTGATTCTTTAAAATTACTGTCATAGAACGATCATAGACACCTGCGTAAACATATCCTCTACGAGCATCAATTGCTGGAATAACATATTTGGTATCAACAGGAGTGGTTGCTAAGAATTCTAAACTAGATAGTGGAACGATTGTCTTTTTTAGAGCCCATGCCATCGTTTTTGCTACCGTAACTCCCACTCTAACCCCTGTAAAAGAACCAGGACCATTCACTACAAAAATTTTATCGATATCGTGGATGGTAAATGGTAAATTCAGAAATAACTCCTCAATAATGGGAATAATTTTAGATGCCATATCCATATGTACTTCTTCATGAAAACTAGCTAGTACTTCCTTATCCTCCAATACAGAAATATTCATAAAGAAAGTAGAAGTATCTATAAACAAACTTTTCATAAAACAGCCTCACATAATTCCTCATATTGTTGACCGTACGGAGTAATAATAAGTACCCTTTTATTTTCTCCTACTACTTTAAATTTAATATCTAATCGTTCTTTCGGCAAAATAGATGCAATCGTATCTGCCCACTCAATGACAACTACTCCACCCTTAGTAAAATATTCTTCTATTCCTACACCAGCTGTTTCGCCATCAAGACGATATACATCTAAATGATATAGGGGTAATTCCCCTTCATACTCTTTAATAATTGTAAAAGTTGGAGAAGTAATGGTATCTTGTATACCCAAAGCATTAGCAATACCTTTAGCAAACATTGTTTTACCACTACCAAGTTCCCCATTTAGGCAAATAATCATATTTGGAAATTTTTCTGATTCAAAATTTTGAGCAATTTCAATTGTTTCTAACTCACTATGTGTTGTAATTTTATATTCCATCCCTATCACCTATTTATATTATAACAAAAAAGAATTTATTATTGCAATAAAATTAAAAATATCAATAGAATTGCACAAAAATCTGTAAATTAACGCAAAAAAAAATTTGCAACTACCTATTTTCGCATACACTATCGTCGGCGTGAAAGAGCTTAACTTCTGTGTTCGGGA